>CAMAXK010000008.1 GCA_945862365.1 Chlamydia trachomatis
GGTGCATTAGATGTAAAATCTATTATAGAGATGCTTAAAAAGGCGGTAAAGCTTACAAATAAAGATATTCTCATCAAAGTGATTACAATTGCACTTGCTCTTACAGCAGCTGTTGTATCTGTCGTACTTGCTCCATCTGTAGGTCTTCAA
The DNA here is from genome assembly GCA_945862365.1 of Chlamydia trachomatis. Lineage (GTDB taxonomy): Bacteria > Chlamydiota > Chlamydiia > Chlamydiales > 2-12-FULL-49-11 > JAJACQ01. The sequence continues at coordinate 151 of CAMAXK010000008.1, forward strand.
ATAGCAGCAGGTGTGGCCGGCGGAGTCATGACATTAATTCCGGTGGTAAGTTTATCAGCTGTCTCTATGAAAGTGAAGCTTTTGGAAGAGGATAAAAAGGCACGTAAGAAACAAGAGGCTATGGATGCAGATCTTAAAGAACTCAGGAGATTACGTGAATGTGTTGCCCGTGAGCGTGGGGAAAAAGCATTTGACTATTTAGAAGAAACTGAAGGTAAACTTAAATCGATAAGGGAGCAATTAAAATACATATTGTGAACCCCAGCTACCCCTTCTTGATTACAATGAAGGTAAAAGAGGCTAAAGAGGCAGGGTTTGCCTAAGAGTGAAGTCTCGCTACTTTTAAAATCCATAAACCCATAATAATCAAACACCTATAATATTTATTGAAAAAAATACTTTACAAGTGTATAATTAGTGCATAATTAGATAGAAATCATTAAATAAAAGTAGGTTATTATGGATAGGATACGTGAAAGTCACCACCCACTAGAAAGGCCACTTGAACCTTCTGCCCCTAAAAAAGATAGAGGCTACTCTCCCGATCCTTTTATGTGTCGTTTGATTAGTGAATATCTTGAAGATCACCCACTAAAGCCTGTAAAAGTAGAGGGGCCAGATCTTGGGGATCAAGGGCGAGTTATTGCCGATGCGGTGGATGATTTTAGAGCAATTGCCACTAAATCTGAGAGCTTTTTTCCTCCTGTAGGTGGAAGCGCTACTCTTGGTGGAAATACTGCCTTTCAGTCAGGGATGGGATTAAATGGGGCAATCAGCCTTCTTCAGGGGGGAGCTACTGCTTCCGATGAGATCGAGCTTGCTAAAAAATCAGATACACATACAGCTCGTGGTGTTCATGCTATGAAAGCATCTCGCGGGATACTTAATGTATTAGGCGGGGTAACATCCACTCTTCAAGCAGGGTTTTCATTAGGTGCAATAAGTAATACATCTTCTGCTATTACAAACGGACTTGCGGCATTAAAATCGGTATCAGGACCTTTGGGAAGTATATTTTTATCAGCTCTAGTTGTTCCAAGATGTATTGAAATAAACAAAGCAATTCTTATACAAAAAACTATTAAAGATAAGGGTTTAGATGGATTTAAGCAGCTTTATGAAACTAATCCAGGTGCTATCGAGCTTGCATTGCCAGATGTTTATAAAAAATTAAAGAAGGGTGAAGAGATCACTGTTAAAGATTTATATGAGATTTCAAAAGGGTTAAATGAATCGATAAAGATGAATTTAGTTCGAGTGATTGTAAGTTCAGTAGCTCTTCTTTTATCTGTTTTAGGGGCTGTGCTAACTTCAGGTGTTGCCCCTCTTGCTATTTTGATTGCAGGTCTTGTAGTAAACCTTATAATTGGTGCATTAGATGTAAAATCTATTATAGAGATGCTTAAAAAGGCGGTAAAGCTTACAAACAAAGATATTATCATCAAAGTGATTACAATTGTACTTGCTCTTACAGCAGCTGTTGTTGCTGCCGTGTTTGCCCCATCTGTAGGCCTTCAAATAGCAGCAGGTGTGGTTGGTGGAGTGATGGCATTAATCCCTGTGGTGAGCTTAGCAGCTGTTTCTATAAAAGTAAAACGATTAGAAGAGGAGCGTAAAAAACAAGAGGCTGAGGAAGACTTTAAAAAATTTATGACAAGATCGTTCAGAAGGCTTGCTGAAAGAGAGATGGCTCTTTTGGATGAAAAAGCAATAGAAGAACGTGTCGATGAGCTATTTTTCTTAGTATTTGATCATAAACGTGGTGAAAAGAAGGGAGAAGATCCTGATAAACGAGCCGAAAGAAAGGCTGCCGATCTTAAACAAGGTCATGAGAGTATGGCTATCTAACATTGGAGCTGATTATGGCAGAAGTTAATAGAACGGATCAATCGATTTATCAAATGGGAGTGCCTAGGTATGAAAGAGCCTACCCCACCAACCCTTTTATACAACGTTTGATTAAAGAATACCTTGAAGATCATCCTCCAAAACCTACTGAAAAGGCAACTCGAGATCTTGGGGCGCAAGGACGAACAATTTCTGATTTTGACTATGATATTAAATCCATTTCGACAAAAATAGAGAGTTTTATCCCGCCTGTTGATGGTAGTTCCGATAGTGGTGGAGACACAGCTTTTATATCAGGACTCGGGTTAGATTCTGCTGCTAAAATTTTTCAGGGGGGAGCAACTACAGATGATGAGATTAAGCGTGCAAAAGATTCAAAAACACATACGGCTCGAGGTGTTCATGCGATGAAGGCTTCGCGCGGGATTATTACTTTAGTAAGTGGGGTAACATCTACTCTTCAAGCAGGGTTCAGCCTTGGTGCATTAAGTAATGCCTCTACCGCAGTTACAAGAGGTCTTTCAGCATTAAAAGCTATTTCAGGGCCGGTAGGAGGAATACTTTTATCCGCAACTATCATTCCAAGGTGTATTGAACTAAATAAAATGATACTTATAAACAATACCATTAAAAAAAATGGCTTAAAAGGGTTAAAGGAGCTTTTCTTAAAAAATCCAGGTGCAATCGAGCTTGCATTGCCTGAGGTTTACAAAAAAATAAAAGAGGGTGAAGAGATCACCATTAAAAATTTAGAGGAAATTTCAAAGGGCTTAAATGAGTCAATTGAAATGACTTCAGTTCGAATTCTGATTAGCTCTATCACACTTTTGTTAACTATTTTAGGAGCGGTACTTACCTCAGGGGCTGCCCCTTTTATTATATTAGTAGCTGGATTGGTTGTAAGTTTTGTATCTGGTGGATTAGATTTAAAGGCAGTCATTGACATGCTTAAAAAAGCAGTGAAGCTTACAGATAGAGATAAAATAATTCAGGTGATTACAATTATTCTTGCAATTGGTGCAGCTGTTGTTGCTGCTTGTTTTGCGCCATCTGTAGGACTTCAAATAGCAGCAGCAGCTGTGGGTGGTGTGATGGCTTTAATTCCTGCGGGAAGTTTAATCGGTTTATCGATAAAAGTGAAACGATTAGAAGAGGAGCGTAAAAAGCAAGAAGCTCAGGAAGATTATGAGAAATTTATTGCAAGAGCGTTAAGAAGGCTTGCAGAAAAAGAATTTGCTATAAATGAAGAAGAAAAAATACAACAACGAGTAAAGGATCAGTTTTTCTTACTATTTAAGCACCCGCTACTTGAAAAGAAGGTTATCAAGGTAGATAAAGAGGCAGAGGTAAGAGAAAGCAACCTTTCCAAACGTCTTGATCTTATGGATATGTAATATTCTTCTGTGATATGCTTACAGAATGTCAAAATTTAAACTATTTAGACTTTATTTGGTGGTTGAAAAAGGGCTCTCAAAACTTTCTGCAGATGCTTACATTTCTGATTTAAAGATCTATGAAGAGTTTACAGGAAAACCTGCCGAGCAAATAGATTATAGTGAGCTTTCAAAGTTTTTAAAAATTTTAAGACTCAAAGGATATGCCTCAGCATCCATTACTAGAGCTGTCATCTCTTTGCGCGTTTATCACAAATACCTTTTTCTTACTAAAATTAAATGTGAGGGGACTGATCTGTTTTTAGAAACCCCAAAAGCTACTCAAAAAATTCCAGAAGTGCTCTCGTTAGAGGAGGCTTTTTGTTTAATAGAGGGTGAGGAAGACACCTGCGCTCAAACGGTGATCGAACTGTTATATGCCTGCGGCTTACGTGTATCAGAGGTGTGCAATCTAAACCTTGTCGATCTTGGTACAGATACTTTATTTGTAAAGGGTAAAGGGGGAAAAGATCGAATTGTCCCTATTGCTGAGGTTACAAAAAATAGAATCTTTCGGTATCTTGAGCTTGAAGGGCGCAGTAAGATGGAGCATGAGCCATTATTTTTAAGTAGCACAGGAAAAAGAATTTCTCGGAGTGAAATTTGGAGTTTTGTCAAAAGTAGAGCAAAAGAGAAGAATTTGAAGAAAAACATCTCTCCACATACCCTTCGTCATAGCTATGCAACACATATGCTTGAATCAGGAGCTGATTTACGAGTCATCCAAGAGCTGTTAGGTCACAGTAGCATTACCACCACAGAAAGATATACCCATATTTCGAAAAAAATGTTAAAAGAATCATTCTTCAAACACCATCCATTAGAAGATAGTGAAACAGACTAGAGATAGTATTTTTACTAAAGATAGGTAAGATAAGTGATCTATTCACCGATTTTCTTTAAAAGCATTTCCCGAACCAAAGGTGGGGGCGCTGTACCTTTAGTTTTTTGCATCACTTGACCTACTAAAAATTGAAAAGCTTTGTCCTTACCATCTTTATAATCAGCGATAGATTCGGGATTGTCATTAACAATTTTTTCAATAATGAGTTCTAGAGCTGATGTATCATTCATAGGCTTAAAGCGTTCATCATTACCAGCAATTTCTTCAGGAGAAAGTGTTGGGTTTTGACACATAAGATCCGCAATTTCTTTGGCCATTTTACCAGTGATTCTTCCTGACTCAATCATGTTTACAAGATCTGCGACATGCTTTGGAGGAATTTGTAACTCTTTTATGTGTTTATTGATTTCATTGGCACGTGCTGCAAACTCCACAACAACCCAGTTGCAATAAGCTTTTGGGTTTTTACAAATTTTCTGCCCTTCTTCAAAATAATCACACAGGGTTTTATCATCTACAAGAAGGTCGGTAAAATACTTACTTAATCCAAGAGTTTCGATAAATCTTGCTTTCTTTGCAATAGGAAGTTCGGGAAGGGAATCTTTAATTTCCTTGATAAATGATGGTTCAAGAACTAAAGGGGGTAGATCTGGCTCTGGAAAATATCGATAATCATTAGCTGTTTCCTTCGCTCTCATTAAAATAGTTTTTTGCTTTTCTAAGTCAAAGCGGTAAGTGCCTGTTTTTATCCGTTTATCAGGATTTTTCTTATAAAAAGAGATCTGGCTTTGAATTTCTGCTTCAATAGCAAGTTCCATATTATGGAAAGAGTTCATGTTCTTTATTTCAGCTTTAGGTCTAAGCTCTTTTTCACCCTTTAACCTTACGGAAATGTTTGCATCCATTCTAAGATGCCCTTCTTGCATGTTACAATCTGAGCAATTCATATAAAGTAAAATAGAACGAATAGCAGAGGCATAGGCAGAGGCCTCTCTTGGAGTCCTTATGCAAGGATCAGAAACGATTTCAATTAAAGGGGCTCCTGATCGATTGAAGTCCACCCCTGTAAAATCGGGAAAATGAACAAGCTTACCAGAATCGTTTTCCATATGAGTATGCTCAATAGTAAAGTGCATTTGCTCACCATCTACATCACAGGTAATGGATCCTCCATCTATGATGGGCTTGTAAAATTGAGTAATTTGATAGTTAAAAGGACAATCTGGGTAAAAATAAGATTTTCTATCAAAGTAGCTTATTTCTCTAATTTTTCCACCTACAGCAAGACCAAATCTAACAGCTTTTTTCACAGCCTCTTCGTTAATGACTGGCAATGCACCAGGCTGACCTGTATCTACAAAACCTATATTTGCATTTGGCTCTGCACCAAAATTATTTGGCTCACGACCAAAAAGCTTTGTCTTTGTATTTAATTGACAATGGATTTCAAGTCCTATAATTGCTTCAAATTCGCCGTAGTTATAGCTCATAGAGAAACTCCTTTTCCAGATGGTCTCATTGTATAGTAGTTTGTCATTGACTCAAAGGCTTTTGCAACATTAAGGACTTTAGCATCTTCCATTTGCGCTCCTTGAACCTGAATACCGATAGGAAGTCCCTCTTTTGTAAATCCAGACGGGATACTAAGGGCTGGTAAACCTGCCATATTTGCTGAAATAGTAAAAACATCTTGTTTGTACATGGCTACAGGATCTGTAATAGAGCCGTGTTTAAATGCTGGAAAGGGGGTTGTTGGAAAAGCAATCACATCACAGGCTTTAAACGCTATATCGTAATCTTCACAAATTTTTGCCCGCACTTTTTGAGCTTTTCTGTAATAAGCATCTTGAAAACCAGCAGATAATACATAAGTTCCAAGTAAAATTCTTTGTACCACTTCATTGCCAAACCCCTCTGATCTGGAAAGTTCGTAAGCCTCTGCTAAACTCTTTGCGTTAGAACTTCTCTTTGTGTATCTAATACCGTCAAATCGGGCAAGATTGGTGGAGGCTTCGGCAGGAGCCAAGATATAATAGACAGGAACAGAATATTTATTATGAGGGAGAGAAACGTTTACAATTTCAGCCCCTAGGTCTTTACACGTTTTAATAAAGTCATTATAAGTAGATAAAATATCAGGGTGTAGCCCGTCAAGCATATCGATAGGGGATCCGATCTTTAAGCCCTTGATATCCCCACTTAAGGTTTTAGAGTATTTTTCAGCAGGGGTTTGTATAGAGGTTGAATCTTTTAGACAAGGTTTTGCAATTACCTCATTAATCAAAGCTAAATCATCGATATTTCTTGCAAAAGGACCAATTTGATCAAGAGATGAGGCAAAGGCAACAAGGCCATATCTAGAAACTCTTCCATAGGTGGGTTTAAATCCATAAATACCACAAAAAGCCGCAGGCTGCCTTACAGATCCTCCAGTGTCGGATCCAAGGGAAAGGGGAGCAAGACCTCCTGCAACTGCTGCAGAGGATCCGCCAGATGAACCACCTGGGGTGTAATTTTCATCCCAAGGGTTATCACAACGCTTAAAAGCTGATGTAGCAGTAGATGAGCCCATGGCAAATTCATCCATATTTGATTTAGCTATTATGATTGCATCTTCTTTCTCAAGATCTTTAATTACGGTGGCATCATAGGTAGCGGTATAATTTTCTAAAAACTTTGATCCGCAGGTACAAATTTCCCCATCAATCATTATGTTATCTTTGATGATTACTGGCACTGCCGCAAGAATTCCTACAGATTCACCCCGCAACAATTTTGCATCTAAGGCTTTTGCTTTTTCCATCGCGCGAGCTCTAAGCACAGATAATAAAGAGCCTAGATTCTCTTTTTCAGCTCTATCTAAAAATGCAGTTGTAATCTCTACAGCAGAGGACTCTTTTGCCTTAAATTTCTTTACAATATCTGTGGCCGAAAGGTTAAACATTAAACATCCTCCTTATCTTCAATAACCACAGGAACTTTTAAAAACCCTCCCACACGAGCTGGTGCACCCTTTAAAAATTTTTCAGTGGGTAGATGTTCAGAAACTTCATCTTTTGCAAGGGGGGCTTTCATCCCCTTAATAACATGAGTTAAGGGCAGGGTGTTATGAGTATCTACTTCATTAAGTAACTCCATGTAACCTAAAATTTTTTGAATATTTTCGGTAAGAGTTACCTCTCGATTAGAATCAAGTTTAAGCCGCGCTAGTTTTTCAAGAACTTTAAGATCTTCTTTTTTAAATGTAGACATGGAAACATTATAGATAGAGAAATGGTTTTTCGTCAAACAGATCCTTTTTTCTTTACAAATCTATATTTGATGTGTAGTGTGAAATTATTTATGTAATTTACCGGAGGGGTAAAATGTTTGTTTTGAATATATTCTCATTAATTTTGGCAGTTACAGCAGCTATAAACACTGGTCTTATAGGGTTTTTCAACTATAATTTTCTAAACATGGTCTTTGGTAGTGCAGTTACCGGTGAGTATACCATGATTGCCCGCATTGTCTATGCAATCATTGGACTTGGCGGTCTTTGGGCGATTAGTTTTTTTGGTAAAGCTGCCTTATTTGGATGCGGCAGCGGTTGTTCTAGTAAGTAATTAACAAACTCCTTTTATTAAATGATAATAAAGCTTAATATCTTTGTTATCAATATTCAAAAGGAGTTTTTTATGCAAAATATTAATTTTGCCCTAGCAGCACCAAATTATCCAATCCCGGCCGATGCTCGTTTACAAGTATCATTACCTGATTTTAACGTAGGCTTTGAGTTTGGAACGGTTAGTTCTTCATGTACATTACATTTTAATAATCTAAGAGCTGTCATCGATATAAAAACTCATACTATACACACCTTCTCTCCAACTAAAACAGTAGGCTTAGCAGAAGAAGTTTCTTTTTCGTTCATTGGTGCCCAAAATCCTAGAGCATTACAATTTCAACTTTTAAGTATTGCTTTAAAAATTATTAATAGGGAAAAAGATTCTTATACTGTAGCTAATGGACAAACAGCTGTGACTTCAAAAATTAAATATATGGCACATACTCCTCGAAAAGACGCTTTATTGTCAGCTAATGCCCCTGTTTCTGGTGAATCGAAGTATCATTTTGCACTAAAATCTCACACGCCAAATTATTTTATTCCTAATGAATCAGATCTCCCTACAGTTTTAAGTGGTTTGAAAGAGGCAATAGATAAAGATCTAAAGCAAAAGATAACATCTTTTTTAGGTACACAAATGAAGATTAACAAGCTAGGAAAGCCTTCATTTACTGCTAAGCTTGAAAGTATTGCAACGACTTCATTAGACCCAAGAACGGCCGAAGTGGCTCAAAAAAGGCTAATTTCTATTACTGGAGAAATGATGAGACTCTCTAAATTATTACCGCCAGCTCCTACTTGCTTATAGGATTTGGTTACTTAATTAAATTCTAAAGGGTTGCAGTTTTAAAATTAAAAATTTACTTTATAAGCGCATCTTTTTGTTGTCTTATAATTAACTTATAATTATGTTCCGTTTAATAGACAATTTAAATTAAACATGTCCATTTTTATATGAAGAAGAGTATTTTTAAAGTAATGGCTGATCCAAGAGGCTTTATGAAAGCTATCCCTGCTAATAAAATAGGTAAGATACCTCTATTTTTAGCTTGGATTGTGGGTATGGTCTTTGTGATGAGGCAATCTGCTGGTTTTCAGTTAAGTTTATACATGCCATTTGGCTACGTTATATTAGGATGCCTAGTTCTTGCTATTCCATTTGGTTATATCATCCTAAATTTGTTTTCTTTATTGATTTTATGGAGTGGAAAGCTTTTTAAGGGGATAGGATCCTTTAATCAGATATTATCTGCAGTAACCTTTGGTAGGGTACCTGAGATCTTTATAGTGCTTTGCTGGCTATTATTGATTGTAATCCTTGGCCCTGCAACGTTTACGCAAGTATATGTTTTAATAGATCTTCCTCAAATAGTCACCATTTTACTTTTTACTCAGATGTTCTTTTATATTTGGGAATTTGTGATCACCCTTCATACAGTTGGAGAGGTACAAGGATTTTCTGCATGGATGAGTTTATGGAACTTTATCCTTGCCGGTATAGTTTTACTTGCAATCACTTTTGTTTTTGAGTTTTTAATCGCTTTATTTTTTCAAGTACCCATCAGCGGGGGTTCCGCTACAACCACAGCGTTAAGCTTATTAACATAAAAGGATATTAATAATGAATAATATAAGAAAGGTAGTTTTTGGATTAGCGTTGCTTTTCCCATCTTTAAATAATGTAATGGCAAATGGGCTTACTACAGCGGTAGATACAGAGTTTAACTCTTGGCATCAAGTTCGCTCAGAAGATGGTACGTGCATGGCCACATTTCCAAGAAAGCCTGATCATATGCAACAAGATATGAAAATGCGTGGTTCAGAGGAAAAATTACGTTACGATGTATATGTTGCTGATCTTCAAAGAAAAGAGGTGTTTATGGTGTTAATTGCCAAATACCCAGGTGAGGTAAGAAAAGAGGATGCAAAAGGTAATTTAGAGCATTTTTTAAATACGTTAATTGCACAAAATCCAAATAATCGATTGATTTTTGCAGAAGTTACAGAAGTTGCTGGAAATCCTGCAATGGACTTTTTTATCAGAACAGATGCGGTTTATTTTAAAGGTAGAGCTATTCAGGCAAATAATTCCCTCTATTTACTTGCTATGGAATGTGAGATCAAAAATTACCATGAGCACCATTTCAACCATTTCATCAATAACTTCTCTTTAGACAAATAGATCGTTATAAGTCTTAAAGTGTAGTTTTGATACTTCGTTTAACATTCCTTTCCCATGCAGGGAGAGGAATTTTTTTCCCGCTAAAATTACCTTTTTAGAAGCACCTTTAGGAATCTGCATTCCATAATCATTTGATAATTTATCCATACCTTTTACAAATGCATCCCTTGCTAAAATAGAGGCAGCAGCAACTGCAATATCTTCTTCTGCTTTAGTTCGTTCTGTAAGGTTGATATCATTATTTCCTGATCTTTGTAGAAGATTTGTCATAAATGGTGGTTTTACAAATTGATCCACCAACACCTCTTTACAACCAATTCGCTCAGAAAGGCTGGTCATTGCTTTTACATGACCCCACCCTAGAAGATAGTTAAGATTTTGAAACTTTTCATATAGCTCGTTATATTTTTTAGGGAAGATGGTGAGGGTTTCATATTCACAATGGTTTTTTAACTCACGGGCAATTTGAGAGATTTTAGGATCGGTAAGGGTTTTTGAATCCGTTACCCCAAGATTTATAAGAAAATCTGTTTGGGAAGGGTTAAAGTAGAAGCTGCAGATACAAAGAGGTCCAAAAAAATCTCCTTTTCCTGCCTCATCGCAACCAATTCTTGGTTTTTGATCAATAGTACTTTTTGGATGTGAGTAGGAAACATTTTTCAAGATTTCTGGCTCAAGATAAAAAATAATAAAGTCGTCTTTATCTTTTCCTTGTACGGTAAATTTTCCAGATAGATAGAAGCTACAGGAAACTCCTGAAGTGGTGGCTGAAAAAATAGTATAAGGAGGGAAAGTGAGTGTAAAGCCCTTTTCCACAAGGTCTTTTTTCATTTTTTCCGCAAGGGCAGGATTTAATTTAGTCACATAACAATTACTCATGAATAATATCATACCTGTGATTGAAGTAATTGTCTATATCAGTTACTCTAATTTCTTACCCCAACAATTGAGGAAAAAGATGGTTTTAGAGATGATGACCCTTGGAGATATTTACAAGGCAAAAAGATGTGAGCTGAACTTATCGGTTAAAGAGGTGGAAAGTGCAACTTCCATAAGAGCCTCCTATATAGAGGCCATAGAAACTGGTATTGGATTAGAAACATTATCTTATGTTTATATACAAGGATTTATGAGACAATATGCAACCTTTTTAGGGCTGGATCTTGCCTCTCTTGAAAGAGAATACAAAGAGGCTTTTAAGCCTTTACAAACCGAGCCGTCTCCTAAAGAGTTTAATTATGGGATAGGAAGCATAGAAATGAGAGCCGGGACTTTGCAAGGCTCATTTTGGAAGTCAAATAACATTATTTGGGGTGCTTCTTTTATAGCGATATTTGCTGTAGCATTTATGTTGATAAAGCTTCTTGGCATTTTTTGAAAAAATCTATTGGATATTTGAATGTGTTTCACATACAATGTTCATTTACATAAAGAGGTAACTATGAACGGGCAAGAAATTGGTGATTTTGAAATTAAACGAGTCATTGGTGAAGGGTCTTTAGGGCCAGTTTATTTAGCAGAACATAAATTCATTAAAAAGCAATTTGTTCTTAAATTTCTTCCTGAATCTTTACAAGATGATCTTGAATTTAAGGGGGCATTCACCGAGGGCATTTCTAAGGTGGCAAGTTTAGATCATGAAAATATTGTAGCAGTTCATAATGTATCTTCCTATAAAGATAAGCTTTTTATCATCTCAGATTATATCCCTTACAAGTTTGGATCCTCGATGAACTTAGCTCAATATCTTTCCACATGCTCCAAAAGATTGGATGAAGCTCAAATTTTACAAATTTTGAAAGAAACAGCTTTTGCCTTAGATTACATTCATGGGAAATCTTTGAAGGATCCTATGGTTCATGGCGGGTTAAAACTTTCCAATATTTTACTTTCAGAGAATAAAGATGAGTCTTTTAAGGTAAAATTAACGGATGTGGGAATAGTTCCCATGCTTGGCTCAAGCTATGTGATGCATCATATGATGGAGACGTTACTTTCTGTATCTTCTGATAAAATGCAATACCCTCAACAAAAACGTCATTTTCTACAAACCCTTTCCTTCATGGCACCAGAGCAAAGATTTTCTGAAGATCGAAAGGCGAGCTTTAAGTCTGACATTTATTCTTTTGGCGTTTTGGTCTACTTTTTATTAATGGGCTATTTACCAGAGGGGCATTTTGTGTTACCTGGTACTATGTATAAAAATAGTGGTGTAGATTGGGATATGATCATTAAAGCCTGTCTGGCGCAACTTCCAGGATCTCGACCAGAGAATTTAACCGCTTTAATCAAAAGCGCAAGTTCGATGACAAAACTAGAAGAGATTAAAGTTCCTGTTATAAAGTCAGCTTATTCTTATGAAGCTGTAGAACAAGAAGAGAAGGAGGAAATTTCTTCTTTTGCAGCAGCTGAGACTGTAGAAGAGGCAAAAGAGATGGCTTATGTAAGAGCTAAGCCTGTGGAAAAAGAGCCTGTCTTAGAACCTTCTAAATCTTATGAGACAAAAAACACTATTTCAGATCTTGAAAGAAATTTGATCGGTGGTTTTTCTCGTCCTTTAAATGTAAGCGCTATGAAAATGAAACCAAAAACCTCTGAAGAGGTAGAAGGAACTGAAGCAGTTGCCACGTTAGAGGAAATTGACCCTACGTTGATCTTTAAGAAGGAAAAAATGGTGAGAGCCTATAAACCTGAAAAAATTTCTAGAGATGATATTAGCCCTTTACAGACAAAATCAATCGATATACCTGCAGGAACTTATGAAAGGGGAAGTGAAACAGGGGCAAGGGATGAAAAACCAAGACATAAAATTCATTTAAAAGCTTTTTCTATGGATATTCACCCAGTAACCAATGAACAATTTCGAAGATTTTTATTAGTGATGGAGGGGGAAAAAGATGAATTTAACCATGATACCATCCTTTTAAAGGAATCTAGAATTAAACGGCAAGCAGGGGATGTGACGATTGAAACAGGTTATGCTAAGCATCCTGTAGTTGGCGTAAGTTATTATGGAGCCAAAGCTTATGCTAAATGGGCGGGTAAGCGTTTACCAACAGAGGCTGAGTGGGAAGTTGCTGCCTCCATGGGTAATATTAAAAATATTTTCCCATTTGGAGAAGAGATTGAACGTTCTGAGGCTAATTTTTTTAGCTCAGATACAACCCCTGTAATGAGTTATCCACCATCGAAAAATGGGTTGTATGATATGGTGGGCAATGTTTACGAATGGTGTGAAGATTGGTATGACTATAGTTTTTATGAAACATCGGCTCTAGAACCTGATAGTCCAGAAGGACCAAAGCAGGGGGTATATAGAGTTTTACGCGGTGGCTGCTGGAAGTCTCTTGTAGATGACATGAGATGCTCTCATCGTTTTAGAAATAATCCAGGAACGATGAATAAGACCTATGGCTTTAGATGTGTTCAATCAAAAGAAAATTAGTATTTTTCTATTGTAACCTATCCATATCTGTGTTAATGAACAGATATGAAAGAAAAAATTTCTCAAATTGATCGCGGCACAATGAAGCGGGTGCTTGGCGTTTTTGATATCTTTGCCATTGGTTATGGTGATATGGGATCATCAATTTATTACGCTTTAGGAATTACAGCATTTTTTGCCCTAGGTGCTACACCACTTGCCTTGCTTATTGCAGGGGGGGTATTTATTTGTACTGCCTTAACCTATGCAGAAATGACATCTATATTTTTAGATGCAGGTGGATCGGCCTCTTACACCCGTAAGACCTTTAATGATTTCATCTCTTTTATTGCTGGATGGAGTCTATTACTTGATTTTATAGTGACAATTGCCATTTCAAGTTTTGCAATCGCCCCTTATTTATCCTATTTCATCCCAAAACTGATGGAACCTCAATATAAAGTGGGGCTTAGCTGTTTTCTTATTTTAATTCTTCTGGCTTTAAATATTAGAGGGATAAAAGGTTCTACTCGGATATCTATTGTTTTAACAACGATCACAATTATAACCCAACTTGTGATCATCGTTTATGCAATATTTACTGTCGTAAATTTTCCAAATTTTTTCCACCATTTAAAAATTGGTGGCACAGATACTCTTTGGTCTCCTAATTGGGAACATTTTTTACATGGTGTAGCTATGGCGATGGTTGCCTATACAGGTATTGAGTCTATGGCTCAACTTTCCTCTGAGGCAAAAGACCCTGCAAAAACCATCCCAAAAGCGATCATACTTGCCATGGGTGTATTAATTATTTCATACATTGGGATCTCTTTAGTAGCCCTTTCTGTCTTAACACCACAGCTTCTTAGTACAAAATTTCTTGATGATCCGATTTCTGGAATTGTTGAACAATTACCTGGATTTGGTGCATGGCTTGCCCCGTGGGTGGGGATTTTAGCAGCTGTAATTTTACTTGTTGCAGCAAATGCAGGTCTTATTGGTTCATCTAGACTTGCATTTAACATGGGTGAATATTTTCAATTGCCTCGTATATTTTATACACTCCATAAATCAAGACAAACTCCTTATATTTCTTTATGTTTTTTTGCCGTTTGTTCTATCCTTATTTTGATTGCAAGTTTTGGTCAGCTCTCCTTTTTAGCAGATTTATATAATTTTGGAGCCATGCTTGCCTTTTTTTCTGCACACACTTCATTAATTGCTCATAGAATTCAATTTCCAGACAAACATCGCCCATTTAGAATATGGGGAAATATTGGCTGGAAAAATATAAAAATACCAGTGACAGCGATCATTGGAGCTATCTCAACCCTCTCTGTTTGGATTTTAGTGGTGATTTCAAAACCTTATGGAAGGATTCTTGGATTTTCATGGGTGGGTCTTGGGTTACTTATGTATTTCTTCTACAGAAAAGGACAAAAAATTTCGGCCTTTGGAAACCTTGAAGTAGAAAAAATACGGATTTCAGAGCTTTCTGAAATCCAGGTGAAAACCATCCTTATCCCTACCCGAGGGCATATGGGTATAGAAACGATTCAAATCGGGTGTATGATCGCAAAGATGTTTAATGCAAAAATCATCGTTATTCATGTTATTGAAGTTCCTGAGACCATACCATTAACCTCTGCCCTAAATAAAGCGGATAAATACTCTTTAGCACTACTGAAAAAGGCAGCGGCCATTGCTCTTGATGTTGGTGTCGAGATGGAATTAAAGTCCATCCATGCAAGATCACCTCTTCGTGCGATTAAAGATGTAGCAGAAAGCAACAACATTGATTTAATTATCCTTGGAGCGCTAGTGAATAAGGCTATTGGACCTCTTGCACAAAATTTGATGCGCCGGTTTGTAAACTGCCGTATATGGATTTTAGGATCCTCAGGGTTTCAAATGCCAAGCATTACTAAGGTTTAGGAACTCTTAGGTTACATAAAAGATGATGATCAGTACTTACTTTTTGCCTTGAGGGATAAACAGCTGAGCAAATTCCTTTTTTCTCTGTACATTTATCAAAATAAGGGCATCTTTTCTCTTTTACCTCAATATGGATAGGCTTTCTTTTAAAGGCAGCAGTCATTGAGTTTTGCAATTCTTTGACAAATTGAGGCATAGATTTATGGCTGCAGACATTTATATCATCGGCACTTACTTCTTCTAATCTTTCTGAAACAAATGGTAGGGGATCTTTACCAAAAACTGGGATGGCTCGAAGGAGGGTTTTTGTAAATGGGTGAAGGGGGTTGCTAAATATAGATTCACAAAGCCCTTCTTCTACAATCTTTCCTCGATACATCACAAGACATCGATCGCTTATATTTTTTACTAAAGCTAGATCATGGGAGATAAAAAGTAATGACAACTTAAATTCATCACGCAGATCTTTTAGTAAATTGATGATAGATGCTTGCACAGACACATCAAGGGCATGGGTAGGCTCATCACAAACAAGGACTTTAGGTTTTGATACTAAAGCTCTTGCAATGCTTACACGTTGTCTTTCCCCGCCACTTAATTCATGGGGATAACGTTTTTTGTAAGATTTAGGGAGTTTTACACATTCCATGATTTCTTCCACGCGCTCATTTCTTGATCTTTTATTACCTATTCCATAAACAAGCAGGGGCTCTTTGATAATTTCTTCTATGGTCATTCTTGGATTTAAGGAGCTGTAGGGATCTTGGAAGATCATTTGAATATCTTTTTTTGTTTCAAGAGATACTTTTCTACGCTCTTTATTGATTAACGTCCCTTTATAAAGTATTTTTCCCTCTGGGATTTTTGCAATACCTAATAGAGCTTTTGCAATAGAAGATTTTCCACAGCCACTTTCACCCACTAAAGCAAGGGTTTCACCTTCGTAAATATCAAAAGAGACGTTATCTACTGCAAAAAACTCTGTTTTATGCTTTTTATAGCTAATACTCAACTCTTTTACTTCTAAGAGGGGTAAGTTTGACATACGCTCTCCTTATCTACTTCTACTTTTTTTAATGGAAAATGACAAAGAACAGATCTTTGCTTATCCTCACTGATTAAAGGGGAAAAGCTCTTGCAGATCTCTTGGGAATAAAGACATTTATTGTAAAAGATACAACCGGTTTTTGTCGCATCGGCAAGTATATGCATCACCTCAAGTCGTGAATTTTTATCCATGGATAATCTTGGAATGGCTCCTATTAACGCTTTTGTGTAGGGATGCAAAGGTGCCTTGCATACATCTTTAGAATTTCCAGACTCTACAATCGATCCTTGATACATTACAATTACACGGCTTGCAAAGGTAGAGATAATACTTAAGTCATGAGTAATGAAAATGATACTCATAGCAAGTGTTGCCTGTAACCTTTTTAATAAATTGAGAATTTCATGCTGAATGGTTACATCAAGCGCCGTAGTGATCTCATCGGCAATAAAGACACGGGGATTTGGAGCAAGGGCGATTGCAATCATCACTCTTTGACGCATACCCCCAGAGAGTTCATGAGGATATTGTCTGTATATTATCTCTGCATTAGAAAGTTCGACAAGTTTTAATAGATCTAAAGTCTTACTATAGATCTCTGTATGACTAAAATGAGGGAAGTGATGCGCTAGGGTTTCATCTATCTGACTTCCGATAGTGGCTGTAGGATTTAAATAAGTCATCGGATCTTGAAAAACAATGGCAATCTCTCTTCCTCTGATTTTTCTAATTTGCTCTTCTGAAAGTTTTAATAAATTGGTTTCCCCATAAAGGATTTCTCCCTCCTCATGAGCAAAGCCGTGGGAGGTGTTTAGCTGTAAGATAGCTTTTGCCGTTACCGATTTTCCACTTCCTGACTCCCCAATAATGCCAATAAATTCATTTGGATAAAGAGAAAAATTAACATCTTTTACTGCAGGATTAAGGGTGTCTTTATCAAAGGAATAAGAAAAATTTTTTACTTGTATGAGAGGTTTACTCTGTCCTTTATAACGATTAATCATTGACGAAGCCTTGGGTCGAAAGCATCCCTTAAACCATTACCTAAAAGATTAAAGGCAAGCATAGTGATGCAGATAAATATTGCGGGCATAAAAAGACGCCACGGATAGTAGGCTAAAGATCCAAGACCATCACTTGCCATCATACCCCAGCTGGCAACAGGTGCTCTTACCCCAAGGCCTAAAAAGCTTAAAAAGGACTCAGTAAAAATAGCCGATGGGATCGTAAGGGTTACGGTTGTGATAATGGTTCCAAAGCAATTTGGGATGATATGTTGAAAAAGTATTCGCTTAGTAGAGGCTCCTAAAGATAGAGCCGCTAGTACAAAATCTTGTTCTTTCAATCGTAAAGTCTCTGCCCGAGTGATCCTTGCCATATTGATCCATCCAGTAAGCGTCATAGCAATGATGATTGTACCAATTCCTTGCCCCATCACAACGGTTAAAAGGATGACAACAAGCAAGTAGGGGAGAGAATAGAAAATATCTGCTACCCTCATCATCAACTCTTCAGTTTTGCCCCCACAAAGGCCTGCAAATGATCCATAAGCGACCCCAATGAACATATCGATTAAAGCTGCGGTAATGCCAACAAAAAGAGAAATACGGGCCCCCCACCAAATTCTAGCATAGATCGATCTACCCAGATCATCTGTGCCAAAAAGATGAGTCATGCTCGGAGGGGAGTTTTTTAGATGTAAATGCGTCTCGTAGTAGGTATTATCAGTAAAATAGGGTAAAAAAATAGAGCATAAGATTAAAAAGGAGAGAATATATAATCCTGCCATCGCCAAAGGATTTCTCTTTAATCGTTTCCAACTATCGGTGAGATAGCTTTCTTGAACTGCTTGATTACGATAATTCATAATTTTGGAACCTATCTTTAATACGTGGGTCTAAGAAAAAGTAAATAATATCGGTGATGGTGATGGATATTAGAAGGATGAAACTATAAAAAATTGTAAGTCCCATAATGATTGTGTAGTCACGATTAGTGATGCTAGAGACCATCCATCCACCAAGGCCAGGGATACCAAAGATTTTCTCCACAATAAAACTTCCTGTGATAATAGAGGCAAATAGGGTCCCTAAATAGGAGAGAACAGGAAGAAAACTGTTTTTAAGCACATGATTTTTCCAAATTTGATATTTAGAAAGACCTTTTGCCCTTGCCGTTAAAATGTATTCTTTTTGAAGTACCTCTACCATCGAAGCTCTTGTCATTCGAGCAATAAAAGCTGTTGGAAAGGCAGATAGAGCCAAGGCAGGTAAAATGATATGATAGATTGATCCCCATCTAGCAATCGGTAAAATCCCTAGTTTTATCGCAAAAATATATTGCAAAAAAGTAGCTGTGATGAAACTTGGCACTGACATGCCACCAACGGCAAGTACCATGGCTAAATGATCTAAAAACTTGCCTTTGTAAAATGCTGCAATAGAGCCCCAAAATACTCCCCAAAATAATGCAAGAAAAAAGGCTACAAAACCAAGGGTAGCTGAAATAGGAAATCCCTCTTTAATAATTTGATTGGTAGTTCTTCCCTCATATTTAAATGATGGCCCTAGATCTAGGGTTAAAAACCCTTTTATATACTTAACATATTGAATATGAAGAGGTTTATCTAAACCATAATGCTCATATAAACTTTGCATAATCTCTTCAGGTATGGCCTGCTCTTGAGTAAATGGGTCACCGGGGATGGATTTCATTAAAAAAAAGGTGAGAGTTACCACAGTAAACAGAGTAATTGCGAAAAATAAAAGTTTTTTTAAAATGTACTTGTAAACCAAATTCTAAAGCTCTAAGAGTTTTTATTTTCAGCAGTATAAAGAGTGTTTAAATATCTGTCAAAACAAGTGTGAGGGTTTATAAGTTTCTTTTGCAGGTAAAGAATCTGTTTTTCAGTGTTTTCTTCCACAATTTGGGGAAGACGATCACAATCTATACAAAATAAGTTTTGCATCGATGGTGTGTGAAGTTTTTTCATCGTATCTTCTGTGATCAAAGAGCTACCGCTGATAAAAAAGGTGTGAATAGGAAGCTTATGAATTTGCTCAATCCCCTCATCAGAGATCTTGTAGCTTTTTTCAAGATGCAAAACCTCAAGCTTGGTATTTTTTAAATGAAAGAGCCCATCATCTGTGATATGTTCACAATGATCGGACATCAACACCTTGAGCAGGGGATTGGCAATATACTTTAAAGAGTTATCACAAAGGTGTTTAATTCCCGAAAGTATGATTTCTTCAAGAGGTTTATTTGAAAGAGCCTGAAAAAATTCCTCATTAAGAGTGTCTGCTTCTTTCAAATGTAGTTTTTGAAGGGGGACTTGTTTTACAAATTCAGCAAGAGCTTTTGTCGAAAAATTTGAGCACGAAATAGTTAGCTCATTTATTGGGTAATTGCAAAGATGAAGAAGGCACGCATCGGTTAGATTACGACACCCTGCAATAGAAAGTGTTTTAATACCTTTAGGAAGTTGAAGTATATCGCTATCATCGATCATGATATTGTTATCCAAGGTCAGGGTGTCAAGGGTGTCTGGAAAGGGTAGATCAAGCGAAAAAATAAGGGGAGAGTTTTCTAAATAAAGGGCTTGAAGATCCTTGTTATTGGATAAAAAGTGAGCAATTTCGTGATTTGGAATGGATAGTGAGTTAAAGTTTAAAGATCGAAGATCTTCTTTCTCCGTACTAATTTTAGCCTCTTTAAAAAGTGGGGAAATAGTTTCATAAAGGGGGTGGTACCCTTGAAAAGTTTTATACTCATCAGAAGTTACCTCCCCAGATACTTTTATAATGGACTCATTCAGTAGATAAGCAACAGGCTTTTTTCTTTCCCTACAAAGGGAGCTACCTAGGCTGCTATTTTTTCCAGAAAAACCATATAAATCCATCAAAGTAGGAAGAAGATCTATCTGACCGGCAACAGCCGTGATTTCCATGGCCTTAAATTCCCCACAATGAAGAGGGAGAATAAGAAGCGGTACATGAGTTACCTCTTTATCAAGAGATGGGGAGAGAAAAGGTTTTGCCTCATGGCCTTTAGGATAGCCATGATCTCCCATGATATAAAGATGGATAGGTACTTGTAATTTTCTTAATTGTTCTACAGCAGAAGATAAAGCAAAATCTGTATATTCCATGGTTTTTTGAAAAGGGGAGCTGCCAAGCTTGGGTGTAAAATCATGTGGAAGAATAAATGGATGGTGATTAGTTACCGAGGCTGCGTGTATAAAAAGTGGACTTTTAGCCTCTTTGATGATAGTTGCCAGATGCTTGTATAAAAATGCATCATGAACACCCCAGCTAGTTCCATAAGCTTCTTTATTTGATTTTTTGATATCTTTTTCATCTAAGATTTCATCAAAAAGGTGATTTTTTAAAAACTGACCCTGATTTTCAAACTTATGACTACCTGCCTTCATAAATATGTTTTTATATCCATGATCCTTAAAGATATTGGGTAGACCACGAAGTGGGAGCGTAAGAACGCTAGAGGAGCTTTCTGTAAAATCGGTCCCAAAACAAGGTGGCAGACCATAAAGGGTAGCAAACATCGCCTTAAATGTTTGTGATGCACTCGCATAAAAGTTTGAAAAATAAATTCCTTGTTTAGAAAGGGCATCAAAGTGAGGGGTAATTTTTCCAATTTCCGTACTTTTAAAGGATTCAAGGTAGATAAAGACCACATGTGGGCTTTTTCCTGGAAGGGAAAAAACCTTTTTTCCTGAAAATCCCGAGGTAAATTTTTCAAGAGGATAGTCACTATTGTGTTTATAAAAAATTTCATTCTCCGGCTCGGCGATCTTTTGACCCTTTTCAGCTTTTTTTTCTTTAAAAAGAAGGGTGATCAGTTGATAGGGGTAAGGAAGGAGCTTTTTAGGACAGATAAAAAGTAGAGGTAAAAGAAAAGCGCTCCAAATTGAAGTAGAAGTAAGTAGAAGGGGGTAGAATAAAAAGGTTAATATAAGAGCTGATAAAGCCCACAAAGGGATCTGCGTCTTAATAGAGTCTTTAAGGGATGAAAAATGTTTAATCAACTTTAACGCCTTTATATTTAGAGGATAATTAAAAATACGGATATGGAAAGCGTTGATAAAGCATAAAAGTAAAAATACAGGATAAAATGGAAATAGAGGGAGAATAGAAAATAAAGGGATTATTGAGAAAGTTGCAGCTAAGGCTAAAAGGGTATTTTTAAACGACTGCTTTTTAAAAAGTTGAAGAGCGAGGAAGGGGAGGATTAAAAGAATGGAATTCATAACTTAATCTAATGCAAAGAAAAGGCTTAAACTCAAGAAAAAGATTTAGCTAATAGTATGGGTATTTCGTACTTTTACATAAATCCCATGAGATACACCATTTAGAAAATCGTCGCTTATATTATAGTAGCTAAATTCTTCTGATATAAACATTTTCCTTGTAAAAAAATTTCTATTTCTAACTTTGAGAGATATAACACCTTCCCCTCCAATTATAGGCAAGGAAAACGTATTTTCGACCAAACTATCATTAAATTCAAACATATGAATTATAGGAAAAGCTGATTTCACTATATGACCACTTTTGCCATAATAAAAAATTACATATAAATCTTGTGTTGTTGGATTAGCATTAAATTGTTCTATTAGTATTTGCTTATCTACTTTTTTTAAAAAGGCATTTTCCCCTTCCTTATTTTCAGGTGAGCTCTTACCAACCTCTGTTGCCATAAGAAGAAGGCTTAAAAGTCTAGATTCATCTTTTATATAATAGGGGAAAAAGGAAGATGGTTTTGTCTTAGGGGTCACAAGATCGTCTTCAAACTTCATATTTCCCTCTTTGGTAGTTAAGACAAATAATTTTGCAAAACGAACATCATTGGATAAATTTCTTAATAACGTATTAGGAACTATTCTCTTTGTTGTTTCTTGAAGAAAGAGATGACCTCCTCCATTTTTATCCAGATTTAAAATATGGAAAGTAGCAATAAAGGGTTGGATAATAAGATTACCTTCATTGTATTGTTGTAACCGTCTGGTTAAGTACTTGTTAAAAAAATAAGCTGCCCACTTTTGGGTGCTGGCGGGCTCGTTTCTTAACCCTAAATATCCATATTTATTTACAGTTATAGGTGTAATGGGAAATCCTGCTGGAGGACTTGTTCTCAGTTTAAAGTATCTTTTAGTAAGTTTAGAGTATCTATTAGAGTTTTCTGAATTTTGAAATTTTTTCAAATATTGTTCATGTGTAATACTAAGATCTGCTTCAAAAAAATCTAATTCAATTGTTTTGAAAAACCCAGGAGGTAGTTCTTCATTACTAAATACTTTAGAATGTTGATTTAAAACTTTTTCAGATACAGCTTCCACATTACCGGTTTTTACGTAAGTGTCCCACTTTATTTTTTTTATCTCTTTTTTCTGACGCGATACTTTTGCTGCCTTATATTTTCTTATCTGGATATCGGTTGCGCTCTGCAGAAATTGTAAATCTTTGCTCGGTATTTCTGCCAGTTCTTCCTTAGTAAAATGAGTAGAAATTGCAGGAATAATAGTAGTTGGACTTATTGAAAGTCTATGTAAATCAAAGTAATTATTCATAATAATTATTAACAAAATCAGTTATTAATTATACAATTGTATTAACTTCAACAATTAATTAAAAGAAATTAAAATAAAAGCATTTGCTATGATAAAAAATACCTTTCAGTATAGAATGGAAGGATGAATATTTCTAATAAATACACACCTATAATTGGAACCCTTGGCTATGTTTTATCTCCAGATGGTTCTAAAGTACTTATGATTCATAGAAATAAAAGAGCAGGGGATGATCATCTAGGTAAATATAATGGCCTTGGCGGTAAAATGGATAGAAATGAGGATGTTTTCTCATCGATGGCAAGAGAGCTTTACGAAGAGGCGGGCATTGTCCCCCTTCAGATGACCCTTAGAGGCACCATTAATTGGACCGGTTTTGGGAAAAATGGGGAAGACTGGCTCGGGTTTATCTTTTTGATAAAAAGCTATACCGGCCAGGTAAAGACATCTTGTGAGGAAGGGGATTTACAGTGGGTTTTAAAAGATAAAATCTTAGAATATCCTTTATGGGAAGGGGATAGACATTTTCTCCCCCTTGTCTTTGATGAAGAAAAGCCCCCCTTTCATGGAATCATGCCCTATAAAGGAGAAAAAATGCTCTCCTTTTCCATCTACAATGAATTCCACCCGTTTATCGAGAATTTCCCGCACGTATAGCATTATTAGCAGTTAGAATTTTTTCATTGCGATATTGTGCTAATTGAATTCTCTGTGCTTCTGAAGTTTCGGCATCTACTGGGTATTTATCAGTTCCTTTAAGACAATTTTGCTCTTCAAGAGCGTATGAATGAGAAACAGATGTATGACCTTTTGGGTGAATATTTGAGTCTTTGATAAAATCCATGGTGCTAGTATATAGTTGCTTCTTTTCCTCTTCAGTAAGCTCTAATTGATTTCTTTTTAAACAAAGATTTGCTTCCGTGATGTTTTTTCTTTCCAGTAACATTCTTTTTGAACTCTTAGGATCTTTTGATAGGGTTACAATTGTAGTACCTTCTGTCAGTAAAATGATCTCAACTCTATTTGTTTTTTTATGAACAGTCAGTATAGGACTGTAATTATTTCTATTACGAAAATTATCACTTGTTTGATTTTCAACAGCTTTGTGTAGTTCGCTACCTTCTAGAAGCAATTTTTTTGGATTAGCTATTTCTGACCAAATCCTATTATAAATCCTTACAATAGGTACTTTAGTAATATCTTCTTTATCAAAACTAATTTTCGAATCTCTTTTAGACAGATTAAGTTCCCGAATTTCTCCTCTTGATAGAAATGGTTGATAATCTGCGCGAGCAAATTCTGCAGCTTCAATAATTCTTTTATTGATTCTATTTGAAAGCTTTAATCGCATAGTAAATTCAGGAGCTATTCTTAATGCCATTTTTCTTTCCGAAGGATCACTAATTTCATTAACAATCTCATCATGTTTTTGGATAAATTCTTTGAGTGAATCAGATCTTTGATCTTCGGGAACAAGGGATAACAAGGCGTAGGGGAATCTACGGCTGGATAAAGTTACAGTGTGCGGTTTAACTGATTCACTCCCATCGTCAGAGAGTTCTTTTACTAAAATATCCTGTGGATATCTAGGATCCTCACTTCCGAAACGAACATGTTTTTTTTCCTTAGATTCAGGAGAAATGAGCGAGATCTTACCCGGCTGTCGTACAAGTTGAGGGAATCGTTGATTAGCAATATTTTCAGTCTTTATTGTCGTAGATTTAGATCCACCCCCACCTTGAGAGGTAGAGCCAATTTCAGGTAATTTGATAGATGGAACAGACCCCAGTGCTTGATTAGAATTGACGCTCATACTCACCCATTATTAATTAACTCATATTATTATAATATTTATTATAACATATCATAATTAATTTTTCAATAATTGATGTATGTAACTAATATTCATATGTTTGTATTTTTATTAAAAATATCAAATTAATTGCTTTTAGGTATAAATTGAATAGTTGTAAGTATTTGATTAGCAACAATTTGCGTGTTTTCTAAGTTGTAATTAATGCTAACATCATTAGAAACAGGTAAAATTTTTAAATAAGCCTCTGCGATCCCTCAATTCCAATAGGTAATGATGAGATCATTTATATTCTTCTTTTGATTAATTAAGTAAGGTTTTTAGAAGTTTTTTTATAGCAATTTGCGAATTTTGCAAATTAAATCTCTTAATATTGCCTTTAGTAACTACGCGTATTTTCTTATTAGGATTGCTGTCAATTTCTTCTTTTTGAAGATGTACAACTGCTTTTTCTTTATCGAATGTCATTGTATAGTAATGACTATCGGTTGCTGTTAAGACTAAACTTTTCTGTTTTGATTTAGTATTTGTTAAGAGAAAGGGTCTATAAATATCATTGCCCTCATCTAAAGAAGTCACAGTCTTCATATTATTATGAAATGGTGACCCGATTACAATAGGAGCGACACCCCTTTTTTTATATAGATGGTAAGTAAGTAAGCTTTTACCTTGATTATAGCAGGACAATAAATTCCTTAAACAAGTGGGTACCTCTTTGAATGGCTTTGTATCGTAAGTTATTTCAACATAGACTTTTTCTTCCTCAGCAATGACAGTACGGCCTGCAAAGATCGCACCAGGTTTTGCTGAATAATCAGCTTCCTGTGTTTTATCAAAAAATGCTGCATGTGTTTTAGGTGATAAGGCAAGTGACATATTTTTATTCTCCTTTAATTTTAATAAAACCATTTAATTGAATCAGCAGCTACCTCATCAAAAAGGTTATCTATATTTTGGTCCTTAATATCACTATCTTCTTGTGAAATTTCGAAAAATTCATTTTCTATAAGCTCAAGAACAAATCTTGATATTGCTTTCTCAAAATGACTCTGTCCTTGTAAAGCATCCTTTTCTTCAATGGATCCAGGTTTATTTTTTTTAATGTCAGTATATTTCATACAACTTTGGTTCAGCTGTTGTTTTAAATCAGCAGCCTCTTGGCTGGCGTTTAGGATAAAGAGAACATTATTTGTAATTTTTGCTACATAACTTTTGTGCTTAGATTTACACTCAACGCTTACAGTTGGGGTGGTCTGTGATGGGGCAGATTCATCATAGGAGCTGTCATCATCGCTGCTGCTGATATCTACAGAAAGGTCAGGTGTGGTAAACCAATCTAGGAATTCGGAGTTATATTTTTCTATTTCATTAACAATGGTTCCAACATTTTCGTAGTAAAGCTCTAATTTATTTTCACTTGAGGATTTACGATTAATATATTTGGTGTAATAGTCACAGACTTTATTAATGAGATCCTTTTCAATCTCATGAATTTTTTTATCGATACTTTCTCTCAGTTGAGTTAACTCTGCAGGTTTTGTAACTGAAAGAAAAGCAGTCTTTAAGGCTAAACAAACCGTGTTCTTTTTACACCATCTAAGCCTTTCTGCAACTACCTCAGTGCATTTACGAGTAATATGGTTTTTTTTTAAACGAAGACATATACCTATGCGACCAATATTTCCTGTGGTTTTATCCCTTGATCGCTCCTTAATTGAATAGCTTGTCACAGAAGATTTCTCAAAGGGGTCACCGATAAAATACTGCGATTCAGAGGCTGTAGAAAAATGAACTTTAGGCATCGTTTAACTCCTTGTAAGTTGATTAATGATCCTTGGAAGATTTCCCACTACTTTATCTGCAAGAGATGTTGCCATTTCTGAAGAGAGTTTATAACCCGGGTCATGACAAAATGTTACGTAAGCTTGTTGCAACAGGTTCGATGCATAATTGTGCATTAATTTAGTAGCTTTAGATAATTGATCTTTAGTCTCTGCTGAAGGATTTCTCACAAAAGATGATTTAAAATTTTCATATCGATGAACGATTCTTATATTTCTTGAATCTTCCTTGATATTTCCAATGACACCTTCGGTTATTTCACCTGCTTTTTGATCAAGATCCTCTTTGGTCAGTTCAATTGTTTCAGGGGAGGTTTCTCTTGCTTCTTTTAATGGAGGGGATTTTGTAAGAGAGCCTTCTGAATCAGACTCAGAGTCTTTTCTTAGACGACTTCGACTTGCCGCTTTAATCATTTCTAATGCAGGAGGGAGCATTTGCCCAGGTTTTTGTTCCTTTTGCTCTCTTGAACTATGGTAATCTAATAATGGTTCTGTTTGCCCTAGTGTGCGTATTCTGTTGTCTAAAAAAGTGCAATGAAATCCTTCATTTCCTAAATTAAAATAATTATCCATTTTATATCTCCTTTTGTTATTAAAGATATAATTATAACATAATTAATTAATGATTTAAATAAATACTTTACACAAAGTGCAAGCAGCTAAGATTAAGCATCTTATGAAAACAAGATTTAAGGAAAAATTCTAATCGATTATTATAAAATGGATAAAATGCAATTTATGACAAAGGTTTGATATCTTTATTTAGATATACATCTTGGATCATGTGAAGCAGCTTTACACCCTGGTTCATAGGCTTTTGAAAGGCCTTTCTTCCGGAGATGAGACCAGAACCGCCTGCAAGCTTATTAATGATAGCTGTTTCGGCAGCATCCATGAGGTCATTATGGCCAGATGGACCTCCTGAGTTAATCAGTGGGATTCTTCCAGATAGGCAGTTTAACACCTGATATCTTGTTAGATCTACAGGGTGGTCTGAGCAAAGTTCAGTATAAACAGCCTCGCTTGTTTGAGAAAATTTGATATCTTTGAATCCGCCATTACAGGTAGGAAGCTTTTGTTTGATGATATCTGCTTTGATTGTGCATCCAAGGTGGTTTGCTTGACCAGTTAAATCTGCTGCGGTGTGGTAATCTTTGCTGCCTACTTTAAAAGCTGGGTTTCTTAGGTAGCACCAAAGAACTGTAGCCATTCCTAAACTGTGGGCCTTTTCAAAGGCTGCTGCAACTTCCACAATCTGTCGGTGGCTTTCAGGGGAGCCGAAATAAATGGTTGCCCCCACGGCACGAGCACCAAGGTTTGCAGCTTCTTCAATTTTGCCAAAAAGAATTTGATCGTAGGTAGTTGGGTAGCTTAACAGTTCATTATGGTTGATTTTGCATAAAAAAGGGATTTTATGGGCATATTTTCTGGCAACAATGGCAAGATTTCCAAAAGTTGTTGCAACAGCATTACAACCTCCTTCAATGGCAAGTTCAATGATCTTTGCAGGATCAAAGTATACTGGATTTGGTGCAAAAGAAGCACCGGCTGAATGTTCAATCCCCTGATCGACAGGAAGAATGGAAAGATAGCCGGTATTTGCTAAACGGCCAGTGCTAAAGATTGTCTGAAGATTTTGCAAAACAGGAATACTTCGATCAGAGTCTTTAAAAACTCGATCTACAAAGTCAGGTCCTGGCAGGGTAAGCTGATCTTTTGAGACCTTACACTGTTTTAAGGCTAGCAATTTCTCAAGCTTATTTCCAAGTAACACTTCTAATTCTTTAGTCAACATAAATCATCCACCTTATTAAAATATAAAAGATGATAGTAGCATCATTTCATTGAATGTTCAATAAAAACCTGTTAAAAGCTATTGTTTTTAGGGTAGGTTCTTGAGGATGGGTCTATTTTTTTTAGAAGAAGCAATGCAGCGATGCTTGCAAGTGCTGGTTTTGTATCAATTGTAGGATTGTGGATAGATCCATTGATTTTAAAAGGGATCATGAATCCTTCAGGTAGAGAGCATAGTCCAAAGGCGTTGATTAAAGAGTCTGTGGTAAGACCAATTGCTAAATTGAGTTGATCAGCTACCATATTGACAGTTCCCTTGGAAACAATTTCAAAGCACTCATCAAGAAGAAAAGGGGTCTTTGTATAAACAAGGATCCCATCATCTGTGGCAAATTCGATTTTTCCACAGTCTACAGATACTTCCCTGTCTATTGGTTGTCTTAACAGGCAAAGGATCACTGAAAGAAGATGATTTTTAGAGCAGCTAAGCCTGTTAAGAGCTAAAGAACCTTTCATTTTTAATGATTTGATTTTTTCTGTATTCCAATTGAGTGTATCAACCGTAAGTAGCACCTCTTTTGCTGAAAAAGGGGGGATCAAAATATGGTTTGTATAAGCATTTGTCCCTTCTAATTCAATATCTCCTTTCACAAAGCAAGGGGAAGAAGCCATTAAATGACTCCCTTTTGATAATAAGGGGAGTGATGCTTTAATATTTGTAAAAAGCTTTTTCTTCTTGTAAAGCAATGTGCCCTGCTCAAAATCAATGGGCAACTTTCCATTAAGGAGAATAGAAATTAATGAGGCGTTCACCGTTAAAGAGGGAAGGGATAGTTTTGAATGCTGATCTTCCCAGGTAAAGCCATCAATTA
Source organism: Chlamydia trachomatis (assembly GCA_945862365.1). Taxonomy (GTDB): domain Bacteria; phylum Chlamydiota; class Chlamydiia; order Chlamydiales; family 2-12-FULL-49-11; genus JAJACQ01. The sequence goes on from CAMAXK010000008.1 coordinate 29,384, forward strand.
TTTGATCATTAAAATAGCTTAAATGAATATCGTTGATAGAGAACTTTCCAGGATGGTTTTTAGAAAGAAGAGAAAATAGATAAACTTTTGTACTCTTTGGTGCATAATAAGGGGCGGCAATTAACGCAATAAGGAAGATAATCAGCAAAAAAACTTTTTTCATGTTTATTCTACCGTGACTGATTTGGCCAAATTTCTAGGAAAGTCAATTTCTCTTCCAAGTTTTTTTGCCAGGTAATAGCTGAAAATTTGTCCAGCAATGCAATAGGGGATAGAGCAAAATCTATTTGTCCCATTTTTGTATAATGTGATCACATCCTTTGTCACATGAGGGTATTTTTCAGAGCTGAAAATCATAATTCTCCCATTTCTAGCTTGTATTTCAGAAAGGTTAGAGAGGGTTTTTTCAGCAGTAGCTTCTTCACCAAGGAAAGCAATGGTGGCAATTTTTTCATCAATCAAGGCAATGGGACCATGCTTCATCTCTCCTGCAGCAAGGGCCTCTGCAGGAAGGTAGCTGATCTCTTTTAACTTTAGAGCTGCCTCCATACTCACCGGATACATAGTTTGTCTACCGATGAAAAAAAAGTAGGGAAAGGTGCTAAAAATTTCAGCTTTTTCTTTAATTTTTTGCTCTTTATATAAAACATCATCTACAGCGTAAGGGATGTTTCTTAATTCTGTGATATAATCTTTATTATCAATGCCAAGAATGTTAGAAAAATGAATCCCTAAAAGGTAGAGGTTTAACAGCTGACTGGTAAAGGCTTTTGTTGAGCATACACTTACTTCTTTTCCAACATAAAGAGGGATAAATCGATCTGTTTCTCTTGTCAAAGTGGAGTTTTCTACATTGCATAAAGCTATAGTAAGATCAAAGGTGTCTTTTTGACAACGTAGCGCAGCTAAGGTATCGGCAGTTTCTCCTGATTGGGAAATCACAATGCAAATAGTGTTTATTTTTTTCAGATGTTTACTATAACGATATTCAGAAGCTAAAGAAATTGAGACGGGGATTTCAAGAAGTTCTTCCAAAAACCCTTTTGTAATGAGCCCAGCATGGTAAGAGGACCCGCAGGCAATAATTTCTATCTGTTTACAGGTTTTAATAATTACTTCATCTTTAGATAGTTCGGAGAATAAAAAGGAGTTATCACTTGTTCGATTTTTTAAGATCTCTCTGCATAAAAAGCTTTGCTCATGAATCTCTTTAATCATGTAGTGATCATACCCTTCTTTTTCAGTAGATGTCTCTTTTACAACAAGAGGGGAGCTGAGTTTTTCTTTTTTCTTTCCAGATACGTCGTAGATAGTAAGGGAGTGTTGTTTAATTTTTGCAATCTCATCATTTTCAAGGTAATAGGTAATATAAGAGCTGGATGAAAAGGAGGATGGGTCAGAGGAAATATAGACATCAGATGTTTGATCACAAATACCGATCACTAAAGGACAATTTCTTGCCCCAGCAAAAATGGTATCTTCTGCATCTTTATGCACCAAAACAAGGGCAAAAGATCCTTTAATGATTTTCATAGAAGCCTTTAAGGCATTTGAAATGCTCATTTTATCACAAAAATAGGAGATAAGATTTGCAGCAGTTTCAGTATCAGTTTCTGAGGTGCAGGTTATTCCCTTTTTTTGGAGAAACTCTTTTATCTCTAAGTAATTTTCTATTATCCCGTTATGCACAAGGGCTAGAGATTTTTTGTAATCGATTTGAGGGTGAGCATTATTTTCAGAGAGTCCGCCATGGGTTGCCCATCTTGTATGAGCAATAGCTGAGGAAAGTGCATACTCTTGTTTGTGGATGAGCGATTTAAGTAGTTCTACTTTTCCTACTGTCTTAAAAGATAGGACCGCTCCTTTATGAATGGAGGCAACACCGGCAGAGTCATAACCACGATATTGAAGTTTTCTTAACCCTTCTAAACAAGTGTCTAAGGGTTTTTTTTTACTTTTAGATTGTATAAAGCCGTATATTCCGCACATAGAAAAAAATATACACAAGAATGATTTTCTTTTGAAGGATTATCTTGATATCATATTACAGTCTTAATTATATCTTTAAATGTAGGCGTTTATGAAAAAGAAACATTTAACTCATCAGACTGAAGTATATGCACGCAAAGCTCATAATATATTAGAGTTAAATCAAACCATCAATGATGCAATTTTGCAAATACGAAATCAAAAAGATGAACATAGAAAGCCTTATTACTTTGTTTTAGATGATAAAAATCATCTTATTGGCTATGTAAGCATACGATCTTTACTTCTTCAAGATCCAGAAACCCCTTTAAAAAATATAATCAAGACAAATATCCATGTTGTTCATGATAAACAGACTATGTTTGATGCTCTTGCTATTATGCAAAAATTCCACCTCTTATCTATTCCGGTGATTAGCAAAGGAATCTTTAAAGGGGTGATTGACATTCAAGAGTATTTTGAAGAAGAGGTGGAGATGTCGTCAAAATTAAAAAGGGTGCAGATTTTTCAAATGCTTGGGGTTTTGGTGGAAGAGGGGCCTACTAAATCAGTATGGAATAAATATATTCACAGGATGCCTTGGGTCTTTTGTAACATGATCGGAGGGATTTTTTGTGCAGTCATTGCAGATTATTACGAGGTTGTTCTTTCAAAAGTGATCATCCTTGCCATGTTTATTCCCCTTGTTTTAGCACTTTCTGAATCTATCTCAATGCAGGTAATGACAGTAAGTGTCTATTTAATGACAAATAAAAAGCATTCTTGGAAAAAGATTTTTGAATACACCTTTCAGGAAGCAAGGCTTTATGTTCTTATTGCCTTTACTGCAAGTTCCACAGTAGGTGTATTATCTCTTCTTTGGAGGGAGGGGGTGAGCCCTGCATTTGTTATCTGCATGACTATTTTTACCGCAATTATCGTCTCGGCGGCAGTTGGTGCTCTTATACCCATTATTTTGCATCGATTAAAGCTTGATCCAAAGGTAGCCTCAGGACCTATTGTGCTCATGCTTGTTGATATGATCACCACGTTAATCTACTTAAGCTTAGCCTATAGAATCCTTATTTAGACTTCCAAGATGGCTTTTTAAGAGCATAAATAATCATAGGGAGAATAAGCATAGAGATAATCCCTATGAAGAGAAAGCTGATAAAAAAGGTGGTACTATGGACGGTTACATCAGGTGGAGGAAAAAAACCAATTACTAGAGAAAAGGTGACTCCGATGAGTCCAAGTCCTGAAGTAATCCACATTCCAGCAACACCTCCGGGTACACTATAAGCTCTTTTTGCATTTGGTTTTTTGTACTTAAGAACAATCCCTGAAATAAACATCATCATATACATGATAATATAAAGTTGTGCTGCAAGAACTGTTAAGAGCCAAAAAGATGAGCTCACATTTGGCATATAAATATAGAGAAATGATAAACAGGAGACAAAAAAAGCCTGCATAAACATAAGAACATGAGGCATCTCATTTTTATTGGTTTTTTGCATAAAAGGGGGAAAGTCTCCTTTTTCGGCAGAGGCAAGCAGCCCTCTACAAGGTCCAACAATCCAATTACTTAAACCACCAAGAGCACCTATGGCAATTAAAACAGCCACAATCGGCATGATAAATCCAAGATCATACTGGGTGAGGAAAACACTCATTGCTTCAATGGTTCCAGAAACAAAGCTAATATTAGATCTTGGGATAACAATTGCAATGCATAATGTCCCTAAAATGGTTAAAGTGACGATAATTCCTGCCGAAAGTAAGATGGCAATTGGAAAACTTCTTTTTGGATTCTCCACATCACCTGCATGAATAGCAGGCATTTCAAGCCCTGCAAAACTAAGTAAAATCCCTGTTAATACTGAAAATGTAGAAAAAGCTGAAAAATCAGGTAGCAAAGGGGTGCTTTGAAGAGTGACCATCGATTCTTTACCCGATAAAATCCAAACAGCACCAAGAACCAAAATTAATGCAGCGGGTACAAAGGTTCCCACAATAACACAAAATGAGCTAAAGGTTCCTGTAAAATGAATACCTCTTAAATTTACAATAGTAACCAACCAAAATACACCATTGATCATGCAAAATGTGTAGGTGGGATTATCTGCAAGGCCAGGGAAAAAAGTGTAAGCAATAGATGCGGAGATAAAAGAGAGTATTGCTGGATAAAAAACAATATTAGAGATCCATAAAAGCCAAATACCTAAAAATCCAAAGCGGTGACCAAGAGCTTCTTTAATCCAAACAAACACTCCTCCTTTTTCAGGAAATAAAGTTGCAAGTTCTGCAGCAACTAATGCACAAGGAATGAAAAACAATACTGCCGATAGTAATAAATAAAAAATGGAGGTGTACCCATAAATAGCTGTAATAGGCCAGTTCCTAAGACTTAATACCGTGGCAAGATTTATCATCAATAGTAAGAATATGGAGAGGCTTTTTTTAGATTGTGTCATCTTTGATCCATTGTTAAATGTGGTCTAGTATAATCAAGTTAAAGGTGCAAATCAAGTGAAAACATGCTACCTTCGTTTGTAAATTTAAAATTTATATCATCTTTATAAAAAAATTATTTTACACAAGTTGTTAATTTAAGATATGATAAAATAATTATTAGTATAATTTTAACATTCTTTAAATTTTATTAACTTGAATAAATTAGCACTATTTCCTAAGATCGTCTTTAACTCACCTAAAAAATGAGTAAGATAAGTTTGTAAAAGACTGTATGTAAAAACAATAAAAACGGAGAAATAAAATGTTTAAACCAATAGAGCATGGGATAGAGCATCGTTCAATAGAGCATGGAATAGAGCATGGAAAAGGAATTGAACATGCAATAGAGCATGGAAAAAAAGCAATAGAGCATGGATCAATAGAGCATAAAACTCAAAATGCTGCGCTTAAAGTACTAGTTTAATTCATAGATAGTTTGAATGAACAAAAGAAAAGCCTAATAAATAGTTATTGGGCTTTTTTTATACCTGGCATAACTCATCCCAACAGGTAGTGTAAGCATTAGATTTTAGTGGGGTTTTTATGGACGAGGGGGCACAAGAGGCAAATCGTAAACTACCATCCCCATAGCGAAGATTTATCTGATCAAGAGCGGTCATAAGCGTGGCTTGTTGTGGTTTTGTTTCCACAAAAAGATTTTTCTGTGAGCAAGAAACCTCTGTCAGTAGGGAAAATCCTATCCCTGCTCTTTTAATAAGAATTTCCCCATCCATGAAATCTTTAAGAAAATCTTCTTTTAAGTGGAGAAAATCTGGGGTGAAATTTGAGGGTTGATCTAAGGTGTAATTTTTCCAAAAGGATTTTTGATCTTCTTTAAAACGGGAAGAGTGAAGAAAGATTTCAATTAAGGAGGCTTCCTTTTTCATTTTTCGTAATTTTTCACACCCCCTGGTGATAAAGGTGCCAAGAATTTTTCGTAGTTGTTCGATAGAGACAATATCTGCAGGAAATGTTTTTGTGATTTGCATCGATTTTTCCACAGGGGGTTGGAGAAATGGGTAGGCATTTACCCCTTCTAGTTCTTTTACTATCCGAGAGCCGGTAACTCCTAGTTGTTTTTTTAGGGTATCTGGATTTAAAAGTAGGAGATCTTTTGCCATTTTTACACGATACATAGAAAGTTTGTTAACCGATGCCTTTCCTATACCCCAAATATCTTCTACAGCAAAAGTTTCTAACGTAGAATGAATTTCTTCATCCTTGATAAGGATACATCTATGAGAGGTTGATTGTTTTGCTTTTTCGGTGGCAATTTTTGCCAAAGTTTTTGTTTTGGAAAGACCTAAGGAGGTGCCGATACCTGTCCAACGTTTAATTTTTGTTTGAATCTCTTTTAATAAAGCATCAGTTCCCAATTCTTTTGGTATTTGAAGAAACATTTCATCAACCGAATAGATAAAAGTGGGTAAGGAAAAAGTAGCTACGGTTTCCCTTACACGATTTGAGATATCATGGTAAAGAGTGTGGTTTACCTGTTGTAAGATTACATCTTCTTTGATAAAGAGTGATTTGTATTCAAACGATGCAGCTCCCATAGGGATATTTAAGGCTTTGGCCTCTTTTGACCTGGCAATTACAATCCCATTTTTTCCAGAGACAACCACTAACGGCTTATTTTTATAGTGAGGGGCAAAAAGAGTTTCGCATGAGGCAAAAAAATTGTCACAGTCAATTAAACAGATCATTGTCATAAAGGTTTATGGATGTTATAGGTGACCACACCAAACACCTCAAAATTACATTCAGCAGTGATTTTAATGGGCTGGTAAGATTTATTCTCAGGAAAAAGGTAGCAGACGCCCTGTTTGACTATTAGCCGCTTTACGGTAAACTCTCCATTGAGGGAGGCAATGATGATTTTTCCAGATCGAACCTCCTTAGATTTATCTACAATTAAAATATCATCTGGATAAATACCGGCACCGATCATCGAATCTCCTTTCACACGAAGAAAGTAGGTCGCTGTTTTATTATCGATCAAATAATCATTTATATTGAGTCTTTCAGAGCTCTCAGTATGCATCATCATAGGAAATCCAGCTTCAATACATGCATCATAAAGCGGCGGGTTAATACTTGCGTTATTGTCTTGATTCATGATACTCTTTTTTAGTAAATATCCCTTTATTATAGGGGTGAGAAGGAGTTTTAAGATAGTGAAAAGAGAGCATTGGAAATCAAAATTAGGCTTTATGTGGTCGGCCATAGGTTCGGCAGTAGGTCTTGGAAGTATATGGCGATTTCCCTACATAGTCGGGGAAAATGGCGGGGCGGTATTTGTTATTATGTTTTGCATCTTTTTGGTTGGCGTTTCCCTTCCAATCATGCTTGCAGAGATTGTCATTGGGAGAAAAACACAGACTAACCCTTCTGATGCCTTCTATAAGCTAGGAAAAAGTAAATTTTGGAAAAGACTTGGTACTATGCAAGTATTTACCGGATTTTTAGTAAGCGTATTTTATAGCGTTGTATGCGGATGGACACTTGGCTATTTCCTTCAAGCTTTAGCAGGTAATATCACTAATTTTACAGAGCCTTCTCAGGCAGTTGCTTTTAAGAATTCATTATTTGATAGTGTTACCTGGCTTTTGGGTTGTCAAACTGGTTTTGTATTTCTATCAGCTCTAGTCTTATATTTAGGAGTGCAAAAGGGTATTGAAGCAACAAATAAAATTTTAATGCCTTTGCTTTTTATTTTTCTAATCTTTTTAGCTATTGTTGGCCTAAGTTTACCAGGCTCGATGAAAGGGATAAAATTTTTATTTACTCCAGATTGGTCTATGCTTAATGGTAAAGTGGCATTACTTGCCCTTGGGCAAGCCTTTTTTGGGTTAAGTGTGGGGCAAGGGACGATGATTACCTATGGTAGTTATATTAATAAGGATGACAATTTGTTCAAAATTACCATCCCTGTGACCATTTCTATTGTTGTGGTATCGCTTTTAGCAGGTGTTGCAATTTTTACAGCAGTATTTTCTGTAGGAGAAAATTTATTAGGGGGAGAGGAGCTGATGTTCCAAACCCTTCCGCTTGTCTTTTCCACAATGAAATTTGGTGCCTTATTTGCAGCCCTTTTCTTTGCGCTCATTTTATTTGCAGGATTAACTTCTCAGATCTCGGCGATGGAACCATTTATTGCCTATTTAATAGACCATAAGGAATTTTCAAGACATGGGGCAACAGCGGCGTGCTCTTTAGGGATCCTTCTTTTAGGGATACCGGTGGGATTATCTTTTGGAGTCCTTTCAGGTTATACGATTTTTGGAGCCTCTTTATTTAATGCGTTAAGCTTTTTCTGTGTAAATATCCTTGTGCCGCTTGGGGCTCTTGCTGCAGTGATTTTGGTGGGTTGGAAATCGCCTTTTTCTATCTTTTTGCAAGATTTGAGCAAAGGGTTGAAGGTTAAACTTCATGATCATCTATTTTTAAGAAGTTTTTTTGCATTAAGCCTTAAATACATAGCACCAATTGTTATTTTTATCACCCTGTTAAATCTATTTTATGCATCTTAAACATTACATATGTTAGAGATTTATTTAATAAGGCATGGGGAAACAAAGTGGTCGCTGTCTGGTCATCATACAGGCCTTACGGATATCCCTTTAACAGAAAATGGGATAGCTCAAGCTCAAGCTTTAAAAAATACAATTAGCAAGATGTCGTTTAACGCTGTTTACTGCAGTCCGTTACAACGAGCTAAGCAAACTTGTGAAATATGCCATTTATTAGATCAGGCGATCATCAATAGTGATTTAGTGGAATGGGATTATGGTGATTATGAAGGGCTTACAAAAAAGCAGATACATGAAATAGACCCAAACTGGTCAGTGTTTACAAAAGATCCAAAAAATGGAGAGAGTTCTCATCATGTGCAAATTCGTGCAGATAGAATGATATCAGAGCTTAAAAAGCTGGATGGTCCTGTAGCTGTATTTTCATCAGGACATTTTTTACGAGTGCTTGCGTCAAGATGGTGCGGATTTCCTGTATCTTACGGTCGCTATCTTCTTTTATCCACAGCATCACTATCGGTTTTGTCCATCGAGTCTGATATTCAAGTGATTAAGAATTGGAACCTCTTACCTTATTAACTCTTGCACAATAACTTTTCATCTGTAGTGTAAGCTTTATATATAAAAGAGGCTATAATGAAAGATACGAGCAAAAAATTAGTGATAATCACAGGTAGTGCAGGCAGAATTGGGGCAAAAATTGCACAAAGGCTGGGAAAAAAATATCAAATCGTAGGATTTGAATTGATGAAAGCAATATATGCATCGGCAAGTGAAGAACTTGTTCCTTTAGATATTTCCTCAGAAGAAAGCATCCATCAAGCATTTAGACATATTCGAGCTTTCTATGGAAGGCAGATTGCCTCTGTAATCCATTTGGCAGCTTACTATAGCTTTGAGGATCAAAAATACTCTAAATATAATAAAATTACAGTACAAGGGACGAAAAATTTATTAAAAGCACTGCAAGGTTTTGAAGTGGAGCAATTTATTTTTTCCTCTACTATGCTTGTCCATAAAGCAACAAAGCCAGGGGAAGTAATCACAGAAGAGAGCCCTTTAGATGGAAACTGGGCTTATCCTCAATCAAAAATCGAGACAGAGGAAGTAATCAGAAAGTATAGAGGAAAAATCCCTTCTGTAGTGATGCAAATAGCTGGAGTTTATGATGATGATTGCCACTCTATCCCGATATCTAACCAAATTCAACGTATTTATGAAAAAAGCCTAACCTCACATTTTTTTCCTGGAGATAGCTCGCATGGGGCAGCATTTATCCACATGGATGATCTGGTCAATCTTTTGGAAAAAGCAGTAGATATGAGAAATGAAATCCCAAGAGAGGTGACAGTTTTAGTGGGTGAGGAAAAAACCCTTAGCACAAAGTATTTACAAAATGCAATCTCTCAGTACTTTTTTCATAAAAATAGTAGATTAATATGGCTTCCTAAGTGGTTTGCATGGATGGGCTCATTTTTACAATGTCATACTCCCTTTATGGAAAAACCTTTTATCCGTCCTTGGATGATAAAACTTGCCGATGAACACTATGAGCTAGATGTATCGGCGGCAAAAGATCTATTTAAATGGGCTATGAAACATAAGCTTGAAGATACTCTTTTGTTAATGTTAAAGGATTTAGAGTCTGATCCAATTGCTTGGTATAAAAAAAATAACTTAAAGATGCCAAAGCACATGCAGAAAAAGTTGTTGAAGAGAGCAAAAATAGAAAGAAAAAATGGGAAGGCGGCATGAAAAAAACAGACCTACATGAGAAAAATATTTGGACGGTGGTTGCCTGCTCATTTTTAGGCTTTTGGTTGGTTTTTTCTCCGTTTGCTTTAGGTTATGAAACAAGTGCTATGGTATGGTCTGATATGATCACAGGAGTTATCGTAATGATTGCAGCTCTTTTTGCAAGAAAAGCAAACAAATGGGGTTATAGTTGTCTTTGGATGATTTGCTTGTTAGGTCTTTGGTTGAATTTTGCTCCCTTAGTTTACCCAGCAAAGATGTCTGTAGAATATTTAAACGATACAGTGATTGGGATATTATTAGTTGTTTTTTCATTGATTATCCCAGGGATACCTGGAAAAGTGGAAGAGGTGGGTCATGAGATCCCTCCAGGATGGAGTTACAACCCTTCTGCTTGGTCACAAAGACTACCTGTGATAAAACTTGGTATTATCGGGATGTTTATTGCTCGCTACTTAGCCTCTTATCAATTAGGTTACATAAGCTTTGTTTGGGATCCTTTCTTTGGCGAAGGAACTAAAGAGGTGCTTAACTCCTCAGTGGCAAGTTTTTTCCCAATATCTGATGCAGGGTTAGGTTGTTTTGCCTACACAGTAGAGGTATTACTCGGGTTAAAGGGTGGGGAAGGCCGTTGGAGAACCATGCCTTGGATGGTGGTGTCCTTTGTATTTTTAGTGGTACCTCTTGGTGTTGTAAGCATTGTACTTGTGATACTGCAGCCATTAATTGTTGGAAAGTGGTGTTTTCTTTGCTTATGTACAGCTACCTCCATGTTGTTTATGATTGTTTTTGCTGTAGATGAACTTATTGCAGTATTTCAATTTCTTTCCCACAGTACAAAAGCTGGAAAAGGCTTTTGGAAAACTTTTTTTCATGGAGGAGATCTTCCTGGAACAAAGGATGATGTACCCTGCAGCCTTTCAGAAAGTAGCCTATTAAAAATAGGATCAAAGGCATTTGAAGGAGTAAGTTTCAATTTCACGCTATTTCTAAGTGCTGTAACAGGTGTGCTTATCATGCTCACCCCTTATCTATTTTCATTTGAAGGTAAGATGGCATCGCTTGACCACTTAATGGGAGCATTTATTATTGTTACCTCTATATTATCCTTTGCCGAGGTAATACGAGCTGCCCGCTTATTAAATATAATTTTTGGGATAATTCTCATCATAGGTTCTTGGATTTTAGCCAATATGGGAATTTATCATACTATTTTTGGACTTTTGACGATTATTCTTGCCATAAGAAAAGGAAGAATTTTTTCAATGTATGGCACCTTTCAAAAATTGATCAAATAAAATAATTGAGTAAAAGGTGAGCTTAGAGTATTTTACAATTATGAATAAAGCGATTGTAATTTTTGCCTGTATTTTTTCAATGTGCGTAAAGCCTCCAGAGCATGTGGCAGTGAGCGATAAAAGCGTAGAAGCTTTTGCCCAAACAATTAAAGAGAGCAATCTTTCGGTACTTGCAGTAGGGGGATTTTATCTCCATAGCAAGGTGGAAAAACTCTATTTAGACTTAAAGTATAAGGGGACTTTATCAAAAGATGAGGCAAAACAAAAGCTCACCTCTTATGTTAAAGGGATGGTGGAGCATATAAATCATGATCCAGCTCTTTTACCTCACTTGATAAAAGAGTCGTTTGATTATGCAGATATCAGCATTTCTCTAGGCTATACCTCTTTAGAAGGAAAATCTTCCCAAGTTCATTTATATAATAATGAAATTGTTTTCTCCACTTATCATAGTCATAATAATTCTCTTGAGAAGGATTTTACCGAGCCATTTTTTGGACAAGAAATCTAAAATTTTACCAAAAATGCTCGCTCTTTACTACAAAGATTCAAGTGTAATGAATAATTTGTCCTTATTTCTTTCTTCGATTGGTTTAAAAGTAGACTACCTTTTTAAAGAGCTTGAAGAGCTTCATAGGCTTTTTTTAGTACCAAATGCTTCCCTACTTGTACTCTAGCTGCAAGTACTTTCATATCTAGTCTATAGTGTTCTTGTGCTTCTGGAGTTGCTTTTGCTTCTTTTAATGCTTTTTTTTGCATGTCTTACCTTTAATCGGTCTTCTGCTGTTGGTTTTGCTGTTGCCTGTAATTACCTTAATTCCACAAATAGAAAAGACCTTTTGAATTCACAAAAGGTCTATTTATTAAAATAACAACATATTAGGCTGGTTTAGCTTAACATTATCTAGAAGTTGGTCTAGAAGGTCCATGATGAGCGGAAGGATTTGCTGAAGATCCAGCTGCACCATGATGATTATGTGCTGCGGCTGCAGGTGTCCCAGCTAAGGGTCTTCCCGCTGCAAAAGGTGTCCCCATTACAGCTCTTGCTGCAGGGTTAACTACCCCAGCTGGAAATACAGAACCAGGTCTTGCTGCCATAGGATTCCCAAATCTATTTCCAACTTGATTTGCAGGAATGTTTGTTCCATTTGGAACTGCTGCCATAGGCGCTAATGGATGATGAGCACCTGTGTTGTCGCTTCTTGTTCCCGCCGCCATACCATGAAAGGCTCTATGACCTAAAGTGTCTCCAGGATGCTGTCTTCGAACACAAGGAGGTGGAGTCAAAATAGGTAATGGATATACTGCTGGGAATCTTGGACGATGAACCAAAACTGGTGGTCTAGGAAATCTTGACTGAGCTACAAAGGTTGCATTCTTCGAGGTTAATAATAGAATTGCAGTAATAAGAACTGCTACAAAAATGAGTGGGCAAGCTATTGCTGACACTAGTGCTGAAGCTGTAGCTAATATTACGATGATTGCAACTACTGCAACTGCGGTGGCTATAACCACAATAGCGCATTTGCTTATGCTTTGTTTGCATGAATCATTTATTGTATTTGTTGATATAGATGTGGTTGTGTTTCCACTAATTGGTTGGGACATATGTACTCCTTTTATTATTTATTTATTTTGTTATTAATAGTTTGTGTACTGAATGTATTCAGCTATGATAGATTCATTTGTATTTGTATTGATCAAGATATAGGGAAAATATAATTCACTTCCGCTAAATTTGTCTTTGTTCCAGCCAAGGATTACACAGTCATTTACAGACCATGAGCTTAATTTATACATGTCTTCATAAGCTATTTGATAATTATAAAGATTACCTAGACCATCACATAAGGAGATAACGTTATCAACGTAAGAGATAGTATTTAAGGATAAATAGGTTATATTGCCTACTGAAGAAGAACAAGATATGTTAACATAGGCACACTGACCAGATCTTTCGTTATACAAATAGTAATCTTCTGGATGAAAAATACTGTTACATTTGTAGATGATCACAGGATCATTTACATACCAAGTGTTTGCTTCGTTGCATGAAAACGGGCCTGTTGCTCTCCAAACAGATCCATCATCTAAGTAGATGTTTGTGAAGCTGTGGTGATTTGTAACGCGTGTTACAGCTCTGTAAGGTACGCTTTTATTGTAAGTGAATGATCTCCCATATTGATCTACATAAGTATCAGCAGACACAAAGAAAGGGTTTAAAAAAATTGCAGCAACTGCCGCTTTAACTATCGTTTTTATTAACATAATATATTCTCCTTTAAGGTTACTAAAGTAACGGTTAAAAGTTTATATATTTTGTAGATTTAAGAAAAGCTTTTTTTTTATTTACGCTCTCTTAACTTGTTTAAAAGAACTGCACTTTCAGAAAGTGAGATTCGATTAGACGAAGCATCGGTAATTAAATCATCCAAAGATAAAAAAGTTTTTTTATAAGCAACTGTGATGTAAAACGTCTCTCCATTTGGTAGAGAAGATAGCCCCATAGACTCTCTTAGCTCACATAATTCTTCAGATGTGATGGTTAAATACCATACATATTTATTTTTTAGATCATAAAGTAGATTGGCTTTATAGCAGCCTGTGATTGTAAAGGAGAACACTTCACCAATAGGAAGGGGGCTATAGAGTTTTTTTTCTTCAAGGGGCGTTGCTATTGCAATATGAGCGCCTGCTTTAAAGGCTCCATCAAAATAAGGTGGGATGTCAATAGATGGGTCATTAAAAAATGGGATAATAGAAGTGATGTATTCATTGGCAATATTTAAATAAATAAACCCATTAGGAGTTTGATCAAGGGTGCCGGCTACTGGAAGAATTGAGCTTATATAAGAAATGATAGATGATTCAAAAGGGTCTTTTTTGATTTCTTTGTGTCTACAAGGGACTTTAGGGGGATTTAGCTCTTCTTTTATTAGGCATTTATCAAAATGAGTGGGATGAGAAATTCTAATTTCTTCTGGTGCGTACATATAAAATCTCCTTTTGGGCAGTTTACACCCTTTCATTCCTCAATACAAAAAATTGAAATAAGAAGCAAACCCTATTGTGGGAAATGATAAAAGTTTTTATTATATAAAAAATGAATAAAAAAATAGAATTTAAGCCTTTATTAAAAAACCCTTTCTTTCAGACAGTTTTTTCAAATTATTTAGATTTTGCCAAAGAACCTCCTTCTAAAATTCATTTCGTAAAACTTCCTGATGGGGATGTTTTATCATTAGAGGTTTCCACCCCACCTAATTGGACTGAGGAAAAGGGGAGCGTTGCCTTTCTTCATGGATTATGTGGCAGTTCAAAATCGCCCTATGTAAAAAGACTTGCCAAAAGGGTGTATGATGGGGGAAGACAAGCCGTACGGTTTAATATGCGCGGATGCGGGATCGGAAAAGGCCTTGCACAAAATATATACCATAGCGGTTGCAGTAATGATATTAAAGTGGCTCTTTTAGACCTGCAAAAGCATTTTCCCAGAGCTAAGGTTGTGCTTGTTGGATTTTCTCTTGGAGCAAACGTCACAGTAAAATTAGCAGGGGAGCTTGGAGCTGATAATCACCCGCTAATTTTAGGAGCAGTTGCCGTATCGCCTCCTTTAAATCTACTTTCAAGTGCGCACCGTCTTGCCTTGCCTAAAAATCAAATGATTTCTGAATATTTTTCTAAACAATTATTTACCCATATCGATGATCTGCATAAAAACTTCCCAGATCTACCCCCACATAAAATCACTGAACAAACCTCCATTAATGATATCGATGAACTCTATATTGCTAAAAGAGCTAAGTTTTCATCGGCAATAGATTATTATATGCAGTGTAGTGGGGTAAATATGATTGATAAAATACAAGTTCCCACAAAGATCCTTTTTGCTCGAGATGATCCAATTATCCATTCAGATGAGCTAGATGATATTACTTTACCTGCACATATTGAAGTGGTTAAAACAGATTACGGCGGTCATATTGGGTTTGTTGGCATGAATATTTTAAGGGATTTTCGTTGGATGGATAATTTGGTTGAAGATTGGATTGAAAAAATATTTGAAATATCTTAGATTTAAAACAATCAATTAAATTTTGGATTTTTATGCGTTACTTTTCATTTCTGATGGTTCCTTTATGTTTATTTGCCGATACTGGAGCAAGTGCAGATATCCCTACCGGACCTTGGTTAACAGGACCTATTATTACAACTTCTGCTTATACGATACCAAAGGGTCATTTTAATATTGAGCCTTATGTCTACGTAATGGAGAATATTGGTGCTTATGGATCACGCGGTCATATACATAAAAACACAAGAATCCCCGAGGCTGTAAACATTGTAATACCTATACAGATGGGATTAACAGATTCTATTGATCTTAATATTTATCCACAGTTAAATTATCAATACAATGTAGGTAAGGACCATGTTGGCGTGGGAGATATTATTATAGGCCCAAGCTATCAGCTAATTAGACAGGATAAAGATGACTATGGATTTACTTGGAAAGTTGGCTTTAATCAGGTTTTTCCATCAGGAAGCTTTGAAAACTTAGATCCTACATTTTTAGGGAATGATGGTTCTGGTGGGGGGGTGTGGGCTACTGGGCTTTACACAGCTTTAGCTAAACTTATTCATTTAGAGCAAGAACACTATTTAAATTTAAGATCAGCATTTACAGTAAACTTTTTTGTACCAAAAAAAGTACATGGTGAAAATATTTATGGAGGGGATGCTACCACTAATGGTTATTTAGCTCGAGGGGTATCAGTTATTTTAGATTTAGCATTTGAATTAACCTTAACAAAGAATTGGGCACTTGCCCTTGATATGGAAAACCAATACACTACAGGGTCTAAGTTTCAAGGAACCACCGTATTACCAGTGGGAAATCCAAAAGATTCTTATATACTCTCCTTTGCCCCAGCGATGGAATATAATTATAGTTCAGATCTTGGAATTATTGCAGGGTGCTGGTTCTCAGCTTACGGCTTAGAAACGAAGGCTTTTAGAAACATCGTCATAGCCGTAAACTGGTACCAATAGATCAATTAAGCACCCACTGATGCTTGCAGAGGTAAGGCTTTTGTGATATTTTCAATAGATATTGGGGCAAGTTCCTGTTTCTCGAATTTCTTCTTCAGCGCACCCATGACGTTATTATTCTTATCATCAAATACACGATCAAGAGTTGTTCTTGATAATTCATTGTTATACGTACATCTTCTTTGCTCATTATCTCTAACTTTTAAAGCAAGGCTTCCAACAATAGGAATTGTAGCTACAAGACCTCTTACGAAATTTAAAGCAGCATGCTTATAGTAATTTTCCCCTTCAGGCACAATCGATTTCCCGTGACAGGCAGTAATAATGCTATTTAATACAGCCCAGAAAAATTGAGCAATCGCAACAAAAATTCTAGCTATACCTGAAAGTGTTGCAATAATTATTACACCATCGGCAATATTTAACTCTTTTTCAATAGTTTCCATCGCAGTAATTGGATGATTTTGATACTCACCTGGCTTTTTAGAAGGTGGCTTTTTGTGTGTTATTTCTAGTTTTCCAGCATGCGCTTTTTCAGCAAGTATATCGTAAGGAAGATTTGTTTGTGTTGAGGCTGATATTGTTGACATTATTAACTCCTTTGTTATTTATGATTATATTATAAAAATACTATGATTAAAAATCACCAAATATAAAAGAGTGGTAATATTAATATATTCTATAAGATAAAAAAGTATTAAAAATGTATTGAGAAAAAAAAGACTATCAAATTGATAGTCTTTTATATTGAGTACTTAAAAGTTTAAAAATAGTTAAGCAGCTTTTAATTTAAGGCGCATAATGCTTTTGGAAAATCGTCTCCACTGCTTCCAGTCCTTTTTGAAAGATTTTTTAGCATTCTTCACCTCAGCAGAAAGTCTTTTTAGACTCTCTGGCATTACCAGCTTGTCCTTTTTAGCATCTGTATATTCTTTAACAAGCACCTGAAGTCGGTTAAGCTTTTCTGCTAAAGAATCAGTCACTTTGTTTACTTTTTCTTCCGCTTCATGCTTTTTCTCTATGATAGAATTTTTAATTCTTTGAACTAAAGCCTCTTTATGCTCTTTTAACATTAATGAAAGCACTCTTGTCTCAGAAGATTTCCTAAGGTTACTGGCAAGACCCAGTTTACTTAATGTCCAGATCAACCATTTAGTTGGGTCAAAATGATACCATCTGATTCCGTTTCTATAATCGTTTGCAAAGGTATGGTGATAATTATGATAGCCTTCGCCAAATGTAAGAAAACACATGATATAGTTATCTACCGCAGTATGCTCTGTAGAGTAATTTTGGTGACCCCAGTAGTGGGCAAGAGAGTTGATAAACCATGTGGTATGATGAGATAAAAATTGTCTTAACACCCAGCTGAAGATAAAGGCACCAAAAAGATCGCCAGTTGCAAGCCATACTAAAGCTGTTGTAAATAGATTTACAGCCACCATTAAGATTACATAATACTTGTGCTGGAAGTTGATCAATGGATTTCTTGTTAGATCGGCAGTTATTTGTTTTTTATCCATAGGATTTTCATTTTTAAACATCCATAAGATGTGGGCATGCCAAAACCCTTTTGTTACAGAGTATGGGTCATTGTCACTATCAATGTGGGCATGGTGAAGTCTGTGATCATAAGACCATCTTAGCGCAGACCCTTGTGTAGCAAGCGTTCCAAAAAATAACATGATAAATTCAATAAATCTATTGGTTTTATAGGTAGAATGTGAGAATAACCGATGATATCCAGCAGTAATTGAAAGACCAGAGGTGATAAAAAGAAGAATTGATAGTCCAATTAATAAGGCCGAGGGGGTATAAAAGAAAAAGTACAGAGGAAGTAAGGTTAATAAAAGAAGGTGATAGCCGCCAATAAATAGCAAGCTAGGCCAATTTATATTTTTAATTTTACGCATAGATGCTCCTTTTTGTTATAAAGTATATTCTACCAGTAATAAAGATTTAATATCCATCAGTTTAACTTAATATGAATATAAAAGATTATACCTTTACCCCATTGTTGGGGGTTGTTGTCTTTGTGGAAAATGCTCTACCTAAATGGTTTACTGAATAAATCCAGCTTACAGTAGTGATAACAATGATTGGAACAAGTAGGTGGCTGATAGAAAGAATGGAGCCAGATCCAAATAAATCTAGAAAAGCGATCTGTATCCAAGAAGCACCTGATTTACCAAGTCTTGAACCCACAACCTCTATGGCAGCTTTCCCACGAACCTTCTCGCTTTCATCCAGTGGGATGTAGGCCATTTCTTTAGTAGGGTCAAAGAAAGAATATTTTGTTACCTTACTGACAACATTTTGAAAGGCTCCAAGCATTACGATAAAGGCAAGGGGGGTCATTCCTAAGAAGGTGGTAAAAAAACCAAGTTGATTTTTTAGTATTAAAGCCATGAAAAATAAGATTCCTGTTCCGCCAACAAGTACTGGGGTGATTTGAGCGCTAAATCTCCAGCCAAATCGTCTTATAATGTTGGTTCCGCAAAATAAGGAGATAAAAAAGGCTATTCCACCTACATAAGAGGTCACTTTACTTGTAAACATTTGATAATCGGCAGTTTTTGGGAATAAAAGTTTCACATTAGCTTTCCAGCTGATTTCTATAAGAGTTATAGATAAACCGTATCCTATGACAAGTATTGCAATTCCTAGTAAATAAGGAGATTTCCCAATCAGTTTAAAGCCTTCGAACAAGGAAACCTTTTCCTTTTTTATCTTAGGGATTTCAGTAACCCTTCTTGGCATCTTGTCAATTACATTCTTATTTACCCACCAATAAATACCCATAATGATAAAGCCAATAAAAATTGCCACACCTAGTAGGGCTTGTACAGTGTAGATGTAAGGGTAAACATTTAATTGCTTAATAAAGAAATATACAAGGGGTCCAATTGAAAAGGCGGCTACATCACCTGCTGCTATGTAAATATTGTAAGATCTTTTTGCCTCGCTTACATTAGTCACATCGTTGGCAAAGCCCCAAAACATAAGAAGAATAACCACACTACCCCATAATTCGGCAGTGATGAACAATAGTGAGTGGATCCAGTTTCTGTACACAGCGATCCAATGGCTATACCTTTCACCAACTAAGCTATCTAGCCAATCAGATGATCGAGTTGGTGTGAAAAATTCTTCGTTCGGATATAGGATAAAACCGTATAAAAAAATGACGGCTAAAAAGCCGCCTAATACAGTATAAAAAAGTGTTCGCTTTTTCAGCATATGACTGAGCTTGGAGTATACAAGCGCCATAATGAAAGCCATAGGAAGGACAATCCACCCCTTTAACACGGGGATAACCTCTGCGCCGGAACCTTTAGCGGTTACGACCATAGCCTCTTTCATATTAGTTAAAATTCCGTAGTTAACGGAGATGAGGAATTTGATTAATATTAATGGAAGAAGTTTTTTTAATTCAGAATGATGAAAAGGCCAAAGACGTCTTTTCCACTTACTAAAATCTTTTGTTACATCGATCTCTTCCATCCACTCCTTTAATAAAGTCTTATATACACTCAAAATTCTTCAAATTTTAGCAAGAAGGGGAGTTTTTTGCAATAGACTTCTTTCGAAATCTACTTAGAATGTTGATTCAATATTTTTTTAATTCTTTCAAAAACTTCTTCTATAGAATGTGAGTTACTAGAAGGTACAGAGTGAAGTAAATTCTTTTCTTTATAGTAATTGATTACTGGCGCTGTATGGGTATAGTAGGTTTCAAGTCGATGTGTAAGAGTTTTTTGATTATCATCGATTCGATGCTCAAGGTGTCCTCCACATTCATCACAAATACCGCTTTTTAAAGGAGGTTTAGTCTGTTTGTGATAGACAGTTCCACAGTCCATGCAGCTAATTCTCCCGGTAATTCTTTCAAGCAGTTCATTTTTATCCACATCCAGATAAATAATAGTGAGTTTTTTTTCATCTAAGATGCTACTTAGAAGGGTTGCTTGATTTTTCGTCCGAGGAAATCCATCCAAAATCCATCCTTTTCTATCAGTAGAATTGATTTTGGTTTTAACAATTTCTAGCATCATTTCATCAGGGATAAGGTTTCCAGAGTTGATGATCTCTTTTTGCTCATTACTTAGATTTGGATTATGGCGCAGCAAACCTCCTGTGCTAATATGCTCTAAATCAAATAGCGTAGATAGTTTGTGAGCTTGAGTTCCTTTTCCAGATCCTGGTGGACCAATGAGTAATAAATGCATCAGATCTCCTTATTTTGGTATGAAGAAGTATAATCAGGTAGTTATTCTTGTGCAATAGATAATTGAGACTCTCTTATCTAGAGGGTTCTTCAGGGATGATGTAACTTGCTATGATGTAAAAAATGATTGGCATGAACGCTGTCATAAACATGAGCACCACAAAAATGAGTCTTAGGATATTAGAATCAAAACCTAAATATTTACCTAGTCCTCCGCAAATACCAGAAATTCTACGATCGGTTTTTGAGCGGTAAAGTTTTTTGTAATTTGCAACCACATAAGATTTTGGACCTAATGGGATTACAGCCCAGCAGATTAAATAGATAATAATAAAAATCCCGCCAGAAAATAAGGTCAAAAGCAACCAAATCATTCTGATAATAGAGGCATCTAATTGAAAATACTGGGCAAGGCCTCCGCAAACGCCTGCAAGTTTTTTGTCAAATCTCTCTCTATAAATCCTTTTCATACCACTTATTCTAAGGGAAAAAAGCTCTAAAGGTCAAGATAAAAGCGAGTTTAAAATATTTTTTTTCTAAAATCGTTTGGGATAGGGGATATAAAGCTTAGCCTTTTCCCAGTTCGAGGGTGGGTGAAGGCAAGTTTATGAGCGTGTAAAAATAGGGTTTTATTCTTTTGATCTGTTCCATATCTGCTATCGCCGATGATTGGGTGGCCTGCATGGGCAGATTGAACTCGAATTTGATTTTTCTTCCCCGTTTCTAATTTACAGCTGATAAAGCTATAAAGACTACCCACTGTTTTATTTACTTTATAGTGAGTGATAGCTTCAATCCCGGTATTTGATACCCTCATTTTCATATCACCACATTCTTTTAAAAAGCATTTCCAAACGCCAGCTTTTTCTTTAATAGCTCCATGTACAACAGCTATGTACTCTCTTTCCACAGTTCTATCCATAAATTGCCCTCTAAAGGAATCTTTTGCTTCCCTTGTAAGAGCATAGACCATCACACCTGTTGTTTCTCTATCAAGCCTTTGTACTGGAAAAACCGAACCATAATGCCTTTTCAAGGTTGAGTGAATACTCACCCCTGGGTTTTTTTCAGAATCAACAGATAGGGTAAATGGGGGCTTTTCTAAAACGATAATGTCTTCATCCTCATAATAGATGATCATATCTTTAATAAAATTCGGCTTTTTAAGAATAGAAATGAGCTCATTTTTCTTCAGCTGGCAGTCTTTCTCAGCGATAAAATTATTTCTCATCACTCTGCTTTGTTGATAGAGTTTTTTTATCTTTCCCTGAGATAGGTCTGGGTAAAGCTTTTGAAGTAAATCTGAAAGAAGAGTTTCCTCTTCTGTAGTAATGGAGAGCTGAATCATGCAACTAGTTTATCCTTTATTACCTATTTTGTCTATACATACAATCTAACACACTGATTGTAAATGGATTACGTATATTATATCTTTTAAAATAATTTTTTGATATAATAGTTTTTTAATAATAATTAAATAGGGTAATTATATGATAAATATAGATTTAGGCGCCGGATACGCAGCGGGAAGTACCATGAGTTTACCTACTGATTCACAAAACTGGGTGGTGGATCAATTTAAAGCTTGGTGTGAATCCCTAAATCCAAATAATTGTAATGAAAAGATTCAAAGAGCTGTAATGGTGGTTTCCCCTGATGGAAATAGAGGGCCTGTGGGGGAATTAGAGCGCCAACTCATTGCTATAGCTGGGGCTTGTAGTAGGGTGTTTGAACCAAGGGATGGAGCAGTAATTCCAAGGTCGGTTTACGATGGCTTTATAGAGTTAATACCGCTAAATGTTGATCCAGTAGAGTTTGTTACCCCTTTAGTGATTCAAATGGGGGTTAATGGTCACTTTTTAGAAGACGGGACCTTTTAGCAAGTAAAACACCTTAATAAACATTAGCATACAGTAGTCCTTGACACAAGGTTCTAAAATCGTTAGTTCTTTCAATATATGGATAAATATATTCGATTACTATCTAATTTTGCCTATACAGTTGGTTGCGCCTGTTTATATCTTATCTCTTTATGGATAATAGCAGCAGCAATCATTAGTATTGTAACAGATTTAAGCACTTCGGTTTTTACTGTTTATAAACTACTTGATGAAGTGGCTCTAATTGTGTTTTCCATAGCAGTTATTGATGTATCTAAGTATTTAATTGTAGAAGAGGTGCTTAAAGGTCATGATCGGTCCCCAAAAGAGGCAAGGCGTGCTTTTACAAAATTTATCACAATCATTGTGACTGCTTTATCGCTTGAAGCTCTTGTTATTACAATAGAGAGTGTTAAAACAGATGTTACTAAACTTATCTATCCAATCTTACTGTTTTTGGCTGCAACGATATTACTCGTAGGCTTAGGGGTTTATCAAAAGTGCAACTCTTCGTCAGAGCATTAGACTAAGCATTAGATTAATTGACGTCAAAGGAGTTGATAAACTCATCGGCAAGTTTTAGTTGCTCTTGTGAAAGAGTTTTTTTAGAGTGAACTTCGATTTTATAAATAGTGCTTTTAACAAGGATCAGGGTCCCTTTTGTTTGACCTTTATCACCATTGTTATCAAGAAGATAGTTCATTGCAGGGTAACCACCATGGATGCACATTTCTTTACTAACAACCTTACCTTGATGTTTTTCTAGCGGTTTACACATAGCATTAAATAGATACTTACTTCCAAAGAGCGTCCAAGACGATGGGATAGGGGAGGATACTAAAGAGTAATTCACATCATCACTATGAGTGAATTCTGTCACCTCTAAGGTGGTATTTTGGTCTGTTACTTCAATCGATTTTTCTTCAACTTTAGGTTTTGATGGAAAATAGACTGAAAATTTAAGATTATCGTCTTTTACTTTTACCCATGAGTCGATGCTTACTTGTTGGCTTGTGATATCAATTAAATGTTTGGTATATTTAGCGGGTACGTAGTTGTAAAGCATGCTGAAGCAAAAAATAAATAAACAGATGAATTTTAAAAAACCCTGACGATTACTTTGTATAACCCTTGTGTCTTCAAATTTATCCCATCTATTTTTTTTGAACTCTCTGTTTTCTCTGATATAGAAGATAGCATAGAAGATGTTTAACGGAGAGAGTAGAAGAGGTAGTACTAAAAATGCCTTTTTAAAGGCAAGTTTGAAGGAGGAATAAAGGTTTAGTTTTTTAGAAAGAGATATTCCAAAAATCCATTTACCAGGAGTTGTTTTGGTTAAATAATATAACAAAGCTTCAATCGGCGCAAATAATAAGGGGGTTGTAAGTAGCAAGACTAAGTTTGCAACGTACGGAAAATGAAGGGTTAAAAGTAAAGTATAAAATATACTATAGTCAATTGTTCGACTGATAAATCTGGATTGTCTCATGCAAGCATTGTTACAAAAATTTGGCTTATTTTCAACCTTAAGGAATTCTTATGATATAGTCAAGGGCATATCATAGCTCCACCAAGACATACATTTCCATCATAAAATACAATAGATTGGGCAGGGGTCACAGCTCTTTGTGGTTCGTCAAATTCAATTTTTAAATTATCTTCAATTTTTGTAACTGTGCAAGGTACGTCTTTTGAGCGGTAGCGGATTTTAGCGGTACACTTAAGTGGAAAAGTCGGCTCTTTATTCACCCAAGAGATCTCTTCTGCAAGGGTCGTTTTTTTAAACAAATCAACATGGTTTTCACCTTGAGCGACATAGACAGTATGGGTATTAATATCTTTCCCTGTAACGTACCATGCTTCTCCTTCACCACCAATACAGAGCCCTTTTCGTTGACCAATTGTGTAAAACCAGGCTCCGTTATGCTCTCCAACGACTTTTCCATTAGAGGTTTTAAATACCCCTTTTCTTGCAGGCATATATTCTGCTATAAAGTCTCCAAAATTTCGTTTTCCAATAAAGCAAATTCCTGTGGAATCTTTTTTATTAAATACTGGAAGCTCTGCAAGGGTTGCAATTTCACGAATTTGTGGTTTTGTATAAATTCCACAAGGAAATAACGTTTTTTTAAGAATGTCCTCTTTGAGAGTGTATAAAAAGTAGCTTTGATCTTTGTTATCATCTATGCCTCTTAAAAGAGAAAAATCTTCCCCAACACGTGCGTAATGACCGGTTGCAAGGTGTGTTGCCCCCAAAGATAGGGCCTTTTTTAGGAAGACATTGAATTTGATCTCACGGTTGCACAAAATGTCTGGATTGGGTGTGGTTCCTTTTTTCAATCCTTCTAATAAATCGGTAAACACCTCATCAAAGTATTGTTTTGAAAAATTGAATGAGTAGAGGGGGATCCCTATTTTTTCTGCAACAGCAAGAGCGTCTTGGTAGTCTTTTTCAGCAGGGCAGTGCTCACCATCTTCCTCCCAGTTTTTCATGAAAAAAGCGATCACTTTGTAACCTTCTTTTTTGAGAAGATAGGCAGTGACGGCCGAATCGACCCCGCCTGATAAACCTACTGCTATGACTTGTTCTTCGTTCATTTCATTAAAATTTAAGTTATTCGGTAATAGGATAACCTAAATGATGTTTTGGATGCAACAATACCTTCTTTATGTTAGACTTGGTATCGGAAATTAGTAAAATGAAATTCAAAACCTTGCAATAAAAAATAGAGTTGTACTAACATGTTTGTCATGAAAAGATTTTTAAAATGGTTACCGGTCGCCTTTATAATCGGTGCATTTGGTGTGGTTGGTTACTATTATCAGATGCAAGAAAGATTAATTTTTAGATGTAAAAGACTTGATCCTGCTCATGAGTTTCACTTTGAGACGGCATTTGAGGAAGTGAGTTTACCTGTTGGAAAGGGTGAGACCATAAATGGTTTGCATTTTTTCACAGAGGGTAAATCCAAAGGGGTGGTTTTGTACTTACACGGGCAGGGTAGAAACTTGCTTTATTGGGGAGAGCGCGCTGAGACCTATGTTCATCACGGTTATGATGTGTTTGTCATTGATTATAGAGGTTTTGGAAAAAGTACAGATAACCTGACGGAAGAAAACTTGATGATTGATTCGATTGCAGCCTATGACTATTTGAAAAAACGTTACAATGAAGATGAAATTATTATCCATGGAGTTTCTCTTGGAACCTCAATGGCTTCTTATGTGGCAACGAAAAACCAGCCTAAAATGTGTATCTTGATCTCCCCATATTACAATATGATAGAAACCGCCCATTTCAACAAACCGATTTTATCCAGAAGTGTGCTTAAAATCATTTTAAAATATCACCTTCGCACAGACACTTGGATTAGCAAAGTGAATTGTCCATTATATATTTTCCACGGCACAGAGGATGACTTAATCCCTTACTCTCAATCTGAGATGATTGTGAAAAAGCTTGAGGATACTAGCGTTGACTATAAATTCTACTCGCTGGAAGGATGCGGTCACAACTATGTGCATCAAAATGGGATCTATATAGAGGAAATCAATAAGCTTTTGGGTCCATCAACAATGGTAACATCACATAAATCATGAAAGGTGCTTTAATAGGTGACCCTGTCACTTTTAGTA
This sequence comes from Chlamydia trachomatis, assembly GCA_945862365.1. Classification (GTDB taxonomy): domain Bacteria; phylum Chlamydiota; class Chlamydiia; order Chlamydiales; family 2-12-FULL-49-11; genus JAJACQ01. The sequence continues at coordinate 55,251 of CAMAXK010000008.1, forward strand.
CCTCAGATAAGCTTTATCCAATTCTTTTCAAAAAGCTTGAAATTGAAGGGAGTTTTGAAAAAATCAGGATCCCTAAGGATGACTTGCAGGGCTTTTTTAAAACCGCAGACTTTGATTTTATAACAGTCACCATGCCACATAAGGTAGATGTAATCCCTTATTGTGATAGCTTATCCAACGATGCAAAAGCAATCGGTAGCGTTAACTATATCTTTGTAAAAGATGGAAAAAGGGAGGGTCAAAATTTTGATGGAATGGGGGCTCTTGATCCTATTGAAGAAAGGCTCTTTGTGAAAGATAAGGTTGTAGTAGTAATGGGAGCAGGTGGAGCTGCAAAAGCTGCCATTTATGAGGCGAAAAAGCGTGGCGCTAAGGTGATTTGTGTCAATCGCACTAAGGAAAAAGGGGTTAAGGTAGCAGAAGATCTAAAAATAAGTTTTTCCGATACCATACCAAATAATTTTGACGTTTTGATCAATGCAACAAGCGTTGGTATGGATCCTTTAGATAGTCAATCTATCGTTTCTGATAACCTCTCTTTTAAAGATAGGGTTGTATTGGACATGGCTTCACGAACTGGGGCTTGTAAGTTAAACACCATGGTTAATAATAGCGGTGGGGTATACATTTCAGGGGCTGAGATGTTTTATGCTTTATCTATTTACGGGTTATCTTTCTTGCTTAATAGAAAAATAAACAGTTATATTTGAAATATTTAAGTTGACATTTAGAGTTTTTAAAAATACAATTTTATTTTTTATTCATTAAAATGAGAAAATAACTTTGCAAAGACTTTTTCTTTTAATCTTTACAATCCCTTTGTATATGTGGGCTGTATGGGGAGACTTTTTCTCTTCAAATGAAGATCCCATCATCAATAATCATGTAAATGTGATCACAGGTAGACTCCAGCTTAGTTTTCAAGATCATGTGGTGCAGGGGGCGATCCCCTTACCTTTGAGAAGAACCTATACAAACCACGGTCAAACTAAAACCTCCCATTCAAGGTGGAATTTTACCGAAGGATGGTGTTTTTTTTCTCACACTCATTTGTACTTAAGAGAAATGGGAGACTTAATAGATCTTAACTCAAGGAATCGTTTTGTAGCGGAAATAGTAGAAATGAATGGTGGGAAAATAGTTTTTTACGAACACAGCAGGACCAGAAAAAGAGTTTATATGGCTCCTTATGGTTATGATAATCAAAATTCAGAGGTGAAGAGCTATCGAGATGATCCTAAAAATCATAGATTAGAATTTATCAGAAGAAAGGGTAGGATTAAGGTTACTCTTGCCGATGGTGGAACTCGCCACTATGTCCTTAAAAAAAAGAGCATTGGAATGATTGGGAGAATAAGAAATCTGTTTCAAGAAGTGGATGTAGAGTACCTTTTAGAAGAGGAGCGTTCTCCTTCTGGGATATTAACCAGATATATTTATCATGAAGATGATACCAAGCTTACAGTAATTCAAAGTTCGATTAATGAAAAAAAGGAATTTTCAAGAATAACTCTTCATCAAACAAATGATTACCCGAAATTTAGAATCAATGCAAATACTAGTGATGGGAAAGAATTCACTTATCATGGGGTGGCAATTGATAGAAGATGTCATTTATCGTCAGTAAATTGTAGCTTTAGACCAGAACAAAATAATGGATATGCTTTCATAAAAGAAAAAAAGGGAGGGTGGTTAAGTGAAATTACCGCTTCAGGAAGAAAAGGGTTGAGGGTAAACTATTATTTTTCCAAAGATAAAAATATCCACAAAGGAAATGGGGTAGAAAGTATTTATGAGGGAGATGTTAAACTTGCTTCATTTAAATACTTCCGTGGGGTTACTGAGGTAAGGGATCAGAATAATATTCTTACAAAATATCATCATAGCAACAATACCTTAAATTTGATTGAATATTTTGATGAAGGGGATCAGCTATATCGATCTGAGAGATATACTTGGAAAAATTGTTCTTTAGTAATGAAAGAAAATCTTAATAGTGATGGTGAGGTCATCTGCGGAAAGCATTATAGTTATGATAGATTTAAAAATCTTATCTATGAAAAAATTTTTAAGGGAGAAGAGAGCTTTTCGAAGTTGTATACTTATAATACAAAGCACCTACTTGTAAAAGAGAGTCAGAGTAATGGTTTGCTTACTACATTTGAATATCTTGATGAAACCGATTTAATAGTATCTAAAAAAACATTCAGTCCTGGCGTGTTATTATTTGAGGAACACTTTAAGTATGATTCAGATTATTTATTAATAGAAAAAAGTTGTTTTGATGGGTTTAGACAAACAATTGAAAGGAGTGTACGTGATCAAAGAACAGGGATGATCACAGAGGTAGAGAACGGTCTTACAAAAATCTACTACACTTATAACGGGGCTAATCAAATTGTTAAGGAAGAGACTGAATTTTCTACTGTTACCACTGAATATGATGGAGCAGGGAGGGTGATCAAAAAGACATTTCCTAATGGAGGTGTGAATGAATATCTTTTTGATGAATGGGGTAATGCTATAGAAATTAAGGAGATGGGAGCAGGTAAACGATTGATTGAGTATGATCACCATAACCGACCGATTAGTTGCACGATGAACGGGAAGGTGAGTAGAAATACGTATAACAATAAAGGGCTCGTTCATACCGAAACAGATCATAATGGCTCAGTTACAACCTTTACCTATGATGCGTTTGGCAGATGCATCGAAAAGGAAAATCCGCTTGGAGGGGTAGAGAAATTTGAGTATGATATTTTGGGAAATATTGTGACTTATACTGCTCCAAATGAAGCTATCACGAAAACTACTTATAATCTATTTAATAAGCCTAAAACAATTGTTAGTCCAAATGGAGGGATGCTCACTAACGTTTATAATAAAAATGGTACCTTAAAAGAGGTGCATGAAAATGGCTGTTTGAAGACAAGTTTTAGCTATGATGCATTGCAAAGGATGACTAAGAGGGTGACCGGCTCATTAGAAGAGGGGTGGGAGTATGAAGGGGCGGTGCTTAAAAAGTATACGGATATAAGGGGGCTTGTCACTGTATACGACTATGATGACCATGGTCGGAAAATTAAGGAGAGCTCTGAGGATAGAGTTAAGGAGTTTTTCTACGACAAGATGGGGTTTGTGAAAGAGGTGAGGGAGGGGGATCTTTCTTCAACTTATCTGTATGATTCTGAACAAAGGTTATTAGAATCTTCAGAAAATGGATCTAATCATGTGATAAATGAATATGATGTAGAAGGGAGAAAAATTTCTTCTAGGAAAATGACCTCAGATGGGGAGGCGTTAGATCAATTCTTCTACGATGATGAGGGAAGTATCATCCGTCATATCGACCCATTAGGGCAAGAAACATTATTTATCTATGATCAGTTGAAGCGTACTGAGGTGGATCCTTTGGGAAATAAAATGGTGACAACCTTTAACCGATTGTATCAAGAGATACAAAAGCAAAAACTTTCTGCCGATGATACAGTCTTATTTTCAGAAAGATTTTTCTACGATGCAGCAGGAAATGTGATCAAAAGAATCACCGATGAGTTTGGGATGGAGGTGGAATATGCTTATGATATCATGGGTAATTTGGTTGAAGAAATTGAATCGGGGGTGAAAAGGACTTCTTATGCCTACGATAGTAAAGGAAGGCTCATTTCAAAAACATCGCCAAATGGGGTATCGCTCCATTATGAGTATGATGATCTGGATCGGAAAATTGAAGAAAAAAGCTCAGATACTACTGTTTGGTACCTTTATAAATATTCTTTCGCAGATCTTGTAGAAATTAAAGATAGACTGTTGGGGGGATCGATAAAGCGAGCTTATAATAGATTTGGTGAGCTGATTTCTGAAATCAACTTTTCAGGCTTTAAAACCTCTTGGTATTACAACACCTTTGGAAAGGTAGAAAGGATCATTCTACCAGATGATAGCTCTATTCATTATAGCTATGTAGGTGGTCATATGAGCGCGATTGGGCGCTATGACAAAGACGGCAATCTTTGCTATCAGCATGTATACACAAAATTTGACCCTAATCACCATGTGGAAGAAGAAGAGCTCCCTTTCAACCTTGGAACAATCCACTCCAAAAGAGATTTGTTAGAACGATGCACAAAAATGCAATCTCCCTATCACAATATTGAACATACCTACAACCCCACAAGCCTTGTCACTAAAAAGATCAATTCTTTAACCGGAGACAAAGAATATAGCTACGATGATCTTTCCCAAATTACTGCTGAAGGAAAGATTCAATATGATTTTGATTCCCTCGGTAATCCTAAAAATTGTGAGGTAAATCAGTTAAATGAACTTATCAAGACCCCTACTGAAGAGCTTTCTTATGATGGGAATGGAAATGTAAAAAGCACTTCGAAGATGGAGTATACTTATGATGCATGGAATCGATTAAAAAGGATCGCCTATACAAATGGGAAAAGGGTGGTATATACCTACGATCCATTTTCAAGACTTGCGGTAAAAAAAACCTGGAAAAATAATGATTTACTTTCGGTAAAGCACTTTCTCTATGACAGGGATTATGAAATTGGCTGTATCAATTCTAACGGAATTATAGGGGAACTTAAGGTTTTAGGTCTTGGGATTAAAGGGGATATTGGTGCGGCCGTTGGGATAGAGCTAAAAGGGAAGGTGTATATACCATTGCATGATTTGCAAGGAAATATCATTTCGCTTGTTACATCGAAAGGGAAAATTTCAGAAACTTATACTTTTAGTGTATTTGGAGAAGAGAGGAAGAAAAATTACGATAATCCATGGAGATTTGCCTCCAAGCGTGCCGATGAGCACCTGATCTTTTTTGGCCTACGCTTTTACGACCCATCGCTAAAAAGATGGATTAGCCCTGATCCGTTAGGCTTTGTCGATAGCCGTAATCCCTATCTTTACGTATTGAATAATCCTTTAAATCGGCTGGATGAGTTTGGTCTTCAAATTGACGGGATGCTTTCAAAGCCGCCATCGATGGAAAGATTTCCCTATCCTGGAGATCCACAACCCAAAGATTATACTTCCACATGGATTTCAAACTCTCAGATGAATTTATATCATGGGGAGGCAATGATTGACGGTCAAAGAGTCCGTCTCTGTATTGCCCTTCCTGACTCTATGAGTTTTGACATCACTGATCAAGAAAAGCAGCAACAGCAATTTGACCTTACTAAACGAATAGCCGAGCTAATTAAAGGAGCAGAAAATCAAATCAGCATAGTTACCTCTCTAAATGGAATAAATAACACTATAAACGATTGGCTTGAACTGGCAAAAAAACTGCAGGCAGAGCACCCCCCGGGAGCACTGATCATCGGACTTTTGAACGAAACACAATCTGTTCCTGTAGATGTAGGAAGAACGATGTTTGAAAAAGGTGGTTATAGAACTAAAAGTGTACGCGCTCTAGATGCGCTTTTTACAAATCTTATAGACATAATCAAGAAATCAGCCCCTACGACAAAAATATCGCACATCTGCCATAGCGAAGCAGGCGCTGTCTACCACAGTATGTATCAAAATGCAAGCGATGCCCTAAAAGGAGAAATCGAAAAATATATTCATTGTGTAGCCTTTGGCCCAGCTGAATGTCTTCCAAAAGCGTTTGGTTATAAAGTGTTAAATATTTATTCAGACAAAGATTTTGTTACTGGACGCTATGCTAAACCAAATGACCCTCTTTATGATGTCAAAATTGTAAGTGCGATAACACCTTGGTGGCAAAGAATGGGTTATTTAGCCGATCATGGTATATTAAAACCAACATATACAACTGAAAGGCAGCATTATATAAAAACCATTAAGGAAAAAGAAGGAGGATATTATGTACCTGGTAGTCGTTAGTTTGCTTTTAGGGATCGGAAATTTGTGTGGAGAAATAGCTATGATAGAGAGTCCTGATAGGATTACATCTGAGTGG
>CAMAXK010000009.1 GCA_945862365.1 Chlamydia trachomatis
AATAAAAAAAAAAGTATCAATAAATTGCTAGTCCATCTATGTAGGGGTTTATATCAGACGGTTAAAAGGTTCATCATGATCAAGCCAGAAAAACTTGAAGAGTACTTCGAAAAATTCCTAGACGACCCAGCGTATTGGGCTCAAGATGGAGTCATCGATGTAGATCTAGAAATGTTGAAAGATTGGGGTTTGTTAAATCAAACCGAAGAGGAAGAAAAGCTCATACAGGATCAATTTCCATTTTATTTTCATGTCCTTGAAAACAATAGTAAAGTTACCCTATTTAACAATCAGTTTATTGTTTGGATTGTCCCTGATATTTATGAGGAAAAACCTTGTACCACTGTGCTAATTGCTCTTATTAAAGAGGATGATCTTAAACTTGAGATTGTTTATAACACAATGGGTGTTTATAACACTCCTAAATATGTACTTAAAACATTAAGACACTTTTTAGCAGAGGTTATTGATACAGAAGAAGAGCTTTCTACTTTCTTTGATAATTAATTCAACTTTTTATGTAGTGTTAAAATATTTTCACCTTCTATGTAAGAATATTCAATGTTATCCACTAATTCTTTCATGAAATGAATGCCCAATCCCCCAATAGGTTGAATCTCTAAACTTTTCGGTGTTTGTATTTTATCTATATCTAAAGGGTTAAAAGCCCGGCCAGAATCTTTTAGCTTTGCAACCAGCGTGAGGGTAGCTGGATCATATTTACAACTCACTTCTATCTTACCATCAGGTGTTTGGTATGCATAATGAATGATGTTTACTACCGCCTCTTCTATAGCGAGTTCAAATTTCTTTTTCTCTTTTTCTGAAAGTGAAACACCTGTAAAAGTACTTCTAAGGTACTCCATTATTTCATCTAAACTAGAGAGGTTAGCAGGAAAGATTTTTGATCCCATAAATAATCCTTTTATCCCCGTTTAACATGACTCCTAGACAAACGAGCTACAATTTTTTTTGCAAGCTTATTATATATAGGGTTGAATGATTCTTTATCAGCCCCTTCAAGAGAATCAAGTTGACCTAAAGAGTATTGCAAAACACTTTGATTGCCATCAGATGGGGTGGAAAATTCAACCGCTTGTCTTACTGTAGGGTTTACATAGTCATAATCGGCAGAGGCTTTTACAAAAAATGCAGGGATAACAGCTTTTCCTGTCTTACCATCCACTAGCTCTACCTTGGCTATACATTCTCTTGAATCTTCAATAGGATAAAACACCCCAAGGTTTGTATTGGTAACAGGGTCTCTATCCCACATATATGTAATTTTTGATTTAGTATCTTCAGTTACAGTGACAAGCAACTTATACTTTGCATTATCTTCTTTATAATAGAGTCCATTTGCATAAGCGATTTCACGAGCAAGGTAATTCCTAAAATATCCATTTGGATCTTTTTTTATGGTTGGTATGGATGTTTCAATAACAGAATCTCCATTAAGATCAACTTTAGAGGATTGATATTTGCATGAGCTGCAAAGAGCTGCAATTAGCATAAGGCTAAGCACTTTATTCATAACGAGCCTGTAAGTGTTAAGGTGTGATCAATTTTTTTTTTCAGTTTATCAGAATCAAGTTCATAGACAGTAAGCTTTTGCATCGCCAATGGTGCAAATTTTGATGTTGGGTATTTTGAGATCAACGTCTTTAAATACATCATACAAGACTCAGGGTTCTTCTTTTTATCAAAATATAGGGCACTTTTATACACATCTTCAGCAAAAAAGTTAATAATATCTGCAATCACTTCTTCCATTTCTAGTTTCAATGAACTAGATGGGTATTCAAGTTCAAACTTCTTTTTATTCGACAAAGCAAGTTCATAAAATTTTGGATCTAGATATAATGCTTTTAACTGATTGCGGTACACTTTCACAATTTCTATATAAGATTGCTGAGCAAGGGTATCTCTTGGAAATCTTCGAATTAAGTTGGCATATGTATCAATACTTTCATCATACATATCATCAGCTCTATACATAGCAGCTTTTCTAAACAGCGCTTTTGTAGCCATCTCACTTCTTGGTAGAATCATAATCACTTCATCATAGAGTTGATAAGCTGTTTCCCACATAGACTCAAGTTTTGGCATTGCTGCTACTCCAAACAAATGTCCATAAAATCCATTTTCAAACTTCTCTGCGATAAAATACTTATATTTTACTGCCTCTTCAAAATAGCGGGAAGTTCCCTCCATTTCAAGAAAGGAGGATAAATATCGATTTGAAAACTCTGGCTCATTTTGATGAAAAAAAGCAACTGCTCTAAAAAAGTGTAACTCTTTTAAAAAAACCGATTCTGGGTAAGCTGTAATCATTTCCTCGGTTCCAGAGAGGACCTTACCCCATTTTTTACCCTCATAGTTACTTTTTAGGGTAGCAAATGATTCTTCCTCTGAACTAAATAAAAGCGCAGAAACGCTTACCAATGCAAATAAGTATTTTTTCATAAGTTAAGATGATACCTCCTCTTCCTCTATAATGTCAAGAACAGAGGTTAATGATTTTAATTTTACTTTCATTTCCTCAGAGGGATTTATCCCCCGAGTTTCTTCAATATATAATTTTGCCTTTACATCCTCTTTTGAGTGAAATATAAGCTCTAAAGGCCTTGCCCCGGGAAATTCTTTGAGCATATCGCGAAGAATAATCACACCTTTCATCGACAGCTTATCTACATCGATATTTATCTTTACAGGGATCATCTGCTGCTTTTCCTTTTGGGCCGAAGTTGTTCTTTTTTTACTCATGCTTAAAGCCTTTTTATAAGAGGATTCAATCTCTTCGGCTTTTGCTTCAATGTCTTCTAGTTTAAATAAATCCTTACAAGAAAGCTTTACAACATCATCTTTTTTATCAATGGCAACAATCCCAATATATAAAGTATTCTCTTCTAGATCAAGAGCCACTTTTTCGTAAAGATCAGGCCAAATAGGCAGATCAAATCTTAAATCATCATCACTTCCAATACATATGGCAAACTTCTTTTTAGTCCGTTGAGACATGCGAATATTTACTGAATCCATCACAAAAGGGACTTTAAACACCTCTCCTTGCTCCCCTAAAGATACCTCAGAAAAATTTTTACACCCAAGCTTATCCACTAACTCTTTATAACTACCCAGAGGATGCCCTGTCACATAAAATCCTAAAAATTCCTTTTCATATCTAAGCTTTTCCAATGGATCAAACTCATCAACATCAGGTTTTTCAATACAAACCCCTTTTTCTCCCTTACTATCTGCAAAAAGATCCATGATCCCTTTCTTCTGCTCTTTTTTAACTTTTGCTATCCGATCAAAATTTTCCTGAAGGTAAACAAATAGAGCTTTTCTCGACCATTTACAAAAATCAAAGCAACCAGAAAGAATTAAATTTTCTACCATCTTTTTCCCCACCGAAGAAAAATCGACACGGGTTAAAAAATCTTCCAAAGAGGTAAAATGTTTATTTTTTCTCCTTTCCTCAGAGATTTCAAGCACCACCCCTTCCCCTACACCTTTTATAGCAGATAAAGCAAACCTCACCCCCTCATCTGTGGCCACAAAATAGGGATAGGATTCATTTATGTCGGGAGGATATATCTTTATCCCCATATTGGTAGCCTCTGCAATATTTTTAGACACCTTAGAAATATCTTGCATATCACAAGTCATAAGCCCTGCCATCCACTCATAAGGATAGTTAGCTTTTAAGTAAGCAGTTACATAACTGATGTATCCATAGGCTGTAGCATGGGATTTATTAAAGCCATAGGAGGCAAATTTTTCAACCTTGTCAAAAATAGCAACAGCTTGTTCCTCATCAACACCTTTGGCTTTGGCCCCCTGCTTGAATTTCTCCTTTTGACGGCTCATCTCTTCATGATCTTTTTTACCCATAGCACGACGAAGAACGTCACCTTCAGCAAGCGTATAGCCTGCAAGCAGCGAAGCAATTTGCATCACTTGCTCTTGATACACCATAATTCCGTAGGTTTCTTTCAAAATCCCTTCAAGCCATTGATGGTCATAAACAATCTTTTCTTTTCCATGCTTTCTATTGATAAAAGAAGGAATCATATCCATTGGCCCTGGTCTGTACAAGGCATTTACCGCAATGATTTCTTCAAAATTATCCACATGAAGCTGTCTTAAAAGATCTTGCATACCGGCAGATTCTAACTGAAAAATCCCCGCTGTTTTTCCTTGATTTAGGATCTCAAAGGTCTTGTGATCATTTAAAGACAAATTCACCCAATCTAGGTCAATTCCTTTATGAACAGAGATGGCATCGACCGTTTTTTGAATAGAGGTCAATGTTTTTAATCCCAAAAAGTCGATTTTTAACATCCCACATTTTTCAACAGGCTTCATTGAAAACTGTGTTACCAATAGATCTGTATCTTTGGCATTACAAACTGGAATTAAATCAACTAAAGGCTCTTCTGAAATAATCACCCCGGCAGCATGAACCCCAGTATTTCTAACGCTTCCCTCTAGCTTTCTTGCCAAATCTATTAAAATACGTATATCGCTTTCTTCCTCATAGAGCCTTTTAAGCTCTGGGTCTATCAGTAGCGAACCATCAATTGTTGAGCCAATTTCTTCAGGGATTAATTTTGCTAATGCATTAACCTTCGAAAGTGGCATATTCAACACTCTTCCCACATCTTTGATCGCCATCTTAGCTTTCATCGTACCGAATGTAATAATTTGCGCTACTTTATCACTGCCATATTTTTCAATAGTATAATGAATAACCTCAGATCGTCTTTCCATGCAAATGTCAACGTCAATATCTGGATAAGAGATCCTCTCTGGATTAATAAACCTTTCAAAAAACAAATTGAAACCAAGCGGCTCAATATCGGTAATCCCAATTAAATAAAGGATAATTGATCCAGCACCAGATCCACGTCCAGGCCCTACTGGGATTTTGTTTTGCTTAGCCCAATTGATAAAATCATACACAATTAAAAGATAATCACCCATCCCTTTGGAAGTAATGATATCAAGCTCGTAATAGAGTCGATCTTTAATCACCTGCAGATAATCTTTATTTGGATATTGATTGTTTACGCGTGCAATTTCTTCCTTACCATATCGCTTAGCAATTCCAGCCTCACATAACTCTTTTAAAAATAAATTGGCTTCCTCAAGTCTTTGTTGGGGCGGGATCTTTTTCCCTTGTAGATGAGGGGGGGTGTAGACAGGGTAATGCTTTTTATTAAAATCAAACTCTACGCAGCATTGCCGGGCAATAATATTGGTATTTTCAATTGCACGCTCTAATCCATCATACCGAGTTTTAATCTCTTCTTTGGATGGGAACTGTAAATTGTAACTACTTGCAATCTTTCTTTTAGGATTTTTATATACATGCGCTTCTTTTCCAAAAGTAGATGAATCAACAATTTGGACACTTTCTCCTGAGGCAATATTCAACATGACTTCATGGGCTAAGTAATCATCTTTTTCGCCATAACGAATATCTGTTGCAATAACAAGCTCAATCCCCTCTTTTTCCCCAATTAACTTATAAGCCTCCAAAAGATCTTCTTGAGCTTTATACCCGCTCTCCATCTTTTGCATCACCCACGCCTCATCTAAAACACCGCATTTTTCAAGCTCTTTTGAGCTCATCCGATTTAAAGAAACTTGTAGATAAAAATCACTTCCAAAAACAGTTTTATAGAAACTAAGTTCTTCATCAATCTCCTTTTGATCTCCCGTTTGAATCAACGTTCCAAGGGGGCCATAAAATGGACCAGATAAACAAATTAACCCTTCTTTGTGCTCGGCAAGTAAGGCTTTATCTATTCTTGGCGTATAATAAAAACCCTCTAAATGAGCAATGGAAGATAGCTTACATAAGTTGTGATAGCCTACTTGATTTTTTGCAAGAAGGACAATGGGCCTTCCTGCTGCTTTGCCAGAAAGACGCTTTTTATCCAATCTAGATTGGGGCGCTATCATGATTTCCATACCAATAATAGGCTTAATTCCGGCAGAAAGACATTCTGTATAAAATTCAATGCACCCAAATAGATTACAAAAATCAGTCAATGCAAGAAATTCAAGCTCTAAGCTTTTTGCTTTTGCTACAAGTTGCTTTAAAGAAAGGGTTGAATCTAAAATAGAGTACTGCGAATGCGTATATAATGGAGTGTATTGCATCAAAATTCCTTAGTTTGCCGAAAGGGATTTCTCTTTCTGCGGCGCCCACACCAAAGAAAGTAACCCAAAAGCACATAAAGCACAAATCAATAATAAAATGAAAAACGCATCCCATCCATGAATATCCAACAGTTTTCCAAATGGATAGGCTGCAGATGCTGCACCAATATAAGCAAACCATCCCACAAAGCCGGTTGCCGCTCCCGCTGCTTTTTTATGTGATAGCTCTGCAGCAGCAATACCTATTAAAACCTGAGGTCCAAACACTAAAAAGCCCACCAAAAACATCACTATGTGTGCGTAGATAACCCCACCTACTGGTGTATACCAAATACTTGCCGCTGCAAAAATTACCCCTAGAGAAAATAATCCATTCACAGGGCCGCGCTTACCATTAAACCCCTTATCAGAAATCCAGCCAGCTCCAATGCAACCTAAAAATCCCCCGATTTCAAAAGATACAATACAAGCTGCTGCTGAAAAATCGGTAAACCCTCTATTTTGAATAAGAAAAAGTTGCCCCCAATCATTAACGGCTGTTCGAACAACATAGATAAAAAAGTAGGCAAAACCTAAAATCCAAATATATCGATTACGAAGGACAATATCTAATAAAAGCTGCTTTTTATCCATTTTTTCTGCTTGTAAATCCTGCTCACTAAGCTTGGTACCTTTATATTCTTCAATGGATGGTAGTCCCAAAGATTCAGGGGTATCTCTTAGTCTATTCATTAAAAATAAACCCATCAAAATACAAAGAATTCCTGGGAAATACATTCCCACGCGCCATCCATATAAACTTGCTACTAAGGAAACAATTACCGGAGCTGCAGCCCCTCCTAAGTTATGAGAAGTGCTCATCAATCCCCACCAACTCCCCCTCTCACTTTTGGCATACCAATGCGTTAAATACCTAGCACACGGAGGCCAACCCCAACCTTGAAACCACCCATTTAAACCCCAAAAAAGGGCAAAAAATAGTAAAGAGGAAGAAAAACCAAAAAAAATATTTAATACACCTGTGAGGATAAGACCAATAGACATGAAATATCTAGGATTTGAACGATCACTCATGATCCCACTAAAAAATTTCGACACGCCATAGGTGATGTATAAAACACTACCTAAAATACCAAGATCTGCATGAGTAAATCCCATCTGCGATATCATCAAGGGCATTGCAAACGTAAAACTTTTTCTTGATAAGTAGAAAAACGCATACCCTAAATACATAGAATAAAATGTTCTAAGACGCCAATAGCTATACTCCCGATCAATTATAGAGGTATTACTAATCCTCTCTAAATTAGGGGCATTTTGGAACATATTCAGGTTTCTAAAAAATAACATTTCTCTCACCTTACGATAAAATATGGTCAACTTTACCCTCACTTTTTCAAAATGTCAACTATTTTTCATAGAGACAGCCCTTGAAATTTTCCTCTTGACCCCTCCTGTTTAAAGAATCTATATATAGAAGTATGAGCGAAATATATAAAAAAACTAACATCTCTCCTCTAGGTAAAAAGGATCCTTACTCTATACATACCAATGAAATAGAACCTGTTCATGGCGAAAAATCAGAGGAAGAGAAATCTTTCCTTTACAATGATCACCCCATAGATTCACTTAAACTTCTCTATGCAAGCATTATGTATAATCTTTTAGATAAAACATCTGTTGAGAAAGGGGTAGATTTGTCACATTTAAACCCAGGAGAGCAAGAACTTTATACACTTATTACTACTTTATCCCACCATTTACTCTCACTTGCAAGCGCTGATCAGTCAAAAAATATTGAATATATTAAAAGTCTTTCTTCAACATGGACATTTCTCACCCTTTCTGTCAAAAGAAGACAGGGTCAAAAGCATAGCCCTGAGTACCTTATCCCCTTAAATGAACTCATCCATTCCATAGAAATTTATGGTGACAAAGAGGGCAAAACTCTTGGGTACTATTTAAATACAAAAGAAATGCAAGATTGGTTCCCCATCCCCTACCTTAAAATGCTCCATGCCCTGCATCAAGAGTATATCCGAAATAGGTCGGCAAGCTTCTTAACTCTATGGAAAGAGAAAATCGACCACCTTCTTCTCATGATCCTATACCCCCACTAAAAACGCACTTTACACCTATACGATTTTGTCATAGAATCTTTAACTATGCTAAAAAACTGTGTAAAAGGTTGCTATGATAGATACCCAAAGGCAAAAGAGCCTTGGCAAGATCCATTCATCTGGCAGCAAATAGACAAAATTGTACGAAAACTTACCGTTCTTTATGGATTTGAAGAGGTGGTCACCCCTTCTTTTGAATATACAGAAATTTTTACAAGAACCTCGGGTGAGGAAAGTGATATTGTTAGCAAAGAAATGTATACCTTTTTAGATAAAAAAGGACGCTCTTTATCCCTTCGACCAGAACTTACTGCTCCTGTTATTCGCGCCTATATTGAAAATGGCGGCATGGAAGAAAGACTTTCAAAACTTTATTATTTAGGATCATGCTATCGATATAATCGCGCACAAAAAGGGCGCTATAGACAGTTTAATCAATTTGGCATCGAAGTAATTGGAGAAAAAAGTCCATTTATAGATATAGAAGTGATTTCTATGCTCGATCATTTTTTCAAGCTGCTTGGCCTTTCTAAAACCACCCTACTCATCAACAGCATTGGATCTAAACAATGTCGAGAAGTTTACTCTAGAGAATTGGTAAGCTATTTTTCTTCTTTTAAAGATCAATTATCCGATGACAGCAAAAGAAGACTTACCACAAACCCATTAAGGATCTTAGATTCTAAAGACTCTCAAGACATAACTCTTGTCAAAGGAGCTCCAAATATCTTAGATTATCTTAATAGTGAGGCAAAAGCCCATTTTACCGCCGTACTTGAAGGACTCGATCGTCTTGGAATTTCCTATAAGGTAGATCCTCTTTTAGTTCGCGGCCTTGATTATTATACTGATACTGTTTTTGAAGTGGTTAGGGATGATCATAGCTCTGCTCAAAATTCCCTTGGTGGCGGCGGCGTTTATGGCGGGCTCGTAAAGGATTTAGGAGGGAAAGATCTTCCAGGGATTGGTTTTGGAATTGGTATTGAACGAGTCATCCAATATTTATTAGAATCAGGAATTTCTTTCGGGGAAAAAGAGCCCTTAGTTTGCTATTTCATCGGTCTTAATGATGAGTGTAAAAAAATGCAGACAACTTTTGCTTTTCACGCACGCCATCGGTCCCTTTCTTCAGAATGTCATTATGACTGCTCGATTAAATCTGGATTAAAGAAAGCAAGCGAAAAAATGGCCCGTTATGCTATTATTCTTGGGGAAGAAGAATTAAAGCTTGGTGTTTGTAAAATAAAAGATTTACGGACAAGAGAGGAAGAATCCATAATGTTAACAGCCTTTAGCTCTTGGCTTTCGAAAATCTCTTCTGAGCACCTGTTATACAACCTTAACTAGCGAGATAGATATGAAACCTACCCATAGAAGAACTCACCATTTAAATGAACTAACAATCGCTGATGCAGGCAAACACGTCACATTATCTGGATGGGTGAACAGACGTCGTGATCATGGCGGGTTAATTTTCATAGATTTAAGAGATCGTTATGGCATTACTCAAATTGTATTTGATCCAACCATTGATACAAAGACTCATAAGGCGGCTGAAATATTAAGAAGTGAGTGGGTTATTCAAATTGGTGGAAAAGTGCGTCCTCGTGGTGAAGGAATGAACAACCCAAATTTAGCCACTGGTAAAATTGAAGTGGAAGTAACTTCATTAACTATTAATTCAAAATGCCCCACCCCCCCATTTTCTATTGCTGATGAATCAATTGAAGTGCAAGACGAGCTCAGATTAACCTACAGGTATTTAGATTTAAGACGAAAAGAGCTTCAAAACACTTTGATCATGCGTTCAAAGGCAACAAATTTGGTGAGAAATTACCTTACTGAAAATCAATTTTTAGAAATTGAAACACCTATTTTAACAAAATCTACTCCAGAAGGTGCAAGAGACTATATTGTTCCTTCAAGAGTTCACCCTGGACATTTCTACGCCTTACCACAATCCCCTCAAATCTATAAGCAACTGCTAATGATTGCCGGAATGGATCGATATTTCCAAATTGCTCGTTGTTTTCGTGATGAAGATTTGCGTGCAGATAGACAGCCCGAATTCACTCAAATTGATATCGAGATGAGCTTTAACACTCATGAAGACATTATTAGCCTTGGGGAAGGGATGATTAAAAGGCTTTGGAAAGAGTGTAAAGGGATCGATTTAAAGACTCCGTTTGATCGCTATAACTACAAAGATTGCATGGAAAAATATGGAACTGATAAACCTGATTTACGATTTGGCATGGCTTTTGTAAATGTTGAAGAGATTGCTAGAAAATCTACCTTTTCGATCTTTAAAACAGCTTTAGAGAACCATCATATAATTCGTTCAATAACGGTACCAAATGGCGCCTCTTTATCAAGAAGAGAGATCGATGACCTTACAATCTTTTGCAAACAGTTTGGCCTAGAAGGTCTTGCCTGGATGAAAGTAACCGAAGAGGGGTTATCCTCAAATATTGTGAAATTCTTCGATGAGACCCTACAGAAGGAACTACAAGCAACTTGTGAGGCTAAGCTCGGAGATCTAATACTGTTTGCAGCGGCAGAAAAATCAATCGTTTATCAATCTCTTGACCACCTTAGAAGACACCTTGCAGACAAACTACACTTGATAAAAGATGGAGATTTGAAGTTTCTTTGGGTGATGGATTTCCCACTTTTTGATCAAGATAAGGAAACAAAAGCCCTAACTTCCGTTCACCATCCATTCACCTCCCCATTAGAGGCAGATATTCATTTACTTGACTCTCATCCATTAGAAGTTCGCTCTGATGCTTATGATCTTGTGCTAAATGGCTTAGAACTCGGTGGAGGATCTATCAGAATTCACTATGAAGAATTACAGAAAAAAATCTTCACTCTTTTAAATCTTAGTGATGAGGAAATTGAGGAAAAATTTGGGTTCTTGACTAAAGCATTATCGTACGGGGCGCCACCTCATGGAGGTATAGCCTTTGGACTTGATCGTATTATGATGCTTTTAACAGGGGCTGAATCTATTCGTGATGTAATTGCTTTTCCAAAAACACAAAAAGCTTCTGATCTTATGATGTCTTGTCCTTCAAGAGTATCTGATCAACAGTTAGATGAGTTACATATTGAAACGAAAAAGCGCTTAGCATCAAAATAGAAAAATGTTGAAAAATATTAGTTCTACTTTTATACTGCTATTTTTTAATTAATTTACCCCAAGTATTTTATGTCTAAATTTTTTCTTTTGGCTTCTTGTTTAAATTTACTAAGCTCCAATGCCCTTCTTTATGGCAACTGGGATGAAGAACTGGTTGATCTTGGAAAAGAAGATGCCTTTTTAGCCGATCTTCCGGAAGAAAAAGCGCTATATGAAAGTATAGAGGATATCTATCATCCTACTCTTGATGAGTATAAAAGAATTGATGATTTTCTTCATAATGGGTCAAGACCTTATCTTAGGTGGTTAAATATTTTTAATGAACCAGATTATAAAGAAACTTGCCGTTATGACTTAAGGGCAAAAAATATGTCTATATATCCTAAATATCGAAGCGATCTTCTGCTGCAAAAAGAAGTTTATAAGACCGATGAAAATGATAAAGATTTTTGTATTGTCACATATGCCTCTATTAGCAATGATAACCAAAGAAGAGAGCAAATTGAGCGTTTAAAAAAGAAATTAACTAAAGTAGGTTTTGTAGGTCATCTGCTTTATAGAAATGGAGGCTGGCCAGATGTAGAAGGTGGCTCTTTAAAACTTATTCATGTACCTTACGCTTTTAAAGTATGTATGATTAAAGAGGCCAGAGCTCTTGGTTATAAGAAAATATTATGGCTAGATACATCGATCGTACCTATGAACAATCTAAATAAAATAAAGAAATATATTGAAAATACAGGTTATTTTTTCACTCACTTAAAGGGGCTTAACCTTTACCGATATACCTCTTCAAAACTTACTGACTACTACGATCTATCTGATGATGACAATAAAGTGAATATTAAACCTATTGCCGGTGGCATAGTAGGAATTAATTTTAATTCAGAGACTGGACGCTACCTTTTTGACGCTTGGTATGACTCAGCAATTGCACTTGACCCATGGCTCACTTCTCGCCCTGATCAAAATGTCTTAGCCGTACTTGCTTTTTTAATGGATCTTGAACCAACAGATACCCTTTCAAATGTTTCTTTTGAAAAATGGCGTGACTACCGGTTTAAGCAATCATTTTATATTGATAGAATAAAAACTAAAAGAATAAAATAATGATGAGAAAAAAACCTTGGATATTAAATAAAATCAGGGTAAAGTAGCTCATAACTCACCTATTGAGGGAGTCTTTACCAAAGGAGTCAACTATGAGTCGTTCAATTTATTTCTTACTTGGGAACTGTGCAGTATTTTTAAGCGCTCAACTATTTGCCACAAGTGTAAAAACAGAAGAATTACAACAACCAGCTGTTGAATCTTCTAAAGAATTTACTAAAGCTGAAATAAAGCTACTTTCTCAAGCCTATGGTCATTTACTTGGTCAGAGCCTTAATACCCTTGAATTAGATCTTGATAACGGTGAAATTCTAGTGGGAATTCAAAATGCTTTTAATGGTACAGAGTCTCCTTTAGAAGAGTCAAAGACCATTGCGATGATTTCTGCACTTCAAGAAAAGAAATTTAAAGATGAATGTGACCATAACTTAAAAGCGGCAGAGGCCTTTTTAGCATCTAATAAAACCAATGATAAAGTTGTGGAATTAGAAGCAGGAAAACTTCAATATAAGCAAATTGTTCAAGGAACAGGTGAAGTTTGTAAAGAAATACACACACCAATTATTACTTATGTAGGCAAATATCTTGATGGAGAGATTTTTGGAAAAACTACAAAAGAAGAACCAATTGAACTATATGAAACCATTGAAGGATTTAGAAAGGCGCTAATTGGTATGAAAGTTGGGGAAACAAGAGAGGTCTATATCCATCCTGATATGGGATATGGCACAAGCTCTAACCTATCGCCAAATGCCCTGCTTACATTTGAAATTGCTCTAAAAGGACTTGAAGAACGCGCTCCTGAACAAGAAGATGAGATCTCTAAAGCATTTCCTGAAGATGCTTTTGCAGGAACTTCTCTAAAATATGAAAATATAAAATAGACCTATAATGGAAATCATATTATTTCAGCCTGATATCCCACAAAATACAGGAAATATTATAAGGCTCTCAAAGGCAACTAATTGTAAGCTTACCCTTGTTGAGCCTCTTGGCTTTACTATGACATCTAAGCAACTAAAAAGAGCTGGTCTTGATTACTTTTTAGGTGTAGAGGTGAAGAAAGTTCCCTCACTATTAGATTATCTAAAAGACGATCCCCGCCCTAAATACTTTTTATCTAGTAAGGCAAAAACTTCAATATTTTCAGCCGAGATTAAGCAAGATGCTATATTTATTTTTGGTAGCGAAACAAAAGGTCTTCCCCCCTATGCATTAGAGATGTGGGGAGAAGATTTCTATACATTACCTATGCATGCAGATTGCCGCTGTCTAAACTTAGCCAACTCTGTATCCATTACTATTTATGAGGCACTTCGTCAACAAGACTTTGCCTTGATACAATCATAGTTATGAGTGATCTTCCACTAATTCAAGAATTTCATCTTTATCTTTTAAGCCTACAAACATATCCACTTGCTTGCCATCTTTAAACAGTAAAACCGTTGGGATAGAGGAAACATCAAACCTAGAGGCAAGCTCTCTATTATGATCCACATCTACCGAGTAAACTATTACCCCTTCTTCGGCTACTTCTTCTAAAATCGGTTTAAGCCTTTTACATGGACCACACCAATGGGCGTAAAAATCTATAATAACTACTTTTTTTGAATCTACTGCTTTATCAAAATCCTTTTCATGCAACTCTTTTACAGTCATGTTTTTTCTCCTTTTCTAATGTTTATGTGTATCGATTAATAATTGAATAGCCTTTTGAATTTCTACCAAAAAAATTTCTCTTGCCAGCTTTTTATCCTTCACCTCTTTAAGTATGGTGGAAAAATAGATGGGAGGACCAAAAGCCAGAGTCAAAGAGGTAAAAAGCTTAGGAAATTTTTTTTCTTTTGGGAGAGCTTCTTCTGGGCCAATCACTGCTGTAGGAATGACTTTAGCATTGCCTTTATCTGCAAATAGAGCAAGCCCCTTTCTTAATGGCTGAACCTTCCCATCGCTTCCTCTAGTCCCTTCTGGAAAAATCAACACCTTTTCTCCTTTTAATAACAACGAAACCACTTTTTTCATGATCTCTTTATCTGATGAGGTACCACTTACAGGATAAGAGTTAACTTTTGTTAGCCACCAGTTCATCAAAGGATTTGCAAATAGTGCTTTTTTCCCAAGACAATGAATTACCTCATGGCAAGCAACTCCTATCATGGGAGGGTCTAAATAAGATAGGTGGTTGCACGCAATAATTGCCGGAGAGTTGATTTTATAGTGCTCTCTTCCAAAAACTTTAAAACGGTGAAATAATTTAAAATAGAGGGTGAAAATCCATTTCGTCAACAGATAGACTACAGAACATTTTTTCCCTTTATAACGAAAAAAGTACCTTTGAGGCTCAGAGTGATGGTAGGATAATGTATTTATCTTCTTTGAAAGTAAATCAACCATACAATTGATGCTTAAATTCGTTGTATCAATTCTTGTGGCCCCTTCAGGACAAATTAATGGAGAAAGCTTTCTAGCCCTATCTCTTTGATCTCTTTCTTTTATATCATTTTCAATATCCTTTACCGAAAGCTCTTTATAGCCGTGTTTAGACTTAAGATCCAAAAACCGTCTTTTCGCTCGCACTATAGGATCGGCATCTAAATAAAACTTGATATCTGCGTGAGGAAAAACAACAGAACCAGTATCTCTTCCCTCAATCACAATATTATCCCCTTCAGAAAGAGCCCGCTGTAAATCTGTTGAAAAGTCTCTAATGAAATCTTTCACAGAAAGCTTTGAGGATAATTCTGATATATCTCTTTCCCGAATTTTAGACGTAACATCTTCATCACAAACAAAATGAGTCTTATGTTCAGCCCTACCTTTGAAATAGTAAGAAAAATCTAATAAAGCCTGCTTTTGCTCTTCATCGCTTTTGTCTAAAAGATTCTTCTGCTTCAAATATAAAGCAATGGATCTGTAAATAGCACCTGAATCTAAATGAGTAAACCCAAGCTTTTTAGCTAATTTTTTAGCTAATGTAGACTTTCCTGATGCAGAAGGGCCATCGATTGTTATTTTTATCCACTTTTCCATAAACTCACATATTTTTAATAAAAATATAAACAACTGGCGCTGTAAATAAAAGTGAGTCTAAATTATCCAACACACCACCAACTCCAGGAATAGCACTACTATCTTTAACTTTTGCATCTCTTTTTAATAATGATTCAGCCAGATCCCCTATTTGAGCAAGCACCCCAATTAAGCCCCCTAAAATTATCGCCTGAAGTAAAGATAAAGAAAAGCCTAAATTAGGAAAAAGCTGGGAGATCACATAAAATACTAAGCTCATAGAAAGAGCAAAGATAAAGCCGGCAATTGACCCTACTAAGGTTTTGCCTGGACTAATATAAGGAGCAAGCTTACTTTTACCCCATTTTGTTCCTATTAAATATCCGCCAATATCTGTAATTTTTGTTACAATAAGTAGATAAGCAAGCCACATTCTTCCATTAATTACCCCATCTGAAACAGATTCAGGATAAAGAATCCGTACCATTAAACTAAGCGGGACAAGGATATAGACAATACCAAAAAAACAAGTGGAAATATGGATGATAGCCTCTTCTACTTTTGCAAAATGGTAAAGAAAAATCGCAAAAAGAAATAAACCAAACATAAGCTGATTTACTCCTGTGACTCTATAGTTCAACATTTGTAAGTAGTTTGAAAAAATCAAAATCACTGTAAAGGAAGCAAGTAGCGCAAAGGGTAGCTGAATGGATTTAGTTTTTAAAAACTCTACATATTCCCAAATAGCTAACACGCCGGTTAACGCAACAATCAACATAACTAATACTTGCATGATAGGATGTTGTGAAAGGAAGATAAATACAGTCAATAAAGTGATAGCGCAAGTAGATATTAACAATCTATTTTTTAAATCTGCAAATTTTTCCATTTTCTACACCCCTAACCTCTTATTTCTTCTTTGATAAGAACTGATCGCCTCTTTAAAATCCTCTACCGTAAATTCCGGCCACAATGTTTTAGCAATATAGATCTCTGTATAAGAAATTTGCCAAAGTAAAAAATTGCTTAATCGTTGCTCTCCACTTGTTCTAATTAATAAATCTGGATCTGACCAATCTTTAGTGTAAAGATATTTCCCAATCAATTCTTCAGAAATATCCTCTTGCCCTAATTTATTATCAACCACATCTTTTGTAATCGCTTTCACCGCCCTTGTCATATCATCTCTTCCACCATAATTAATGGCAAGAATCAACTCTAAGCAATTTCCATGTTTAGTAGCATTTTTTACTTCAAACAATAACGTTTTTAAACTAAGCGGTAAAGGATTTACATCTCCAATTGTAGAGAGTTTTATCCCATTTTCTATTAAAAGCGGTCTCATCTTTGTCAAATAGAGCTCAAAAATATGAAATAAGGATTGTATTTCTGGGTCACTTCGGAGCCAATTTTCAGTAGAAAAAGCAAAGACAGTTAAAATTTTAACTCCAAGGCTCACAGCAGCTTCAGTGATTTTTAAAAGATTTTTTGCCCCAGCAATATGACCTTGCTCCACATTAATACTTTCTTTTTTTGCATAGCGTCTATTTCCATCCATAATAATCGCTACATGCTGTGGTATCAAAAGCTTAGGCTTCATCTCATCTTGTGCTGTATTAAATAGCGTTTGAGTCATAATTTCCTTAAAAACTTCTCGCAATCTTATCAAGAGGGGATATTCTTTACTAGAATATTCTCTAATAAAAGGGCATTTCCCTCATTGACATTTGGTGAAAAATCGAATAAACTCTTTCTTTTATATTATAATTTAAGGAAATCCACTATGCAAGCTAGAGAGAAACGAAATGCCCTATTTGTAATTCTTGCCGTATCTGCACTTACCCTATACAATATTTTACCTACCATATTTTTTTACAGTAATGACTTAAAAGCGCCGATCACAAAAGAAAAATCAACTCAAATTGCAAAATCTATTGGCGAAAGAGTCAATAACTTAGAAGGTGAATCCATCGCTTGGATTAATTCTTATTGTAAATTATTACATATCAAAGCTTCAAAAATTTCTCTCCGAGATTCTTCTCCAGATTTAATAGAGATCACATTTAAAACAGAGAAAGAAGCACGCACATTTAAAAATCATATGCTAAGAGCAAATGAGCTCATCTCGTTTTTTCCAAAGCGAATGACCCCTGTTTCCAATGATGACATGAAAAACATTTTAAATGAGTCGTATAATCCAAAAATTGTGACACTTTCTAGAGAAATTCCGCTTCATTTTGATCTAAATAAAATGGAAAAATATTTTTCATTTGTCGAAATGTATGATCAAAATGGGGAAATTACCTCTGCATACAGAGAGGTTCTAGACGATAGAGTATCAGGAGTTTGCAAAGGGGTTCTCTCCGAATCTTCTAGTGCTGTAAATATTGAAAAAGCTCAAGGTCTATTTTCAAAAGAACAGAAAGTTCCATTTTTTATGGCAGTTGCTGACTCCCTCCTAAATTATAAAACAATTTTTGAATCTAATCCGCAACTTTTACATAAGTTTTATGGATCGATGTTCAACTCACCCTCTTATTCAAAAAATGACTTATATAACCTTTGCCTTCAAGGTTTTCAATTAAGCCTTGATTCTCTTATCGAAGCAAAAGTTCTTATGAAAGAAGAGATAAAAAAGGGTGGATTAGATGAAAACGATCAAACTCTTGCAGAGGTTTCCTCTTTAGCGGCCCTTACTAAAAAAGAGGCTATCCTTCTAGATGCAATAACTGTTTTAAAGTCTAAGAAAAGTCAATTTGTTTCAAAAAATTCTGAGGGCACAAGCTATGACTTAAGCTCTGAAGTGACTAATAGAAAAATTGAAGGTGCAAAAACTTATACCCTGTCCACAGGGGCTTTAAATCCTGTTATCTCCTCTATATCTGTTGATTATAATGAAGGCATTGTATCTGTTGAAATCTTAAAAGAATTGCTTGATTTTACAGCTACTGCCTCAGATTCAAAGCAGCGGAAAATTAACCAAATTGTGTTTGATGAAATTGCCAAAGTTAAAAATCTTTCAGGGGAAGAAATCCAAAAATCAGGACTCACCTTTTCTATCGATTTATCAGGTGAAAAAGGGGCAAAAAGCTTTCTTCAATTTAACTTAAAAGAAGTTGCAGCTGAGAAAATTCGCTCATTGAAGACAAACCTTGAGACCTATTGGGATAGATCATCAGAAACCCTTTCTAAAGAAAACTATAAGATTTATGATTGGAATACCTTTGAAGCCCTTGAAGAACAAGATAAGCATTTTAACCTCACCTTCTATTCCCCACTTCTTGATGGCAAAAGCTCTATCAAAGGGTTTAAAAATGGATCTATTTATATTATCGGAAAAGACATTCTCAGCTTATACAATAAAATCTCCCAAGAAGCATTTTCTGAGGAAAACTCTAAAATTCATGAAGATCTAAGTGCCCTAAATTCCCTTATTGGAAATGCCGGTGTAACCACCTATCCTGGTAATCTCTACCCATTTGGGAAAGAGTTCAAAGATGACATCATTTTTGAAGTTACAAACTTTTACCAATCTCTACTATCTGCTACAAGAGAAGATTGGAAAGTCATGGGATCTGGGAAATTAGCTACTCTTGCCTTTTCTGATGTAAGAAATAGGATTCTTGCCGTAAATAGTATAGAAAATAAAGAACATGCAGACTTACTAAAATGGAATGATGATTATCATAGAGCAAAAGCAAATCCAGATTCCGAAGGATATATGAGCATCCCAGCTCCTACAAAAAGCCCATTTTTGAGCAACCTTGCGCTATCTACCTCAAAGTATTTCCGTGGGGATGAGCGCAAAATTTTGCATTGGGGCCTGGATATGGCTGGGGGAACAGCTGTTCGTTTAGCATTAAAGGATAAACAAAATAAACCTGTTAAAAATGAAGCTGATATCAATCAAGGGATCAATGAGCTCTATCGAAGAGTGAATAAAATGGGTGTTTCAGATGTTGCCATCCGAAAAGAGGGGTCATTCATCACGATGGATTTTCCTGCTACACAAAGTCTTTCTGCTTCAGAGTTGATCTCTTCTTCTTCTATGACCTTTCATATTGTGAATGAAAAGTTTTCTATGATGAATGAAAAAATTAGACTTTCTGTGAACAGATTTTTACAAGAAGTTTGGAATGAGGCTGTGGTAAGAGGAAAAACCGATCCAGAAAGCATCAATCAAATTGCTTTTAATCATCTATATGGGGATGAAGCATTACAAGCAGATGGAATTGCACGCAGTGACTCAGGTAGAGTATTACTGGAAAATGGATTAAAGCTTGCTCACCCAAATACTGAAATCAGCTCTGATTTTAATGATGAAATTTCTAAAATTGGTGTGATGGATGGCAATGGTTATCAAGATTGGAATGGAATGGCCCATCCACTTGTCTTTATTTTCAACAACTACGCTTTAGAAGGATCCTCCTTAAATAGTATCACTTCTGGCTATGATCCATCTTCAGGGAATTATTTATCATTTTCTGTAAATTCTCAAGGAACAGGTGAAAATGGTATAAGTGTAGATCCAAGAAATGTCCTTTATACATGGACATCAGTTTTTTCAACAGCACAGATGAGCGATCCAAAATATTCTGAATACACAGGTGGTGGTGGATGGAGATTATCAGCCATTTTAAATGGCCGAATCATTTCAATGCCTAGATTAAATGATGCATTAAAGGATAATGGGCGTATTTCAGGTTCATTTACTCAAAAAGAGGTAGCAAAGCTTGCTGCTGATCTAAAAGCAGGTTCATTAACCTATACCCCTGAGATAATTTCTGAAACAACAATCAGCCCAGAGCTTGGTTCAAAAGAAAGGGCACAAGGTTTATTTGCTACTTTTGTCGCATTTATTGCTGTACTTGTCATCATGATTGGTTACTACAGATTTGCAGGGGTGATAGCCTCTATTGCCGTTGTATTTAACATCTTAATCATTTGGGCAACTCTTCAAAATCTTGGAGCATCGCTCACTCTTGCAGGTATTGCAGGGATCATTTTAACAATTGGAATGGCCGTTGATGCTAACGTATTGATCTATGAGCGTATGAGAGAAGAATTTGAAAATGATGGAAACATCATTAAAGCTATATCTACAGGCTATCAAAAGGCTTTTTCTGCTATTTTTGACTCAAATATTACCACAATCATTGCAGCTTTAATCCTATTAAATTTCGATGCAGGACCTGTGAAAGGCTTTGCCCTTACCTTGATTATTGGTATCACTTCAAGCATGTTTACAGCCCTGTACATGACTCGGACATTCTTTAATTACTGGCAGAAAAAGGATAAAAAGCAAACCTTAACCATGCTTAATCTGATACCAAACGCAGGAATTGCTTTTATGAAGTATGGCCGTTTGGCAACCTTAATTTCTGCAATAGTCATCATTATCGGCGGCATCACTCTTTATGAGCAAAGACAAACCTTGTTTGGCATGGATTTTACAGGTGGTACCACACTTGAAATCGAAGTAGCCTCAAAACAAGCGCTTTCTCCAAAAGAAGAGGTTGAAAAGGCATTACTTGCTAGTGGAATAAAGCAAGATGAGTTTTCTCTTCGTGAGTTAAACAATCCATCTCATTTAAAAGTGTATTTAAGTAATTCCCTCAGCAATGAAGGTAGACCTTTTGCAAATTTACAAACAAGACGGGATTTCGATAATCTTACCTACTCTTATGAGAAAAACGCAAAACTAAGCTACTTTGTTGGGATATTAAATAAGTCAGGAGTTATCCTTACTGAAAAGTCTTTAACCTCTTTGGATAAGAATTTCTCTAACATAAGCGGTCAAATGTCAAGCACCATGAGAAATAATGCTCTCTTTGGCTTAACTCTTGCCCTTATATCAATCTTGATTTACATTACGGTGCGATTTGAGTTTTCTTATGCAATAGCTGCCACCCTTGGTCTTGTATTCGACTTACTTTTAACCCTTGCAATGCTTGGAATTTGTAAGTTATTTGGAGTGCAGCTAACTGTTGATCTTCAAACAATTGCTGCGCTTATGACTATTATCGGCTATTCATTAAATGATACCATTATCGTTTTTGACAGAATTAGATCTGATCTTAAGGTGAAAAAGAGTCAGCCGCTAGAAGAGGTGATCAATGAGGCCTTGAATAAAACATTATCTAGAACGATGATGACATCTCTAACAACCCTTGTAGTTCTTCTATCACTTGTCATATTAGGCGGTAAGTCGATCTTCAACTTCTCGTTCTTAATGATGATGGGAGTAATTATTGGGACATTCTCCTCATTGTACATAGCTAGTACCTTTTTACTTCTATTTAAGCATAAGGAAAAGAAAGTCTCCAAATCTGCTTCTATTATTAGTATTCATGGATAGCTTCACTATTTGAAGGCTCGACCCCGGGCCTTCCAAGTTCCCTTGATATAATAACCAATATAGGTTACAATCTGAAAAAAAGAAGTTTAAATGAAATACAAACAGCCCCATTCAAACCTGTTATGGGTTTATCCTACAGAAAATAAACCACTACTTGATTATTTCATCTCTGAATTTCATATTCATCCAGCTACAGCTCAAGTACTAGTATCGAGAAAGTTTACGAAAAAAACCGATGTTCATAAATTTCTCTACTCAAAACTCCCCCATCTGATTCCACCTGAAAAATTAAGTGAAATTGATAATGCCACCTCTAGACTTCATCAAGCCTTAAAAAAGAACGAAAGTATCTTGATTTTTGGTGATAACGATGTCGATGGTATCACTGGCACTGCTCTTTTAGTAGACTTTCTACGTGCTTTAGGTGCCTCTGTCTTCTTTTATATAGTATCTAGGACCTCTGATCGTGGAAATACAATTTTAGATTCCCTTGATTATGCTAAGGCAAATAATTGTACACTCCTTATCACTGTTGATTGCGGTATTACTGCTGCAGATGAAGTCGAAGAAATCACAAAAAATGGAATAGATGTAATCATCACTGATCACCATGAGCCTACTGAGCGAATCCCCCACTGTATTGCTACACTAAATCCTAAACTTAAGGGTAGCAAGTATTCAAATAAAGATTTAACGGGAGTAGGTGTCGCATTTAAGTTTGCTCATGCAATGATGAACATTCTTGCCAAAAATGGGGAAGTGCAGGCAGATTTAATCGATCTACGAAGATACCTTGACTTAGTTGCTCTTGGCACAATTTCTGACATGGGCGCCCTCACTGGAGAAAATAGGATCTTAGTAAGATATGGGATTGAGCAGTTAAGAAAGACTCAAAGAATAGGCCTTTTAAAACTTATCCATGTATCTGAGGTAAATCCTGAAGAAATCACCACCTCTGATGTTGCCTCTAAGGTAGCTCCAAGGCTCAACAGCTTAGGAAGAATAGACAATCCTATCAAAGGGGTGAATTTACTCCTTGTAAGAGATATGGGAGAGGCAGAGGCTCTTGCGCGCGATTTAGATCAGATGAACCAAAAGCGGCAGAAAATTGAACGAAAGGATACGGAGAATCTTGATAAGGAAATCTCTGAAAATCCGGCCCTTGTTAAAAATAATGCAATTGTCCTGCACTCTTATACCTGGCATTCAGGCATCATTGCCATCCTTGCTACCAAAATCTCTAAGCTCTATAACAAGCCAACCATTGTAATTACTATAAAAGATGGCATCGGCAAAGGCTCTATTCGAACAATTCCTGAATTCCCTGTCCTAGATATTTTAAAGAAAAATAAAGATTTACTGATTAATTTTGGTGGACACGACTACGCCTGCGGCCTTACCATCAAAGAGGAAAACATCCCCATCTTGAAAGAGCGCTTCATCAAGGATGCTCAAATCAATTTGAAAGAAAAAGACGTGCAACCAAAGTTATATTTAGATGCACAGATCTCTTTTATGGACTTAACCTTTGAATTTTTAGAATCATTGACTCTACTTGAGCCCTACGGAATGGAAAACCCCCATGTCACATTGTATGCGACCGCAACACAGGTTCATCCTCCTAAAATCATAGGCAAAAACCACCTAAAATTTTCTTTAGAAGATGGTGATCGCTACTTGGAAGGAATCGGATTTAATATGGCCAACAGAAAACCTTCACTTCTTAAAAAGAATGTGAAACTTCTCATCGCCTTTACCCCTCATATCAATGCCTATCTAAATAAATCCTCGATTCAATTACAAATCAAAGATTTCATCGTATTAGAAGAGAGTTAACCTCAAAAGAAAAGACCACTATTAAAATAATTTTTACATAGTGGTCTATGAGAGGGCATGCAGATGATAGATAGACTATCATCTCTTACAAAACACCAACTTAGCCCTAACAACCAGGGCTCTTTGATAAATTACATAGCCTCGCTTGAAGTTTCTGTATTTACAATTCTTTGATTTAAGTAATTTTCCTGATAGTTTTTCACATCTTCATTATGAATTACCCACGCAGCACCTTTTCTAACAGCTTTTAATAAGCCAATTCTTGTTGCGTAATAGATCTTTTGCGGTGGAACACCAAGCATTTTAGCTACTTGATTCACAGAAAAATATCCCTTATGGTTATCAAACACTAACTCACCATCAAACATGGATTTTGCTCTTGAATATTTCTTTCTTCTGTACTCTTCTAAATCTCCTAAATCAATTGTCCAACGTGTAGCATCTTTAGAAGCTCTAAGCTTTCTTTGCTTAATAGCTACGTAAATTGCCTGACGCGTTACATTATTAATTCTAGCTGCTTCTGTGATTGAAACAACTCTTACACCAGCATTAGCCTGAACTTGCTGACCTTCCATAATCTCTTTTTCCTCAAACATTTTATTATCCTCCTCTCTTAAGATAATTTAATAAGGCAACTTACACACTTTTAAAGGTCTCCCTATAATTAAAAAAGTCTGTTAGTTACCTCGTTTTTCCATTTTATTAATTCTTTTACCCTTTTGAATAAGTAATTTTGCCATAAAAAAAGAATTGATATCAATCTTTTTCATCCAAAACCGTAAAAAAATTAGCAATTTATGTATAATTTCGAGCAAAATATCTCTTTGGCATAAGAAATATTTTGTTTTTTTATAGATTGAAAGGGCTAATTACACTATGCTGCGGACAAATTAAAGGATTTTGCAATGATAAAAAATTTTATTAAACTAATATTAACTATATTATTATCAGTTACTTATGCATTAAATGCATATGTACCCCCTCCTCACCTTACCCCCCATGACACCTATGAAAAGACCCAAGAGATCCTAAAAGTTCATGCAAAGTACAAAAAACTCGATAAAGAGCTTATGGCAAGGACTTTGAAAATATTTATTGACAAGATTGACCCCCTTAAGGTGTATCTCCTTAAAAATGAGGTAGATATATACACAAATCCATCTGACAATCTACTTTCTGTGGCAGTGGAAGATTTTGAGCATAAGAATTTTACGTTTTTTTCCTCTTTATACAGCACCTTTTTAGAGGCAGTAGATCGACGCAATTTAATAGAATCAGATATCTTCTACCATGATCTTCCAAAAGCCGTTGCCTTCAAAGATGTCGAAGAAATGGGCCATCCAGGTACTATTAATGAATGTAAAGAAAAGCTTCGGATGATTAAAGCCCTGCAAGAAGACTCTATTTCTTTATTAGATAAAGAAAAGCAAGAAAAACAAAGGGCTTTTATATTAAGAAAAAGGCTTAACTATGAAAAGGAGCTTAAAACAGAGTCCAATTTAGAGCGAGCTCGAATGGTTCATGCCTTTTTCCTTAAAAGTGTAGCAGAGGCTCTAGACTCTCATACCACCTATTTCACCCCACATGAAGCCAAGCAATTCCTTGTCCAGGTTCAACAACGTTTATTTGGGATAGGAGCCCTTCTTGCCGATACTATGGATGGGCTACAAGTACAAAAAGTAATTGAAGGAGGCCCTGCCTTTATCGAAAAATCTCTTAAAAAAGGGGATAAAATCATCGCTGTAGATAACACTTCTATCATTGGAATGGACTTATCTGAAGCAGTAGAGCTCATTCGCGGCCCAAGGAAGACTAAAGTGATCCTTTCTATAGTACGGACAAAAGATGAGACCAAGCAAAATTTTGACGTAGAAATTACACGTGATGAAATCATTGTAAATGAAAGCAGATTTACAGCCACAACTGAACCTTGTGGTGATGGGGTAATTGCTCATCTTCATTTGCACTCTTTTTATGCCGATCCAAAAACCTCTTCTGAAAAAGATTTGAGAAATGCGCTGTTACAAATTCAAAAGGAACATAACGTTAAAGGGGTTGTTCTTGATTTAAGAAATAATGGTGGTGGTCTTTTAACCGAAGCTATCAACGTCTCCTCTTTATTTATCAATAAAGGAGTAGTAGCTGCCATTCGTACCCATACAGGGGAAGTAAGCCGCCTTCGTAACCTAAATAACAATAAAATTTGGGATGGTCCCCTCATTGTCTTGACAAATGAGTGCTCTGCCTCTGCCTCAGAAATCGTTGCCCTAGCACTGTCTGACTATGGCAGGGCTATTGTTGTCGGTGGTAAAGCAACCTTTGGTAAAGGAACGCACCAATCCGGCACCTTTTTTGATCTTACTCCTGATAGAGTAAATCCTAAAGGGGAATATAAGGTACCTGGTGGAATGTCCTATACAGTAGGGGGCAAAACCCCACAGCTAGTTGGCGTTGCCTCTGATATTGTGGTTCCAGGCATTTACTCTAAAGCAGAAATTGGTGAAAAATTCACTAAATACCCTCTTGAAAACGACTCCATTGCCCCATTATTTGTAGATGATCTTGAAGATATTCACCCATTATACCGCTTTAAAATCAAAAAGGCGCTCCAGAGCAATCTTCAAGAAAAAGAATCGGTCGCCAAATATATTCCAATGCTAGAAAAATCTTCAAAAGAGCGTATTGAGACAAATAAAGATTATCAAAACTTTTTAAAAGCTCTTGAAAATCCTTCTGATACTACCTACTATGATGAACTCTTCTCTCAAGAAGATCTTCAGCTCACAGAATGTATGAATATCATGAAAGAATATGTGCTCATTCATGGGAAATAACTGCTCTTTGCTGACCTAGTGCAAACCAGCGATCTTCAAAAAAGCGTTGTAAATAAGCAGGTATCCTACTGATTAGATTTTTTGCCACTTCTAACTCTCTAAGATTGAATAACCGATAAAAATCAGCCGGTAGCCCGGTAAGGTTATTATCCTCTAACTTTAACGTTCTTAGCTGCTTGATATCGCAGATGGTGTCTGGCAGCCGCCTAATTTCATTATTATTTAAATTAAGAGTGATTAATCCTATTAATTCACCTATTTGCTCTGGCAACAAGCCTATTTTATTTCCCTCTAAAAGTAAGTAATTAAGATGGATTAATCCACCTATTTCAGTAGGTAAATATTTGATACGATTATAACTTAGAGAAAGATCCCTTAAATTGATTAACTCCCCAAAAAAGGAGGGAATTTCCATGATTGAATTTTTCTGCAATAAAAGAGTTCGTAGTCCTGTAAAAAATCTCATTTCATCGGGTATACATAATAGATTCATCTCACTTAAATCTAGTCTAGTAATTGCACGAATTTGTGTTTGATTATGCTCGGTGGTAAACCATCTTCTGATCTCTTCACAAGAGCCTATGGGAATTGACCGCAAATGAAGCTTTTCTCTCAAAACATTTCCGAAAATTTCAAGTGAACGATTTTGTAATATTTGCCTATACTTAATAAGCCTTTCCTTTAAATCAGGCTGGGCCATTAGATGGTGGATGTAATTTATTGAAAATGGTTCAATATCCTCTCTTGGGACAAGTTTTTCTATGTCAAAGACAACCATTTTAAAC
Organism: Chlamydia trachomatis; assembly: GCA_945862365.1. Taxonomy (GTDB): domain Bacteria; phylum Chlamydiota; class Chlamydiia; order Chlamydiales; family 2-12-FULL-49-11; genus JAJACQ01. Next base: position 27,372 of record CAMAXK010000009.1, read on the forward strand.
AAAGAGTTAACACTTTTTGATATTTCAATAAGATTATCTTGTTTATCAACATGATCTATAGTCAAGTTTTTAAGATAGGGAAATAGATCACTGTTTTCATTACGTAATTTTTCAAGTGACAAAAGCATGTTTCTAAGTTGAAGTATTTCTAAGGATTTTGAAACTGATTTCACCTCTTTTGGCACAAACTCAGCAATTTGACCCATAAATCCGTAGTTAAATAATCTTTCCATTTTAAACCATTTTAAATAATAGATTTATAATTATATAAAATCTTGTATTTTAATACAAGATAATCACGTACCTATAATAAAATGAGCAAAAACTTGCTCTAATGAAAGAGATTTGCAAAAACTCCAAGGATCAGTTATACTATTTTCCATGAAAATTCGTACCCGCATTGCTCCTTCGCCAACAGGGCACCCACACGTTGGGACATTATATATGGCATTGTTCAATCAAATTTTTGCTCGCGCAAATAATGGTGTTTTTATCTTAAGAATTGAAGATACTGATCAAAAAAGATCTAAACTTGAATATGAAGATAGCATTTATGAATCTTTACGATGGATTGGTCTTAATTGGGATGAAGGCCCAGATGTTGGCGGCGCCTATGGCCCTTATAGACAATCTGAGCGAAGTGCTTTATACACCAAGTATTGTGACAAGCTTCTTGCTGAGGGAAAAGCCTACAAATGTTTCACCACCGCTGAAGAACTTGAAGAAATGAGGATGATTGCAAAAAAAACTGGCGGAAAAATTGGATATGATCGACGTCATAGAAACCTAACTCCTGAAGAGATCAAGGCTTTTGAGGATGAGGGTAGATCTTATGTGATCCGATTAAAAGTACCTCTTACTGGCGAGGTAGAGTTTGAAGATAAGATCAAAGGGGTAATTAAAGTTCCCTGCGCAGATATCGATGATCAGGTATTAATGAAATCTGATGGCCTGCCAACTTATCATTTGGCCAATGTGATAGATGATCATACGATGGAAATTTCCCATGTAATTCGGGGAGATGAGTGGATATCCTCAACACCAAAACATATCTTGATTTATCAAGCATTCGGCTTTACTCCACCAATTTATATGCATATGCCGCTACTTCTTGGTACCGATGGTAAAAAGCTTTCTAAAAGGAAAAATCCAACCTCTGCCTATTATTACAGAGATTCAGGATATCTGCCTGAGGCCTTTTTAAACTTTTTAACTCTGATGGGCTATTCTACAGAAGGGGATAAAGAGATCTATTCATTAGACGAGATTATCGCTACCTTCAATGAAAAGCGTATTGGAACAAGTGGCGCTGTATTTGATGTGAAAAAGCTTGAGTGGATGAACCAGCAGTATATGATCTCTACTATTGAAGAAAAAGATCTTTGGGGAAGAATTAAAAGCTGGGGCTTTAATGATGCCTTCATGACAAAACTTATGCCGTTAGTCCACACTAGGATGAAAACCTTTGGTGACTTTATTGATTTATGTGGCTTTTTCTTTGTAAATAACTTACATCTAACACCTGAGCTTTTAACCCCAAGAGGAATTAGCGCTGAGCAAAGTTGTTTTATGCTACAAACTTTTCTTTGGGGGCTTGAAAATCAAGGCTGGCATAAAGAATCTATAGAAGAAAATGCAAAGAAGTTAACTGATTTATTTGGCGTACATTTGAAAAAAGAAGTGATTCCGCTTTTATTTGCAACCTTTACTGGAAAGCAAACAGGGCCGCCTCTTTTTGACTCTATTGTTCTTTTAGGCGAACATAGAGCTCGCGCACGGATTCTTCAAGCCATAGAGTTACTTGGTGGAATTTCCAATAAAAAGTTGCCTTTGTTAGAAAAAGGTGTTCAAATTGGTAATTGTAAGGACTTATTTACGCCCGTATGAACCATGAAACTAGCTACAGTTTAAAAAATCCTTTTACAGCAAAGATTAATAAAGTGATCCCCCTAAATAAAGAGGGATCCTCTAAATCGAATCATCATGTAGAACTTTCCATCAAAGGTTCAGGTATTACCTATAATATAGGCTCATCTTTTGGTCTTCTACCCTATAACAATGAAAGGGAAGTACAAAACCTTCTTCTAATTTTACAAGTATCCCGCGATGAAGTGGTTTTTCCTAAAAAACGAATAGAGCCAGTTGCCGTATACGATTTTTTCCTAAAATATGTAAACTTAACAAGGGTTACAAAAAAAATAGCTGAAGCACTTCTTCCTTTTCAGAAAGATTTGGCCCTTGCAAACTTATTAGAAGGTAGCTGGCATGAATACACAGAAGCTCATAGTTTAAGTGAGTTTTTGAAATCTTTTTATAAAAAAGAGCTCCCTCTTTCAGAACTTGTAGATCTTGTATCGCCAATGCTTCCCCGCTTTTATTCAGTGGCATCTTCTCAAAAAGTGCATGGGGATACAATTCATCTTCTGGTTGCAGACTTTACAACTGATAAAGGATTAAGAAGTCTAACTACTGCACATCTACTTGATAGAAAAGAAATCCCTTTATTTTGCCAACCTAACGCCTCGTTTTACCCACCAGAGGATGATACACCTATTATTATGGTTGGACCAGGAACAGGGCTTGCCGCCTTTTTAGGGTTTCTTCAAGAACGTATTATTTTTAGAAACTGTAAAAATAATATCCTTTTTACAGGTGATCGCCAAAAAGCTTACGATTTCATTTATGAAGATGAACTATTAGCTTATGAAAAAACTCATCATCTTCAACTATTTACCGCCTTTTCTAGAGACTCAGTTCATAAAGTGTATGTTCAAGATAGAATGTGGGAGCAAAAAGATTTTCTTGGTGATCTTATCCTTAAACAAGGCGCACATATATTTGTTTCTGGAGATGCAGCAAGAATGGCTAAAGATGTAACCCTTACTCTTGAGCGTATCATTGCCTCTAAAAAGGCGATTTCACCGGAAGAGGCACATCTTGTGATCAAAGACTTAAAGAAGCAAAAACGCTTCCACTTAGATGTTTACTAACAAGTTTTTTTAGAAATTACTTCTGGACCGCAAGAGGTCATAAGTATCGTATCTTCATATCGAATGCCCCATTTCCCTTCAAAATAAAGACCTGGCTCGATAGTAAAAAACATATTTTCTCTTATAGGAATATTTTTTACTAAATAAGAAACCCGGGGCCACTCATGCACATCTAGTCCAAGGCTATGACCGAGCGAGTGTTTTACATGAAGGCTCATCCCCTGCTCTTTTGCATAACTTTGTACCTGATCATCCAAAACAGAGAATTCCACACCTATTTTTGCTTTTGCAAAAGCTCTATCATAGGATTCTTTCACAAGATCGTAATGGTGCTTCCAAACTTTATAATCTTTAGGGTTAGAGGCTTGATCAAAAAATAACGTTCTTGTCATATCACTTGTATACATATCCACAGTAATTCCACAGTCGATAAGTACTGCCATTCCCTTTTTTAACTTTGTATCGCCTGAGCGATGATGAGGAAAGGCGCAATTTTCTCCAAAACCAATGATAGGATCAAATGAAAGTCTTTCGCCTCCGCGCTCTCGGCAAAATTTTTCATATTCCCAAGCAACCTCTTTTTCTGTGATTCCTTCTTTTAAAATGGAAACTGCATGCTCATATCCGGCATAATTTAAGTTTCCAGAAACTTTCATCTTTTGAATTTCAGATGGATCCTTTATGCATCTAACCTCATCCATTTTAGAAGAGGATACAATTTTTGTATGAGGTAATAAAGTTTGTAAAAACTGAAACCTGTCAAAGCAAAGATGCTTTCCATCTACATAAATTATTGATGGCTCTACCTGTTTTATATAATCATCAAGAGTGGTCTTTTCCTTAAGACAAACCTCCAATCCTTTCATGGTTCTACAAGAATCAATATATCTAGAATCGACAAAAAAGACCGCTTTTTTTGGAAAAATAAGCAACACCCCTTCAGAGACCTTTTTTCCAGTCAAATAGTAGATATCGGTGACATTCTCTATAAAAAACATTCCCTTTGCTAACTCTAACTTTTGTATTCTAAGCATAATCTCCTTAAGTCTTTTTTAGTCACAAGATTTCCCACACTTTCACAAGGGCTATTTTCTACTAAAAAAATCGCCTCTTCCTGAGTATAGCGTTTTTTTCGTAATACTCTAAAGTGTATTTTCTCTTTAATATCGACCACCTGCTCCCCCTTTTGAAGCAAAGAAAGGGCGTACATGAAGAGATCTTTTGCCTCTTTTTTAGCAATATCTGGCATTTCTAACAGATCAATAGAGACCTCATTCATTTTATAGCCGATGCCTAATCCTTCAAAAGCAGTTTGGTAGTGCTCACAAATCCCCATCTCTTTATGGGTAAGAAAAATCTCTTCTGGTTCAAGTAACCTTTGGCCAGTAAAAGGCTTTTCATTTTTTGTCCTTATTTTTTCAAGAATAGATAAATCAATGAGAACACACCCTTTTTCCTCCATATCTAAAAATTTCGGATGAGGGGGGTTAACTTCAATAATACAAAGCTCGTCCCATAACATTTTTACAGTCAGATACCCTTTCTCTTCAAAGGTCGATTGGGTAAAAAAGCAAGGGCGCTTTATAGCCTCAAAAGAGCGTTCATCTGATTTTTCAACATAATTAAATTCTTTAAAAGAAATAGGAGATCGAAAGGTACTTACAAACTCCTTTTGAGTAGTTACTGTAAAAGAGCCGGTTAAACTAGAAGAAATCGCCTCTTTAACCATGGCAAAGACTTTTTCTTCCTCTTGAAAACGGATCTCTTTTTTCTGAGGGTGGACATTAACATCAATTTTTGCAGGATCAAAGGTCATGGATAAAAAAAACAAAGGGAAATCTCCTCGACCTAAGGAAGTTCCAAAGCCTGCAGCTACTGCATTGCTTATTAACATCGAATAAACACTTCGCTTGTTAACGACTAAATATTGCCCTAACCGATTACTTCTTGTCTTTTCCGGCCCAGCGATCACCCCTTCTATTTTCAATCCATCTCTTTCAAAATGGATAAAAATTTCTGGAGAAAAAAACCCTTTTCCCAAGACCTCTACTAATCGATTCGTTTTTCCCCCTTCTACAGAAAAAACATCCTTACCATCTACTGTTAAATAAAAAGCAACCTCAGGATGGCAAAGCGAAAGCTTGGTAATACATTTTAACACCTCAGTGGTAGAAGGACCCCTTGCTTTTTGAAATTTTTTTCTCGCAGGGGTATTATAAAATAAAGACTCTACTCTTACTGTTGTTCCCCTTCCCCTTGAAGCTTTCGAAATTTTCATCTCCTTTCCCCCTGATATCTCAAGAAAGGTAGCTACCTCTCCAATGGAACTAAGAACAGAAAATTTTGACACCGAAGAGATAGCAGCAAGGGCCTCCCCCCGAAATCCCATCGATTCAAGAGAGTTAAGGTCTTCTAAAGAAGAAATTTTACTTGTAGCAAAACGCTCGGTACAGGCTGAAACATCCTCTGCTCCCATCCCCTTTCCATTATCAGAAACTTCAATTAGAAAATGGCCGCCATCTTTAATTTCCACCGAAATTTTATCGGCTTTGGCATCAATTGCATTTTCAATAAGTTCTTTTACGACAGAAGATGGCCCTTCGACCACTTCACCGGCAGCGATTTGATTGATGGCAACATCTGATAATACATGAATCGTTTTAACCATTTGTCATAAGTATACTAAAGAGGGATACCTTTGACAATCCAATAAAATTTTATTGTAGAATAACTCTCCACAGACCATAATAAAGGTTAAAAATAGAAAGGGGTGTTAATGAGAATCATATCTACAATTGTAACAGTTGCAGGACTTGCCTATGGAGCCTATTGGGTTAGTGAACATCGACCTGAATACAAAACTGAGATCATCGAGCTAGTTAATAGTGGCGACTTTCATACCTTAGAGGCGCGCTATACCGCAAAACAGATTATGGATATGCATAAATCTGAACTCTTAAAAAGCGATGGTCATAAATTTTTAGAATCCAAAACCCAATTTTCCCCCTACCTTTTAATGGAAGTAAAATACACTAAACAAGACAATGCAACTGGAGAAGGGGTCATGCTTTGGTCTTTAGTCGATGGGGAAATGGTGATAAATTCCAATCAATGGGAAATGACCCATGGCTATTCAGATTGCATACGTAATAATATTGATGGCAACGAATTTCGGGTAATCAATGCCCTTGCCTTACACGGTGGATCCTTAGACAGAGAAAGTCTTGTAAGAATTCTTCAAGTGGAAAATGATGTTCTTGGTCGATGGTTAAATACCACTAGAAAGAAAAAACTTATCGTACAGCAAGGAAGCTTTTACAGATTACATCTGCAAAGCCCAAGACTTGCTCTAAGACCTGAAACTCTCATTGATGATCGAATTGTAACAAAACCTTACAAATCTTCCGAAAGAATGGGGAAAAAATTCACCCATAATCAAGTCAAGCGTATTGCTGAGGCCTCTTTTGGAAAGGACTTTGCCGTAAGACACACCTTAGACGTTTACATGCCTATTTATAGCATCACGGTACAAAATCCTGATGGATCTCACCATACAAGCTACTGGAACGCTATCAATGGCTTTGAGCTAAAATTCACCTCATTACTTGACTAACCCTTAAAACCATATTACCTGAGTCTGATTTATCTCCTTCAACTAAAGGCTTTCTCTATTGTGTCTAAGGAGTTAACCATTAAGATTCATATTATTTATGTAAATACTTGAAAATAAAATATTGATCAAATTTTTTATAATGTGTATAATTTCTTACACCTCAGCAAATTAAGATATGCTGATATTTTGATAAATAAAAAAACTTCAGCACAAAGATTGTATGAGTAACAAAAAGGAAATTTCGAATGGCGCTTTTTAAAATATTTTTCTTTAAAATTATTGCTCCTATTATATGGCTTATGTTTTTTGCTTATGCATTTGCATCATCTGGAATTAAGTTAGCAAGCGCAATTAAAGACAAAAACTTTCCTATGATTTGGTTGTACACTTGGATAATATTGATTGGTATATATTTTATATTTAATGGAGGAAGATAACGTCATGGCTCGAATTTTCTCATTATTGTTCCTTTTTTTTAGCACACAATGTCTAGCTTTAGATAAATCTGAATTATATGCAGCTATCGATCAAGCCGATGCAACAAAAATCATTGACTTTTTTAATCAAATTGAATCTATTGATCACGAAGAAGCAACTACACTAATCACAGAGGTTTATCGACATTATATATCACAATTTGGATCAGAAATGCTAAGCAGCAAAGAATATCAAGATCAATTAAATCAATCTAAAGAATTATATCATTCAATATTAAACCTGCATGGAGTTCCCCTAAAAAATAGTTTATTTAAAAATAAGTATGGTTATACAAATAAATATCTCTTGTGTAACGAGGGTACGAATAATGAAGAAACTGAATCTGAAATTCCAGGATCGATGATTATCGGTGGTGTAGAAATATTAAGTGGGGCACTCTTATGGATTTTACCATTCCCAGGAGCCAAGCAAATGGGATTTCTGATTATATCAGATGGAATAAGAAGAACCTTCAATGGCTTAGAAGAAGTGGAAAAAGAAAACCAGGAAAACAGCTAAAAACTAAATATTATTGAGTATTTGACTTTTATAAAAGTAAGTCATCTTAGACATTGAACAATATTAGCTGTAAATGAGAACAGTATTTGTAATTTTTAAACCTCCCGCTCACTTTATTCTCCAGAGAGCCCAAGACTCCCAATAAGAGATTGCATTACTTATATCAACATACATTGCTTATCCTTACATTTTTATATCCATGTGAATAGGGATAAAAAAATACCTTATGATTATAAGAAATTAGAAAGATTTCAATGTTTTTCTCTGTGATCTTTGCGTTCTCAAGTAAGCTTTGCTTACGGGTGGTAATATATATTTCAAACCCTACTTCAGTAAGATCAACAACTCACCTTGTGTAAAAAGAAGGTCTTTTAAAATGTGGGTTTGCTATAAATAGAGCGCTTTTGTATAATGGTCTCCATTGGAAAGATGGCTGAGTGGCCGAAAGCGCTTCCCTGCTAAGGAAGTATATCTTTACGGGTATCGAGGGTTCGAATCCCTCTCTTTCCGAAGTTTCTTTAAACTTGAGTTTCAAGTTTATATTCTTTAAACTGAAGAATATCGCTCTTTAGATTTATCTTTATTGCTCAAGGGGAATATCAAATTGATATTTCTGAGGAAAAAAAGTAAATATAAAGTGCGAGATTTCTTGAGTTTAAAGGAGAGAAACTCGAAAATCAGGTTTTAAGAGGCAAGCAAAGGCATTTATGAAAGGGCAAACTACTCTAGATCAAACCATCACACCTGCTTCAAAAGAATCTGAGATGATGGTTCTTGGATGCATGTTAACTCACGAAAGCTCTTTGGCAATTGGTGCTGACGGACTCGAAGATTCTGATTTTTATTACAAAGAACATTCTCTCATTTTTTCTGCTTTAAAGGGAGTATACAGCAAAGATAAACCTGCTGATGTTCACATTATTGCAGAGATGCTAAAAATTTCTAACCATTTAGATGCCTCTGGAGGAATCTCCTACCTTACAGAAATTGCTCAATATGCCGGAACCTCTGCTTATATTGAAGAATATGTAGAAATCATTCGAAATAAATCTATTTTAAGAAAAATGATTCAAGCAGCAGGAGAGATTAAAAAAATAGCTATACAGCAGCCTGATGATGTGAATTCGGCACTCGATGATGCTCAAAGTATGTTTTTTAAAATTAGCCAATCTGCTAATCAATCCATTGGTCTTAGCGTGAAAAGTATCTTAGATGGAACAAAATCCTCCTCTAAATTACCTTATCTAAAAGATTTACAGACAAGGCAAGAAAAATACCATAAACGTAACCCAAACGAGCCTTTAACCACCGGTATCCCTTCAGGATTTCATGATTTAGACCGTTTACTTGGTGGTCTTAATCCTGCAAATTTACTCATTGTAGCTGGACGTCCTTCTATGGGTAAAACCGCCCTTGCTATTAATATGGCAGAGCACGTTTGCTTTAATTTAAACAAACCTGTGGCAGTTTTTTCCCTAGAGATGACCGCTGAGGAGCTTTTGAACAGAATGATTTGTACTCAAGCTGAAGTATCTTCTGAAAAAATCAAGACAGGGGCTCTTGACGGTGCTGAATACCAAAGGATCGTATCGGCAGTAAGTCGTATGCAGGACCATACCTTTATTATTGACGATCAACCAGGTTTAAAAATTACCGATCTTAGAGCAAGAGCAAGACGTTTAAAAGAGGTTTATGATATTCAATTTTTGGTAATAGACTATCTACAACTTCTATCTGGATCAAAGAGTCATTTTAACTCAGAAAATAGACAGACTGAAATTGCTGAAATTTCAAGAATGCTTAAAAATTTAGCTCGTGAATTAAACATCCCTATTGTCTGTCCTTCTCAGCTATCGCGTAAAGTTGAGGAAAGAGCAGGCCATAGACCAATGCTTTCTGACCTTAGAGAGTCAGGATCTATTGAGCAAGATGCTGACTGCGTTATGTTTATTTATAGAAGAGATTACTACAATTCTACAGATCACCCTGGGATGGCTGAGATTATTATTGCAAAGAATAGACATGGTAGCATCGGTGATGTGAAACTTGCCTTTAGAAAAGAATTTGCTACATTTAAAAATTACTCTCATGAGCAAACACCTGACGAAGATCCTTTCGCCTCTTTTTCATAAATTTAAAATTTTTAATATATTTATTTCATTCTTTCGAAAGTATTCATTGATTTTCCTTTACAAAATCAAGCTGTACTTATACTATAGACACGAACTTTTTATAGGAAAGGTATAAACTATGTCTTCAGTGAAGAAAAAACGTAAGCTTAAAATGAATAAGCATAAACGTAAGAAAAGAAGTAGAAGAGATCGCCACAAGAATAGTTAATCATGTGGACGTATCCTGAATACTTCGATGTTATCGTTATAGGAGCAGGACATGCTGGCTGTGAAGCTGCGCATGCGGCCGCAAAAATGGGTTGTAAAACCCTGCTTCTAACAATGAATCTTGACACGATTGCTAAAATGAGCTGCAATCCTTCTATTGGAGGTTCTGCTAAAGGTCAGATTGTTCGTGAAATTGATGCCCTTGGAGGTATCATGGGAAAAATCGCTGATTCTTCAGGGATTAATTTTCGTATGCTCAATAGATCAAAAGGCCCTGCTGTATGGGCTCCCCGTTGTCAGTCAGACAGATTTGTTTACTCTCAAGACATGAAATTTCTTTTAGAAAGCACAAAGAATTTATCTTTAATGCAAGGTGGCATTCATAAACTTGTCGTTGAAGATGGCAAAGTTACAGGTGTAGAAACTCCTCTTGGGATTAGATACGTAGGAAAGACAGTAGTTCTTTCTGCAGGTACATTTATGGGAGGAATTATCCATATTGGGGATAAAACCACCCCTGGTGGAAGAATCGGCGACAGTTCATCCCCCATATCTGAGCAACTGAAGGAATTAGGGTTTAATATTGCCCGTTTAAAGACTGGCACTCCCCCTAGGATACACGGCAAAACCATCGATTTTTCTTCTCTTGAAATTCAAGAAACAGAAGAAGATGTTCATTTTTCTCACAATGGGGTAAAAAAAGAGCTCGAGCAAATCCCGTGTTACATTACCTATACAAACGAAGAAACACAAAAAATTGCAGAGGAAAACTTAAGCCGATCTGCTATGTATAGCGGCAACATTAAAAGTGTAGGCCCTCGCTATTGCCCTTCTTATGAAGATAAAGTGACCCGTTTTAAAGATCGTATTCGTCATCAGATTTTTCTAGAGAGAGAAGGATTAAAGACGCACGAGTATTATGCTGCAGGAATTTCCACTTCCCTTCCGTTTGATGTTCAAGTAGCGATGATCAAAACTATCAAAGGGTTAGAAAATGCAGAAATTATGAGACCTGCCTATGCCATTGAATATGACTATGTCACATCTTTACAACTTAAGGCAACCCTTGAGACCTTTCGTATTAAGAATCTTTTCTTTGCTGGACAAATTAATGGGACAACAGGCTATGAAGAGGCAGCTGCACAAGGATTGATTGCCGGAATTAATGCAGCACACAATGCTTTAGGAAAAGCCCCCTTCATTTTATCAAGAAGCACATCATATATTGGTGTCTTAATAGAAGATATCATTACAAAAGAACTTACAGAGCCATACCGAATGTTTACCTCAAGAGCAGAGCATAGACTTGCTCTTCGTTATGATAATGCCGATACAAGGCTTACCCCTATCGGCCATGTTCTTGGTCTTATTTCGGATAAAGACTATGAAAAATTCCTAAAAGATCAAGAAATTATTGAGCAAACTGTTGCCTTACTAAACAATACTCGCAAAGAAATTGAGATGAAAAGCCTTTTTCTCTCCACCTACCTTGCAAGGCCAGAGAAAATTTATGAAGATGTAAGAGTACTTTATCCTGAAATTCTTCCAATGCTAGATCCATATCTAGCAAAACGGGTTGAAATCGAAGTAAAATACAGCGGATATATTATGCGTCAGGCAAAACTACTGGAAAAACTCGAAAAGCTCGATTCTTTTTCTATACCAGAGGATGTTGACTATTTAAGCATGAAAACTCTTCGGAAAGAATCAAGTATGCGTTTATCTAAAATTCGCCCTCAAAATTTAGGCCATGCCTCCCGAATAGAGGGAGTTACATCAGCAGATATTTCCATACTAATGGTCACCTTCGGCTACTAGAATGCTTGACATTTTTATCTCTACGGATTAAATCTTTTTTATGAAAGATCATATTTTAATCATTAGTGAAAATAGAAATCATGAAATTATCCTTAGAAAAAAGCTTGAGGGGCTTTCCCTTATTTTTTTGAGCAACCGTCAGTTTACTGAAGAAAAATTGAATCATCTAAGATTTTCTTTTGTTATTATTGATGAGTCAGATGGCCATGACACTTTTGTCATCGTAAAAGCAATTAAGGAAAATATCAATACAAAGGCAACACCTATACTTGTCATTTTAAGCAAGTTAAATAAAGCATACCTTGAAAGACTCATTAGACATGGGGTAGCAAATTTTATCTCTATGCCTATTGCTGATGAAAATATTTTTCAGACGTTGAACGAAACTGCAGCAGGAAAGAAATCAGAGGATGTCATCTCCTCATTTACAATCCCTATCATAGAAAGCCATGAGAAAGAACTTTCTCATCATAACGTAATTGATCGTGAGATGATTTATAAAATAAAACAAGCAATTGCTTCCAATGGATTAATATGTTTAGCTCTTATTTCTTGTAAAAGTAGACCCGATGGATTAGGAGATCTGATTATGCAGGTAAATGATGATACCTTTTGTGTAATATCTCTTACAAAAAATAAAAAACAAATGGTTGATGATATTCTTTGCTTAAAAAAGGAAAATCTATATGCTGGGATTGTCACCAACGATGATGCAAATTATAGCGACATCGCAATGATGATTAAAGATGGTCAAAAAGCGCTCCTTAGAGCAAGGCAAACACCTCATGGCATTAGCTTCCATACTAAAACCTAGCATGCCTTTTTTGATCATTCTGCTTTCAAGTGCAGGGGCGGCTCCCTCTCCTCTTGCTTCCCCTGCTATGAAAGCAACAACTGCTCAAGAAAATGCCATCATCTCTGGAGCTATGATGAAGCAAGAGATGAATAGTGGATCAGGGGGCTCAAGTGAAAAGACCACTGCAGCTGCCCCAAATGATATTATGATCGTTGATGCAAAAGAGATGGCAAAAGATTGGAAAAGCGCTTTTGCTATGCTACGTAATAAACAAACAGGAACTATTGTATTTACATTAGCAAATGGTGAAATGGTTAAAGATATAGCCGATATTGATCCTTTACCTGGTGGTTATTTGATGTTATTTACATTAAAAACCCTTCATGGAATGCAATATAAAATTATCAAAACCTCTGAAATCGCCTATTTAGAAACTCAATGACCATTGATTTAATTACACTTAAGCATACTCCTATTGAAAAACAGCTGGAGATGGAAAAGACTCTTTTAGATAATGAAAGCCAGTCATTAATACTCATTAATATAGGTCCACCAAAAGCAATTGTAATGGGCTCTTCACAAAAAGAAGAGGAAGTGATTCATTTAGATAAAGCTTTACAAATCCCCATAATTCGAAGATTTTCTGCTGGCGGCTGTGTAATTCTTGATCAAGATACTATTATGGTCACTTTTATCATGAATAAAAAAGATGTAGGCTTTGATTTAAACCCTTTATCCATCATGAAATGGACAGAAAAATTTTACCAAAAATATTTGCCCATCCCCAACTTTAGCCTAAAGGATAATGATTATGCAATTGATGATAAAAAAGTAGGTGGCAATGCCCAATATATAAAAAAGGATCGCTTCTTGCATCACACCTCTTTTCTTTGGGATTATAACAAAGATCACATGGATCTGTTAAAGCACCCTCCCAAAGAACCTGCCTACCGAAAAAATCGATCTCATCATGAGTTTTTGACCACATTAAAACCCCACCTTACAAAAGAGGCTTTTATAAACGCTATTAGTCAAGGTGCTCTGCAAGGCCAAACTTTCGATTAAAAAAGCTTTTTACTGTATCTTTGCCAATAGCGGCAATGGATTGAGTAAGTGGGATTTTTTTCGGACAAACTTGTTCACAGTTTTGTGCATTTCCACAATCAGAAACACCACCCTCTTCCATCATTATATTTAAGCGCTCTTCCTTTAAAGCTTTACCTGTTTCATTAGCATTAAACAGTTTTACTTGGTTAATAGTGGAGGCACCTACGAATTTTGAACGATCACTAAACTGGGGACAAGCTTCTAAGCAGCATCCGCAAGTCATGCAGGTGGATTCAATATACATGGCTTCCTGCTTTTTAATAGATACCGCCGGTCCAAATTCCTCATTATGATACCCGTCTACAGGAATCCAACCCTTAATTTTCTTTAAATTTTCAAACATAGAAGCTCTATCCACTACAAGATCCCGGATTAAAGGGAATTTTGTAAAAGGGGCAAGGACAATAGTAGTACTTTTGCTTTCTTTGATAATTTCCTCTATCAATGCCGTACAAGCTTGACGAGGTTTACTATTAATTAACATAGAACAGGAACCACATACCTCTTCAAGACATGCTTGCTCCCAAACAATTGGGGCCACACGCTCTCCACTTTTTGTGATTGGGTTTTTTTGAATTTCCATTAATGCAGAGATTACATTCAGCCCTTCTCTTCTATCAAGTTCAAACTCTTCAAAGTATTGTTTACTCGTGTTGCCACGATATACTTTTAATGTGAATGTACCGCTAATTTTCTCGCTCATAAAAACCTCTTCATTTTATCGTCGACCATAATCTAGTTCTGTCACATATGGCACTTTTTTTGGAAGGTTTTTTAATTTAGGAGTTATTCTTTTTGCCACAGTATAATCTCTAAGTACTGGATCAAGATGACGAATATCTACTGGAAGAAAAGATATCACAGGTTCATCTAAATGAGGGTCAAAGGTAGCAATGGTCGTTTTTAAAAAATCAGCATCATTTCGTTTTGGAAATTGAGGTTTATAGTGCGAACCTCTAAATTCATCTCTAACTAAGGCAGCCTTTGCCATAGCTAAAGCAACTTCCAACATATAAGGAAATTGCATAGCAAATTGCAACGATTGATTTAAATGATGCCCCTTATCATCTAATGTAATGTTTTTAGCTCTTGCTCGAATCTCTTTAATCTTTGCAATAGCTTCCTTTAACCCAGCATTACTTCTTACAACAGTAACATTTGAAACCATAATTGCGGCAAGCTCATCATGGAGCTTATGAATATTTTCTCCCCCGTTTCTTTCCAAAATTGTTTGTTTAAGAGCAAGTTCATGGGCAACAGCTTCTTCAAAAATATCTTCTGAGACCACTTTACTTTTTGAAGAGATATCCTCAATATAAAAATTCATTTCATTTGCCGCTACCATTCCACCAAAGACACATGATAAAAGAGAATTTGCTCCAAGTCTATTAGCTCCATGATATTGAAATTCACATTCCCCTGCTGCAAATAATCCTGTTAGATTAGTCATATGTCTGTATCTCTTAAATCTATCCTCATCACCAGTTGCAGGCCAATCTATCCACATGCCCCCCATCGTATAATGGACGGCAGGGAAAATTTTCATCGGCACTTTGCGTGGATCCTCTCCTGTAAATTTTTTATAGATATCTAAAATGGACTCAAGTTTATGCATAGTCTTTTCATCTAAATGAGTTAAATCAAGATATACTTGCTTTTTCCCATCAATACCAAGACCTGCCTCTTCCACCACTTTAATAATAAAACGAGAAGCCACATCACGAGGAACAAGATTTCCAAAAGATGGGAATAGCTCTTCTAGAAAATACCAGGGTTTTCCTGTTATTCCACATTGGACATAGTTTCCATCTGGCCCTTCTATACTTTTAGAACTATCTCCATAGACCCAAACTCTTCCCCCTTCCCCTCTTGCAGACTCACTCATCAAACGAAGTTTATCATCTCCAGGAATGGCAGTTGGATGAATTTGAATAAATTCAGGATTTGCTATCCTTACCCCCTGACAAAAAGCACGTCCATTTGCAGCTCCGGTACAAATTGTTGAATTGGTTGAATACTTAAATATTACCCCATTTCCCCCTGTTGCAAGTAGTACAGCATCTGCTTTTAACGCCATCATCTGAGAGGTCCTAAGATCCATCATTACTATCCCGCGAGCAATCTTATGATCATCAAAAATTGTACGCATGTACTCATGATGTTCATATTTTTTCACAAGACCTGAAACTTCGTATCGACGCACTTGCTCATCTAATGCGTAAAGTAACTGTTGACCAGTGGAGGCACCTGCAAATGCGGTACGTTTATAAAGTGTTCCCCCAAATCGTCTAAAATCAAGCTGACCATCTGCACGTCTATTAAAAGGAACTCCAATGCGGTCAAACATTCTAATAATTGCAGGTCCATTATAACACATCTCTAAAACAGGCGGTTGATCTGCTAAAAAATCCCCACCTTTTATCGTATCATAGGTGTGTATATCAGCAGAGTCCATCTCACCCATCAAGTTGATTGCAACATTAATCCCACCTTGAGCACAAACTGAATGAGAACGCTTTACATTAGTAAGACTGATAAGCTCAACCTCACATCCAAGTTCTGCCAATTTCATTGTCGCTGAAAGACCTGCAAGGCCTCCTCCTACAACAATCACCTTTTTTCTATTTTCACTCATTTAATTAAAGTACCCCGCAGAGAAAAAATAACTTCCCCAAATAGATAACATCCCTAATGCTGCTAAAATAAATGCAAGCCCATAAGCAAAATTTACCCAAGAAGTTTGAGCCTTTTTAGAAAGAAGCAATCCCCAAGTCACACAAAACGTCCAAAAGCCATTACAGCCATGCATTACAGAGGCAAGAACAAATAAGGTGTAAATAGCGCACATCCATAAACTTTGAAAGGCTTGTCTTACATTTAACAAAATCAAATCAGCTGATTTTCTTGAACCAACAATTACCTCATCTTTGTTTAACTTAAAATGAGTTAAGCCACCAACAAAGTTTACTTTCTCATTATAAGCGTTGATATTTTTATAAAGTTCATTCATCTCTTGATTATAAACATCTTTTTGTAAATTCTTTGACTTATTGATTTCTTCAAACCGTTGATCTACTAAAGTGATTTTTGATTTCATGTAAGATAGCACTTCTTTTTCAGTCTCAATTGCTTTTGCATCATAAATAACTACACCTAATTGATCACAAACTTTATACAACCCAGCATCTACAGTATATTTTCCAAAAGCTTGCGAATAATTCCCCATAGAAATTTTCACAGGGTACATAATAAATCTCATTTGTACTACATGACAAATCAGACCGACTAATATTATCCATGAAGTGATTCTTTGCATTGAATAGGCTTTATTTCTTTCCTTCTTTAAAGAAGGGGTTTTTCCTCCATGACTTACTACGTTTGATTTTGAAGTCATTAAATATCTAATGCCCCAAAAAATATGTACAGCCATAGGAATACCGAGCAAAACAAACTCTATAATAGGCAAATATGGAAGACTATGCAAAAACCCTACGCTAGTAACAAACCACTGAGCCTTAGTTCCAAAGAAAATTGCAGCCTGAGAATTTGTGAACAAATGTTCCATGAGAAACAGTAAAAACCAAAGACCAGTAAGAGAATGAAGTCTTCTCCAAACAAATGCTCTAGGTACAGAGCGTGTTGAAATTGCTGCTGTCATAAAATGCCCCTTTAGTAGGTAGGAATTTTTACATTCTAATCAAAAAGTTTTTTGTATTCAACAAAAGCTTTTATAGATTAAACACCTTACATCCATTTTCAAAAGTTTGATCACACACCTGCTCAAAAGAGCGATTCTGTAATAAGGCTATCATTTCAGCTGTCATTTTTATAAATGAAGGTTCATTTGGTCTTCCTCTAAACCCTTGAGGGGCAAGCCATGGCGAATCTGTTTCAATGAGCAATTTATCCGCTGGTATTTCTTTTACGACCTCTTGTAATTCAATTGATTTTTTAAAAGTAACAATACCGCTAATAGAAAGATACCAACCAAGGGCAAGGGCCTCTTCTGCCTGCTTTAATGTACCTGTAAAACAATGGATAATCCCTTTAAATGAGGGAAACTCTTTGGCAATTGTATATAAATCTTTAAATGCCTCATCTCCACGAACATGAAAAATTAAGGGTAAATTTGTCCTTACCCCAAGGTCAATATAGTTTCTACAGTACTTTCTTTGAGAAGGCTTATTATCTGGGATTATAAAATCATCAAACCCTGTTTCACCAACTGCAATAATTTTTCTCTCAAGAGCTGCTTGTTCAATTCTTGCAAAATTTTCATCTGCATGATCTGCTGCATCGTGTGGAGTGGTTGCTGCTGCATTTTTGATTAAATCAGGGTATGCTTGTTCTAAAAGAAGCCCTTTTTCCAACTCATTGGAGTTAGTGCAAATATTAATAATTTTTGATATCAAGCTACTTTGTGCCCGCATAATTGCCCCATCGGCATCCATCGGAAAGTCCTCTGAGTTAAGATGAGCATGGGAATCCATAATACGTAGCTGTTTATTCATTATAATAACCCTTTTCTAAGAAAAATGATTTCTATAGTATGTAATAAAGGAGAATTATTCAATGGGCATTTTTTATACATCGTTTGAGGGTTCTGATTTTTTCGGAAAACTTATTTTCATTATGTTATTTGCATTATCTGTGATTAGTTGGACTGTACTTATTCGGAAAATTCTACTGATCAAAGCTGTAAAAGCAAAAGGCGCTGAAGCCTTATCAAGTCTTAACAGTCAAGATTTGTCAGCATTACTTTTTGCAATAGATCCCTCCATCAATGAAAATCCATTTTCACGGGTTTTGTATTCTATATCTTCTAAAACATCGCAGATTTTACATAAAAATCACCACTTTCAAGAAGAGAGAAAAACCTACCTTTCTCAAAGAGATATGCAAGCAATCGATGATTTTTCCTCTATGACTATTTATCAAGAAATCAAAGATTTAGGCTCAGATCTATTTATTTTATCAACGGTTGTCACTTTAGCCCCCTTTCTTGGAATTTTAGGTACTGTTTGGGGTATTTTAATTTGTTTAGGTGAGCTACAAAAAAGTGGGGGCGGTTCTAATTCTATCGTCTTAGAAGGGCTCTCCACTGCCCTTGCAACAACTGTTCTAGGTCTTTTAATCGCAATCCCAGCGCTGATTTCCTACAATTACTTAAAAAATGCAATCGCAACTATCGGAAGTGACATGGAAGGGCTTTCTGTAAAGGTGTTATCTGAATTAGAACTACAATATAGAACTGTTGAGGCTTAATGAGACGACGTTATATACCAGGTATATCAGAAGAGGGAGAGCTTTTAAATCTAACCCCTTTATTAGATGTATTATTTGTAGTTTTGATGTTGTTTATTCTCATTGCCCCTATTATGCATTTAGATCGAATCAATTTAGCTAAAAGCTCCTCAAAAACTCTCACACCTTCTGCTATGAATGAAAAAGAAGCGTTAAATATCACCTTAGATAAAAATGGCCATCTATCCATTGGAAGCAAACTCATAGAAAAAGAAACTCTTAGAGTTCTTCTAACACAGATCCACAAAACAAGTAAAGAAACCATTCCTAGATTATTTGTAGATATGGGAGCCTCCTTTGGGGCATTTACAGAAGCAAAAGACTTAATAGAAAACTGCGGATTTCCCCAGCTAGATGTGGTTGTTAAAAGTAAGCATTCATGAGTAAATCCATTTTTCTACCACTATTTATTTCGCTTTGTCACATCCCTTTTTTTCTCATTGAAGTACATTCAAATAGTCACAAACCCCCAAAAAAAGAAAAAATTGTTGTAAACACAATACATCTTATTGAAGAACCTACATTTACTACATCTATTTCACAATTAGCACCATCTGTTATTCATGAGCCTTTGCCTCCTACAAAAGCACCCACCCCACCTCCTAAAAAAAATATCGCAAAAATTTCTAAAAAAACTATCCAAAAATCAATAGGCAAAACGCTTAATAAAAAACAACCTGCTAAAAAAACAAGCCCTACTACTTCCCTTAAAAAAGGCAATGAGAATAAATTCGGAAAAAATGATGCAGTAAAGAGTGAATCGGAATATACTAAGTATTTAGGGCAAATTACTGAGCTACTGCAGCAGCATTTAACTCTTCCTGAATCTGGAAAAGTAAAGCTTGTAATCACCTTAGAACCAAATGGAAAAGTTGTGAAAATTCGCTCTTTATTATCAGAAAGTGAAGCAAATCTCAACTATCTACTAAAAAATATTAAGGAGATTACCTTTCCTACTTACACTAAAAAAGAAGATAGAATTTTTACCATAGTATTTTGTGATGAATAAATTTAACTTAAATCTCATACTCTTAGCATTTACAATCGCTCTTTTTGGAACTGAGATTGAAATATCTCTACCGACAAAAGATCGACAATCTACTATTTATATTGCCACAGCAAAATCCTCTGAACATGAATTAGATAATCTGGTCAATTATGTAATTTCAGAAGATTTTATATTAGATGGCAGAGGGAAGATGTTTGAAAAAACCACCACTTTTTTGACTTTTGAAAAAACAAAAGGGGAAAAGCTATACAGCGATGAAATCTGGCATAAAAATAAAATTGATTACGTTATTTTCCCTGACGTTTCTGATAAGAAATTAACAATCAATCTTTTTAATGTCAGAAAATCAACCATTAAAACCTTATCTGAAATACAATTAGGCAGTAGCAGAGATAAAAACGTACATATTCTCCATAAAGCCTCTGATTTTTTAATGCAGCAAATTTATGGCTCCCCTGGTATTGCCTCTAAAAGAATCCTTTATTCATTCAAGCCCTACAGAAAAGAGGTAGATGAGACAACATCAAGCTGGACATCTGAAATTTATGAGACCGACTATCTAGGGATTGTTAATAGACAAGTAACAAATGAGCATAGCTACCTTATCAATCCTGAATTTACTAAAAACGGAAGCAGATCTCCTCATTATGAGTTTGTTTATGTAACTTATAAGCTAGGGGTGCCTCAAATTTATCTTGGCAAAAGCGACGGCAGTGCTGCAAAACCATTAATAAAGTTATGCGGCAATCAACTTTTACCAAAAGTGTCATTTGACGGAAATTATATCTGCTTTATTTCCGATGCTACAGGTAAATCAGATGTTTTTATACAAAAAATTGATAAAGACAATCAAGCAATTGGCAAGCCGATCCAAGTTTATTCAGGTACTGGACAAACCTCTGCATCTCCCTCTTTAAGTCCAGATAACAAGCTTATGGCTTTTGTAAGCGATAAAACAGGTGATGCAAAAGTCTATATTGCAAATATAGAAGAAACCCTTGCCACTAGAAAGCCTGCTCAACTTGAAAGGGTAAAATCTCCTTGCTCAGAGTGCACAGCTCCCTCTTTTTCTTCCGATGGAACAAAGATCGTTTTTTCAGGAAAGATAAATGGGCGACGACAAATCTGGCTTTATGATATAAGGCAGAAAAAGGCCCAGCAATTAACTACAGGGCCTGAAGATAAAGAAAACCCATGTTTTGGAAGCGATGGTAGACACATTTTATATAACACTACTTCCCCTACAACAGAGCTTTTTCTCTTGTCGCTTGATCAAAATAAAGTTAGGAAATTGACAAAAGGTTCAGGAGAAAAACATTATCCGGCCTTTGAAAAATAAAGGAAAATTATGAAAAAATCGATCCTACTATCATTTACCTCATTGCTACTTTGTACCTCTTGTACAAACACAGTGGCTATTCTCTCCAAAAAGGCCTCTGATTTTGGCGTTTTTTTAAAATCAAGGGCGTTAACTTATTTAGAAGGCGATCTAAATGAAAATAAAGCTGCTTATACCTCGGCTGAATTTTTTGGTGCAGCAAATGAAGAATTTATCCCCTTAGATGAAACGGAGGTTAATGGAGCAATTGCTTACACCTCTACCCCACAACCTACTTTTACACCCGGAACAAATGATAGCTTAATTCCTGGCATTGATATGTTTAAAGACCCAAAAGATGTTGCCGGAGGTATCTTTCAAAAAATCTATTTTGATACTGATCAATATACCCCAAATTCAACTGAAGCTAAACAAACACTTCATAAAATTGCTAATTATTTAAAAAAGCACCCTAAAACCTACGTTTTTGTAGAAGGTCACTGTGATAAAAGGGCTTCAGAAAGTTATAACCAAGCACTTGGCACAAAACGATCCGGTACCATTCGTAACATACTGGTCAATTATGGGGTTAATCCAAATCAACTCTTTAGCATCTCCTATGGTAAGGAAAAGCCTGTAGCTCTTGGAAATACCAATAGCGACTTTGCAAAAAATCGAAGGGTCGCCTTTAAGATCTACTCAAAAAATGAAAAATAGGACACTTTATGAACCATCGACAAGCTATCCAATTCTTTAATATTGCTCTATTTTTAACTTTTTCAGGATGCATGGGAAATAGCCCTAAAGTTACCTCTTCTGGTCAAAATGATGTAATGATTCATCAACTACGTGTGGAACTAGAGGAAATTAAACACCATATTCATACCACAGTGATGCAAATGAATATTTTAACCAATAAGATGATTAATTCTGAGGATAAAATGTTTGAGTTAAAGCAGCGCGATCTAATCGTTCAAAAGCAAACATTGGAAAGCAACCAAGAGCTTCTTGCCAAACTAGAGAAAAAGCTTGAACAAATCATTGAGACAGATGAGCAAAAGGCCCAAGCTATTAAAAGATTGGAAGATGATGTAAAAATTCAAGCAAAAGCCCTCCATCAAAATAAAAAGAAAATTCATGAGATTGAAAAACAAACTCTTTCTTTAAAGCACAGTGGTACATAAATTTCCTTGTAAATAAATTCCTAAATGTGTAAAATTCTTTTCAACAATTATTTTCCGAGAAAGGAACACTATGGCACAAAGAAAAAGAATTTTATTAATAGAAGACGAAGAAGATATAGCATCATTAATCAAACTTCAAGCCGAAATCTCAGGCTATCAACTTCATGTTGAAGTAGATGGTATCAATGGATTACGTGCAGTTGAAAGAGAAAAGCCTGATTTGGTAATCTTAGATATCATGTTACCAGGTCAAAATGGTTTTGATGTATGCAGAAAGATTAAAGGTAACTCTGAACTTAGAGGCATCCCTTTAATTATTTTATCTGCGAAAAATGATGAGATTGACCTTCTCCTTGGTCTTGAGCTTGGCGCAGACGATTATATTGAAAAGCCATTTTCTCCAAAAGTTCTCATGTCAAGAATTAAAGCTATTTTAAGAAGAAATAGAGAGACAGAAAAACCAACAAAAAATATTACTTTTGGTGAGTTTACTCTTGAAGTGGACAGATACCTTTTAAGAAAAAATGATAATGTGATTCCAATCACCCTTTCTGAATTTGGAATCTTAAAAAGACTTCTTCAAAATAGAGGCAAGGTTCTTACAAGAAATCAACTCCTAGATGATATTCATAATGATGATTCTTTTGTAGTTGATAGAAATATTGATGTGCATATTGCTTCATTAAGAAGAAAGCTTGGACCAAATTTTAAATGGGTTGATACTGTTCGTGGCATCGGCTACCGATTCAAGTTAGATCTATCTGACGAACCTGCTCTTTCTGAAGAACTTGTTACTTCTTAACTCAATTCAAAAGGTCTAATTAATTTAGACCTTTTTTTTATCCAAAGATATCCCTTGTAAAGATATTGTTAATTTCATATATGAAAATTATATATAATTAACTTTTTGGATAGCTATGAGATTATTATTATTGATTCTGATTCCGTTTATTGTCTCATGCGGAGGATGCAAAAAAGATGGCTCCTACTGCACTTTTACAAAAACTCAGGAGCGCTCCTTAAAAGCCATAAAGTTATCCAATGATGATGCTCTTGTACTAGAGGTGCACTACCCTGTTCTTCTAAAGAAAATTCTTTCGCAACAGCCCTTATCTGTGCCAGAGGTGCTCATCTTACATGAGATAGGAATTAGTCCAGATAACATCATTCATGTAATTAAATACACCAGCAGTGTGTACACATTAAGTACAGAAGATGTTGTAAATCTACAACTTGGAGGAGTACCTTTTGAAGTGATCAATTACATGATCGAATCTTAGAGCTCTATAAAAAATACCCCTTGAGATTATGTCCTTTTTATATAAATATCTAAGATAAATGCAAAAAAAAATACAATACACATGGCTACATTTTATCAAACATTTTCCACTGAAACATCCACGCCAAAGCTCTACACATCGATAGTAGCTGAAGGAAAGCAATCTGCTTTAAAGAAATTTAAAGATTTATTGCATCAAAGTGCTTTTATGCACCTTACCTTTACTTTATTTATCGCATTACAAACAGCAATTTCTATTGCCTTATTTATAAAGGATACTCATTCACTTTACACACCAGCCTCTTTTGCCCTACTATTTTTAGCCATTGCTTCCTATGCCCTCATTTCATATTATCAAAAGAATAAAAAACTCGACACCATTGAGTCTATCACTAAAGACTTTAGACATTACTGCAGTCTTCATTTATCAAAAAGTATTGAAAGTGGCGAACAAAGGCATCTTGCAATAGCAGAATGCATGCGTGATTTAGCTGAAGCTCTCCATAGTCAGGAGCTATTTTACTTAACTATTTATCCTTTTAAGTTCTCCAAAAGCCACATTATTTCTCATTATCTATATTTTCATTATGCAGATATCCTCTATTTTCAAGAAAAATTGCTTGAAGTCTCCTTAGAGCAACATGCCTATATTTTAGAAGATTGCGCCTGCAGCCTTCCCTTCCACAGCTCTTTATCTAAAACCTATGGGACACTTGCCATATGCTACAAAATGCCTAAAGGCAAGCATTTAGAAAAGGCTTTTTCCTATAGTAACATTACAAAACAAAATGAATTTGCATCTAAGCTTGAAAAATACTACACATTAGCTGTTGAAGAACTCAAAATCATCTGTGAAATTTCTGGTGGAGAGGCCTGGACTCATCAAGAGCTTGCCTCTTTATATGCAAAATTTGATGAATCAGAAAAAGAGATGGGACAATATGAGATTTTAATTGGTAAAATCTCAGATGATAAAGAGATTTTATATAAATTAGGTCTTCTGTATTTTAAGCACCACAAAACTGCCAAAGGGTTAACCACTTATAACAAGCTTCGAAAACTCGATGCTTTATACGCTAAAAACTTGCTAAATCACTATCATTTTCTTTGATTCGATAATAAAAAGTATAAAAATAAAAATTTCATTTGTCCTATAATATTTCCTTTGTATAATCAAACCTAAAAAATACAAGGGTATCTATGGCAAATTTTACAAAGTTCTTCAAACTAAAGCAGAGTTTTTCTTTAGTACTTCTTTCTTCAGCCACTATGGTCCTTCATGCTACTGCAAGATATGACGCAACCACTAAAGAAGAAGGGTTCATGCTCAGAAGAATTACTGAGTTTTGGAAAGATCAAGACTATCCTACTGTAAAAAAAGAGATCACCACCTTTCTGAAATCACATAAAAATAGTGTGTTTTGCGATCAATTGAGGGGAAATTATGGGGACTTACTCATTCAAGAGGGCGATTATAAAGGGGCCCTTGATTCCTACGGTGAGATCACTCATAAAGAGGTCTTAGAAACATTCATTTTAAATAAGATGCAGTGTTATTATGAACTTGAACAGTATGAAGAGTTACTCAATGCTGGTCTGCCTTATATTACAAAAATGTCAAAGGAACTCTTAGACAGAAAAGATGAATTTTATTTTCTAATGGCAGAGGGATATTTTAGAAGTGCCCTTTCTATGCAAACGGATAAAAAAAACACTTATTTAAACAAAGCGATGCCTTTATATGAAAAGGTATTAAACTCTTCATTTAATGATCCAACTATGTTTGCTCTTGCTGAAATTTACCGCATTCAAGCAACCAATGATAAAGCTCAATCTTTCTTTCTTGAACTTGCCAAAAGGCACCCTGATAGAAAAGAAGAACTTCTGTTTCATGCAGCCCTTGCTCAAGCTGAATTTGATAAACCTTTAGCCATTGAAACATTTTCAAGAATCATTGAGTTAAAAGGGGAAAAAAGTATCGATTCCTCTTTAAACCGATTAATTCTATTTTTTCAAGAAGATCGATACGATGATGTGATCAACCATTATCCAGAAGTTCTCTCTCTTGTTGCCTCTGAGAAAAAATCTACCTTAGAATACATCATTGCCAGAAGTTATTTTGCTAAAAAATCCTATGAAAAGGCAAATATTCACTTAAATAAATTCATTACTGCAAATGAAGGATCTAGCGATGAGCAGAGAAATGCTCTTTTAATGCAACTTTCTACCTCACAATTTTTAAAAGATGAGACTAAATACAAAGAGACCCTAGATAAACTTTCCTCTCATTTCCCTGAAGATAGTGAACTTTCTCAAGCAGTCTTCATTCATGCCATGATGCTTAAAGAAATGGGAAGAGCCTCCGAGGCAGAGCATGAGCTCTCCTCTTTAATTGGAACAAAGAATTCTTTCAAAAATGAAGAGGTTCTTTATTTAGAGTATGGACTTGTTGCTTATAACAATGATAATTTTCCTTTAGCCAGAAAAACCCTTGCTTCATTTGTAGAAAAATATGCCGAAAGCAGCCACAGTCAAGTTGCATGGAAATATCTATTATCCTCATCGTTAAACCTTTTAAAAGCTAACCAAGATGTAAAGGAGGCAAGCTATCGAAAAGAGGATTTTTTAACCGATCTAGATAAGATTATGCTTCACAGCGAAGTGCTTGATGCAGGCGAAAAGGTAGAATGTCTTTTTCTTCAAGGAAAACTCTCCTACGAACTTAAAAATTATGATAAAGCATTA
>CAMAXK010000010.1 GCA_945862365.1 Chlamydia trachomatis
TCAATAGAGGCGGCTAAATGAACACAGCCCTCTGTTTTACATCCTCCACACTCACAAAATAGATCTAAAAACTCCCCCTTGGGATTAATTTGTAAAAATGTCCAAAAGGTTTTTTTATCATCCACAATTTCAGTTTGATACGTACCAGATGAAAAAATAATATTCTTCACCTTTTTATCTAACACGTAAGCCTTTGCAGTCTTTAATATCGCTTCTGTAAATATCTTGCTTTCCATGTATTCTTATTTTTAAATTATGTATTGCTTTATCTGCATGATTCAATCTAATGCAAATGAATTATTTTGCTGTCAAGAGAAAGATCCATATCGTTATATTAAACAAAGAGAAGGGTCAACATACTGATAACCAAGATCGTGAGCAACTGCCTCATTAGTTACCTTTCCTTCTAAAATATTTAGACCATTCATGAATAATCGATCAGAGCTCAAAGCTTTTTTGTAACCAAGGTTTGCAATTTTAATTGCATAAGGATAAGTAGCATTTGTTAGCGCCTGTGTAGAGGATCTTGCACATGCCCCAGGCATATTTGCCACACAATAGTGAACTACCCCATCAACAATGTAGGTTGGATGGGAATGCGTTGTAGCCTTTGATGTCTCAAAACAGCCTCCTTGATCAATGGAGACATCCACTAATACAGAACCCTTTTTCATCTCCCCTACCATCTCTTTGGTTAAAAGATTTGGCGCCTTTTTACCTGGTATTAGGACAGCTCCAATGATTAAATCAGCATGAGCTGATAATTTTGCAATAATTTGAGGGGTTGAAAATAGCGTTTTTAAACGTCCTGCATAAAATCTATCTAGTTCACGAAGTCTATCTAGATCTGTATCTAAAATAGTTACATCAGCTCCAAGACCAACTGCCATTTGAGCTGCATTCATTCCAACAATGCCACCACCAATGATCACCACTTCGGCTGGTTTTACCCCTGGTACACCGCCTAATAAAATCCCACGGCCCCCATTTGCCATCTGTAGAGCATAAGCACCTGCTTGAATAGATAATCTTCCAGCAATCTCACTCATTGGAGTAAGAAGGGGTAATCTTCCATTTCTATCGGTAACTGTCTCATAGGCAATTGCCACAACGTTTTTCTCGAGCAGCTTTCTTGTTTGCTCTGCATCTGGAGCAAGGTGTAAATAGCAAAATAATACCTGCCCTGAATGCATATAGTGAAATTCTATATCCTGAGGTTCTTTCACTTTGATGATTAGATCTGCCTCATAAACTTTTTTGGCCGTATCTACAATTTCTGCTCCAGCTTTTATATACATCTGATCAGTAAAGCCAATTTTATCGCCTGCATCCTTTTGCACATAAACTTTATGCCCAGCTTGGACAAATCCTTCCACCATTGTAGGTGTGGCCCCCACACGAAATTCCATATCTTTTATTTCTTTCGGTATTCCTATTAATTGCTTTTTCATATGGATGGCCCCTTATTTTATATAATTACTTTCATTGTTTTTCATTTTAGAAAGATCAATTTCTCCACTAAATACTGCTTCGGCTGGACCTTTCATCCAAATCCTTTCCTGGTTATCGAAAGTAAATTGTAAAGCATTTCCTGATTTTGGAAAAACTCTATATTGAGATTTTTTTTTCTTGTCATATTTTCTTAAAAGAAGAGTCGCTGCAGCACAAGCTGTTCCACATGCTAAGGTCTCTTTTTCCACGCCCCGTTCATAAGTTCGAATATGCAAATCTTTATCCACTTCCTTGATATAAGAGACATTTACCCCATCTGGGGCAAACATCTTATGATATCTTAATTGCTTTGCCTCTTGCTCAAAATCCTCCACTTCTAAGGAGTCTACAATAATGACAAGATGAGGAACCCCTGTGTGAAATAAATGTCCGATTTTTGAATTAGAAAGGGATAAAGGAGATAAAAGCTCTTCGACCTTCGGTAAAGTGACAGAAACAATACCTTCTTCATTTTCCCCAACAGCGATCCCCTCTAACGTCTCAATGGATACTGATTTTTGTTCAAAATGCTTTACAGCACAGCGCAGACCATTACCACACATGGTAGCTTCCCCACCATCGGAGTTAAATATTCTCATTTTTGCATCGGCAATTTTTGATGTTTGTAAAAGAATCAATCCATCGGCACCAATACCAAAATTGCGATCGCACAAAAAGGAAATATACTTTCTGATGTCAAAATTAAGGGTTTGATTAAAGTCTTCAAGGAGAATAAAATCATTGCCAGCACCTTGGTACTTAAAAAATTTTACCCGTTTCATAAAAGTATACTCACTTATGCTCTATTTAATGAGCAATTTATGCCATATTGAACTCTTTATAAGAGCTCTTTATCCCATCAAGTAGTCCAAATTTCATAGCCTCTTCTGCGCTCATCCATGTATCTCTGTCCAAAGCCTTTTCAACTACAGCCTTTGATTGTCCTGTAGCTTGAACATAAATACCAACTAATGCCTCACGAGTTTTAATAATTTCTTTTGCTTGAATTTCTAAATCTGTAGCTTGCCCTTGAATTACTCCGCCAATTAATGGTTGGTGAATCATAATACGAGAATGTTTTGTTGCAAAACGTCTTCCAGGTCCTGCAACTAAGCTTAAAATAGATCCCATGGAAGCTGCAAGCCCTGTAACTAAGGTATAGACAGGAGATGAAATCATTTTAAACTGATCCCAAATAGCAAAACCTGAATCTACAGAGCCCCCTGGGGAGTTAATAACAAACAAGATAGGTTTTCCTGGGTTAGTATATTCTAAATACCAAATCTTTCTAATAATCTCTTTTGCAGATTTATCATCTACTACCGAAGATAGAAAAATTTTTCTTTCTGTAATAAGCATTTCTTCAATTTTCGACTCAACGCTTGACTGATCTTTCTCTTCTACTTTATTTTGACTCATAATGCCTCGCTTATTTAATCTTCTAAATTCGGATCTTAGCAGGTTCCTCTAAAAAAAGGAACCTTCATTTTCTACAGAATCTCCGGGTAAAGGGGGAACCTTTCTAACAACTCATGTAACTCTTTTTTTGTAGTTGCAATAACTGCCTCATCAATATCTACTTTTGCCTTACTTGCCTTCCCTGTTTCAGGATCAATAGATGGTTTAGCAGACCTTAATAAGCGGCAAATTATATCAACAATCTGGATCATCTCACCTTCTTTCATACCCCTTGTGGTTAAAGCCGGGGTACCCAATCTTATCCCTGAAGTATACCATGGGCCATTGACATCTAACGGAATGGCATTTCTATTTACGGTGATACCACAACTTGCCAGCAAACTCTCTGCTTGACGACCTGACAACCCAAAACTTTTTTCAACATTTAACAACACTAAGTGGTTATCGGTCCCGCCACTGATTAATGTTGTCCCCTGTTCAATAAATCTTTTTGCCATAGCCTTTGAATTATTAATGATATTTTTTGCATAAATTTCAAAAGAAGGATCTAAACACTCTGCAAATGCTAAGGATTTTGCCGCCATTACATGAGGTAATGGACCCCCAATTGCATATGGGCATCCTTTATCAATAAAAGGGGCGTAATCCTCTTTACAAAGAATTAATCCGCCTCTTGGACCTCTTAAGGTTTTATGCGTAGTTGAGGTAACCACATCGGCATAGGCAATTGGGTTAAACTTACCTGTTAACTGCTTTCCAGCTACAAGACCTGCAAAATGAGCCATATCCACTAAAAGTGTCGCCCCACACTTATCTGCAATCTCTCTCATAATAGAAAAATCAATTAATCGTGGATAGGCAGAATAGCCTGCCACCAAAATAGCAGGTTTTTCAAACATTGCCTGCTCTTCAATCTTTTTATAATCTAGCAACCCAGTAACACCATCGACCCCGTAAGAAACACTTTTCATCATTTTTGAAGAAAAGTTTACTCGACTTCCATGAGTTAAATGACCACCAGCATCTAAGGCCATTCCCATGATTTTTTGCTCTGAAAAAAGCTTTCTTACCTCCTCATACTCCTGATCTGTCAACTGACTCACATTTTTCTTTCCTAAAGATTCCACAAAAGGAGTTTCCACTCGTTTAATCAAAATTGCCCAATAGGCAATTAAATTGGCATCGGCACCTGAATGAGGTTGAATATAGGCATGCTCTGCTCCAAATAATTTTTTAACACGTGCGCACCCGACAGATTCGATGGCATCTACGTTATCACAACCTGCATAAAACCGATGAAATGGATGACCTTCTGCGTACTTATCTGTTAAATAGTTGCCCATAGCAATTTGTACCGGAATCGAAGAGTAATTTTCCGAAGCAATCAACTTTAAGGAATTTCTTTGATCCTCTAATTCTTTTTTTAAGGACGACACCAGTGTTTTATCATGTTTTTCAAGCACCTCCATCATCGCTAAATAGGCTACGGTCTCGATGGACAGTGACGTTAAATCTTTTCTTTCTAAAATCGTTTTTATCATATTAAGCACTCTTTTTCAAATTTCTCACCGAGGGTAGGCTATTTTGGAAAAAAAAGAAAGACAATTATCTTTACTGTTAATAGGTATATGCGATAGACTATCTAATATTTTTCAAGTAACTTAAAAAGAGACAGACCATGCACGAATCTTTAAAAGATATCCTTTCCATCCAAGAACTTGACATTAAAATGATCCGTTTAATGCAAATGAAGCAAGCTCGAAAAGATGAGCTTACTGAGATCGCCAATATTCATAAGGAATTGGTGGAGCAACAAGCAGATAAAGAAGATGAATTAGAAGCCATCAATGATTCTTGCAAAGAGCTTGAGCTGCGTGCTGCAGAATGTACTGCTGCTATCAAAAAGCTAGAATCTCATCAATCATCCATTAAAAAAATTGATGAATTTAACGCATTAACTAAAGAGATAACTCTACAAGAAAAAGAAAAAAGTTCTTTAGAAAACGAACTTTCTATGCTTGTAGATCAAAAAAGTATCGAAGAAGAATTACTTGAAAAGACAAAAGAGACGTTAAAATTATCTGATAAGAATAATGTCACTTTAAAAGCTGAAATTCATGAAACGATTACAAAAATCAACGTTGAAGGAAAAGCGCTAAAAACTCAAAGAGATACTCTTGCTGCCGGCGCTGACCCAGCAATTTTAGAAATTTACGAAAAACTTTTACGTAACAAGAAAGACCGTGTGATTGTGCCTATTGAAAATAGAATTTGTCAAGGCTGTCATATAGCGCTTACTGCGCAACACGAAGTGCTTGTACGAAAAAAAGAAAACCTTGTATTTTGTGATCATTGCTCTCGTATTCACTATTGGTTTGGTGAAGATGCAGACTCTGATGTAGATGTTAAATCGATTAAGAGACGTCGTAAAAAAGCCACAACATAACTTAAGGGTAAAACCATTAGTAGAGGAAGATCAATCGCCCTAAATTAGTTTAGGGAGGAAAGTCTGGACTTTAAAGACCAAGGTGTCAGGGAAAGCCTGAGGGCCGCAAGGCTACGGAAAGTGCAACAGAAAACAAGTCGCTAGCTTAACGGCTAGGTAGAATGAAAATCTCTCTTTTAGGAAGAGAGCCTAAGCATCGAGAGGTGCTTGAAAGATGCAAACCCCACCTGAAGCAAGACAAAAACTCACTATCTTAGGATAATATGTGGTCGCATAAAGAGTTTTGAAGGTCGCTTGAGGGTTTTGGCAACAAAGCTCCTAGATGAATGATTGAAAAAAGTGGACACGAAAGTATCTACTTTTACAGAATCCGGCTTACCTTCCTCTACCCTTTTTACGTTCCGGCAAAACCAGCTGATAAAGGAAAATGCTCATCCATCCAGGAATGATAGGCGATTTTTCCCTCTTCTAATTTCATAAAATTTTCGCAGGAAGAGAAAGCACCTTCAGTTGCCTCAACCTCTACAGAACTTCTTCTAATTTCTTCTGCGGGCTTTTGATAATTAAAATCTACCGCATAGATTACTGCATCAAATTTCACCCGATCTGGCCGCCCTCTTCCTCGCTTAGGAGCACTACCACCACTTTCTGGATCCGATACGACAGTTTCTATCTCTTGTTTTGGATAAAAAGATCTGATGACCTCTAGTATCGAATTTTTGAACCTTATCTTGCTTTCATCAATTTGTTCTTGAATTTCAATCAAAGCACTTGTTAGACATTCACCACTGCCTAGGTCTTTTTCACCCAGCCCGTTTTGACGCTTTAATTCACTTTTAATCCCCTGAAAAACATCACCTACTTTTGTAGATAAAGCAGTATTTAACAAAATTTCAGCATTTTTTACATCTTTTTGAAATACTTCAGATAAAGGATTTCCCTTTTCTAAATGCTCTTTTTCCCTTGATACACAGCCGTCAAAAATAGTCAAATAATTATTTGCAACCTCACTTACCTTACTTATCTCTTTAGCTAACATTACTCTAAGCTCACCATCGATACGATGGTAAAACTCCTCATCTACAAAAAGTCGAATCATTTTAGAAACACGAGCACATTTATTGTCCAATATCTTCTTAAAGGTGGCAAAATCTCTCTCGCAGTTTTCAATCATGACCTGACGATTTGCTTTCTGGGCGCTTTCAAATGTTTGCACTAAATCCATATTTCACCTTCAATTTCTTAAACAATGCATCTAATATAGTACAACTATTTTAAAATCACAAGAATGAATACCGGATCTACCTTTTTACTTTGACCCACCACCACCACCGGCAGATTCTAAGGCTGTGCTTTTGCGTTTTGTGGGTGATCCCATCTCAGTTAAATGTGATAATACCTTACCATCTGATTCCTTCCATGTTCTATACGCAACTTTCCCATCTTCAGATTTTAAATAGGTTTCATAATTGTTTCTTGTATCCCCACCCTCTAATTTAGCAGGTTCTTCATAAGAAGGTTGCAATAGCCCTTCGACCTTTGCCTGATAATTAAAATCTAGAACTCTAACAGTTTCTGCAAAAGTTATTTTTTTAGCAGGGGCAGCCTTAGCTTCCTCTTTACTCACAATATTATCAGCAAAGGCCGTGATAGATGTGGAGGTAATTTCATTTAGCTCCTTAAATTTTTCATTAAGCTTACCCACTGATTGATTATATTGATCAATAATAATTTGATCCTCTTTTTCGCTCATTGTCTTTTTATTCTGTAGCACCTTAGTGTATAAATTATATTGACGTTGGCACCAAATTGATAGATCTTTTACAACATGTTTAAACTCATTGCGAATTTTTAATGATTGTTGCATAAGCACTAGCAGGTCTTTCTTATTACTCATTCCCTTAGCACTTTCTAACTTGCCTTGTAGGTCAATTTCAATAGCCTTAGTAAATTGCATTAATTTTTTAATATATTCATACTGGGACACTCTTAACTGACTTTCATGTTCATCTAATTGCATTTTATTAAACTGAGCTGAATGATTATTGAATATATTTACTATAAAAGTTGCAGTTACCACATAGACCCCTTTTACAAGGCTAAGATTTTTAGTAAGTACCTCGATTAGGTGAGATTTTTTTTCAGAGGATAATACTTCTACCTCCTCTTTTTGAAACATCAAGTTTTGGGTTATCACTCCTAATTGCTTGATTACACCTTTTACTTCATCAATTTCGTTAGTAGATTCATTAATTGCTAAACAACGATTCCTTACGCTCTCTGAAACATTATCTCCTAAATTTACTTGCATACTTTCAAACATACCCTCTACTCCCTGATTCAAACCCATAAAAAGTTTCTCATAAAGAGATTGACTTTTCGTAATAAAGTCTTCATATGGAATATCCACTTCAGCTATTAATCCCTGATAATCCTCATTGAATTTGTTCCAATCACTGGCCAAAACATTCATATACTTTTGATATTCACTCCTGCGATTAGCAATAAAATCCTCAAAGTCTTTTTGTGCAAAATATGGCTTTACTAATTGCTGAATAGTGTTGTTTCTAACATTGACGGTCTGCCCAAATTTATGCATCCCTTGATAAAATATATTAGTAAAAGATTGAAAATTAAGATGTTGTACTGGTTTAGAAGCTTGAGTAGAATCCATATTTTTACCTATAATTAACTTGATAATACTTAAATTATAACATAATTATAATTGAATATCAAATAATTACTTTAAGGCTAAAGGGTGATGGTCCTTATATACTCTGTTTTTTAGTTCTTTAGATACTTTAGTATAAATGGTTGTCGTAGCAATGGTAGTATGACCCAAAATCTCCTGAATAGAACGAAGATCCATCCCTTTTTCAAGTAGATGGGTAGCAATGCTGTGTCTTAGGGTGTGGGGGGTGATTTTTTTAACAATTCCTATCCTCTTTTGATAGCCTACAAAAAGCCTGTCTATAGATCTTGGGGTGATCCTTTCGCCAAATCTATTTAAAAAAACTGCCTTTTTATCAAACTCTGGTAGGTGTTTTTCAATACTTTGCAATCTTTTATCATGACTTAAGTAGTTAAGCAGCATTTTATTACAACGGGTGGTTAAAGGAACAATTCTCTCCTTATCCCCCTTCCCAAGTACCTTAATCATAGACTCTTGCGGGTAGTAATGAGATCTATCCAACCCTACAAGTTCTGAAAGTCTAATCCCAGAGCTATAAAATAGTTCAATAATCACCCTATCTCTTACCCCAAGATAGGTAGTCATATCAGGTAGTTCCATCAACTGCTTGATCTCCTCCACCTCTAAAATTGAAGGAATTTTCCTCACAGATTTAGGGGTTTGAAGAGTAATAGTGGGATTTTCCTTAACCACCTTTTTTCTTTGCAAAAACGTGAAAAAAGAGCGGATGGCAGAAAGGGATCTTCCAATAGATGATTTCATTTTTCCCTCATCATGGAGTTTACCAAGAAATTCTCTAAGCAACTCAGGGGAGCATTTTCTATCATTTAAAAATTCTAATAATGCAAATAGATCTATAGAATAATTTCTAATAGTATGAGGGGATGACCCTTTTACATTTTCAAGATAATCTATATACAGATCAATCCATTTACCCTTCAAAAGAGCCCCTTGTTAACCTTTATTATGAAGGTTTTTCTATTAACATTCAAAAGGAAACTCTTGCCAAGATCCCCCCTTCTACGCTATACTGGACGTCAAATACGAGGTCATATGTTAATTCTTGATAAGATCACAAAAAAAATTGGCGCAAGGGTATTGTTTGAAAATGTCTCAGCGTCGTTTAACTCAAATATTCGTTATGGTTTGACCGGTCCAAATGGTGCTGGTAAATCCACCCTTATGAAAATCATGATGGGGATAGAGCAACAAACATCTGGAACAGTTTCTCTTCCAAAGAAAGTAGGATTTCTTAAGCAGGATCTTTCTGAATTTGAGCAATGCATGATTCGTGATGTAGTGGTTATGGGGAATACTAGGCTTTGGAAAGCCATGAAAGAGCAAGATAAGCTTTATGAAAGTGAGATCACTGATGCTGCTGGTATGCGCCTTGCCGAACTTGAGGAAATTGTTGGCGAAGAAAATGGTTACACTGCAGATTCTGATGCTGAAGTGCTACTTGAAGGAATGGGTATTTCTGAAGAATTTTATACAAAACCTATGAAATCACTTCCGGTTGATATGCAATTTAGGGTTCTTCTTTGCCAAGCATTATATGGAAATCCAGAAGCACTACTTCTTGATGAACCAACAAACCACTTAGATCTAGAAGCCATCCGCTGGCTTGAAACCTTTTTAAAGGGATTTGATGGTACATTAATTGTAATTTCTCATGATAGACACTTTTTAAATGCAGTATGTACAGCTATTGCAGATATTGACTATGAAACTATCATCACTTATCCAGGCAATTATGATGATATGGTGGTTGCAAAATCCGATGTTAGATCTAGAGTCGATAATGAAAACAAAAATAAAGAGAAAAAAGCCGCGCAACTAAAAGAGTTTATTGCAAAATTTGGAGCAGGAACAAGAGCATCTCAAGTTCAGTCAAGACTTAAGGAGTTAGAAAAACTTCAACCGCAAGAGCTTAAAAAATCTAACATCCTACGACCTTATATTTGCTTTCAAAATCCTGAGAGAAACTCTGGCCAAGTGACCTTTAAACTCAAAAAAGTTTCTAAATCTTTTGGACCTAATAAAGTGATTGAAAACTTCAACTATGAAGTAAACCGTGGCGATAAAATTGCTATCATCGGAAATAATGGGATGGGTAAAACTACCTTACTTAAGCTTTTTGCAGGGGTATTAGAGCCAACTGATGGTGAAATTACAGTAGGTCACGCCTGCACAAAAGGATACTTCCCTCAGCTTCATGAAGAAGTGATTGATAAATCTACAAATGTTTCCATTTTAGATTTCTTACGTACCCAAAGAGATGGCGTACTAGAACAAGAGATCCGCTCTGCACTTGGGAAGTTACTATTTCCTGGTGATGATGCCTTTAAAGGGATCGAAAAGTTATCAGGGGGAGAGACTGCTCGAGTAATTTTAGCTGGATTAATTTTAAACACCCACAACACTCTACTTCTTGATGAGCCAAATAACCACCTTGACTTAGAGTCTGTATCTGCCCTTGGCTGCGGCTTAAAAACCTTTCCTGGAACGGTTGTTTTTGCCTCTCACGATAGGGATTTGATCGAAGGGGTTGCCACTCGTATTATTTCTATTGAAAAAGATGGGATACATAAATTCGACGGACCTTACGCCGATTATATCGCCTCGCGCGCTCAATCCGTATAATAGTAAGCTCTTTACCTATTTTGATTGTAGTAAATTACCCCTTTCACTAGGTTCATGTTTATAGGATAATCATGGGAGCTTTAACATGTCTGATAAAAATTCTAACCACTTATGTAAAGAGATCATAGAGTTTATTAATGCTATGCATGGGGTCATGGAAATATCTAAGGTCGATCGTAATGATCTTGACGAAGAATCACTGCATTTGTTTGCAGATAGAATTTGGAAATTGAACCATTTTTCTACTCAACTATTGAAAACATCCGATATTGAAGATGCAGTTATGTATAACGCACGTATCATTAAAGATTTAACCGAATCTCCTATTTATCTAAATGAGGGATCTAAAGAAACCTGCTCCCTTGTTCATGCTGCAGATCGTCTTAAACGAGATCGGGAATTTTCTAAAATAGAGATGATTATAGCCAATCTTGCTAAAGATGAACTAGCCTCTGAAGTGCTTGTTGATAACTTAATGCTTATCTACAGAGAACTTGCTGCTTAAGCTTGTGCCGCAAATGACTTTTTAAAGCTAAACTGCCTAAAGTCCTCTGCTACAAAGGTATTGGGAAATACTTCGCGAGCTTCTGCTTCAAAAAGAGATAGGTTAAGATATCTGGCAGAAAAATGAGTAAGAACTAATGTATCCACCTCTGCTCTTTTGGCAATTCCTGCTGCCTGTTTTGCCGTTAAATGTTGATGCTTTCTTGCCATCTCCTTTGCATCTTCTAGGTAAGTACTTTCACATAAAAGCATCGTCGCCCCTTTTGCAATCTTTTCTGCCCCCTCACACTCTTTAGTATCAGATATATAGACAAAGCTGTCCCCTTTTCTTATGTAACTTACATCGTCTTGATAAACCATCTTTCCATCTATTTCCACACTCCCCATTTCACGAAGCTGTCTCATCCTTTCGCCTTTAATATCAAGGGCATCGAGTTTATCTTTAAAGTACTTCCTTTCATCCTTCTCCTGCACCCGAAAGGCAACGTTATCTACCCCATGATCCAAAAATTCTGCCGATATAATAAATGATCCATCATCATGAACTATACCCGCCTCCTCAATAGGATGCTCAATCACTGTCAAGCGGTCGTGATAAATCGTTCCATATCTGAGTCTATCAAAGAACTTTTTACCGCTTTTTGGGAAGTAGCAGTGAATTTCATGTTTAACCTCATCTAAATTCAACCTCATCAACATAGATCCAAAGCCAAGGCAATGATCCCCATGAAAATGAGAGATCAAGATCCTTGTAACCGTAGGAGGGGCAATGCCTGCATGAATAAACTGCCTTTGAGTCCCCTCACCTGGATCAAATAGGAATCCTTCTGCATTCCACCTTAAAAGATAAGCCCCATGATTTCTCATCCGCGTAGGCTGCTGTGATGACGATCCTAATATAGTTAAATCTCTGACACTCATAGTGTTATAAACCTTTTTTTCGAAATTTCAAGCTAGATAATGTAACTAGTATGCGTTAAAAATGACAAAAACACAATGAATTCATAACTCTCTTAATATAAGGGTTATAGCCTTTCAATGAAATAACTATAAGGCGGTAAATTACAAAATTTGAATGTTTAATATAAATATGTTATAATTATGATATATTCATAATAAGAGAATTACATATGATAACAACCCAGTTAGCTCCCCAAAAAGGAAATTGCACTCACATAACGGGTCCTGGAAACTTTCTTGCGAACTTGGTTCAAAATCTGACGCATACTGGAATAGGAGTTGCCGCCTCTTTTGGAGCAGATGCGTTTGCAACAGCCTATAAACTTGATAGCGCTGCCACAAATGTCTTTTCAGCTGTAACCTTTGGACTTGCTGTTTTAAGCTCTACAACCTTGATAATATCTGCACAAGCTTGTATTAGTAGTTATAAAATAAAGCCAAACGAACCCTACGTGGAAACCTTACGCCAATTACTTAAAGAAGGGAAGTTAGATTATTTAACAAATACCTTGCCAAGTTTTATGAGTGCATTAGCCACATCTTCGCTTAATTCTGTCTTGTTTGATGAAGAAGTTCTTGTTGCGGGAAATGAAACAACTGCTGGTTATACAACACCCCCTTTAAGCACTAGCGATCTTTCTGCAGTGGATGGAACCTCAGAGGCGTTTATTAAAACCATGTATTTAGTCTTAACAGGTTGGGCAGTTCACGTTGCAATAACAGGTATAATTAGAGCTTGTGGTTCTTTAAACACTAAATGTTCAAAACAAAAGTGTTTGGAAGGATGGTCTAAAGAAACCTTCTGGACCAAAGATCTACCAAATAGCGCTATGGGTATTGTTCCTGATCTGGCTTCAGAAATGACATCTATAAAAATAGAAAAGGGTTATGCACTTATAGTCCAAATGGTAACTATAAGTCTTATGACAGTTATTCAATTTCTTGCCGATGGACATTATAAAACTCAGAATAAAAAGAAAGTATTAGCAGCAATTAGTAATATACATAACCACACCACTAATTTAGCAGAGGAAGATAGGCAAAAACTAATAAAAATAGAGCAAAATATAAACAACTGCATTCCCAGTAGACGCAAGTTAAATAACTTCTATGAATTAGTCAAAATGATTTCTTCAAAACATGGGCTTTTGCTTCCTGAAAAGGGGGGCCCTTCTAACAAAGTACACCCTCTTTCTTCTGTCTCTTCAAGTGATCCCACAACTTCTGAATCCAAAGAAGAACAATCTTCTGCTCCACAAACTAACACCCAACCTTTAAAATTCACCAAATCTTTCAAGACTAGAGTATATAATCGACTTCCTGTAGAAAGCCCAAAAGTAACCAAAAGCCCTGAATCAAAGCAAGGATCAAGACCAAGACCAAAGCGTAGGCAAAGAAAGTCCCCTCCAAAACAAGAATCAACAACAGCTGCAACTCCTTAAGAGACTAAAGATTTTTTATCAAATTCAGAAAAAATATCTAGTAGACTTTTTTACTCAACAAGTGAGTTCTTGCAATAAGTATTCCAAATAAGAGTCCAGAAATATGCCCTGTGTTAGCAATATAAATAGGCAAAGCATATCCTGTAAATTTTTGAACAAAAAATGAAATCAGCTGTATACCCAAAAAGCCTACAATAAAAATGATAAAAAAATAGATCGATTCTTTACGCACAAGGTAGACTTCCCATGGAGCGATCTTCTTTCTCATCCAAATATAGCCAATAAGTGCCGATAAAACTCCAGAAATGCCCATAAAATAGGGCCCTGTCATCGCATATTG
This sequence comes from Chlamydia trachomatis, assembly GCA_945862365.1. Taxonomy (GTDB): domain Bacteria; phylum Chlamydiota; class Chlamydiia; order Chlamydiales; family 2-12-FULL-49-11; genus JAJACQ01. The sequence continues at coordinate 13,938 of CAMAXK010000010.1, forward strand.
GCAAAGATTAGAGAAAATCCCTGTGATGAGGATAAACATAAAGTAGCGGATCCTACCCATATTTTTTTCAACCATCTTCCCAAGCACTAAAAGCCAGAGTAAATTAAATAAAATGTGTAGCAATGAAAGGTGTAAAATAACTGGGGTAAAAAGACGCCAAAGCTCCCCATGTTTTACTTTCGAAAGAATCTGACCATTCCATAACATGGCCCTTTTCTCTTTTTTTTCTAAAAGAATCTGATAAAAGCCAGTCCATGGAGGGCTTTGTGAGTATTGCTCGACTAAAGGTGCTGCCTCTTCTGGCAATTGATTTTTCCTTACACTTTCTTCGCCAAATCGATTGATTAACTCATCTACAATTTCATCCCCTCTAGGATAATCTATCAATAATGCCTTTGCAACAGGAGGAAAAGAATAAATTCCATTTTTTGATCCGTCGCCACTATAGGTTTGTAATGTAGCAAGAACAAAGACAAAAACACATGCAGTAAATAAAAATTTTGTAAGATATGGTTGATAAACCTTTACTTTTGAAGCAACCTTCTTTGGAACTTCATCCTTGCATATCTTTACCTCAACTTCGTTACTTTGAAATTCAGCATACAATTTTTTTGCTAAAAACACATGACCTTCATCATGCACCCAAATTGCATATTCCCCTGCATCTTCTTCAATAAGGGCTGTGATTTGAGATTTATTAAGATGGCCCACAAAGTCTACAGCTTTATTTTGCTCCTTAAATAAACCTACTTTTCTCATTAAATCCTCTTATGCATCGAGCCGCTTCTTCTTGTTTCCAAAGATTAACGCATAGACATCTTTATAATTTTCTACATAATACATGTCCACCCCTTTCTTCACATGAGCCGGCAATTCATCAAAGTCTCGTTTATTCTTTTTAGGAACAATCAATTTATGAATATTTTCACGCTTTGCCGCAATCACCTTCTCTTTTAATCCCCCAATAGGAAGAACCTTACCTGTGAGAGTAATCTCCCCTGTCATTGCAATACTATCTGGAACTGGAGAGTCAGTTAAAAGGGAAATGATGGCAGTTGCCATTGCAATACCTGCTGATGGGCCATCTTTTGGTGTAGCACCCTCTGGAATATGAATATGAACTTCGGTGTTATCAAGCGCTAAGTCACTTGGCAAATAAAGATCTTTTTGTGAATAAACATAAGTTAAGGCGATGCTAGATGATTCCTTCATCACGTCCCCAGCATTTCCGGTAATACGAAGCCTCTCCTTCCCAGGATTTGATACAGCCTCAATATACAAGATAGTTCCACCATATTCAGTCCATGCAAGACCAGTCACCACCCCTTTATGACTATCATCTGTATAATATCTATCCGAGGTAAAAAGCGGCTTACCAAGATATTTTTCAATACTCTTTGCCTTAACCTCTATTTTCTTAGACGCTGAAGATGAATTTTTTTCTAATTTTTTAACTTTTTCACTGGCAATTTTTCTTAAAATTTTATTAATAGACTTTTCAAGTTGTCTTACCCCAGCCTCTCTACAATAGCCATTAATAAGCGTATGTAAAGCCTCGGCGTTAAATGAAACATCGGCCTCTTTCAAACCCACCATTTCTCTATTTTTCTTAATCAAGTATTTTTTTGCAATTTGAGTCTTTTCTTCTTCAATATACCCTGAAAGCCTAAGAACTTCAAAACGGTCAAGCAAAGCCGATGGGATTGTTTCTAGTGTATTTGCAGTCACGATAAATAAAATATTAGATAAATCAAACCTACAATCTAGATAATGATCTAAAAAGTCAGTATTTTGCTCAGGATCAAGCACTTCAAGTAGTGCTGAAGCTGGATCCCCATGATAACTTTGGCCGATTTTATCTACTTCGTCTAACATGATCACAGGATTGGACGACTTTGTTTGCTTTAATGCTTGTAAAATTTTCCCAGGCATTGCTCCCACATAGGTTCTTCTGTGTCCTTTAATTTCCGCCTCATCCCTCATACCCCCTAAAGAAAATCTATAAAATTTTCGATCAAGCGCCCTGGCAATACTTTTTCCAATACTTGTCTTTCCCACACCAGGAGGTCCCACTAAGCAAATAATGTAACCTTTGGTTCCTGTCTTTTTCAAAGCGCCAACACTCATGTACTCAACAATTCTTTCTTTAAGATCTTTTAAACCATAATGATCTTTATCTAAAATCTTGGATGCCTCAGCAATAGAGGTTCTTTCTTTATCCAAAAGCCCCCACGGTAAAACAGTGAGCCAATCTAAATAGTTTCTAACTACAGAATATTCAGCAGATTGCACCTCTAATACTGAGAGCTTTTCAAACTCCTCATCAAAAACCTTTTTAGCTTCCTCTGAAAATTTTAATTCTTTGACACGATCTTCAAACTTTTCAAGATCTAAAGTTTTATCATCTTTTGCAACCCCAAGCTCTTTTTTTATCGCCTTAAGTTGTTCTTTTAGAAAAAATTCTCTTTGAGATTTTGTGATCGTGGTTTCTATTTTTTGATTAATTACCCCTTGAAGTTTGGCAATATCTAATTCTTTGCGAAGAAGTTTTAGCGCCTTTTCCATTCTCTTTGATAAATCAAGTGAGGATAAAATTTGCTGTAAGTCTTCTCTTGTCGCAGTGGTTAAAGCTACAGCAAAATCACAAATCTTCCAAGGCTGAGAAAACTCAGAATTATTCAAAAAAATCTTAAGCTCGTCTTTATACAAAGGATTTAACTCAACTAATTCTTTTACAGTGCTAATGATATTTCCAATATATGCTGTAATTTCATTTTTTTTCTTTGGATCAATCTTTTCATCATGATAGCTTACAGCTGCAATCAAGTGTTTATCTGTTTTTTTGGAAATTCTTTTCAACACTTTAAATCGCTTTTCCAAACTGATGATTACTTGAGCATTTTTATTATTTACATTGACAATTCTTAGAATGCGCCCTACCACCCCTACATCATACATATCTGAAAATGAGAGCTTATAAATATCTTGAGACTCTTTTTTTGTGAGCAAAACCCCAACAAATTTATGCTCAGACATCGACATTTGCTTAAGCATGTCGTAATAGGCCCCCTTTTCAATCACAAGTGGTACTGTCAATGAGGGCGGAAAAGGTCTTTTTGTTAAGGGCAGTATTGGCAAAAGATCAGGATATTTTATATCATCGACTTTCCCTTCCAGCTCGATGGCGCTATCTAAAATAGATAGTAAATCCTCTTCATCATTAAATTCTTCCTCGTCCACAATCTACTCCTTTAGGAAAATATTTTACCCAATTTTTTAGATAAACACAAGGAAAGAGCAGACAAAAAACCCTTTTTTCCTTATAATTAATGCAATGAAAAAATTTCTTGTCATAGACACAGCTACCCCAAATTGTAGCATCACCCTTCTTTATCATGACAAAAGCCACTCAAAAGCTCTTGTAAGTAAAAGTCAAACAAAAGAGCTCATTCCTATTGTTAAGGAATTACTTGAAAATGAGCAGCTATTGCTTACTGATTTAACTGCTATAGCTATTTGTATTGGACCTGGGACCTTTACCGGCACAAGAGTGGGCGTAATGACAGCAAAAACCCTTTCCTATGGAAGTGACATCCCCCTCATCACCTTTTCCACCCCAGATCTTTTCAATGAACTTTCCCCTGAATGCAAAACCTTTGAAAAACTATACGATTTATTGGATAAATCCCCCCTTGTTTTTCATGAAAACATTGAACTTTTCTATTGAAATTAGGGTATAGCAATAAATAGAGTGTTTTGGTATACTGTTTTCGAAACATATCAACGAAAGGATAGAATTCTACATGGCAATTACAGTAAAAGTTCGTATTGGTGAAGCTTTAGAAAAATCACTACGCGTATTAAAGAAGAAACTTGATAAAGAAGGTGTAATGAAAGCTGTTAAAGCAAACAGATATTTCACAAAACCATCTGTAGCTAAAAAGCTGAAAGAAAAGCAAGCATTGAAATTTAAGAAAAAACAAAGAGCTTATTAATCCATATGTCTGATTTTTACAAGGTTTTAGGTGTGTCAAAAGATGCATCTGCAGAAGAGATAAAGAAAGCTTATCGAAAGCTTGCTGTTCAGTATCATCCGGATAAAAACCCAGATGACACGACAGCGCAAGATAAGTTTAAAAAGATTTCTGAAGCTTATGAAACTTTGTCGGATGAGAAAAAACGTAGTATATACGATCAGTATGGCGAGGCAGGACTTCGTGGTGGTGGCATGGGCGGAGCCCAGGGCGCACATGGATTCTCCTCTATGGAAGAGGCCTTAAGAACATTCATGGGAGCCTTCGGAGGCGGTGGTGGTCAGGGCAGCTCTATGTTTGATAACATCTTTGGATTCGAACAAGGAGCAGGTACAGGTGGCGGAAGCTACCCAATGCAAGGGGCTTCTAAGAAGCTTCAACTCACTATTGATTTTGAAGAAGCAGCCTCAGGTGTTACCAAAGAGGCGATAATTAATAGAAATATTGCCTGCTCAAAATGCGAAGGTCGTGGCGCTGAAAAAGCCTCTGACATCAAAACTTGCAGTACCTGTAGAGGTTCTGGTGGAGTGCAACAAACACGTGGTTTTTTCTCAATGACAACCACATGTCCTACCTGTCACGGTAGTGGTAGCATGATTGCAAAAGCTTGCAGCAAATGTCATGGCAATGGAAAAGATAAGAAGAAAGAGACTGTGCAAATTCAAATTCCAGCAGGTATAGATTCTGGCATGCGTCTTAAAATGAGTGGCTTTGGCGACTCAGGAGAAAATGGCGGCCCTGCAGGAGATCTTTACGTATATATCACTGTAAAACCGCACGATATGTTCAAAAGAGAAGGCGACGATGTCTATATTGACCTTCCGATTACATTTACAGAAGCTGCCCTTGGCGTAAAAAAAGAGATCCCAACTCTATTTAAAGAGGCCTTTTTACTCACCATCCCAGAAGGTACACCTTCAGGAAAAATTCTTAGAGTTAAAGGCAAAGGATTTAGAAATGTACATGGTGGTGGATCTGGAGATCTTTTAGTACGTATTAATGTAGAGACCCCAGTAAATTTAACCGCTAGTCAAAAGAAAATGTTTGAAGATCTTGGCGTATCTTTAAGTTCTCATAACTCCCCTAATACAAAATCATTTTTTGAAAAGATCAAATCCTTTATTAAGTAAAATATGAAGGCGATTTTTCTATCATTTATCGTATCACTTTCCCTATTCGGGGAAGGTAGAGTTGTATTAGTGCACGGATTCATGAATCAGCGCTCGATGAACACCTTTAATCGCTTACTAAAAAAAAATAACTGGGAAGTAACCAACTGGAAATACCCTAGTAGAGATAAAACAATTAGTGATCATGCTCATGATCTTGTGATCAAACTTAGAGAAATACCAAATGATGGTAAGCCGACTCACCTTGTTGGCTTTTCACTAGGTGGTCTAATTATCAAAGCAGTGCTCAATGATCCAGATTGCCCTGAACATGTAAAGCAAGGCAAAGTGGTTCTTATCTCCTCACCTTTACAAGGATCAAAACTTGCCCGAACACTTGGGAAGTCTAATCTAATGAAACGCTTTTTTGGTAATCATGCAGGACGTGAGCTCTATGAAACACCTTCCGGCGGATTTGATAAATTTGGCCCATTCCCAAAAGATACGCAGCTACTGATCATCTCTGGTACATTTGGCTTTAATCCTGTTTTCAATGGTAAAAATGATGGTAAAGTGGAAATTTACGAATCCTGCCCAACAATCCCCCACTCTCATAGATTCATACCCGCTGGCCACAGCTGGATCTGCCGCAACCCAGAAGCTTTTAATCTTACCCTAAACTTTCTAGAAAGTAACAACCACCACCCTTCTTGTTCTTTAAAATCACCTTAAATTGAAAAAACACTCTTATAATCACTTTCAAAATAGGTAAGTGACTTCATTCCTTTCTTTTCTAAGAGGCCACGCTCTTGAGTCTTGGTGCTAGGCAAGGAAGCAGCCTTTTGAAAGAACGTTAAAGAATCCATTAAATGACTTGCAAGCTCCATTACCCAGAAATGAAAGATTTCTTCTTCAAGAGCGCTTCTTCCTAAATAGTGATTAAGCATTTGCTTTCGAGTAATAAACGGTAGTCCCTTAGAACTTGTAACCACATCATAAAAAACGTCACCATAATGAATAAATGTCCAATCCCTATCATTCAAAAGCCTTTCCTTTGTAAGATTACCGTCACATCGATGATAGCCTTTTGCTTCCCATTTCGAATATATTTTAGAAAGGTTTAATAATTTTTCTAAACATGATTTTAATTGTTCAGGTAGAAAATCAGAGTCTTGTTGCTCTATTGCAACTATCCCTTTTTTTAGCCCTGAATAAGGAAACATATCGAGTACAGCGAATTTTTTTGGGGTCTCTTCATGGGCTGTTCGAAGACGCTCCATCGCGTAAAGGAAAGAAGGAAGGGCACTCTCATTTGATCTGCCTGCCATAAAATTATCCTAAAAAATGCTCAGAACAGGACTTGAACCTGCACGACCTAAAGGTCAAGGGATTTTAAGTCCCTTGTGTCTACCGATTCCACCACCTGAGCCTATATAATCGATGAAGTGGTTCTATTTTACAGCACTATCCCCTTTTATATCAAGAGTTCTTTTTTAACTTTTTACCTGACAAATAGTGACCCCATCCAAGAAACTATGATTTTTATATTTAATATATAAATCACCATTTTCAAGCAGTGCCGGCTCTATCTCTCCAACAAGTTCGAAGCTTCCCTCATCTTCTGCTTCTTCAGATCTTTCAATCTTTGGTGGTAAATAGTGCAGGTTATTTGGTCCCCACATATCTCTATGAAAGGCTCTATGAAAGACCTTATGAGGGTCATTTTTATCCATACCAAATACTAATCTACCAGTAACCTCTTTTTGACGATGGCCATCTTGTTCAAGCTTATATCTCATCCTACATTTCATAGTCACAGCACCATCGCCTTGTTTTGTAGCAAACCTTTCCACAAGATCTTCGCTTTGAAGAATTTTACTTGCCCCCTCCCCAGCATGGAACAAAATTTGTTGGTAAAGATAGACATCCTCAGCAGGAAGGAAATTTTGAAATTTCTGTGGGTGCTGCCTAATCAACTCAGGGGTTATAGCACCGTTCCATCTTTTAACTCTTTGATGTTCAGTTTTTGGATGGCCGTGCCCTCCAAAAAACGTGCTTAGAATCAATTGCTTTAAATCCTCTCTGGAAATATCGGCTGTATCTTGTACTGCACTAGCACCACCACCACCACCACCGCTGCTGCTGCTGGCTGAAACGCTACTTTGATTTTGCCCTTTTTCTTGGGCAAAGTCTTTTTGCTTGCCCGCTACGTTTGCACTATCTAATGGAGCATCCACAGCTTCGATTTGACGAAAAATATAACCAAGGTTGAAGTTTTTAACAGCCATTTCTATAGCTGCAAATCTTTCATTACCGTTTGTGCTTTTACATATTCTATCAAATTCATTACGAATTTTCTTTCGTTTAGAAAATTTAAAATTATTTTTATCTAACAGGCTATTCAAATCTTTTACTTTTAAGTCCCTATCTTTAAAATACAAGAAAATATTGAGATCACCTATGCAATCTTCCAAACCCTTAATCTGTTTACTTAATTTAATAACATCTGCATTTTTTTTAACCTCATCATACATGGTACTATACACAATCTTAAAAAAGAGCAGTTCACCATCTGTTTTAGATGTTTCAGCAAGATACTCAAAATTGCATAGTGGGTCTATTATTTTATTAACGGAAGATATATGTTGACCTATTGTTGTTCCTTTAACTTCAATCTCAGAGGCTTTTTTATCAACTTCATCTCTTGCCTTCAAATGCTCTTTTCTTAGTTTTGTATATTCTGCACAATAGCTATTTAGCACATGTAGATGTTCTCGTTGAGAACCTGTATTAAAATTTGAGTAGTATTTTTCAAAAATAATACATATTTTCTCTAACGTTGGTTTTAATGATTTATCTACGTCTAATGCAAGTTTTGTAATTAAAGTATCTTTTGCTGTAAATTCACATAAAGGTTTTTCTACAACAGGTTTCAAGTATTTGTTATACTCCAAAAGATTCTTAATGCAATCTTTTTTAGATTCACCTATCCATAATGCAATTTGTGTTCTATCTGTAGTTAATGAAAACATAAAAACTCCATATTTATAAATAGATATTATACCATAATTGAATACAAAAAATCCAATTATATTAGATTTAAATAATTACACTACCGAGAAAACATAAATAACTTATAATAAATAAGTTGTGCGAACCAAAAGTGCATAAAAATAATAAGCGAACTGGGAATCAGACGTTTAAAATCTGAGCTTTGGGTATATTTTTCCCAAAACTCAGATTTAAAATCTATTTAATCAGAAGAAGGTATGGACTCTTTTACAGAAGGTAAAAGCACTTTTTTCATCTTTTCTTTTAATGAAAGAGGTCTTGATTCCTCTTGTGACTCTTCAGAGAGCTTTTCAAAAGGCTTTGGAGCCTCAGATGTAAGGTTTGGGTCATCAATAGGGTTGTCTGTTTTTACTTCAGCTGTCTTTGCTTTAAGCTCATCTACCAGTGTTTCCTTAGATTCTTCCTCAACTTTCATCATCATTTTTTGATATTTTTGAATGTTATCAGAAATAAGAGCCTCTGGAGGACGAAGAAGATGTGAAAAAATGGAGGATTGAGGAATTGATCCGCCTTCAGCTTGGACAGGTGGCTTTTCATTTTTATTAAATGGTTTATTATTGTTATGCTTTTCATGATGTCTTTTTTGATGCTTTTCTTTGAAATGCTTTTTCTCCCCGGGTGCAGAAGGCTCTTCCACTTTTATTGGGGCATCTTCAGCTACAACCTCTTCTACTTTCTTCTGAGGAGGCTTATTTTTGGATTTACCCTTCTTCTTATTCTCACCATTTTCCGATGGATTATTTTTTGTCATATCTCCACCTGCAATCTTTATCGATTTTTCAGTTGGTGTTTTAAGCATTAGGCGTGCTTGTCTTTCCTGTACAATTTCAAAGTCTTGTGCAGGAACAAAAAATGTATGAGCAGGCTCTGCAGATCTGTAAAAAAAAGTCTGGCCAAAGGAGACAACTTCTACAGCATCTACTAAATACTCTGGGGAGTTTTCACTCTTAGTGCTTTTAAGTTTAAGTTTAAACCCTTCTTTTGCTGAAATTATAGTTTCTAAAATTGGTTCTCTAGTAAAATTCATTTATTATTCTCTCAAGTTATGCGTTGTTAATTTCGATGCTATATAGCGCATCATATCACAGACTCTATTTGCGTATCCCCACTCGTTATCGTACCAAGAGACTAATTTAAAAAAGTTTCCATTCAATTCAATCGATGCACTTTCATCATAAATAGATGACAATATACACCCTTTAAAATCTGAGGATACCACTGGATCGTCTGTTACACCCAATATCCCTTTTAAGTAACCTTTGCTTGCATCACGCATTGCTTGATTAATCTCTTCAAGGGTTGTTGTTTTTTTTAACCTTACCGTTAAATCTACTACCGACACATCATCTACCGGAACTCGAAATGCCATGCCAGTCATCTTCCCATCTAGTTCAGGAATCACCTTACCAACTGCCTTAGCAGCTCCTGTACCAGATGGTATAATATTGTTAATAATTCCTCTACCACCACGAAAATCCTTCCTTGAAACACTATCTTGTGTCTTTTGAGAAGCAGTCACTGCATGAACGGTGGTCATCAAAGCTTCAATAATTTCAAAATGAGTATGTAATACGTGAGCTAAAGGAGCTAAACAGTTGGTTGTACAAGAGGCACAAGAAACTACCAAATGCTTGCAAGGGTCAAAATCTTTGTGATTTACACCCATCACAAACATCTTTGCATCACTTGGGGCTGTAATGATAACGCGCTTTGCGCCTGCGGCTATATGCCTATTTGCATCTTCTAATGAGGTAAATATCCCTGTTGCCTCGATAACAAAATCAACGGCTATCTCGTGATAAGGAATATCTTTAGGGTCCTTTTTAGCAAAGACCTGAATAGGCTTATCATTTATATAAATGAAATGATCATCTGCTTTGATATCTTTATCAATGATTCCATGTATACTATCATATTTTAAAAGATAAGCTAAGCTCTTAGGATCTGCTAAATCATTAATTAAAACAATTTTGTATTTGGGATCATCAATTAAAGCTCTAAAGACAAGCCTTCCGATTCTCCCAAATCCATTAATTGCAATAGTTTGTACCATTCTATCCTCATTTTTATTGCAAACGTATGCAAAAAATTCTAATCTTTATCTTAGATGAGAAAAAGAAGAAAGTAAAGTAATGATTTCAACTAAAAAAGTTTAATTAAACACACTGTATGTAACAAGTTTCAGCAGCATCGCCAACTCTCTTTGAAGAGAGAACAATACGAGTGTAACCACCTGGACGCTCTTTGTATCGAGGGCCAAGTACATTAAATAGCTTGTCTAGAACAATTCTATCCACGTTGTAAGCAGAAGTATCGCCAGCTCTTGCCTGTCTTGCTTCTTTTGGTGTTAACGAATTAAAATGCAATCCAAGTTCTGCAAGAACTCTTCTTCTTGCATGTACAGTATCATCTTTTGCAAGTGTTACTAAAGGCTCAAAAACCTTTTTTAATTCTTTAGCTTTTTCTTTTGTAGTAGATATAGTCTCATGTTTAATTAGGTCTTTAGCCAAATTTCTCATTAACGCTTTCTTATGCGCTGATGTTCTATTAAGCTTTGTCTTATTCTGTCTATGTCTCATTCTCTTCCTCTTTAGCCTCTTACGTTTTATCTACTAGCGTTTTAACCTTTTCTTTTACATTCTCACGAGTGATTCCATACTTAGAAAGATCCATTCCTAAATAAAGTTCCATCTCATCTAATTTAGCCTTAATCTCATTCAATGACTTCTTACCGAAGTTTCTGAATTTCAACATATCAGGCTCTGGCATAATTACCAATTCTGCAATTGTATCAATGTTTGCCTGTTGTAGACAATTTGTTGATCTTACAGACAATTCAATCTCATTAATTTTCAAATATAGTTTGTTTAATAGAGAATCTCTATCGCCTTCTTGCTCTGCATGATCTTCTTCATAAGAAATCGTATGAAAACGCATCTCATCAAAAACAGAGAAATGAAGATTTGCAATTTGAGTTGCAAACGTTAATGCTTCTTTTGGAGTGATACGTCCATCTGTTGTTATGTCTAACACTAGTCTGTCCATATCTGTCTCACCACCAACACGAGCATTTTCTACAAAGTAGTTTACAATGCGTACTGGGGAAAAAAGTGCATCAATATAAATCTCATCAACTATTTTATTAGGAAAATCCATTGACTCTGATGTTTTATATCCTCTACCATTTAAGACTTTAAAAATAACTTTTCTTGTCATCGGCTTTGTTACTGTAAATAATACATGATCTTTATTTAAAACCTCGTATTGTCCATCAGAAACAATATCACCTAAAGTTACTTTATAAGAACCTCTAGATTTATCCAGCATCTCAGTAGTTACTTCTAAATCTGTAGAAATTGTTTTTATTGATCTTGCAGAAGAATCATCACTGGTTGGAAGTCTTCTTAGTAAAGAATCCTTAATATTTAGGATAATATGAGTCATATCCTCAACAATTCCCTCTGAAGCCATGTATTCATGAGAAATTCCTTCTATGAAAACTGATATGATCGCAGGAGCTTCTAATGAAGTTAACATAATTCTTCTTAATGAATTACCAACTGTGTGTCCAAATCCAGGCTCAAATGGCCCTGCAATAATTCTTGCTTTTCTTGTAGAATCCTCGTCTTCCTCAACTTTAACTTTAGCTGGTAGCTCGAATTTTCCATATTTTATAACTGACATATTTTTTTAATCTCCAAAAAACTTTATTCTACAATGAAAACTTATACTCTTCTTGTTTTTCTTGGTCTGCAACCATTGTGTTTAACAGGTGTAATATCCTTAATTACAGTTACAATCAAACCTGTACTTGCCAAACCACGAATCGCAGATTCACGCCCTGCTCCAGGTCCTTTAAGCTTAACTTCAATTTCCTTCATCCCCATACTAGCAACTGCTTTACCTACATCTTGAGCTGCAACTGTTGCTGCAAAGCCTGATGATTTTCTTGAGCCAGAAAAGTTAACCTTTCCTGCAGATGCCCAAGCTACTACGTTCCCGTGAGGGTCTGTAATTGTAATGATAGTGTTGTTAAATGTTGCCTTAATGTGAGCTACCCCACTAGCAAGAGATCTTTTCTTCTTCGCCTTAACAGGCTTTTTCTTCATGACCTTTTTCGTTACTTTTTCCTTAGCCAATTATTCCTCACGTGTTATTTTTTCTTGTTAGCAACAGTTTTTTTCTTACCTTTACGAGTTCTTGCATTGGTTTTAGTCCTCTGACCTCTAACTGGCAAACCTAAACGGTGTCTCATTCCACGATAACTACCAATATTGATTAATCGTTTAATGTTAGTTTGAACTTCCCTTCTTAAATCCCCTTCTACTAAATATGTTGTTTGAAGGTGGGAAGTAATTTGTGCAATTTGAGCCTCTGTTAGCTCTTCAGCTTTCATATCTTCACTCAAATTAAGAGCTTTGATTACATCTACCGCTCTTTTTGGTCCAATACCATAAACGTATGTCAATGCTATGACTAATCGCTTTTTCTTTGGTATATCCGCTCCTGCTACTCTTGGCATATTTCTTTAATCCTATATTTAAAATTTTCCTGTCATTTTGCCCTGGGACATAAATCCATCATATCTTTGCATTATTAGATGCGATTCTATCTGCTTACTAGAATCCAAAATCACTCCCACTAAGATCAATATCGATGTTCCACCGAAGAATTGACTAATTGTAGGATCGATTGCTAATAATTTCCCTACTATTGTAGGCAAAATCGCAATAAAAGCCAGAAAAAAAGCACCAATACACGTAATTCTTGTCATAGAGTGCTGAATATGCTCTTCTGTAGGCTTTCCTTGTCTTACTCCTGGTATAAATGCACCACTTTTTTTCATATCTGAAGCAATCTGATCTGGTCTAAATTGCATAGAAGTCCAGATAAATGTAAACAGAATGATCAAAGATACAAAGGCTATCATATAACCATTTGTTCCAGGTGCTACATAACCTGCTATTTTTGATATCATTGGATAGTTTTTCAATAATAATGATACGGTTGCAGGGAACATCAAAAACGATGATGCAAAAATTACAGGCATAATCCCAGCAAAATTAATTTTTAAGGGAATAAAAGGAGTTTTAGCTTGAAGTCCTGTACTTTCTACATTACGTCTTGCATACTGTATAGGTATTTTTCTAATTCCTTGAAGAACCATAATCGTTCCTACAATGATTGCAACAAAAATAAAGGAAAGAACAATCAAAGATGTAAGAGTCAATTGACCAGCATCTTGTGAGTCTATATTTAAACCATTAAGAATACTTCCTAACGTTCTTGGTAAGGCAGATAGAATACCTAAAGAAATAATCATACTCATTCCGTTACCAATACCCTTTTCTGTGATTTGCTCTCCAATCCACATTAAGAATAATGTACCAGTTGTCATAGAGACAATAGTAATTAGATAAAACAACCAAGGTACACCAAATGCGGTCACTTCGATAAACTCAGGGAAAATGATACCAGGTGTTGCAGTATTAAAGCCAAGGGCTTGTTTTGCATATAAGCCTGATTGAAATATTGCAATAAGCAAAGTTAATACTCTAGTCCAGGTTCCAAGCTTGCGCTTGCCTGCCTCAGCACTTTCCTTAATCTCTCTTTGTAAAGAAGGAACAAGTCCCATCAAAAGTTGAATGAAGATGGAGGCTGTGATGTATGGCATCACCCCTAAGGCGACCAAAGTCATCTTTGCAAACGCTCCACCTGTAAAAACATCAACAAACTGAAATAAATTCTGCCCGCCGCCAATAGCTGCTCTGAATGATTTGAGAATTAACTCACCATTTATACCAGGAACAGTTATATAAGCGCCAATACGGCACACAAGTAACATAAGTAGGACAAAACCAATTTTTTCTCTCAACTCTTTTACTTTGAATATACTTCGAAGTTTGTCTATCATAATAAACGTTCAACCTTGCATTCAGCTTTTAGAATTTTTTCTTCAGCTGTCTTTGTAAAATGATGAGCTGAAAAATTTACTTTCACAGTTAGTTCACCGTGACCAAGTATTCTAATTTTGGCTGATGACTTCTTAGAAATCAAGCTTTTCTGTATTAAAGATTCTTTAGAAACAATCTCGCCATCTTTAAATTTGTCTGAAATCATGCCTAGGTTAATAGAGAAGGTCTCTATTGCAAAGGTTCCTCTTGTGAACCCTCTAATAGGTATCTTTTTAAAGACTGGACGCTGTCCACCTTCCTGCCCATGACGTCTTTTGTAACCAGATCTTGCTTTAGCACCTTTGGTTCCTCGACCACATGTTTTTCCTTTTCCTGAACCTACACCACGTCCAACTCTTTTCATCTTGGACTTTTGGTTTGCGGTCTTTTTTAGTTCGTGTAGAGTTAACATTACGCCATCCTCGCTTCAAGAGTTTTCTTTCTATTTTCTAAATTTGATAAAGCTTTGAATGTTGCTCTAACTTGGTTTCCTGGATTATTTCCAGCTAAACTCTTAGCAACAACGTCTTTTATTCCGCACATTTCCAAAACTGCTCTAATTTGTGATCCTGCTACAATCCCTGTACCTTTTACTGCTGATTTGATCATAACTGTAGCACCATCTGCTGTTGCTGTTACATCGTAAGGAATAGTATCCCCTTCAAGTTCAAATGTACGAAGATTTTTCTTTGCATCTTCCACTGCTTTTGCTACTGCATCGGCAACTTCGTTAGCTTTTCCAAATCCCACACCTACAGCGCCTTTACCGTCACCAACGATTACAAGAGCTGAAAAACTAAATCGACGACCACCTTTTACTACTTTTGCACATCGATTGATAAAAAGAACTTTTTCTTCAAAATCTTTACTCTTAGATTCTTCTTTCTTATTTGATCGATTGTTTTTTCTCTCTTCTGACATGTCTAATAATCCTCTTTAAAATATCAATCCAGCTTCTCTTGCGCCTTCTGCAAAAGCTGCTATTCTTCCATGAAACTTATAATATCCACGGTCGAAGACAACTTCTGTTACACCTTTTTCTATAGCAAGCTTACCAAGTATCTCACCTGCTCTTTTTGCCTTTTCAGTTTTATTCTTAATAGAACTTAATTCTTTAATAGATGTTGAAACTCCAACAACTGTCTTAGATTCTCTATCATCGATAATCTGAGCATATAGATTCGTTAAGGAACGATTTACAGACAATCTAGGTCTTGCTGATTTTTCTAAGGATTTTCTAACCCTTCTTTGTCTACGACATTGTCTAATTTTTGCTTTCTTTAATTCACTTTGCATAATTATTCCTACTTAGCCTTCTTACCCGCTTTTCTCTTAATATATTCACCCGCATACTTAACTCCCTTGCCTTTATAAGGCTCAGGTGGTCTTTTTGAACGAATTGTCGCACTAAATTGACCCACTAACGCTTTATCAATTCCTGAAACATGAATTGTTGTGTTTTTTTCAACTTCAACTTTTAGACCTGCAGGAATTGCTAGTTCGCATGGATGAGAAAAACCTAAACTTAAATCTAAATTATTTCCCTTTAATGCAGCACGATATCCAACCCCAACTAATTCTAAAGTCTTTTTAAAACCATCTGTAACACCAGCGATTGCATTATCAAGTCGAGATTTGTCCAATCCCAAAAATGGCAAGTGCTTTAAATTCTCAGTGGCAACAACTTTTGCTTCTTCTTTATCTACCTCAACATTAACTCCCTCGCTGAGAATTAACGTAAGAGCTCCTTTTGGACCTTTTACATCAACTTTACTGCCAGATACTGTAATCTGTACCCCTTTTGGCAAAATGGCTGGTTTTTTCGCTAGTCTTGACATTCTATGTTTCTCCTTTCCTTCTTACCAAACAGAGCAAATAAGCTCTCCACCTATGTTTTCACGTCTTGCTTTTTCTGCGCACATTACACCTTTAGAAGTAGATACGACTGTTCGTCCCAATCCTCTTCTAATGAAAGGTAAATTTTCTGCTGCAGCGTATATTCTTCTGCCAGGTTTTGACACCCTTTTAATTTCGTTAATTAAAGGCTTTCTCTCAGTTGTATATTTTAAATATACTCTTATTAGTCTACCTTCTTCATTAACTAAAACCTTTTCGATAAAACCTGCTTCTACAAGCACATTAAGGATATTCATATTGATTTTGCTATAAAGGACATGTACGAAACGATGCTCTCTTTCGATGGCATTTCTTATTCGAGTCAACATATCTGCTATTGGATCATGATTCATTTTAGTCGATATCTCCCTTAATTCTCTTTGTGCTTTTTAAATGGCATACCCATCAATTCTAAAAACTCAACACACTCTTGATCTGTGTTTGCAGTCGTTACAAATGTAATATTCATACCTTGTGATTTCTTCATTTTATCTAAATTCACTTCTGGAAAAACCGTCTGATCTTTTAGGCCCATGGAATAATTACCTCTTCCATCACATTTTCTACTTAACCCTCTAAAGTCAGGAATACGTGGTGTGGAGATATGCATGAGCTTAAGCATAAAATCATACATTCTTTTTCCACGAAGAGTCACCATAGCACCAATTGGTTGGTTTTCTCTTAGTTTAAAGTTTGAAATTGACTTTTTAGCTTTAGTTACATAAGGTTTTTGACCAGTTATAATAGTCAAATCTTCTAAGCAATATTGTAATAATTGCTTATCATTTGCAGCCTCTGCAAGCCCCATGCTAACAATTATTTTAGATAGCTTTGGAATATTATGCTTGTTTTTGAAAGCAAACTTCTTTTGCAAACTTTCTCTAACAGTCGTATCGTAATGTTTTCGAATATCTTTCATAGTTTATTTAAATCTCTAAATGGTTCTTATTACCTTTTCCTCTTTATTAGAAAGGATGGTATAAATTTCTTTCTTGCCTTCGCTATTAATACGTGCTCTTAATTTACACGCTTTGCCTTCAACGCAGTAAGCGATATTTGAAGCATTAAATGGAGCTTCGAACTCAACAATCTGTCCAGGTCTTCCGCTTTTATCACCTTTTACATGCTTCTTCTTCTTGTTAAGACCTTTCACTATCACTCTTTGTGCTGAGATAGCTTCTAATGTCCCTTCTTTACCTTTTTCATTTCCAGCTATTACGATGACTGGATCACCTTTTTTTAATCTCTTCATAGCTATATCCTATATTACCTCTGGTGCAAGCGAAACAATCTTCATAAATCCTTTGTCCCTTAACTCTCTTGCTACAGGACCAAAGATACGTGTACCTTTTGGATTTTCCAGCTTGTCATCTAAAATAACGCAACTGTTAACAAAAAACTTCAAATATGATCCGTCTTTTCTTTTAATTTGTTTTTTTGTTCGAACAATAACTGCACGAACTACATCGCCTTTCTTTACACTAGATTTTGGTTGTGTTTCCCTTACGGAACAAACAATTAAATCACCAACACCGGCGTAACGTCTTTTAGATCCTCTAAGAACTTTAATACACTTAACTCTTTTAGCGCCTGTGTTGTCTGCAACTTCTAACTGTGACTCTTGTTGTATCATGGTTATTCTTCTCTCTTGTTAATCGTTGCTACACGCCATCTCTTTAATTTTGACAATGGCCTTGTCTCTATAATCGTTACAGTGTCGCCTAAAATACATTCGTTATTTTCATCATGAGCATAAAACTTTGTATTGCGATTCATCACTTTCCCATATCTTTTGTGTCTAATCGTCTCAGTTATTGTAACAACTACTGTTTTATTCATCTTCACTGATGCAACTGTGCCCGAATAAGACTTTCTTTCTTTCAATGCTGTCATTTAACTTTCCTCTCTTTTCGAAGATGCTACTCTCACAGTGTGAGCACGAGCAATACGCTTCTTTAATACTTTGAACATGTGTGGTTTATCTGCTTTCTTTTGCATCGCAGCAGATACTCTCATCTTCATTAGTTCTTGTTTTGAATCAATGATTAACTTTTCTAATTGCTCATTGTTCAGCTTTTTAATTTCATCTAATGTCATACATCTTCCTCTAATTCTTTACCGTTTCAAGTCTACTTACAAACCTGGTATGAATGTTCAATTTACCAGAGGCGATTGCTAAAGCTCTTTTAGCATCTTCAAAAGTAATATTTCCACCAACTTCAAATAAAATTCTACCTGGACGAATGTCTACTGCCCAATGATCCACCCCACCCTTACCTTTACCCATACGAGTTTCAGCAGGTTTCTTTGTTACTGGAGTATGAGGAAAAACTCTAATCCAAACTTGTCCTTTTCTGCTAAAGAAACGGTTGATAGCAATCCTGCATGCCTCAAGCTCGTTTGCTTTAATTTTACCTCTTCCTAATGCCTGCATTCCGTAGTCACCAAAAGTGATAAAATTACCAGCTTTACTCAGTCCTTTAAGAGAGCCTCTTTGCGTCTTCCTGTACTTTGTTCTTTTCGGTTGTAATGCCAATGTAACCCCCTATCTTCCTGTGCTCTCTGTTTGCATTTCTTTTCTAGTTATCCACACTTTCACACCTAATGTGCCGTAAGTTGTCTCTGCTCTTGCTGCAGCATAATCTACGTCAAAACGAAGTGTTTGCATAGGAACTTTTCCTTCCTTATACCACTCAGTTCTTGCAATTTCTGCTCCTGCAAGTCTTCCAGAACATTGAACTTTAATTCCAAGTGCCCCAGCTTCCATTGTACTTTCCATCGCCTTTTTCAAAGCTCTTCTAAAAGCAGTTCTTCTCTTAAGCTGCATAGCAATTGCCTCTGCAACAAGCTTTGCATCTAAATCAGGTCTCTTGATTTCTTCAACCTCAAGCCAAACTTCTTTGCCAGAAAACTTCTTCAATTCTTTCTTAAGAGATTCAATCTCCATTCCTTTTTTACCAATCACTAAACCAGGTCTTGGTGTGTGAATAGTAACTTCGATCTTATCACCCATTCTTTTGATTGTAAAATCTCTTGCAGATTGACAAGAAGGCATTTTACTTAAAAATTGTCTGATTTTAAAATCATCTATAAGGTTAGCAGCAAAATCTTTCTTTGAAGCAAACCAGTTTGATTTCCAGTTCTTTCTAATCGAGAGTCTAAAACCCGTTGGATTCGTCTTTTGGCCCATTCTATTTCTTCTCCTTAGCTACTTTCATCTTCTTAAGATCTACTGCAATCGTTAAATGACTTGTCTTTCTTTCTATAGGAGCTCTCATACCACGGCTTCGAGTCCATGCTCTTTTATGAAAGGTACCTTTATCTACAAATGCTTCGCACACATATAAATCATCTCTTTTAGCATCATTATTATGCTCTGCATTTGCAACAGCACTTAATAATGTTTTTACTAGTAATCGACCAGCTTTAGTAGATGTTTGGTTTAATTGAAAAAGAGCTTGATCAATAGTTAATCCTCTAATCAAATCAATTATAACACGAGCTTTTTGAGGGCTTACCTTAGCATGCTTTGTTTTTGCTCTAACAAGAGCCATAATTCTCTCCTAATTTACTTCTTAGTTCCTGGTTTTCTATAAATTCTTGTTGGTGAAAACTCGCCAAGCTTATGGCCTACCATGTTCTCACTAACGAATACAGGAATAAATTTCTTTCCGTTGTGCACTTCAAAATTAAGTCCAATCATATCAGGTGTTAGCATTGAACGCCTAGACCATGTCTTAATCGGAGTTTTAGAACCTTCTGACTTTGCTTTTCTCACTTTTGCACTTAAATGATGATCTACAAACGGTCCTTTTCTTAATGATCTTCCCATTATTTCTCCTTATTTTTTCCTACGGTCTTTTACGATTAACTTCGAACTCTTTCTCTTAGATCTAGTCTTAAATCCTTTAGAAGGAGTACCCCAAGGTGATCGAGGTGTATGACCTTTACTCTTACCTTCACCACCACCCATCGGATGGTCTACTGGGTTTTTCACTGATCCACGAGATAGCGGAACAATACCTTTCCATCTGTTTCTACCAGCTTTACCAATAACCATTAGGTTGTGTTCCACGTTAGAAATAACACCAAGAGTTGCTCTACATTCTTCTCTCACTAAACGCACTTCACCAGAAGGCATTCTGAGCGTTGCATTTCCTGCACTTCTACCCATTAGCTGAGCTGATGAACCCGCTGTTCTTACCATTTGAGCACCACGACCTGCAGTTAATTCGATATTATGAATCGTTGAACCAACTGGCATAGATTTTAATGGTAAACAGTTTCCTGTTCTAAATGGAGCATCTTCTCCAGATTGAACAAAATCACCCTGCTTTAATCCTTTAGGAGCAATGATATATCTTTTTTCTCCATCTAGGTAGTGTAAAAGAGCAATATGCGCTGTTCTGTTTGGATCATACTCGATAGAGGCAACTTTTGCTTTAATACCATCTTTGTCTCTTTTAAAGTCAATTACTCTATAATGCTTCCTATGACCACCACCACGACCACGTGATGTTAGGTGACCTTTTTTATTTCTTCCTGATGACCTTGTCTTTTTTTCAAGTAAAGATTTTAAAGGTGAAGTGTTCTTTGTCAGTTCTTCAATACCAGGGAGGATTAGCTGTCTTCTTCCAGGTGTAGTAGGTTTATATTTTCTTAGCATTTCAGTTTCCTATATTAACTTTCTAAATCAAGCTTGCAACCTACTTTCAAAGTTACAATGGCTTTTTTTATCATCTTTGCAAGACCAGGTTTGATCCCACGCTTTCTTGATTTTTTTACTTTTCCAGGTAGATTTACAATATTTACTTTAGAAACTTTAACCCCTTGATCTTTATATAGGTCTTCAATTTCTTTTCTCACTTCAATCTTATTAGCCCAGTTTGCAACCACAAATGTGTATTTAGGTGATTTACAAGCTCTTAAAGATTTATTACTTTCCATTTCCATAAGGGAAGAAAGCATGCTAGATTTCTCTGTAACATGTAATCCTCTAATGATTTCAGACTTTCTTCTATCCATTTTGTCTCCCTACCAATTCATTAAGATTATCCTTAGCTGACTCTACAACGACAATATGTTGATGAGCAATCACTGTATAACCATTCAAATTTTCTATATATTGAAAAGAGACCTTAGGTAGATTTCTTAAACTCTTTTGAAAATTAACAATTTCATCTCCATCTCTCTTATTTACTAAGAATAAACAGCTTTGTTTCATATCAATTGTTTTCAAAAACTTTGCAAATACTGATGTCTTTGGTGTTTTACACTCTTGCTTGATATCATCTCTTAAAAAGAGTAAACGACCATTTTCAATTTTTTCACAAAGAAGAGTTGAAATAACTTGTCTTCTTTCTTTTTTATTAATTCTTACATGCTGATCAAATTTAGGTTTTGGAGTATGAACTCTACCACCACCTTTATACTGAGGTGCTCCTAAGAACCCTTGTCTTGCTTTACCAGTACCTTTTTGAGCATGAGGCTTAGCGCCTGAGTGATTTGCCTGACTTCTATCAATTGTGTTAGCAGACCATTGTCTTGCATTTTCTCTCAAAGCTTTAATATAATCTTTTGTTGATTGAGGATGAGCTCTTAAATCAGAATCAATAACCGCTACTTCTATAGCTTCTAATTCTTTTCCCTCAAAATCATATTGTTTACATTTCATTGTCATAGTGATTTATCCTCTGAATTACTTTTTTCCCTTGATGCTGTTACATACATATACTGTGCCACCATTTGCACCAGGGATACCGCCTTTAACAACTAAGATTCCATGTTCTGCATCCATTTCTAATACCTCAAGACCTTCAGTACAACGATTAACAGCACCCATTTGTCCTGCGCCTCTTTTTCCCTTTTGAACACGTCCGTGAGAAGTTAAAGAACCTGTTGATCCAAGGTGTCTTACAACTGGACCAGCACCATGTGATTTTACAATACTTCCTACTCTAAATCTCTTTATTACCCCTGCGTAACCTCTACCTTTAGTAGTTCCTCTTACGTCAACAAAAGATCCATTAGAAAAATAAGTTAAATCAATTAGGTCGCCTACTTTTTTACCCTCTAAAGAACCTTTTGACTCAACCATAGTCTTCATCGCTGGCATTCCATCTTTATAATGGCCAAGGTCAGGTTTTCTAGCTGTTCTTTTTTGCTTCTCAGATAAAGCGAAGGCTGCAAGCTTAACTGCTTCATAACCATCGGTTTCAATCGTTTTAGATTGAACAAGAAGATTCGGTTGAATTTCAATAATTGTACATGGAGTATTTTTTCCAGTTTTAGAACAGAATACACGGGTCATGCCGCGTTTCTTTCCAATTAGAGTTAGAGACATACTATTAATCCTTTATAGCAGTTTCCCTTCTCATAAAGAAGGCTGATTTAGTTTGGTCGTTTTTTCCTATTTGAGAATCTACGATAAGTTATGCAAAGATGTTACCAAATAGGAGGATTTTTGCACAATGTTTTTTTATCTTTTTTTATTTTTAGGAGCAGGAGCCACTAGTTGCGAAGAATTTTTTACTTTAATTACAGATACTTTTATCCTTGAAATTAAAAATGAAGAAAAAATTAAGGTGATCATCACCACAAATATCATCCATTCAGCATTAGATAATTTTTCTAAAGCTTTAGTTTTATTTTGGAAAATACCGTTTTTCAATCTCATCAACCCTTCCTAACTTGGAAATTAAATAGGAACTTAAAAATAATATTAGATTTATCACTACAAAAGTAATCACAGCAGGTGAAAAAATCGTCAATCCAGCAGCTAAAGCTATAATAGTTACAGTAGATGATGCAAAAATAAAGAAATTTTTTGTCAAATCAATCCATTTAGAGAGTGTAAATAAGGTAATTTCTCTTAACTTCACAAAATTATCGGTTTCCATTGCATGATCGAGCTCAGCTTTCACTCTTCCACTTAAAGTTTTTATTTTAGAAACAATCTGCACTGTATCAATTATAGATGAGATAGAAGAAAAGACCCCACCTAACACAGTAAGTGCCTGCGTGGCAATACATAGGAAAACACATTTAACAAAAGACAAGACATTTGAGGTAATAACTTTCAAGAGCCCAGCGACCCCAGCACTTATATTTAATGCCCTTATCGCTCTTTTCTTCTTGGAGGGAGATCTGCAACTTTCCTCCATAATTTTACCGATATGTGTAGCTGTATCAAATACGGTAGGATCAAATAGCCCCGGCAACATAGCTTTCACCTTCTCATTAACCTTAACTCATTTATAATTAATAAATTATATTCAATAAAAAAAATACACGCAAGAATTAACTTACGTGTATTTGAATTTTCAAACTTATACAAGAGATGTATCGACTACACAGCTACTGCACAAGGCCCACCATCTAACAGGCTCTTAGCAAACTTGTTATGATTTGCTGAAACTATGCCCTTTACAATACCACTAGCTAGTGCAGAAACAGCTACCACAACTCCAGCTATAGGAAGTAATAGCGCAGGAAGAGCTACCCCAAATAGTGCAATGATACCAATAACTGCCATAAAAATTACTGCAACAGCTGCTGCAATTTTTAAGATTTCGCTTAATTTCTCACCTTTTACTGTAAATTTATTGTCAGCAAGTTTTTTACTTGCTTCTGCAATATTAAACACACCTGCAACAAATTTCAAGCCTTGACCAATACCACCAAGAATACTATTGACTTCAGAGGAAATTGGAACAATCCCTGCTGAAGCTAATTTTTCTGTTGCGCTAATACCAGATGCCGCTGCATTTGCTGCTGCTCCACCAAAAGCCAATCCATTAGCAAGATTTTTTCCATCTTTGGCAAATGCAATCCCTTTATCTACTGCCTCAATTACTTTCACACCTGCGTCAGCAATTCCAATAGCAGTATTTGCACCTTTAAAAAATGCCCCAGCAGTTCCTAGACGTGCAACACACTCTCCAGTTAACCCAGCAGCTTTTGTTGCCTCATTTGCAATACCAAGAACAGTGGATAAATTACCCACAGTAATGTACTTAGCAGCTTTTTCTGCTGGAGTAGAGCTTGCAGGATCTCTTGCAGCCGGAGCCCAAGTTAGAGCTCCAGTTGAGCTTCTCATTTGTGTAAAAGTATGTCTTACATCACCTTTAAGCTTTTTACCAGTAGGTGTTGGAGTAGCTGTAGCTTCTATATGTGTGTCTACTACTTCCTCAGACTCATCTACTGTTGAATCTGAACCATCAACTTCTGAAGGAGCTAAAGGAGGTGTTGCTTTTGAACTTGTATCCTCTACTGTCTCAGACTCATCAACTGTTGAATCTGAACCAACAACTACTAAAGGAGATATAGGAGCTGCTGCTTGTTGTCCTTGAACTTCTGGAGCTGCTGCTTGTTGTTTTGGAACTTCTGGAGCTGCTGCTTGTTGTTCTTGAACTTCTGGAGCTGCTGCTTGTTGTTCTTCAACTTGTAGAGCTGCTGCATTTGCCGCTACTTCTACTTCCTGTGTAACTTGAGCAGCAACTGCAGCAATTACAGGAGCTGCTGCCGCTGCTGCTGCATCTGCACTCTCTTGTACCATCGCTGGTAAATCTTGTCCAACACGTCCGACGCCTTCATTATTTCCATTTATTTCCGAAGCTGCCACTGCTGCCGCAGCTGCTGCTGCTAATGCTTCTGCATTTTGATTATTTACTGCTCCACTCATATTATTCTCCTTAACTTTTAGTCCCTTTGAAAAGAGATACGTTTACATTTTGTTTTATTACATACTTCTGAAAATTTGAAGGAAAAACCCCTGATTTTAAACTTTAAAAATGAGGGAAATTTTTCTTAACTCACCAAAAATAAATAGAATACATACTTTCTTTATTTAAAGCAAACAAATGAGATGTTAAGATCATATTTTTTTATGATATTTTAAATAAGAACTAGCAGAGGAGCCTGCTGGTGCGTGCCGTTAATGAAATCTTGAACTTCCATTAATTTTTTATTCTCTTTCTGAACTTGCAAAATTTGTAACACACCGCCGTTACAAACGATATTCCAACCCTCTAATTTTGAGAATGTTTTTGTACCAGAAAAGGTACTTGATGTATCAGAAATAACATTTGCCTTTGTAATTTTTAACATCAAAGAAGCCTCCCCTAATTTTATCGTGCAAAAAGCGCCGGGTGTATCACCAAAAGCATTGATCTTAGCCGCTATTTTATAGACATTTTCATTCCAATCAATACGTGTATCTTCTTTGTTAAATTTCTTAGTAAATGTCACCTCGCCAACTTGTTTTGTTTTTTGAATAATCCCTTTACTTAATTCATCAATCAGCTTTAATAACATTTGACTTGATTTTTTAAAGACACGCTCTTGTAACATGGAGTGATTTTCTCCATCAAAGACCTCTAGCCTCTCTAAAGCAAGGATATCCCCTGCATCCATCGCTTTTACCATTTCAATAATAGCCACACCAATTTCTTTATCCCCAGCAAGTAAAGCAGATCTTAATGGAGAGGCACCCCTATATTTTGGCAACAATGAAGGGTGAATATTTATCGGTAGTATTTTTGGAATCGCAAGCAATTCCTCACTGATAATTTCTCCATAAGATACCACCACAAATAAATCTGGACAGTACCCTCTTAATAGATGAGCAAACTCAGGGGTTGAGGCTTTTTCTACTTGATGTAAAGGGATAGATGAGTCTTTTGAAAGAAGCATCTCCTTCACTTTTGTAGGCAAAAGCTGCTTATTACGATGTTTAGCTCGGTCAGGTTTTGTTACCACTGCTTTGACATTTATGCCATTGTCTAATAATTTTTCTAAAATATAAGCAGCAAATTCATCGGTTCCAAAAAATACAACAGAGCACATATTCCCTCGCAATTGTTTAACTATTACTAAACGTCTTCTCTGCTTTCATGGGTTCTAAATTTTTTCGATAAGGAGCAATTCCTTTTACAGACGAACTACAAAATTCTATCCAATTATCAAGATGATCACTTTGAGGGATCGTAGCTAAGATCTGCTCTTTAGCATCTTCCCATCGAAGTCCCATTTTATAAGTGACTCTAAAGGCAGTAGCTAAATTTCTTTGCACTGCTGCAGGAAAATCACGTCTTTTCAGTCCAACGATATTTAAACAACCCACTTTAGCAGGATAACCAGAGCACATAGCATAAGGAGGTATGTCATTAACAATCTTTGATCCACCTCCAACCATTGCATGGTCACCAACTCGAAGTTTTTGAGCAATAGCACAAAGGCCGCCTAAAATCACATAATCTCCAATACTGACATACCCTGCAAGCGTCGCACCATTTGTCATAATGACGTGATCTCCCACTTTGCAGTTGTGTGCAATAAACGCATAAGGCATTATTAAACAATGATTTCCAACCTTCACTGTAGTTCCTTCGCCGCAAGAGGAATTAATCGAAACATATTCACGTATGTCACAATCATGACCTATTTTTACATACGTAACCTCCCCTTTAAAAGATAGGTTGGTCGTTGCTACGCCAATTGATGCGTAAGAGCCTATTTTTGTCCTTTGACCAATATGAACATTTCCTTCAATAGTCACATGATTTTTAATCTCTACGCCATCTTCAAGAACAATACCTGGAGAGTCTAAGATAGAATAAGGGCCTATCTTTACATTTTCCCCAATCTTAGCATTTTTATGCACAATGGCAGTTTTATGAATGTTAGGCATTAAACTCCTGTTTCTCCTTGGTTTTTTTAAATATTGAAAATGTCATTTCTCCTTCCGCGCATATTTTATCACTCACCGTTGCAACCGCCTTACACCTTCCACCAAAGGTAGAAAGATGCAATAATTTCACAGATAGCTTTAAAGTATCTCCAGGTCTTACCGGGTATCTAAACTTGAAGTTTTTAATCGAGACAAGAACTTTTAGTCCTTCGATATTTCTTAAAGATATCCCTACAGCTGCTGCCTGAGCTAGAGCCTCTACAATTAAAACCCCAGGCATAATAGGTTCTTCAGGAAAATGTCCCTGAAAAAATGGCTCATTAATCGTTACATTTTTTATCGCCTCTAATGTACCTTCTATCTCATCGACACAAATCACTTTATCAATCAATAAAAAAGGGTAGCGGTGAGGAATATGCTTCATAATTTCAGAAGCCCCCATCTCTTTAAATAGCGGCTTAGTTTGAGTCATCTATTTGCTCCTTAATCATGGTATGAAGTTTTTTGGTAAGCCGTGCATTCAATGCATGTCCCCCTCTTATCGAAATAAAGTGAGCCACAACTTTGTTTTCAGCCAATGAGATATCTCCTAAAAAATCTAATACCTTATGGCGAGCCATTTCATTACTAAATCGGAGCCCTTCAGGGTTTAATACATGATTCCCATCAATTACTACACCATATTCATAAGAGGTCCCTTTAATCACTCCTGCTGCTACTAACGCCTCTACTTCCTGCAAAGTAGCAAAGGTTCGACAGCTGGCTACTTCTCTTCGATAATCATCATTTTCTTCATCAAACTCATAAAAACACTCCCCTAAAAGAGGGTGCCCCTCATAGGCTAAAAGATAACTGCATTTTAATGAGTTAGAAGGTAAGGCAATGATTTGAGCATCACCCTCACTTAGATAAATCGGCTTATTCAAGTAAAACTGTGAAATTTGCTCTTCCTCTGTTGTAATTTGAGCTTGAGCAAGTATATCAAAAAAATCTTTTGCACTTCCATCTCTAATTGGAGGTTCAGACTTATCCAGTTCTATGATAATATTATCAATCTTATGAGCAAATAATGCCGATAGCACATGTTCAACACATTGGATGACCACACCATTATATCCAATTATCGTTGTCCGAGGTGTTGCAATAAGATTATCAATCGATGCAACCACTTCAGGCTTGTCAGCAAGATCGACTCTTCTGAATTTTATTCCAGTATTTGCTGGAGCAGGGATGAATGACAGGGTCACTTTTTCGCCTGAAAAAAGAGCCGTTCCTCCAATAGTTACGCTACTACCAATTGATCTTTGACGTCTAGTGACTACTGTAAACGGTGTATCTATCTCTCTTTTCTCGCAAGTGGTCGGCAAGAGGTCTCCTCTAAATTTCAGCAGAATTCATCAAATTGTTAATAAAAGAATAGATTAGAGTGATTTTTTATTCAAGCTTTTAGCACTTTCAAAAAGAGATAATCCTACAACCCAGCCAGTAAGCAGATAAGCCCATCCAAAATTACCCAAAAATCCAAACAAAGTTGGACGTCTATAGAGCTTTAAGGATTCAATGATCACCCCCCTTTTTAGCTCACCGGTTGTAGTTATTTCCTCCATACTCGAAAGCACCTTTCCCATCGGATCTATAATTGCTGAAATCCCGCTATTGCAGGCTCGCAATGTGTATATTCCATTTTCAACGGATCGAACTTTTCCTAAATAAAAGTGACTATCGGTTAATACCGATCCTTTGAACCAAGCATCATTTGTTAAATTCACGTGCAAATCTGGTTGCTGATTTTTACAAGATAAAAAATCTTCAGGGAATCCTTCATCAAAACAGATAGAGGGATATATTTTCCATTTCCCACTAAGTAAATTACTCTTTCCTCCAGGGGTAAATGAAGCCTCAAGTCCATATCTTTTTGCAAGATTTTGTAAAAACTTAAAGGGTATATACTCACCAAGAACCACTAGATGTCTTTTATCATATCTACCCACCACCTTTCCGTCAGAAAAATAAAAGGCAGAATTATATCCATCAGATAATAATCCCATCATAATATCTGTATTCATAAAAAGTGATAATGAGCAAAAAATATCTATGTAGCTATATTTTTCTTTCCCTGAAAAAAATGGTTCAAAATCTTTTGAAAAAATCTCTCCAAGCTCCTGTTTTGTGAACCTTTCTAATCGCCCATCCCCCGATAAACAAGATTCAGGAAGAATTACAAGATCGACAGTTTCAAGATCTTTTAAATCATCCCATAGCCCTTCAACTTGATCTTTTACAGGAATAAACGAGTCTTCATAACCCTCCAATGGCCATTTTTGCTCCACAAGTAAACCCGTTTGAACAATTGCTACCTTCATCTCTTTTGTTTGCACTACCAATGGATGAGGCATGTGTAACAAGAAAAACCCGGTGCACAATGGTAAAGTTAGGGCAAGTAAGTAAGGAAATGGCTTTTTTGTATAATAACTTTTTGCGCCAAGTAAAGCTGTTGCAATTACGATAAAAGAGAGTCCATAGAGACCGGCAATTGACAAAAGCTGTAGTAAAGCGTCGTAACTTGTTAGAATTAACCCTGTTACATGAAATGGGAATCCAGAAACAAGCCATAATCTTGCATATTCACAAATAGTAAATACTAAGGAGGCAAAAATTACCATTTTAGTGGTTAAATCGACAGGTTTTTTTGGTAGAATATAGCCTAACACAAAATAGGCTAAGGCAAATAGGAAGGATAGAAAAAAATAGACTAGAATAATCATCTTTCCTTGATATTCTGCAAGACCCATCCACCTCATTTGTACTAAAAAATAGATAACCCCACATCCATAAAGAAATAAGATCCTTCTTTTTTTTACTTCAACTTTATAGAAAAGAATCATTAGTGAAGGATAACCTACAGAAAAAGCTAAAAGACATAACAGTGGGTAAGCAGGTGTGGCAAAAGATATGCTAGATACCGCAATGAATCCTAAAAGAAGATCTTTTTTAGTTATCTTCATTGACTATCTCATAATGTGAGGAATAAGTTTTTCCAGCCCCAAAAAGGAGGAAAATCCCACCAAGCATCGCTAGATTTTTAAGAAATAATATTAAATTAGCTGTAAACTGCTCCCCTTCATAAAACCAAAATGGATAGTAAATCAAAGTAGAACCAATTATGTATAGTGCAAGAAACGCCCCTGCAAGTTTTTGTCTTATTCCAAAAAATACAAGTAGACCCCCTATAACCTGAAAAAATATCCCAAGGGCCAGGATTAAAGAAGTATAATTGACAATTTGATCAAGAAAGGTGCCTATAAATTGAAAATTTCCACTATACATCTGAAGATTTACAATCGCTGCATCTAAATCGGTATAGGATACATCCCAATTCATGGCTGAGGATACCCCAAATAAAATAAAAATAATTGAAAGAAAAATTCTACCTAATGCTCTCATGATCCTAAAACTCCTTCTATTTCAAAGTACCCTAAAATCCCTTAAAATGGTATAATTTCTTGCATGTGGTCACCATTTAGAAAAAAACATTTAGAAACAGTCCTTGATTCTGCTCTTCATGCAAAAGAATCTTTAGATTTTCATATGCATAAATATTTTAAAGAGCACCACGCCTTAGGCTCTAAAGATAGGCTTTGGATAAAAAAAGGGGTTTATGAAATCATAAAATGGAGAGGTCTTTTAGATGCTCATAAGGCCGAGGGTGTCAAAGGATTGGTTGATTTATACACCGGAGATAACTGCCCTATTGAAAAAAATAATTCCCACCTGCCCTCTCATGTTCAAGTAAGTTTTCCAAAATGGCTTTTTAAAAAAATTTCTGATACACTAGGTTATGAAAAAGCAATGGATTTTTGCAAAATAAGTAACCAAGAGGCCCCTGTAACCATTCGAATCAATACCCAAAAATGTGACAAAAATGAATTTTTTAAACTCTATCAAGAAGAGTTAAATCTTACTGAATGTGAATTTGCAAAGTATGGCTTCAACCTTGGGAAAAAGGTACGTTTTGACCTGATGCCTGATTTTTTAAAAGGACATTTTGAGCCTCAAGATGAGGGGTCACAAATTATTGCAGAATATGTGAATGCAAAGCCATCTCAACATATTCTAGATTATTGTGCTGGCAGTGGTGGCAAAGCCCTTGCTTTTGCCCCTTTCATGAAAGGCAAAGGTCAAGTACACCTACATGATATTCGAAAAAAACCTTTAATTGATGCAAAAAAACGACTCAATCGTGCAGGGATTCAAAATATTCAAATCTATCATGATGATCAAAAGCGACTTAACTCTCTAATCGGTCATATGGATACTGTTCTTGTCGATGCTCCTTGTTCCTGCAGCGGCACATTTAGAAGGCGCCCTGATCAAAAATGGGATCTGACCGAGGATTTTTTAGAAGAGATTTTGATCACTCAAAGAGATATATTAGTCAAAGCGATCCCTTTTGTAAAACAGGGAGGCTTCCTAGTTTATGCAACATGTAGTATTTTAAAAGAGGAAAATAGCGATCAAACTGATTTTTTGAAAAAAAGAGGGGATTTAACCTTTGTTTCTGACCATTCAATTTCCCTAAAAACGATGGGCTCAGATGCTATGTACCTCTCTATCTTTAAAAAAAATTCTCTTGTCTAGAATCGATCTTATAGCTATGCTTATCCCCATGAAGAATATACTCTCTAATTTTATTTTTATTTTCCTTTTATCTGGAAGTTCCATTCTATTTAGCCATACTATCCAAACTAACAATACGATTTTGGCCCATGTTGGTAAAAAAGCAATCACTGCATTAGATGTAAAAAGAGAAATGGATAGACAGCTCTATTTATTTGATAATACAGTATTTAATAACCCAGAAGTTGTATTTTCTCATTACAATCAAAACTGGAAATACACGCTGAAGAAAATTGTTCAAGATGAACTTATGTTACTTGAAGCTGAAGCCTTACAATTTTCTATCCCTCCCCAAGAAATCACAAAGAAAACAACAGAGCTATACGGAGAGAATCCAGTTCCTTTATACCAATTACTTTCAATTACTCCAGATGAAGCCA
Organism: Chlamydia trachomatis; assembly: GCA_945862365.1. GTDB lineage: Bacteria > Chlamydiota > Chlamydiia > Chlamydiales > 2-12-FULL-49-11 > JAJACQ01. The sequence goes on from CAMAXK010000010.1 coordinate 45,750, forward strand.
AAGATCACGGTAAGCGCGAGTTGTACAGCATGTACCTTACTTACTTTAAAGTATGGGACAAATGCAATGTAGAAGCCACCCCTAAAGAAGTTCAAAAAGCCTATCAAAGCTTTATCAAAGATCTTCCAAAGAATGATAAGTGGATCTATCAAGCCATGTATGTACAGGGGAAAGATGAACAATCAGTCAAAAAAGCATCTGAGTCGATTTCGCAAATGCTACAAGAGGGGCACTATTCCAATCTTGCATCGATTGTTGATCGTTTATCAGCAGGTAATGAACTAAAAGTGGGTATGTCTAAAGATATTACCCTAACTACCAAAGAGCTTTCTCCTAGCTTATTGGCAGTGCTTGAAAATCTTGAAGTGGGCATGATGTCAGATGTAATTACTGGCAAAAGCGCAGGAAACTATACTGGTAAAGTACTTCATTTGAAAGAAATTAAAAGAGAGCCTATTCCTGAATTTTCAGATATCTCTGATCAATTAAAAAATAGTATCGTCAATACAGCCTCTGAGCAAATTTCTGAAAAATACTTTACAGGATTAGTCAAAAAGTACGGTGTAGCTGGACTTTACGGAAAAGAACTAAATCAAAGTCAGCTAGTACTATTTACCTTAAACAATGAATAAATTTAACCCTACAAAGATTTCCGAGATTAAAAAAATTTGGGAAGACGAAGGTTTTAAATTAAAGAAAGGATTATCACAAAATTTTCTCATTGATCAAAATATCGTTGATAAAATACTGCTTTCTGCAGATATTAGGCCAGGTGATGTTGTTTTAGAAATTGGACCTGGATCAGGAGCGTTAACTGCCTCTTTATTAGACAAGGGAGCAATTGTTTATGCAGTTGAATTTGATCATTCTGCCGCTTCAATTTTACGTAAATACCTAGGGCATAATGAAAAGTTCCATTTAATTGAAGGGGATATTTTAGATACCGATCTTTCCTTTTTACCTATGGGGACAAAAATTGTATCAAACCTCCCCTATCATATTACCTCACCGATCATAGCCCTTATTGCAGATAAAGGCCCTATTTTTTCCTCCTCAATACTCATGGTGCAAAAAGAGATGGCAGATCGTATTATGGCAGAGGCACCTTCCCGCAATAGAAGCTCATTTTCTGTTTTTACAGACTACTTTTTTGAAAAAAAATCCCTTTTTGTGGTAAAACCAGGCTGCTTTACCCCAAAACCAAAAGTTGATTCTGTAATCATTTCATTAATTTCTAAAAAAACACTACCACTTCAAAATGCAGATGGCTTTGTTGCTTTTGTTCGCACAGCCTTTTCTCAGAAACGAAAAATGATCTCCTCTGTTATGAAAGAATTACCTATTGCAGAATTACTAACCCAGATTGGTTGCAATCATCAAGCAAGACCTGAAGAACTTAGCTGTCAAAATTTTTTAGATTTATACTGCCTTTTGTTTCCGTCTAGATAAAGCGTAAAAAAAGATCAAAAAACTCAATACTGAAGTAATTGGATAAGTTGCTAAAAACTTAATCATTTGATTGATTATGCTGCGGATTTTATATGTAAGGCTATGATCCACAAGGTTTTCTGCAAAAATACTTTGCTGATAGATAGCAGAACCATCATCAGAGTAGATATCCACAGTACCAACTAGATCCCCAGGTTTAATGGGATTAAAAATTGGCTCCCAGTGCACCTCTACATCAATATTTTCCTCTTCTGATGGGTAGTAGGAAAGAATGCAATCATCTTTTAACGAAGCCACCACTGTCTCATTTCCCCAAGGATAATCATGAGTAAATTTTGCTTCCTTTGCGTTAAATAACACTCTACTGACACTCATCTCTTCATATACTGTAGTTAAGATTTTCCGAATATCAGCAAACCGCTGGTCAGATGTTTCTGCATTATTTACAACAGCTACAATAGATCGATTATCTTTTTCTGCAAATATAGCCACATTGTGTTTTGCTCTTCTATGATAGCCAGTTTTCCCTCCAATAACAAAAGGGCAATAGTGTTTACTATCTTCTCGAATAAGTGCATTAAATGTTGTAAGTTTTCGTACAGGCGATTTGTTTGTCTGAGGTATCTCATAGGTCTTTGTAGACATGATGTCTCTAATAAGCTTATGTTTAATGGCGCGCTTTAGTATGATGGCAAGATCATGAGCAGTTGTTACATGGTCTGGATGGTGAAGGCCATGAGGATTAACAAAGTGGGTATTTTTACACCCAATGCCTCGTAAATACCGATTCATGTTGCCCACAAATTCTGCGATACTTTTTGCATAAACAGAAGCAAGGACATTTCCGGCATCATTTGCCGATTTAACCATAAAGGCTCTTAGTAAATCGCCAAGAGATAATACCTCCCCTCCCTTTAAGTAAATAGTTGTACCATCATCTTCCAGTAAATGAGGTTCTAATGAAAAATTGCTTTCGATCTTCTCTTTTTCCGAAATTTTATGCAAAACATCCGGGTTGCAATTAATGAGAGTTTTTTCATTTATTTCACATTCTTCAATTATATATAATACAGTGGCAATCTTTGTCACGCTTGCCGGATAAATCCTCTCATCCATATTTTTCTGATAGATAACCTTCCCATTTTCAGAATTTAAGACACAGATATTTGGTGCACTCGTACTAATAGATAATGAGCCAGAAAAAAGTAATACGGGAAAAAAGAAAAGAATGCGCATAAATTTATTTTACTCACTAAAACT
>CAMAXK010000011.1 GCA_945862365.1 Chlamydia trachomatis
TGCAAGCGACTCTAATAAAGGAATGATGCAAAAAGCAGGGCAAATGATGCAAGAAGGTGATATTACAAGCGCTAAAAAATGCTTAGAAAGCTTACTTAACTCAACACATGAAGGGATGATTCATACCTTAGCAAAAGAGAACCTTGCAAAAATTGCGTATGAACAAGGGGATAGAAATAAAAGTTACGAGCTCCTTAAAAGCGAGGAAAAAAACTTAACTTCTGATGGAAAGATTTTGTTTTACCGTATCTGTTTTGAAATGAAAGATTTTCAAAGGGTTATAGCCTTTGCCGGAGAGATATTTGAACTGGAAAGAAAGAGTGAAATTGCCATAATTGCAGCAAAAGCCATGGGTTATGAGAAGAAAATTTCTGAGACCATAGCATGGCTTATGGCAGCAAAGGTCTTTGGAGAGGTGAATATCCCTGAAATTGTAGAAAGCTCTGCATTCGATGAAATCCGCGACAGCGAGGAATTTAAAAAATTTATTTCTAAGAACTCATAGTAAAAAATCTCTTCAAGGTGACTTATTTGAATTTTTATGACAGAATGCTTGTAACCTATTCACAGTTGTCATAAGCTGTATACATTAACTAACCTAACATGGAGGTCGCAAAATGAACAAAAACGAACTGATTGAAGAATTGTCTGATAAAACTGGATTTACAAAGTCTGATACACAGAAATTTTTAAACGCATACATAGAGTCTATTCAAAAAGCTCTACGTAAAGGAAAAGAGGTTCAACTTGTTGGTTTTGGTACATTTAAAGTAACAAGCAGAAAAGCAAGAACAGGAAGAAACCCACAAACAGGAAAAGAGTTAAAGATTCCTGCCAAGAAAGTACCTTCTTTCCGTCCTGGAAAAGCTTTAAAAGAATCAGTTTCATAGTCTTAGTCGAAATAAGCTGTTATTTTAGAATGAAAACCTCGAGAGATTCGGGGTTTTTTTATGTATGCAGGTTTTTGTTGTTAGAAATTTGAAATCTTGTGTATTATTTTTATTTTTTTGAAAAGGAGGTTTATATGAAAAAATATCTATTTTTAGCTGTTGCAAGTTCAAATATCTTACTTTTTGGAGCTTCAGAAAGTTTAAGCGGCAACTGTGAGCATTGTGGGAACGGGTTATCTAATGCATTTGTAAATGTAGTAAAAAAATGTCGCAGTTCTGTAGTTTATATTGAAACAAAGCATAAACAGTCAGCATCAGAGTTTAACGCGATAGATCCTAACGATCCATTTCAAAATGATCTTTTAGAAAGGTTTTTTGGAGGAAGAAGAGGGGGATTTAGAAATCAAGCCCCGGAGGTTCAGGGATCTGGGACAGGATTTATTGTTTCTGAAGATGGGTATATAGTGACTAATTATCATGTAGTAAAAGATGCCTCTGAGATCAAAGTGGAGATCTATGAAGGGGGCAGTGTTGAAAAGGAATACAAGGCCGAATTAGTAGGCTATGATCATCAGACAGATATTGCAATTCTTCATATTGATGAAAAAGATTTACCCTATTTGGAGTTTGCAGACTCAGATAAAATAGAGCCGGGGCAATGGATTGTTGCAATTGGTCATCCATTGAGACTTCGGGATTCAGTCACAGCAGGAGTTATTTCTGCAAAACACAGAATGAATTTGCAAATTACCGAACTTGGAGATTTTGTTCAAACCGATGCTTCTTTAAATCCAGGTTCAAGTGGTTCACCATTACTTGATTTAGAAGGAAAGGTGGTAGCTGTAAATACAGCAATTATCCCACCTTCTGGAAAAAATATGGGTGTAGGATTTTCTGTCCCAAGTAATATTGCGCAGATGGTTTACGATCATGTAAAAACATCTGGTGTAGTAAGTAGAGGTTTTCTTGGAGTAAATATTCAGGATTTGACCTCTGATTTAGCAGAAGGTTTTGGTTTAAAAAAAGGGACAAAGGGTGCTCTTATCTCTGAAGTTACCGAAGGCTCTGCAGGGGAGAAGGCCGGTCTTCAAAGTGCAGATGTAGTGATTGCATTTAATGGAGAGTCAATTAAAGATGCCGGTAGTTTTGCAACTCATGTAGGAAGGTTGCCTTCAGGAAATAAATCTAAGCTTACTATCTACCGAGCTGGGAAAAAGATGGATATTGAAGTTGTGCTTGGATCTAAGATGAAAGATGTATCTGCTGAGAGCGATAGTATTCATAAACTAGGGGTAATTGTAGAAGAACTTACTGAGATCACCAAACAAAAATATCAACTTAAAGCTACAGACTCTGGTGTTATCATCAAAGAGGTCATTCCAGGAAGTCTTGCACACCGTGCGGGCTGGAAGGCAGATAGTGTGATCATGGCTGTTAATGGGGAGAAAGTCCAATCAATTGCAGATCTTTGTAAAGCTTTGGAAAAATCCAAAGATGGGAAGAAGGTGGTAGCTCTTTTGAACTTTAAGGGACATGCACTTTACTCTTCTATTTCTGTTTCATAAACAAATAGAGATTAAAGTTACGGGGAAAAATTTAACACAAAGGCACAAAGAAAAGAGGGTAGAAGAGTCGAGTAATCGACTCTTCTACCCTCTTGTTGAATCTTTATTAAAGGTTTTTTTTCTCAACTCTTTCATACGTAAGGTTACTAATCAAGACTAATTTAAAATGACTATATGGACTCTAGAGTAAGTAAAGAGATATCAAAGTTACGGTGGAAAATGTAACACAAAGACACAAAGAAAGGTATTGAATTCTTTATAAACTTTCAGCAACAAGAAGTTATCTTCCCCTAATCAAATCAGGACATCGATAGAAGCATTGAAAATGCAAAAAGATAGCTTCTTGACGCTAAAAAGTCAAACCATTGAGTTAGGAAACTCTTTGACTTTATTATTCTTAAATGTCATTATTTTTTATCTAAAAATAATTTTAGGTTTACATGAAATCTACCACAACACAAAAATTAGCTAAGACCATTTTCTATATGACGGAAAGGGGAAAAATGTTGCTAATTGAACGCTTCATTAAAAAACTTAGAGACCAAAATAAAATAGAGAAATCGGCCCTACTATATGAAGGGATCGAACTTTTTTTGAGAAGGAAATAGGAAGGTCACAAGATGTCTAAAAAGAAAGATCTACCATCAAAGATTCCTCAAAAATATAGTGCAATCCTCACGGTATTGAGCTCTAAAATAAAGGCGGCCCAAGCAAGAGCTATGGGTGCTGTGAATAGGGAGCTTATTGAGATATACAGAGAGATAGGAAAAACAATACACGAGCAACAAGAGGTGGAGGAATGGGGAGAATCCGTGGTCGGTAAATTGGCTGAAGATCTCCAAGAAATGTTCCCAGGGATGAGGGGTTTTTCTGATCGCAACCTATGGAGGATGAAGGACTTCTATCAAGCTTATATGGGGAATGAAAAACTGACGACACTGTCGGCAGAAATTAGCTGGTCTCACAATGTTGCCATTCTTTCTACTTGCAAGGACAATATTAAAAAAGAGTTTTACATGAGAATGTCTAAGAAAAACGGATGGTCTTATAGGGTATTACTCCACCATATCGAAGGCGGTACTTTCGAACGAACAATCGTCGCTCAGTCAAACTTCAAAGAGAACCTCCCCACGAACATGCATCCTGAAGCTATTTTAGTCGCTAAAGACGAATATGCATTGGATTTTCTAGGATTAGCTAATGAGCACAGCGAACATGAACTTGAAAGAGCTATTGTTAGAAACATCGAGTCCTTTTTGCATGAAGTGGGAACTTCTTTGGCATTCCTAGGATCTCAATATCGTATTGAGCTAGAAGGGCAAGAGTTTTTTATAGATTTGCTATTCTATCACCGAAAACTTAGGTCATTAATAGCTGTAGAGCTTAAGATATCAGAATTTATACCAGAGCATATTGGTAAAATGCAGTTCTATTTATCGGTCCTAGACGATAAAGAAAGGTTAGAAGGGGACAATCCTTCTATCGGTATTATACTGTGCAAAAGCAAGAAGAGAACTGTTGTAGAGTACGCATTAAAAGATGCAAACAAGCCAATTAATGTTGCATCGTATCACCTGGTTAAGGAACTTCCCAAAGAACTAGCAAAAGAACTCCCTTCTCTAGAACAAATGGAAAAGCTACTAAAGGACATAGAATAAAAGAATATTCACTTCTTTATGGTCTAGTAGTCATTTGATTTTAATTTAGTTACGAGGGAAAATTTAACACAAAGACACAAAGAAATGCATTGAAATCTTTTTAAACTTTTAGCGACAAGAAGCAATCTTCTTTGGATCAAATCAGGACATGGCTAAAAGAATAGAGGGATTGAAAATACAAAAGGATAGGTGTATTATGCATTCCTTTGTGCCTTTGTGTTGAATCTTTATTAAAGGTTTTTCGTCTTCAACTCTTCCATATTAAGGGTGCTAATCAAAGCCAATTTCAAATGACTATATCGATTCTAGAGTAAGTAGGGATATGACAGCTACGGTGGAAAATTAAACACAAAGGCACAAAGTCACAAAGACACAAAGAAATGCATTGAAATCTTTTTAAACTTTTTGGCAACAAGAGGGTATCTTTCTATTCAAATTATAAGATGGATAAAAGGATAGAGGGATTGAAAATACAAAAGGATAGGTGTATTATGCATTCCTTTGTGTCTTTGTGCTCTTTGTGCCTTTGTGTTGAATCTTTATTAAAGGTTTTTCGTCTTCAACTCTTCCATACTAAGGGTGCTAATCAAGGCCAATTTCAAATGACTATATCGATTCTAGAGTAAGGGTCGATTTAAGTTTTAGATTTGCCTCTGTCAGCTTTTGTTTATCACTATATGAAACTTGTGTAGCTTCATTTTCAAGACCACGTAAGATAATTTCTTTTACAGCTCGTTTCACATCTTCCTTTTTAAGGGAGAGGACAGCGTCTCGAAATTTTTGTCTTACTTCTTTCGTCAGGCCCACTTTTTCTTGAAAATAGGTAACTGTTCCGCGACAGGAGACGGCAACTGGGGAGTCTACATCTTGGATATAGCTTAAAATGGCCTCTGTTAGCTCACGATCGCTGATATCTTTTTCAGCAAGGGCTTTTGCAGCTGCGTGAAATGCTTCGATTGTAGAGACAATATGAGGGTCTCGTGAACTATAAAATTGTAAAACACCTGTAAGGATGTTGTATTTTACACCAGAGCCATAAGCGCCTCCCTTTTCTCTCACCATTTTATGAATATAGATGTTTTCAAGAAGGTAGGTGGCAATTTTTAGTGCAGGGCTTAATTCTGATCTAATTGTTACAGACATTACCGCTAAAGCATTATGAGCGATACCAGAGGAGATGATCACCCCTTTGTTTTGAGCAGGGGAGGGCTTAGGAAGTTCAATCCATGGTTGGTAGGAAGATGCAGCGTTTGATAAAGCAAGTATGTTGTAGAAGTGATATTTTTCAAGATCCTCAAAATCTTTCTTTTCACAAGATATCACAAGATGTGCGTTATTTAGGTGAAAGAGAATTTTTATAAATTCATTAAACTTTTCGATGATCCATCCAAGATTATCCTCAAGATTACTCATGATCCCTTTCATAAATTTATAGTAAGGGGCGCCATACCAAAGATTTCCTAAGTGAGTCCAAGGGGAGATGTGAGCACAGGATTGTTTTAAAGCATACCCAAGAGCTCGCCTATTTACCTCACTTTCTAAAGACGAGTAGGTTTGAGTGATGAGGTCTTCTATTCTTTCCTTATCATCTACATCAATATTTAAGATGATATCTTTTAGTATGTTGAAACACTCTTTTGTGTTTCTTTTTAAAAATCTTGATGAGATAGACAGAGTTGGGTAACAAGTATTGATATCATCTCTTTGTACATTGAGCGCAAGGCCCGAGGAGAGTGATCCAAAATGTTGTTGAATTCGTTGCATATTTTGTTCCCAATGAACATCTTTTGTTCCAAGTTCAGGGATAATAGAGCTAAAAAGTCTTAACAGCTGCAGATCTTCTTCAGGGATTTGAGGGATATCAAAGATTAAATCTACATAGGAAATAGAATTGGTAAAGACATCATGATGGTAAATGGTATTGTTTTTTTCCATACTCGATGAGATCGGAAAATAGGGGGTATTTTTCGGAATATCGCTGATTAATAAACTTGGCAGGCAGTCTATGTTTTCATTATCTGAAGCTAGTTGATATTCCTCAAATGTTTCAATTTCATCTTGAAGATGTTTTCTTTCATTTTTAGATAAAGAAGAGGAAATTTTTTCAAGATGGCTTTTTTCTTCTAAAAGTTCTTTTTCACGTACTGTTGTATCAGGGGATAAAATTAATCCTACACGATGATGGTTACTCAAAAACATTTTTTCTATAAAATTTGAAAGGTAGTTTGGATCTTCCAATTTTTTTCTTAAGAATGAAATTAATGAATGAATTTTTAAGCCATCGGAAAGATCCCCCCCTTGCTGATAGGGCATAAGGGTTCTCATCATTAGATCAAGGCCGTAGGGACCACTTGAACCTAATATTTCAGATTTTGAAAATTCAAGCTGATGAAGCGCCCCTTCTATCCAATCCTTTGAAATACCCTCTTCCTTAATTTCTTTCAAAGAGGTAAGGATTGTCTTTTCCAATTCCTTTGGATCCCCATTAACACCTACACAAAAAATTACATAGGGTAATTCTCTTGCATCTGAGTCATACATGGCATAAACATCTTTACACTGCCCAGCTTTTAGAACTTTTCTTTTAAGTAAAGAGGCGTCTGTATCCATTAAAATGATATCAAGAAGCATTAAGGTCATCACCTCTTCTTGCTCTTGGATAGAACATGTGACAAATCCAAGGGAGTAATAGGTGGGGTCAGTGGACGAATCTGTAGAATGATACGATTCTTTGTAGAATTTGGGCTCTTTAAATCGTGCAACTTTTTCAATTGGTGGGATGGAGTTAATTTTCTCTAGCTTTTCATTAAATACGTTTTTGTTCAAAAAATCTAAATGCCTTTCTAATGGGATATCGCCATAGAAGAAGTAATCACACCTTCTTTTGTCGTAAAATTTTTTATGAAAACTTATGAGTTCTTCATGTGTAAGGTCGGTGATATTTTTTGGTACCCCACCAGAATCATACCCATAGGTATTTTTCGGATAAAGGTAGGTCATTAAATGTCTCCACGCAACAGAAGAGGGGTTTGAAAAAACACCCTTCATCTCATTAAATACGATTCCTTTTATAGTAAGGGGGGAGTTTATATCTTCTGGATTACTAAATTCTAATCGATGACCCTCTTGCATAAAACTTTCCTTTGTAAGAAGCGGGTTTAATGCAGCATCTAGATAAACAGATAAAATATTATAAAAGTCTTTTTCGATTTGAGAGGAGGCGACATATCCTGTCCAAAGCTTAGAGGTAAATGCATTCATAAATGTATTACAGCTTCTTCGGAGCATAGAAAAAAATGGATCATGAATAGGGTACTTTTTAGACCCACATAAAACAGTGTGCTCTAGAATATGAGCAACCCCTGTATCATCTGAACAATAGGTTTTAAAGCATAGGCCAAAGACATTTTCTTTATCATCTGCTTTTATATGAAAGATTTTAGCCCCACTTTCCTTGTGCTCGGCAAGAATTAAAGTGACATGGATCTCCTCTATAGCTTCGATCTCTTTTATGAGAAAACCGCCGTAAATATCGCCCACCTTCATAAATACATCCTTAGATAAATAAAGAGATCCATACTACCAAACAAAATCCTTTCATGCCACTACAATTTAGATATACACCCCCTAAAGAGGGGGTAGATTTACCAAGAAAGTGCTGAGGATGATTGATATTCAGTAACTCTTGTTTCAAAGAAGTTTTTCTCTTTTTGAAGATCAATTACCTCACTCATCCAAGGAAAAGGATTGGTTTTGTTGTAATGGGCAGAAAGTCCAATTCTTTCAAGACGTCTGTCTGCAATATAGCCTACATATTCTTCAAACATTGAGGCTGTTAACCCAAGAATACCCTTTGGAAGACAAGATTTTGCGTAGTCAGTTTCAAGTGCTACAGCCTCATCAATCATATCAGTAATTTCTTGCTGAAAATCCTCTGTCCAAAGATTTGGATTTTCCTCTTTAATACCATTAATTAAATCGATACCAAAGTTTAGATGCACTGTTTCATCGCGAAGAATGAATTGAAATTGCTCACCAATACCTGACATTTTATTTTGTCTATGCAGGGATAAAATCATGGCAAAACCACTGTAGAAGAAGATACCTTCCATAATGATGTAGTAAGCAATTAAGTTTTTTAGAAATTGTCTTGCGCCTTCTTCTGTTTCTGTAGTAAATCCCTCTTGTAAAATACCTTCGGTGATTTTCATCTCAAACTGATCTTTTTTACCAATTACATCAATTTCGTTATACATATTGAAAATCTCTGACGGATTTAAGTCTAAAGATTCTACAATATAGTGAAACGTATGGGTGTGAATTGCTTCTTCAAATGCTTGACGAAGAAGGTATTGACGTGCCTCAGGGTTTGTCACATGTTTAAAAATGGCAAGTACGATATTGTTTGCCACTAAGCTTTCTGCTGTGGAGAAAAATCCTAAGTTTCTCATCACCATCAAACGTTCTGCATCAGATAAAGCAGAGGACTTCCAAAGCTCAATATCCTTTGCCATAGGCACCTCATTTGGCATCCAATGGTTGGCACAACCATTTAGGTAGTGCTCCCATGCCCACTTATATTTCATAGGCATGATTTGATTTACATCAACTTGATTACAGTTAATGAGACGTTTTTCTTTTGCATCAAAACGTTGTTTTTCTTTTTTATCTTCTACTAACATAATTCCCCTATAATTTTATTGACAACTCTCACAACCTTCTTCCATAGAACAGACCTGAGCCTTTCTATCTACAACAATTCGAGAGGAGGCTGATTTATTTTTCATCCATCTTGGCTGCAATCCACGCTTATTAATATCGGTGGTTGATTTTTCAATCGTTGTAGCAGCTAAAGCCCGTAGATAATAAGTTGTTTTAATTCCCTTTTTCCAAGCTGCAAAATAAAGCTCATGCATCTTTTTACCACTTGGCTCAGCAAGGAATAAATTCATTGATTGACCCATATCAATCCATTTTTGACGTCTACTTCCACATTCAATCAACCAAAGAGAATCTACTTCAAACGCAGTAAGGTAGTTTTTCTTAATATGATCTGGAATACGCTCAATTTCAGCAATAGATCCATCAAAGTATTTTAAATCATCTAACATCTCTTTATCCCACATACCGAGCTTTTTAAGATCTTCGATAAGATAGATATTAGGGATGGTAAATTCTCCAGATAAATTAGATTTTACATAAAGATTTTTGTAGTTTGGATCAATGCAGGCACTTACCCCTAAAATATTAGAAATTGTCGCAGTTGGAGCAATAGCCATAGTATTAGAGTTTCGCATTCCTTGTTTCTTCACTAATTCTCTCACAATATTCCAATCCTTTTTAAATGATCGGTCCATATCCACTTTCTCCCCACGCTCCTGCTCTAAAAGATCGATGGTATCAATAGGTAAAAGCCCTAGGTCCCATTTAGATCCTTTATAACTTTGGTAGGCGCCGCGCTCTTTAGCTAGGTTAGAGGAGGCAACAATTGCATGATAAGAAATTTTTTCCATCACATCATCGGCCACTTCAACAGCATCAAAACTTGCGTAGCTAATAGACTTTTTATGAAGAAGATCTTGAAAGCCCATTAAACCAAGACCAATAGGTCTATGTTTTAAGTTAGAATTTTTTGCCTCTGGGATTGGATAAAAGTTAATATCAATCACATTGTCAAGCATTCTAATGGCAGTTGTTACTGTATATTCAAGTAACTCTTCATTAATGTTGTTATCTTTATCTAGATGAGCAATTAAATTGATAGAGCCAAGATTACATACAGCAACCTCTTCTTTAGAAGTGTTTAGAAGAATCTCTGTACATAGATTTGAGCTATGAACAACACCCATATGACTTTGAGGGGAGCGGATGTTTGATGGATCTTTAAATGTAATCCAAGGATGGCCTGTCTCAAAAAGCATAGAAAGCATTTTTCTCCAAAGATCTTTTGCATCTACTGTTCTATGTAATGCAATTTTTCCATCAAGAGCTTGCTGCTCATAATCTTCGTAGCGCTGCTCAAAAGCTTTACCGTATAACTCATGTAAATCAGGAACATCACTTGGGCTAAAAAGGGTCCAATGTTTACCTTGCTCTACCCGTTTCATGAATAAATCTGGAATCCAGTTTGCTGTATTCATATCATGAGTACGACGTCTTTCATCACCTGTATTTTTCCTAAGTTCAAGAAAATTTTCGATATCTAGGTGCCAAGTTTCAAGATAAGAGCATAATGCTCCTTTTCTTTTTCCACCCTGATTTACAGCAACTGCTGTATCGTTTGCCACTTTTAAAAATGGGATCACCCCTTGTGATCGTCCATTTGTACCCTTGATCATAGAACCAGTTGCTCTAACAGAGGTCCAATCATTACCAAGACCACCTGCCCATTTCGATAGTTGAGCATCATCAGAGATTACTTTAAAAATATGCTCTAAATCGTCATTGATAGTAGATAGATAACAAGAACTTAATTGTGAGTGGTTTGTACCGGAATTAAAGAGGGTAGGGGTTCCTGGAGAGTATAAAAGCTGAGATAAAATGTTATAAAACTCTATCGCTCTTTTTGTTTTGTTATCTTCACGGATGGATAAGCCCATAGAAACTCTCATCCAAAAGATTTGTGGAGTCTCAAGCCTTCTTTCTTTGTGATGAATAAAATATCTATCATAAAGAGTTTGCATTCCTAAATATTGAATTAGATAATCTCTATCTGGAACAATAGCTTTAGATAGCTCATCTAAATCAAAGTCATAAAGCTCAGGGGAGAGTCTTTCCACAGAAATCCCTTTTTGAATATAGCTGATAAAGTATTCTCTGTAACTTTGCTCAAAACTTTTCTCTCTAGAGGAGCACTCTAAGGTTTCTCTGTAAATCTTTTCTAGTAATAATTTTGCAGTTACATAAGTGTAGTTGGGCTCGATCTCGATTTTTGCACGTGCTGCCATAATCAGAGCGGTATCTACCTCATTTTCAGTAATACCTTCATAAAAATTTAGCAAAGCTGAGTGAACTAGAGCTTCTTTATCAATATGTTTTAAGTTTCTGCAAGCATGGCTGATTTGTTTTTCGATATCACCTTGTGTGATGGTATAAGTTTCACCCTTTTCACCAGTGATAAGAAAGGATTTTCCAGAAATAGTGGCTGCACTTTCCTCTTTGATTTCATTTCTTGATCGAATATATCTTTTTGCCTCTTCAAAGAAACCAAGTTCCATTAAAACGTTCTCTGTGATTTCCTCAAGCGCCTCTCTTGTGATGGTCTCTACTTCCAAAGCAAGAATGGTAGAGGCAATCATAGAGGTGATTTCATTAATAGAATCCACCATGGTAGATTCAGGCTGACCATCGATGCTATGGTGATTTCTAAATAAATTTTCTATCGATGAAGAGATTTTCATTGGGTTAAAGCGTCTTTTGGTAATTCCATCGGCACTTAAAATCGTAATTAACTTACGCTCATGAGATCTTTCAGCTCTTTTTTTATCCCTATAGAGGATATAATCACGGGCTACATCATGATAATCGTTTTTCATAAGGGTAATTTCTACTAAATCTTGTATTCCTTCAACTGTTAAAGTCACCCCTTTTTCCCCTAAATGTTTGGATTTATCCTCAACAATTGTGGTAAGTCTTGTGATTGTGTTTTTTATTCCAATTGGTAGGGGTTGATCCTTAGGAAGCTTTTTCGTGTCGCAAAATGCAGCGCAAAGGGCATTTTCAATTCTATCCCTACTGAAAGGTAGAATGCTTCCATTTCGCTTTACAATTGTTAACGCATTTATGGATGGCTTTTTGTTTGGATGTAACTTTTTCATAGAGCTTAAAAGAAGAGTGTCGTTTGTATCTTCTTTTGCCTTAGTTATCGTCTCTTTATCCTTTTTCATAATACCCCTCTAATAGTGTTCTTCTTTCTTTTGAATACAAGATGTAGTGTTTTTTGTCTACAAAGTATACTATATATTGTATTCATTGACTATTTGTCCAGAGAAAAAAACTATTTTTTTCCAGAGGCTAAATCATTTGCAATTTAATCAATATCTTTGGTAAATTAGACCGCTTTGTATTTAGAAGAACTGAAAATATTGGATATTTATAAACATTACATAAAAAAGGTTCAACGATATTAAAGACATTTTCACCGTTAAACGAGGTTAAAATAAAGAGAATGGAAATGATTTCCCCAAAAAGGTGAAAACCTAATTGGAATGAGGGGATATCTAATAAGTACAACCCTTTAATTTTTTCTTTTAGGATAATGGCAGGAAAACTTTTTGGGTCCATTTTTTTATAAATGGATAAAAGAGGTGTTAAGATGGCCTTACTTTGTTTTTCAAGAGAGGTAAATACTTCTTCATTTTTCTCAGGAAGGAAAAAGGAGAGGGTATGCTTAATGTAAGTTTTTGCATCATCAAGGGATAACTCTTTAATATGTTCATTTGTAAAAGCCCCTGAAATATCAACTTGGAGAAATTCAGGTTTGATTTTTACGTAAGTTTCTAAAAATGAGATAATGTTTTCAGAAATCTTGAAAGTGTCTTCTACTTGTATTTCTGAAGAGGGGTTGTTTAAAAGCTCTAATAAGTAGGTGATTTGTGTTTCATAAAAACCTGCTAAAAAATAACCCGCCTGTGAGTTATATAGCTCTATTTCAGACAAAGGAGCTTTGATGGGTAAAAAATAGTTATCATAGTAATGAGTAAATGAGTTGCAAAGATCCCCCTTTTGTATAGATAGATCTAAACTTTTCTCTAAAATATGTAAGCTGTAGCAGGCTTCTTTGATATTTTGCAAATGACTTTCTTGCTTTGTTTCAATGATTTCGTATTTGCCAGTACTAAATAGGTTTTTCAAAGAGTTATATAATTGTTCCGTATTTTCAGCCACATTCAGCTGCTCGTGAATGGACTTACGCAGGGCATAGGGTAAGAAAAATGGGGCGTTTTTTGCAATTGCATCAAATGTAAATTCTATTTCACTATGCATTTGATTTAGAATTTTACGACAAATATTTACATTACCCTCTTCCCCTTGTGAACATAGGTGAAGTAAAGATAGTAGATTGTGAGTAATTTCCAGATGTTTATGGTTAACATTTTTAAGAACTTGCATCTCTTTGATATATTCATCCATCTGAATATGAGAAAAAAGAAGCTTATTTTTTTTAAAGGTCTTTTTCAGCAGTTTTAAAAAGTCTTTTATTTTCTCTATTAAATGTGCTTTGACCTTTTCGGCAGCTTTTCCCTTAAAACTCTTTAATTTGATGAAGACAAAAAAGTAATCCTCAAGATCCTCGGTAAGGAGCTTTACCCTTGCTATCGGGTCATCTGGATAGTTTGGGTAGTGAGAAATCGAGCAAAGTTTTTGAAAAGCCAAGCTGATATTTTGCACCTTTTGAATTTCCTCTGGGGGGTGGTGATCTTCATCGGTGAAAACATAAACATCTTTCCATAAACTCCCACCGCTTAGGTTTTTCAATACTTTTTTAAAAGTGGGCATTTCAAAAAAAAGAGCAATCGCCTTTGGAAAAGTCTCCTTTTCATAAAGAACTCTAATTTGCTCTCCAAGTTCTTTATTTAAATCACGATTTGCCCTTTTCCAGTTGGCAGAGTAACTTAACAGCTTGTTGGCCTTAGGACGTAACTTTTTTACAGAACTTTGCATAACTGCAGCTCTACCATAAAAGGTTTTATTTTATAAGAAAAAAAGATGGGAAGATAAAAGTACTTAGGTGTATGATTAAGACATGAAAAAAGTTTCCATCATTCCAAATATAATCACATCGTTTGGTCTTGCCTGTGGCCTGTTTGTAATTTTTCGGGTAAATATGACAGATGGTACAACTTTTGGCTTGCTAAAGTCGATGACTTACATTTTGTTACTTGCGGCAGTTGCAGATGTTTTAGATGGTGCAGTTGCTCGAGCAATGAGAGGGGAATCAGAGTTTGGTCTTGCCTTTGATAGTCTATCTGATGCAATTTCTTTTGGAGTTGCCCCTTCTGTATTATTCCTTGGCTCATTAACGGTTGACCCAGGAACGGTGGAGTCGTTTTTTGCTATTTCTGCCACCATGATTTATACAATTTGCGGTGTGCTTCGCCTGGTTAGATACAATATTAAACAAGCTAATGATAAAGAGGAAAAAAACAAACCTTTTATTGGTTTGCCTATTCCTGCTGCCGCAATGGCTTTTGTTTCACCAAATCTTTTATTGCACGCCCCATTTTTTACAAAAAGGGTGCAGGTAGGGGAGGTGGCAATGACTTGGATCTTAACAATTATCGGAATACTTTTAGCCTATTTAATGCTCTCAAAAATTCGATTCGGAAGCTTAAAAAGTTTTAATTTCCGTCTAAGGTCGTTTGAAACGGTCTTTTTAGGCTCTATCCTTGCGCTTTTTTTTCTCTATGGGTTGATATATAATTTAACAATGTTACTGCTTGTGGTTTCTTGGGGCTATATTCTATTTTCTTTGTTCCTGATCCCATTTCAAAAAGATTCCAAACTTAAGAAAAACAAACCTTAGACCACTGAAGAAGAGTTGATTTTACCCATAGCCACTCGATATAAATGGCCATCCTGGGATGTCTTATTTTCAAGTTTCTTATCGACAGGGTAGGCAAAATCTTTACACGCTAAAAGTGTATAATCATCTATCAGCTCTTTAGTCATTTTTGGATTGTGATGAAGGTAGGTTTGAATGTAGACCTCTGTTAACTCTTTTGTCTCCTGATCTGTTAACCCATAAAAGGTAGATAAACCTTCTAGGAAAAAGAGAAACTTCCCACTATCTAGACCAACAGGAGCTCCTGCAAGGGATCTTGGCATAAAGGAGAGGTCAATAAATGTAGTCGTGTTTGATTTAGTATCGTAAAAAATATTCCCAAGGTGAGCATCTCCATGAATCATCCCATAAGGACCTTCAAAAGTGCCATCTGCATAATCTTCATAATACTCATCGTAGTAAGGGGAGTATGAGGAGGTTTTCTTTAAACTATGAAACTCTGCAAATGATTTAGCTGCCCCTTTCACAGAGGCTTTCAAGTCTCTGTAAGCAATGACCCTTCTTGATGCATTAGCCTTACCTGTGTCTTTAATAAGGGTATTAATAGATTTTCCCTGGGCAAGGGTTTCTATTAGATAGGCGTTAGATTCATCTTCGCTATTAAACTCTGCAGTTCCAATCAGTTTTGGGACATTAAAATATTTTGCATTATAAAAATAAGTTTCATGTAGGGAGGATAGCTCATCTCTAAACTCCTTTCTATCATATTCATCATAGATAGGAAGTTTTTTAATAATAGCTAAAGGCTTACCACCTGAGGTGTAAACGAAATAAATTGTACTACCTTTGCCAGACTCAGACATATCCTCGTTAGCAACTAATTTTTTAAAAACCAAAAACTCTTGATTAAAAAATCTATTATTAATTGTTTCTAGATCTTCATCTGGTACCACCACTTCCATTTTTTTATCATAATTAGAGGCTTTTTCCAGTGGAATTGGAAGGGAATAACTATTTAATAATAAAGATAATGCTAATATTGTACTATTCATAATAATATTGTCTCAAATGTTATAATAAAATAAAACTAAAACAATTTATATATACTAAAAATCTATTCCTTGGGTTTTATCGATATTTAAGGTAAAATGAAGTTTTTCAGGAGAAATAGAATGTTAATGATTTTAATGGGTGTGGGATTTTTTTCAATTGTTGTGATTTTAGCTATAGTTTGTACGAGAAAGATGAATGAAGTTAAGGGATTAAAAGAGCAGTTAACTCATTTTCAGATTGAAAATGCAAAGCTTGAAACATCTTTAATGGAACAAAATAAAAGTTTTGAAAGTAAGCTTGCATTGATAGATGAGTCTAAAGAGAGGCTGAAAGATGTGGTGAAGGGGATTTCGGCAGATGCGTTAGAGAAAATGGAGGCTAAAGCCTCTAGAGAAGAGGATAGACGTGGGAAGGTCCTTTCAGAGCTTGTAAATCCTATGAAAGAATCACTGAATAAGCTTACAGAAAAGCTCGCGGTGATGGAAAAAGATAGGAAGGTGGACAAAGAATCATTATCTGAACAAATGAAGCAGATGGTGGAATCTGAAAAAACACTTCTTAAAGAAACGGTGAACTTAAAGGATGCACTTTCTAAGCCTGAAATTCGAGGCCTTTGGGGGGAGATGCAGCTTAAACGGGTGATTGAAATATCTGGGATGTTAAATTACTGTGACTTTTTAGAGCAAAATGTGGAGGAGTCTGAAAATGGGCGAATTCGCCCTGATATGACCATTAAGCTTTCTGAGGATAGATGTATCATCGTAGATTCAAAAGCTCCTTTTGAGGGATTTTTACGCGCATTAGCAACAGATAATGTTTCGGAAAAAGAAGAGCAAATTAAAAGGCATGCTCGCCATTTAAGAAATCATATACAAATGTTATCGAAGAAAAAGTATTATGAAGGGTTCACAAATACTCCTGAATTTGTGGTATTATTTCTCCCATCAGAGGTGTTTTTTTCCTCAGCAATGCAAGTTGATCCAACATTACTTGAATATGGAGCAAGCCTTGGGGTAATTCTTGCAACACCGACAACTTTAATAGGGCTACTACGAGCGGTAGCTTACGGCTGGAAAAATGAAGCCATGACCACAAATGCTAAATTAATACAAAGTATTGGAATGGATCTTTATAAACGGCTACATGATATGAGTAAGCATTTGACATCGCTTGGAAAGTCGTTAAATATGTCTGTAGATGGATATAATAAGACAATCGGTACATTTGAGCGAAGAGTGTTAAGTTCTGCAAGAAAATTTAATGAGCTTGGCGCCTCCTCTGGTGATATTATACTTTCGCCATTTGAGCCAATAGATAATCAAATTCGTACGATTCAAGGTTTAGAATTGGATGAAGATGAAATCAGCATGCAATAGCCAATTCTAAATATAATAGAACACAAAGATTCAAAGATTACTGCCTCTTTTTTTGTGATTCACTCACTATAGGTATGGGTGAATTAAAAATGCAATATCACCACAGGCAAGCAAAGCTTGCTAGAGAACACAAAGCTCACAAAGAAATACATTAAATTCATTCAGAACCCCTTGCAATAATAAAGTATTTTTCTGCCCCTGTTAATATGGATAAAAAAATGTAAGGATTAAAAATTGAAACATCGTCCCTTTTTCCCTCTGTGAGCTTTGTGTTCTCTAGCAAGCTTTGCTTGCGGGTGGTTTAAAATCTGTAATATAGGTTTAAGTTGATTCAGGCGGTTTAGATTGCGTAAAAGTAGTTTGTTAAGATAAAAAAAAGCTGAAGAGGTGATCTTCAGCTTTTGATAGGGAATGATTTTTTACTTAGAGGTTATTCTACATCCATTACAAAGTAGGCTGGGAATGCAAAGTTGTTGTTTGGTCTTTCACTTACAACTAGTGTTACATATTGCCCAACATGGTTATGAAGATCTACCATTGTGCTGTATAGATAAGCGCGAGGGAAATCTCTATCACGGATGACATAGCTTCCTGGCTTATTTTTTACAGGATCGTTGTAGGCTTCTACAATACCTGAAATTCTTGTACTCTTAAATTTTTGTTGCTCATAGAAATCTGCCATAGTTTTATTCATATGAGATCTTGCCCATGTATTAAATAAAGCTGCTTCAACACCTTCCCAAAGCTTTGTTCTATCTTTAGCAGTAAGTGCTGTTTGTCCACCAAGCATGACAGCATTGTCTGTACCTGAATGGATGTTTTTACTTAAAATTAGCGCCTTATTTTCAAGGTAAGAAAGTTTCTTTTGAAGATAATCTTCTTGAAGTTTTCCAAGACTCTCTTTAACAGCGGTCACAGATTTTGTAAATTCAGAGTAATCTTCAATGATTTCTGAATAACTAGATGTGATTTTTGGAAAATTGATTTCGTCAAATGGTTTTAACATTTCAGATTGAGCAAATAAATTTGCTGATTCAATAAGTGAAGTAAGATTGGCCATTTTCTGATCATGGATTTCTTTCTCTTCTGGACCACCCACTTTTTCTAGATATTCTTTAGCGATGTAAAAATGAACATTTGATGGGGGACTAAATTCAATCCATTTATGATTTTTCTCGCTAATTTTACCATTTACAGGATCACCTGAACTTAGGTATCCAACAACTGGTGCAGTAAGTTCTGGGTGCAGGCGAATATTGATACCATTGCCTTCGGCAACTCCATCTAATACAAAACTTCTAAAAACATACACTTTCATTGAGCTTGGAGCTTCAACTACGTAAAAATCCTTTTTCTCACCTACAACAACAAGAAGTTCATTTTTATCCACCTGATTAATGATTGGTGATTCCACATCTGCATGTAGACGAAGTCTTACGTCATTTCCAAGCACTTTTCCTGTAAATGCTCTAAAATCTTTAAATTCTTCTTTTTTAGGTGCTGCATGCTTTTGTGCAACGCTCGTACTTTGTTTTTGCACAAGCTTTGTCTCTTTTGCAATACCAATATGCCCATCGTGAGCAGAAAGGTTTAAAGATGCAAGCATTGTAAGCGCTATAGTAATTTTTGTTCCTAACATGTTAGTTTTTTCCCTCCCTATCAAGGATCTAATCAATTGTAAAATGCAGAATACACCGCAAATTTTTATTGTAGAATAAAGAATTTTTCCATGCAAGTAAAAGATGTTTAATTAAAGCGCTTAACTTTTTAAAACAGCAAGAATATGTTCGCAGTTATTTTTTCCGCAGGTACATCCAATTGGATCACCAAGATATACAGAATATTTTTCTGTTTTATCCAATGGGTTTAAGACATCATAAAGCTTATCATTTTTTTGTACAATATCCCACTCTCTAAAGGTTAACTCCTCTTTGCTCACCTCTTCAAAATCTGCACTTCCTAAATTGCTATCAATTGATTTTATTCCATGAATAGCTTTTGCAATTTGACAATAGGGACAATTACAGTTTGGTTCACCTTCAGGAATATTAAAAGTTTCAGCATCTACACCAATTGCTTTTCCCATTTCAGCAATTTTTGATAATATTCCAAAAGGAAGGGAGGGGCCGTCACTTTGACTTGGATCATGCTGCATCATCCCTGTAAAGTTTTCCATTCCAGATAAAACAATCCCACCTTTGCCCAGATTTAGGGAGAATGGATCTTGTATTAGATTTGCATGAGGTAAGTCCATAGACTTTACATGGTAATCAAAGATTGTTTCCATTAAGTCAGCTGAAAGATTTGGGAGGGTGACTTTTGTACCATTGTGAAGGATGATTTCTAAGACGTGCTCTTCATTCATCCGAAGGGAGGCCACATTATCCCAAGAGGTTGAAATGTATGGGGGAATAGATAAGATTCGTTCGTTGATTTTCATAGGATCTCCTTATTATACTATTACCCTTAGTATAACCAAAAAGGGTAGAGAAGTCAACTCAAATTTAGCACTTAAGACTGCAGTCTGCTTAATTTTTTCGTAAGTATCTGATTATCTTTGATATATGTCAACATCAAACACTTTAGCAGAGGCAAGGATATGGTCGAATAAATCACTCTGAATGCTTTCATAACGGACTAATTGCGTAACATTTGTAAACACATAAATCTCTAAGGGGAGGCCAAGCTCATCTGGATCTAGGTAGCGTATAAGAGAGATTCTCTCCTTATGAAGGTGGGGGTGATTTCTTACGTAGTTACGTAAATAGGCCCTAAATAATGCAGTATTTGTTAAGCGCTGCTCATTGACAGCATCGGTAATATCAAAATCTTCCAATTCATTAGTAAGAACATCTAGCTTATCTTGTCTTTCTTTAATGTATTCTTTGAGAAGTTCGATTTTGCTTAATTTTGCAAAAAGAACATCGTCGCAAAATTTAATCGAGTCCATGTCTATATTAAAGGAACGTTTAATCCTTCTTGAACCAGATTCTTCCATTCCGCGCCAGTTGGTTACACCTTCGGTAAGTAAAGAGGCAGTAGGTACGGTTGTGATGGTTTTGTCAAAATTTTGAATTTTCACTGTATTAAGCGAGATTTCAATCACATCCCCATCTGCGCCATATTTTGGCATTACAATCCAATCTCCCTCTCTAACCATGTCATAAGAGGCAAGTTGTACACTTGCTACAAAACCTAAAATGGTGTCTTTAAACACAAAAGAGTAAACAGCAACTAACGCACCAAGACCTGTAAAAAGCACTAAAGGAGACTTATTAAGAACAACAGAAACTGCTACGATAATAGCTATAATGTAGATCAATATCCGAATAATCTGCAAATAGCTTTTAATGGAGCGTCTTTTACTTCCTTTTTGATACTTATAAACGGTTTCTGTGATGGAAACAATTGAGTTAAAAACTAGTACACAAGCAATTAGAATGTATAAAAGCATAGCAGCTTCTATGAATCTTATAATTGTTGTGTCTATAGACAAAGAGGGGCTGTTTAAAAACGAAATGGTTCTGTAGATGATAATTGCAGGAACTAAGTGAGAAAATCTATGCACTAACCTGCTTTCACTGATTGATTTTGCAATATAGGTGGATTTTTTCTCTAGGTATTTATTTAACTGCTTGCTTAGGTAAATCTTAAATAAAATATGGGCTAAGTAAGCTAGTAAAAATACAAGGACTAGGGATATCACGAAAGTATAGATATCATTGTAAGGTTTACCTATTCCCCACCTATTCAAAAGATTAGATATAAATTTCATTGTTTTTATCCTATTTTATACTCATTTTGCATCGTCTTAACAAGATAGTCAATTACTTTTCGAAAAATAAAAAAAGCATTGCCAAGGATTTTAAAAAAGAGCATAACCAGAATTTAGAAATAACAAAAACCTGAGAGCTTTTTCTGCTAAACTTCCAATATTATTTCTTTTTTCAGCAAATTATAAATCCTTTTAATAAACTTAACCCTTGGAGTTTTAATGGTTAAAAAGTCTTGTCTTTTAGATGCAAGTGTTTTATTGCACGATCCTTCTGCGTTTCATCACTATATGATGCACGATATTGTATTACCTAGTGTGGTACTTGAAGAATTGGATAGAAAAAAATCGATGCATGGAGAGATTGGTAAAAACGCACGTTCTGCAATGAAATTTATTGATACTGTGGCAAGACAGGGGGATATTCAAAAGGGTGTAGAGTTTGAAAATGGGGGCTCATTTAAAATCATACTAGAACAAGATCAAGACGCAACCAATGAAGCGTTAATGGGTCTTGCTCCTGATAGAACGCGTCATCGTCTTTTATCAAGTGCTTATCAATTAATGGAAGATGGTCATGATTTAATGCTTGTTTCAAAAGATCCAGTAACAAAAATTATCGCCGAAACAATTGGGGTAAATACAGAAAGTTTTAATGGATCTCAAGAGACTTATGATAATCTCTACAAGGGAATTTTTCATATAGATGTACCTAAAGATCTTATAGATACTTTCTACAAAGAGGGGGAAATTGCAATACCAGATGGGGAATATTTCCCTAACTCCTATTTAGTGTTAAAAGGGGAGGAAAATTCTTCAGCCGTTGTTAAGGTTAATGCTAAAGAAAATAAGCTAGAGCCTTTACTTAAAGGTAGACAAAATGTGTGGGGGGTAAAGCCAAGAAATGTGGAGCAAAAATGTGCTCTAGATTTACTTTTACGCGACGGGGTAAAGCTTGTATCCCTTATTGGAAATGCAGGAACTGGTAAAACGTTACTTGCCCTTGCTGCCGGTTTACAGAAGGTCTTTGATGATAATGTGTACAGTAGAATTATCATTGCAAGATCCATTATGCCGCTTGGTAAAGATATTGGATTTTTACCTGGATCTAAAGAGGAAAAATTACAATCGTGGCTTGCACCATTTTTTGACAACTTAGACTATATCTGCGAATCAGGTGGAGAAGATGGTCAAGAGACTAAAAAATGGATCTTAGAAAGTGATAAATTTCAGGTGGAGGCAATCACTTATATGAGAGGAAGATCCTTCAGTAATTGCTATATTATCATAGATGAGGCACAAAACTTAACTCCGCATGAGCTAAAGACCCTTATCTCAAGGGTGGGGGAGAATACCAAAATTGTTATTCTTGGAGATCCTACTCAAATTGATAACCCATATCTTGATAGAGATTCAAATGGCCTTGTCTATACGGTTGGAAAAATGAAGAGATATGATCTATTTGGATCTATCTATTTTCAGCATACCGAAAGATCAAAACTTGCAGCATTAGCAGCTAAGGTTTTATAAATCTAAGGGAAAAAAGTCTAATTGCAAGTACGCTTAGTAGAAACGATGGTACCATCGATGGAATTTCAAAGGGTAGGGGAAGTAAAGGCCAAATGGCTGCACTTGTGCAGCCTGTGATAAGTCCTGCAATAACTCCTGCCCTTGTTGTTGATTTACTATAAAGGGAGAAAAGGACAACAGGACCAAAAGAGGCACCAAGACCAAACCAAGCATAACTTACAAGTGACATGATCGATCCTTTGGAGGTAAGTGCTATAGAGCAGGAAATAAAAGCTACAATAAATATAGAAACTCTTGTTACAAGAACAAGTTCATTGGAAGAGGCATTTTTCCTACAAATCTTTTTGTATAAATCTTCTGCAAGAGAGGTGGCAACCACTAAAATTTGAGAGTCCATACAGGTGATGGTAGCTCCAAGAATTGCACATAAAATGAATGTCGATAAAAATGCAGGATACATCGAAGTTGTCATTGAGATGAAGATAAACTCTGGATTGATCGATCCTTTTTGATATAAGACAGAACCGATTAAGCCAATAACTGTTGCTGCAATAAGTGCTATCCCTTGCCAGGAAATCCCCACCCATTTTGCCTTTGACATCTCCTTTACATCAGATATACCCATAAACTTTGTTAAAATATGAGGAAGGCCAAAATAGGGAAGACCCCAAGAAAGCATTTCAATCATTGAGTAAAAAATGCCATGTCCCTTACTCGATCCAGCAAGTACAGAAGGGGCCATGATATCGCTAAACGATACACCTAATAGGAAAAAGGCGGATAAAGGAACAAGAAGGATGGCAATAAGAAGAAATATACCCTGAAAACAATCAGTCCAAGCAAGGGTTACATATCCACCGATAAACAGATAAGGAATGATGATAATGACCCCTAGAATAACCCCTATAGCATAAGGTATTGCAAATACAGTATTTAATAAAAGCCCAAGACCGACAAGGCCGCCGGCAACGTAAACGGTGAAAAAGATAAGACATACTAAAGAGGAAATGATTCTTATCGAGCCAGAGGTATCAGAAAAACGGCTCTCAAAAAAGGAAGATAGGGTAAAACTGTTATATTTTTCTGTTTCAACACGCAGTTTTGGAGCAATAAACTGCCAATTTAAAAACATGAAAATGCATAACCCAAAACCAATTGCCATTCCCGAGACCCCGGATAGATATATTGCGGCAGGGTAGGCGAGAAATAGCCAGCTGCTCATATCACTTGCATGAGCTGCAAAAGCTGTAAAATAAAAATTCATTTTCCGAGAGCCGAGCATGAAATCATCAGATGTCTGCCCCTTACGGTAGGAAGCAATGCCAATAAAGACTAGGATTGCTAGGTAGAGTAAAAAAGCTGAAAGCACTTGCATAGTTATCCTTAATAGAAACAGCCGCCATTTTAGCAGAAAATTCTATAATCTCAAAGTTAAAACTTTTTCAGCTTGAAAACGGTTTTACTTTTGAAAATGACTTAAAAAGACAGCTGATGCTTGAGAGACGTTTAAGGAATCTATCTGACCCATCATAGGGATGTAGACATGAAAATCTGCATTTTTTGAAACAATTTTTTGTACCCCTTTCCCTTCGGATCCAAGAATAAGCAAGGTCTTTTCAGGAAACTCGAATTTTGTAAGAGGTACAGCTTTATTGCTAATTTCTGCAGATACAGACCAAAATCCGTTTTTCTGAAATTTTTCAATTGTTGTGGAAAGGTTGGACACCTCTGCAATAGGAACGATCTCAGATGCTCCAACACTTGTCTTAGTAACAGTTGGGGTAATGCTACAACCCTTGTTCTTGGAATAAATAACCCCATCAACACCAAAACACTCACAAGCCCGCAGTATTGCGCCTACATTTTGTGGATCAAAAATCGAATCAAGCATCACCACAAGACTTCGCTTTTTCTCTTTTGAAAACTCTATGATATCTTCAATATGAACCGGATCGCGCTTGGTAACCTCTGCTACATAACCTTGGTGAGAGGTGGAATCGCAAAGTTCATCTAATGCCTTAGTTCGTTTTTCAAAAACCGGAACTCTTAACCTCTTAAGCTCCAATATGAGCGGATCATCAGCTTTATGATCGGTTGTTATTGATAAAATTCTTTCAGGAGAGAGCTTAAGTACCTCTTGAATACAATTTCTACCTATAATATAATTTTTATTTCTAGACATATATGGCAAGGAATATAGCATGAAACTCTTTTGCTCTCTACTAGTTTTTTTCAAAGCCTTAATACCTGATATGTTGAGCGCCGAACCTTGGCCTTTTGCTAAAATCAATTCAACTGGTGAGTCTCATAGTTTTCATTTATTTTCATTAAATGATTCTGACCTTAAGAATACTAATAGCTCAACGGAAATAATTTATTTTAGAAATGGTATTAATTATATAGTCCCAGTTCATAAACGCTGGTTAGGATCTAGGCTTATGTATACGTTAGGAAAAAGAGGTTGTGAAGAGAAATATTTTGAGGGTTTAAACCCAGGTGAATTTTTGGTATTTTCTAGCGGAACGAATGATGTTTTTTATAAGCGACATCTTTATAAGCAAATAATAAATGGGGGTGATTTGTCAGAGATTACCTTTAAGATGGTAGTTAACTATCTTAAATGGATTAAAACTATAGAAGAAAAATACAGAATTATTCCAATTATTTTGAGTGTTATTCCCCCTGTATTTGATCCGAACATCGATAGAGATTCCGTATGTACACCAAATGATGACAGGGTAATATATTCTAAATTTATAAATTCAGAGTTGAAAAAACAGACTAAAATGAGCCAATATATCTATTTTGATTTAAATGAATTTTATTCCAATAAATACGGTTTTCTTAAAGATGAATATGTATCTGATGGGATACACATCAATCCAAAAGATAGTGAATATTTTAGACAAAAATTATGTGATTTAATTTGGGATTATGAGATGTCAAAATAAAGGGGTAAATGATGAAGGTGCATAGTATAGGGGATAGTCATTGTGCCTTTTCTTTTAGAGATATCGAAGAAGGGTATATTTTATATTTCAGAGGTGAAGATATTCTGAAAGTTCCTTTTGAGATTCATTATCTTGGTTCTAAAACTATGTACTCTTTTGGGAAAAAGGGGGTAGCGGAAGAAAATTATCACGGAATAGGGGTGGGGGAGTACCTTGTCTTTTGTTTTGGTGAAATTGATGTTAGGTGTCATATTTACAATCAAATAGATTTACATCATCGAAAATTAGAGGAAGTGATTACATCTCTTATTGATGCCTATATTTCAAGAATAAAAGAAATTGAAGCTAAATATAAGATTCATCCGGTGATTTTTGGGATTACGCCACCTGTTAGGGAGTTAACCGTAGAAGGATATCCATCGGTGGGCCCTTATCAGGAGAGGGTAAAGTACACAAAGCTTTTAAATGCTTCCTTAAAAAAAGCGGCATCTGGTCATGGAATTTTGTATTTTGATGTGTTTGATGAATATGCTTTAAAAGACGGCAGTCTGAATATGAAATATTCAGACGGCATCATGCATATAAGTCAAGAGTATAACCGACCGGTAAAAAACAAGCTGTGTGATTTAATTTCTAATTCAAGAAAGTCATAACAGCTTATTAACCGGTTGGTAAGCTAGCCTCTTTTTGCTGGAGGTCTTGAAGACCCTCTTTCCTTGCCAAAAGATCGTTTTTCAGAAGGGGCGCCTTTGCGATCTTTAAAAGATCTGCCTTCAGAAAAATCACTTCTTCCAGTTTTTTTACTTGATCTAGAATCTTCTCGAAAATCAGTTCTAAAAGCAGGCTTTGATCTTTCAGGGCGTCCTTCAGATCTAAATCCTTCTCCTTTGCTCTTTGAGGTTTTTCTTCCAGATCCAAATGGTCCATCATTTCTAGTCTGACGATCACCAAATTCTCGTTTTCCACCTCTATCATCTGATCTTCTAGAATCTCTTCTATCATCTGATCTTCTAAAATCCTTTCTATCACCTGAGCCTTTAAATTCTCTTCTTTCATCTGATCCTCTAGACTCTCTTCTGTCATCAGATCCTCTAGATTCTCTTCTATCATCAGATTTTCTGAAATCCTTTCTATCATCTGAACGTTTAAAGTCTCTTTTTTCAGTAGGTCTTCTAGAATCTCTTCCATCATCTGATTTTCTGAAATCCTTTCTGTCGTCAGATTTTCTGAATTCTCTCTTGTCATCAGATCCTCTAGATTCCCTTCTATCATCTGATCCTCTAGATTCACGTTTCTGGCTGAAATCTTTAAAATCTCTTCTACCTTCAGATCCTCTAGATTCTCTTCTACCTTCAAAACCTCTGCCGCCGCCAGAAGATCTTCTTTCTCCTCTGCCGCCTCTAGATCTTCCTTTCTCTTTTTCTGAAGATTGTGGTTTAGATTTTGGCTCAAGACCTTTAATTTCTACAACAGAGATCGTTTGTCCAGTATATTTCTCAATACGAGGTACCATGTGAATATCTTTAGAGCCAGCAAATGAAATAGCAATCCCTTTTGCGTTTGCTCTACCTGTTCTTCCAATTCTGTGTACGTAATCTTCTGTGTCTCTTGGTAGATCGAAATTGATTACATGAGAAATATCAGGGATATCAATACCACGAGCGGCAACATCAGTTGCAACTAAAATAGTAATTTTTCTTTGTTTTAACAGCTCAATTGTGCGACTTCTTTGTCTTTGATTCATATCACCATGAATAGCGCCAGCATCAAATCCTTTTTCTTCTAGCTCTTCTACAAGTTCATCACAATGTCTTTTTGTTGCAGTAAAAATAATGGCTGAATCTAAATCTTCGGCATTCAAGATGTGATCTAATAGTTCATTTTTATGACCAAGATTGTCAACATAGTGTAGCTTTTGAACAATATTTGCATGTTTTTCAGTATTTGAGTGAATGTTTATTTCAATTGGAGACTTCATGAATCTTTGTGATAACTTAAGAACATCACCTTTTAAAGTGGCTGAATAAAGAAGTGTCTGACGTGATTCTGGAGTTTGAGAAATAATTTCTTCTACAGGTTCTTGAAATCCCATATCAAGCATTCTGTCTGCTTCATCAAGAATTACCATTTCAACGTTTTCAAATTTGATCTTACCTCTATCCATATAGTCAAGCAATCTTCCAGGAGTAGCTACTAAGATGTCATATGGACGAGCTAGCTTTGCCTGCTGCTTATGATAAGGAATACCGCCAACTACACAAACACAACGAACGTTATTTAAAAATTTACTATATTTTTCTGCCTGCACAGTAATTTGTTGAGCAAGCTCTCTTGTAGGAGTAAGGATTAAAACTTTTGCCCCTTTACCACCACGAGTCTCTGATCTTGCAATCAAATCTAAAGCTGGGAGAAGAAATGCTGCAGTCTTACCAGTTCCTGTTTGAGCAGACGCTCTGATATCAAGCTTTTCTAATATTTTTGGTATAGATTCTTCTTGAATTTTTGTTGGCTCACTATAACCTGCCGCTTCAACTGCTTTAATAATCTCTTCTTTTAATTTGAATTTTGAAAAACCCATGTAAATTGCCTTGTGTAAATTGTGTTTGCCATAGATCATACAGAAGCCCTACATTAAAAGATATCTGTTATCTGCAATAATGATAAAAATCTTCACTATCTTTAATACCTAAGATAGGATAAACTATTTCTATCGTTTAGTTTTAGGAGTATTCCTTTCTTTAAACGTGTAAAGTAAATTTGAAAGTTAGTGCATTATTTATACTGTTATATGCAGTATAGATATGCTTTTATTAGGAGACCCGAAGTGGCAACAGAAAAAAAATTATATGTAGGAAACATCCCTTACTCAATGGGTGACGATGAATTAAAAGAATTATTTGAATCAGTTGGGAAAGTAAAATCAGCCCAAGTGATCCAAGATAGAAACACAGGCAGATCTAAAGGATTTGGTTTCGTTGAAATGGATTCAAGCAGCGCAGCGCAAGCGGCAATTGACGAGATGAATGGTAAAGATATCGAAGGCCGTTCACTAACAGTTAACGAAGCAAGACCAAAAGTTGATCGTCCAGATCGTGGTGGAAGAATGTAATTTCGAAAGAAATTCATATAATTATGCTCAAAAGATTGAAAGATATTTTTTGAGCGTATACTATATATATAATCAGGGGGTGAATGGTATCGCCTGGATTGTGTAAGTAATTATCGCATACGGAGGGTTCTGGTTGGCCTCCTTAAAAAACCGGAAAAAACATAAATGCAAATAACGAGGAATTCGCTATGGCAGCTTAATCACCGCAAGGTGATTTAGTCGATGACTTGAGACTCACGCCGCGAGGTTTCATCTTCATCGTAATATATCCCGGTATGAGCTAAGAGGTTTCCTTATTCGGTCTCATTGCTCAAGATTTAGAGTAAGCTTTATGCTATATGTGCTTGTCATTTGTCGGCATTGCATAAGGTTTTTAACAAGTGACTAAGTATGTAGAAGTAGTTATGGAGCTTTTTAGCACGGGAGTTCGAGTCTCCCCACCTCCAATTAAGCCATCTCTTTTAGAGATGGTTTTTTTTTGTTTGTTTTCATTATTTTCTTTCAAAATCAAAGATCATCAATCTTTAAATTTTCTATAGTTGAGTGATAAATGATCACCACCCAAGATTTGAATGCCCCCAGTATAACTTGTTTTTTTTATTAAAAGAAGATATACAAAAAATATATATGAAAAAGACAATTTATCTATCGGTTTCTATCCTTTCTGTTTCAGTGATACTTGCGGCAATGATCTTTGTTTTTTTCGGAAATGAAAAAGAGGATACTACATTAACTTTGTATGGAAATGTTGATGTTCGTGAAGTGGATATTTCCTTCCGGGTGAATGGGAAAGTAGAGTCGCTAGCATTTCAAGAGGGCGATGCGGTGAAAAAAGGGGATCTTTTGTGCTCATTGGAGCAAAATCCCTATGATAGTTTATTAGAAGAATCGATAGCAAGGGCAGAGGCTATTGCTGCAGAATTTTTTAATGCAGAGTTGCAATACAAAAGACGTTTAGAGGTCGTTGATTCAGGGGCAATATCAGGGGAAGATTTTGATGATAGCCTGGCCAGATTTACTTCTTTAAAAGCAAGTTTACAGGAGGCAAAAAAAGCAATTTGTATAGCAAGGGATAATCTATCTTACACAAAATCTTATGCACCTAACGATGGAATTATTTTATCACGTGTTAGAGAGGTAGGAAGTGTCATAAATGCTGGCAATCCAGTATACACTCTTTCACTAGTTTCTCCTGTATGGATAAGGGCTTTTGTCGATGAGCCGAACTTAGGTGTTGTTCATTATGGAATGGATGCAACAATTTATACCGATATTAAAGGGGGGAAAAGTTATAAAGGTAAAATAGGATTTATCTCTCCTATAGCTGAGTTTACCCCTAAATCAGTTCAAACCACAACTCTTCGTACTGACCTAGTCTATCGTTTAAGAATCTATGTCGATGATCCAGACTCTCAGTTAATTCAGGCAATGCCGGTAACTGTGAAATTGCATTTGGATAAGAGGTAATTCTTCTTGGTAGAAAATAACATACAAATACATGGTCTACTAAAGCAATTCAAAGGAAATAGTGACTATAAGTTAATAATTGATGATGCAATCATCCCTAAAGGTAAGATCACAGGTATTGTAGGTCCAGATGGAGCTGGAAAAACAACTTTTATGAGAATTTTAGCTGGCCTTCATTCTTTTGACTCTGGCTCTATTTCCATTTTTGGGAAAGATATCGTAAATGATTTTGAACAAATACGCCTTGGAACTGGGTATATGCCTCAAAAATTCGGATTGTATGAGGATTTAACGGTAAGGCAAAATCTCCATTTATATGCAGAGCTTCGTGGCCTTTCTAAGGATGAAAAGGAAGAGGTTTTTAAAAAGTTGATGCATTTTACAGCCTTGGAAGCCTTTCAAAGTCGCCTTGTAAAAAATCTCTCGGGGGGGATGAAGCAAAAATTAGGCCTTGCTTGTGCGCTAATAAAAAAACCTGCATTGCTATTATTAGATGAGCCAAGTGTTGGTGTCGATCCTGTCTCAAGAAGAGAGTTGTGGAAAATGGTGCAAGCTCTTATTGATCAAGATGTAACTATCGTTTGGAGTACTGCCTATTTAGACGAGGCAGAAAGGTGTGAGAATGTCCTTTTATTAAATGAGGGAAAGCTTTTGTATCAAGGCGATCCCAAGCTCCTTACCGAAAGATTGAAAAATAGAGTGTTTATGATCTCTCCAAAAGAAAGCGATAAAAGGGAGGAACTTTTTAAATGTCAGAAAAAAGATGAGATCATTGATGCATTAATTCAAGGCAATCTTATTCGAGTGGTGTTAAAAAAGGACAAAACGCTCTTAGGGGATTTTCAAGCAAGCAGTGTTTTGCCACGGTTTGAAGATGCTTTCATAGATATTTTAGGGGGAGGGGGCGTACCAGATTCAAAGCTTGCTGACTGCATAGAAAAAAAAGAGGAAAAGGAACATTTCCCTATTGTGGCAAAAAATCTTACTAAAAGGTTTAATACTTTTACGGCAGTAAATAACGTATCCATAGAAGTAAAGATGGGAGAGGTGTTTGGATTATTAGGACCAAATGGTGCAGGTAAAACTACAATTTTCAAGATGCTTTGTGGCCTTTTACAGCCAAGTGCTGGAGAAACATTTGTAAATGGGTTGAACTTGCAAAAATCTCCAGATATCGCCCGTATGAACATTGGGTATATGGCACAAAAATTTTCCCTCTATGGAAATTTAAGTGTTCAGCAAAATTTAGATTTTTTTTGCGGAATGTATAGTTTAAAAAATCATAAGAAAAAAGCTGCTATAGATGAAATGGTCGATGTATTTAAACTAGAAAAATATTTATCCACTAATGCGGAAAAGTTACCTTTAGGTTATAAGCAAAGGCTCAGTCTTGCTTGTGCTAATATGCATAGGCCCTCTATTTTATTTCTCGATGAGCCAACCTCTGGTGTAGATCCACTTACAAGAAGGGAGTTTTGGAATCATATAAATGGCCTAGTTAGGAAAGGTGTTACCATTATGATAACCACTCATTTTATGGAGGAGGCTGAATACTGCGATAGAATCGCATTTATCTATCAGGGAAAAATCATAAAGATAGCCTCTTCAACAGAGGTAAAACAAGAGGTTGTAACAGATATTAATCCAAACCCCACCCTTGAAGATGCGTTTATTGCAATGATAGAAAATTATGATAGGGAAATAGATGCAAGAAAGTAGAGTGCGTAGAATAAAGGCTCTTGTGTTAAAAGAGACTATCCAAATCCTCAGAGATCCAAGTACTTTGTTAATTACTGTGGTCTTACCTCTTTTGTTAATTGTTATCTATGGATCGGGTGTCTCTTTAGATATTAAACATTTAAAAGTGGGTTTAGTTTTAGAGGATACATCACCAAAAGCAAGAGATTTCGCAAATAGTTTGATTCACTCACCTTATTTTGAGGTGACAAGTGCTTATCATCGACATAGTATGGATGAGAAGTTAATAGATGGCTCTATTGCTGGGATGATTGTCATCCCTTCCTATTATACAAGGGCTAAAAACACCTTTGGAAAAATAGCTCCTATTCAACTAATTGCCGATGGTAGCGAAGCTAATACCGCAAGCTTTGTAATCAACTACGTAACTGGGGCATTTGCTAATTTTCTTACACAAGAGGCCCTTGCGGGGAACGGCACTGGTGAAAAGCCAATCATTGAGGTTAAGCCCCGGTTTTGGTACAACGAGCAGCTAGAAAGTAGATATTATATTCTCTCTGGATCGCTTGCAATTACTATAACTTTGATAGGGGCGATGCTTACTGCGCTAGTTGTTGCAAGAGAATGGGAGAGGGGCACTATGGAGTCTCTTTTATCCACCCCTGTCACTTCATTTGAGCTTGTGATAGGAAAAGTGATTCCCTATTTTATATTAGGAATGATTTCAATGGCCCTTTGTGTGGCAATCACCGTCTTTTGCTATGGGGTCCCGTTTAGAGGGTCTTTATTATTACTTACCCTAGTTTCTGCAGTCTTTTTACTCTGTTCGCTAGGGCTTGGTTTGATGATTTCTACCATAGCAAAAAGTCAAGTGTTGGCTTATCAAATCACTTTGATGGTGGGCTTTCTTCCCGCCTACATTTTATCTGGATTTTTATTTGAGATTCTAAGTATGCCAATATGGATACAAACCATTACAACATTTATACCGGCAAAATATTTTGTCCAAAGTTTGCAGACATTATTTCTTGTAGGCAATGTCTGGAGCCTTATATTTTATGATATGGCAGTAATAGCTTCCATCGGGTCTATCTTTTTTATCATTACAGCTTTGAAAACTGCAAGGAGAATCCCTTGAGTAGGATTTTTTCCTTAATAAAAAAAGAATTGCTTGCAGCCTTTAAGGATAAGAAAATACGCTTTTCACTTTTATTGCCACCGATTATCCAATTTTTTCTATTTACTTTTGCTGCAACTCTTGATGTAAAAAACGTCCCTATCGGAATTTTAAATCAGGATCATGGAGCAAAAGGATTTGAGCTGGTAAGAAGGTTTGCTGGCGCAAAAACATTTCATAGAAACATCTACTTTTTGCAGTCTGAAAAGGAGATTGCCTCGTTTATTGACGAGCAAAAGGGGATAATGGTCCTATCAATCAATGAACACTTTTCACAGGATCTATTGGCTGGAAAGCAGGTAGATCTACAATTGATTTTTGATGGAAGAAAAAGTAATACTGCACAAATTGTCGCTCTTTATGCCTCAGAAATTATTCATCAATTTAATCTAGATATCCTCACTTCAGCAGGAATGTATGTTGAAAATGCCACAATTATCCCGCGGGTATGGTTTAACCCAAACCTTTATTACTATTGGTATAACATCCCTTGTTTGGTTGTGGTTTTAGCAATGGTAATATGTCTTGTAATCACTACCCAATCCATTGCAAGGGAGAGGGAAATGGGGACCTTTGACCAGCTTTTAGTCTCCCCATTGCTCCCTTTTGAAATATTAGTTGGAAAAGTTGTTCCAGGAATTATCGTAGGACTTTTTGAAGGATTGCTGATGCTTGGTATTGGAACGTGGATCTTGGGGGTACCGTTTACAGGTTCTTTCTTGCTTTATACACTAAGCCTTTTTGTCTTTGTAACCTCTATTAGTGGGGTGGGACTGTTTATCTCTTCTTTATCAGCAACTCAGCAACAGGCAATGCTTGGCGCCTTTGTTTTTATGCTCCCTTCTATCTTACTTTCAGGCTTTGCAACCCCCATAGACAATATGCCTAAATTTTTTCAGATTCTTACTTACCTCATTCCTCTAAAGTACATGCTGATCATTTCCAAAGGGCTTTTTTTAAAAGCAATGTCAGCAAAAATTGTTTTTTACAACCTCTGGCCCTTGGTGATCATTAGCATAGGAAACTTTTCTGGAGCAATCCTGCTTTTTAGAAAGAGAATGCAATAAAACTTTTAATAGCTTTCAGCAAAGTCCTTTAGTTAACTAAACAAGCCTATCTCGATGGAAGTTGCACAAGTCCTCACCAAGTAATACACAAACGTATTGAATCGATTGCACTAAAATTAACTAGAAAGAGCGCCCGTATCAAAACATCCTTGTTTTAGGTGTTCACTTAAATAATAAAGAAACTAACATTAGCGATCATAAATCAATCTACTATTCAAGTAACCCAAAATTTGCTCCACCGGCCTCATCTGGAATGAATAATAATTTAAATTTTTTTGTTTGATTACTCTTATAAAAGAGCCATTCTTGGACATAGGAGCCTTCCTTTGTTACATTTGTCGTAGTAATGTGTAGTCCTGGGCTCTGTGAAAACTCTTTTAGGTCTATAAAAGGTTGTTTGTAAACTTCTGAAAATAAATACACAGAGGGCATATACTGCTTTTGATCTGTTGTATATAGCAAAATAGCATTTGAGTTATATGAGGTTAGTTCTTGTTGTACTAAAAACATGCAATACAAATTTGTTTGTTCTTGCTTCATCGTACCGCCAAGGAGGGTAAGTTGAAATTTATCCGTTTTTGCTACCTGTATTGGGTCCTTTTCTAAGGATATCGTCCTAAGACCATCCTTTAAAATAGGTGTAAAAGAATACATTTCAAAAAAATTAATAAGACTTTTTTTAACTTTATCAAAATTTTTGTTATGATACTCTAGGTACTGCTCTTCCGTTGGGAGGCCAAATACTGTTGAGGCAAAACAAATAGTTAAGCTTAAAAATATCATCTGCAATGATTTCATTATCTTTTCTCCATCAAATAGTGGAATTAGGTTAGTTAGAATCGTATAATTTATCCAGTAAAAATAATTTTTTTTTACTTCATCTTTGAAAAGGCGAACTTATACCCATCTCTATACCACTTTTTAGTGGAAACTGATAACTAAACTAAGATAGGGGAATGACTCAGAGTTTTTGGGGTAAACTAAAACTTGTGCCACCGGCCCCATCTGGGGTAAAAAATAACGTAAATTTTTTCGTCTCAGTTTCATTATAAAATAACCAGTCTTGAGTGTAGCTGAAATTTTTGTCTACACCTGTATTGATAATGTGTACTTTGAAGTCTTCAGGAAGGTTTTTTTGCACTATAAAAAGGAATTTGCACACATCTATATATAATTCTACAGAAGGCATGTGCAACTTATCAGTACCAGTATATAGCAACCAAGCATTCGTGCTAAAGGGATTTAGCTGTTGATACACAAAAAACAAAGCAAACAACCTTGCTTTCTCTTGCTCAATTATACCGGAAATAATGGTAATAGTAAAATTATCCGTCTTTTGTGTCCGTATAGGGTCCTTTGCAAGGTGTAAGTCAAAAGAGGGCTCTTTTAAGATGGGATATAAAGATGTATTTTCAAGATAGATCTGAATGCTTTCTTTATACTTATCATAATTTTTTCTGTACCAAAGTAAATCTTTGCTATCCTCAGGGAGAGCAAATATTGTTGTTGAAAAACAAAGTGCCGACCCTAATATTGCTTTCTTAAACCAACTTTTCATTTCTTCTCCCATAAAAAAAACAAGGAGTCTAGTGGGTTCTTTGAATATATGCAAGCAAAGGTAAATTTTGGAAAAAATCTATGAATCACAAAGATTATTTTGTACAAATATTTTTCTATACGAATACAAGACATTTTTTCTATGAAAAGCTAATTACGCAAATATCTAATATAAATTTACAATTTATTAGAAAATTTATCCCTTACAGAGGCGGCAAGATTAGATAAAAGTTCTGCAATTTTTTCAGATGTTTTAGAGTCTAAAAGATTACCTTCGTTATCAAATTTTTCATGGGCAGAACTAATCATTATTTCAGGGCGATTTAGAGCATGCATATTAAGATTTACAAAAATTTGACGTAGGTGATACTGAGCGCGCGATGTACCCTGAAGGCCGAGAGAGGCTCCCATGATAGCAACAGGTTTATTATCCCAAGAATTATTCCCGTATGGTCTAGAACCCCAATCCAAGGCATTTTTTAATACACCAGGTATGGAATAGTTATATTCTGGGGTAACAATTAAGATAGCATCTGCAGCAGCCACTTTTGCTTTTAGTAAAGCCACAGATGGTGGAAGGTTTCCTTCTTTATCTTGATTGTAAATAGGGATGTCATCTAAATCAAACATCTCTAAATGACAATCAGCTGGGGTTACTTGTAAAGCGGCCTTCATCAGGGCGCGATTATAGGACTGTTTACGTAAACTGCCTACAATACCTAATATTTCAATTTTCTTTTTCATATTTTTTAAAACATAATTTTATGATATGGTGATTTAAATGTACATGGAAAGTGTGTGATAAATGAAAATCGAAAAGCAGTTTAAAAAGTCTCTATTTATATTTAGACGTGATTTGCGAGTTGAGGATAACACTGGCTTGATTTTTGCTTTGCATTCATCAGAAAAAGTGATCCCTGCGTTTATTTTCACCCCCGAGCAGGCGGGAGCAAATCCTTATAAAAGTGATCATTGCTTAAAATTTATGATTGAGTCGCTCCATGATCTTGATGAGCAACTATCTAAAAAGGAGGGCAAGCTTTTTGTATTTCATGGAAAGTCCGATGAGATTGTAGGCAAATGTATTCGTGAATTAGAGATTGATGCATTGATTGTAAATCGAGATTATACCCCCTACAGCATTCAAAGGGATAAAAGACTTGAAAAGGTTTGCAAAGATAAAGGTATTGCATTTTATTCACTCGACGATGCTTTACTTCACCCACCAGAGCATACTTTAAAAAAAGATGGAAATCCATACACGGTATTTACCCCCTATTTTCGTAATGCGTCTAAATATGAGGTGGCACCTTCACAAAAAAACAGATGGACAAACTATTTTTCAGGAATCATTTCCTTTTCTGAAAAGTTGAAAAAATTCAAAGCTCCAGACGTGGAAACTCATTTAATAGGGGGGAGGAAAGAGGCGTTAAAAATTCTTAAACATTTAGATAGTTATGAGCACTATGGAGAATTTCGAGATTTTCCTGCGATAAAATGTTTTACCTCTCTTTCTCCCTATATGAAATTTACAGTGATTTCTCCTCGCGAGGTGCATGAGGCTATTTGTCATCACTTAGGGGAGGATCATGATCTGATTCGTTCCTTGTATTGGAGAGATTTTTTTTCTACCATTGCCTTTTTCTTCCCTTATGTATTTAAAGGTTCTTTTCATCAAAAATATGATAAGGTTAAATGGTCTCATAGTGAAACCTCTTTCAAAAGATGGTGTGAGGGTGCTACTGGTTTTCCTATCGTAGATGCGGGTATGAGAGAGTTAAATGCCACAGGTTTTATGCACAATCGAGTACGTATGATTACTGCCTCTTTTCTTGTAAAAGATCTGCACATTGACTGGAGGAAAGGGGAGAGATATTTTGCGCAGCATTTAGTCGATTACGATCCTTCTGTAAATAATGGGAATTGGCAATGGGTCGCAAGCACTGGGTGTGACGCTCAACCTTATTTTCGAATTTTCAATCCATGGAATCAACAGCAGAAATTTGATCCTGATTGTGTCTATATTAAGAAATGGGTTCCAGAACTTAAGGATGTTTCTCCAAAAGTGCTTCATCATTGGTTTGAGGAAAAATATAGAGACGAGTGTAAAGATTATGCAGCTCCGATGATCAATCATCAAAAGGCTGCAAAAGAGGCGCTTTCTGCTTATAAGTTAGTTTAAGATCGTTCAATCTCTAGAATTTATAAGTGAGACCACCACCAAAGGTAAATCCGCCAGCATTTACGTCATTTCCATAGACGTTAACAGGTACCGTTTTAAAGTGTACAGGTATGTAGGAATATTCTCCAAATAGATTTAGAAAATAGTTGGGTTGAATTCTAAAATATAAACCAGCAAGAGCAAAGAGTCCAATGCCCCCAGAATTTGCCTCATTTGGGACAAAGGATGAATCGGCCCTGCTTTGAATAAAACTATACCTTGGCCCAAAAGCTGCATAGGCAGTGGTATTTTCCTTAAGATCAAAGTCTACTTTTACCCCTAGACTTAGAGGAATGCCATAAATCCACGCCTTATCATTATAACCGGTTGAATAGCCATTTTTTTCAAAAAACTCTACAGCTCCATAGATACTCACATATCTCCAAATTGGGTAAGATCCTGCAAGCTGAACATCGATTCCTCCATTTGAGTAAACATCATTCATCGTACTATCTGTAAAAAAGAAGTAGCCAACTTTAACATCGATAGAAGGGGGGGTGCTTTGTTCTACTGAACTTTCTACATTAGTTTCTGAAATCTCTTCAGAAAAAATGTAATTTGGTTTAAAAAAGGTAAGGACAATCAAAAATATTAAAATGTGCATTTTGTAAATTCACTCCAAGTAAATCTATAGAATGTAAATTAAATAATTTATAGTCAAATCAAATTATTCAAAATAGCGTTTAAGTTTCTTAAACGGAGGGGTCTCTTCTAAGGCGATATAACCATCTGGTCTGACAAGAATGGCTTTAGTAGTGGTGATATCTAGGGCATGAAAGATTTCTAATTGGCTATGATGAATAGGGGACTCTTCTGTATTAAAAAGAATCAGGTGATATTTAGTGGTTTTTTCCGATGCTATAAAATAATCGATAACCTTTTTATCTTCTATCACCTTAATATTTTTCATTCGCTTATGAGGGTAGCCGATGGTGGTTTGAGAGATCCCTTCTGTAATTTTTTTACGAATCGATTCAAACGAAAGGATTAAGGAGGCAAAGATTTTTCTTAAAAATAGAAGGGGCTGTCTGTGAATGGTGATTATATTTGAGGCTCTTTCGGTATTTTTTAATAATTTTTTTCCAAGAGAATGTCTTTCTTTTTCATAGGAATTTAATAGGTCTTTATTTTCTATGAGATGGCCGTGTGTATAGGCGATTTTCCAAGCAAGATTAAAGGCATCTTGTATCCCTGTATTCATTCCTTGACCTCCTACTGGGCTGTGAATGTGTGCTGCATCTCCTGCTAGAAATATTCTACTTTTTCTGTATCTATTAGACAATCTACTATTAATACGAAAATTTGCTACCCATTTCGGATCAGAAATTTTTACTGGATTTTTCACCAAAAAGGAAAGGGTTGTTTCAATTTCAGCAAGGGAGGGGATTTTTAATTCGTTAGACTCTATTAGACCATGTTCAATCTCTTCTAGAGTTGATTTTTTACATTTATTTCGAAGTCTTTTTAATTGAAATATCAATCTATATCGATCTTCACCTGGTAATGGGATTGCAGCTGCAAGTGAGCTTCTTCCTAAAAAGGCTTGTAGTTCATCATGAGGGTACTGCCAGTTGATCTTTACATCAGCTAAGGAAAATACGTCGGTAAAAATTTTCCCCTTAAAAGAGCAATGAAGAGACTTTCTTATAATACTATGAGCTCCATCGCACCCTACAAGGTAACTTGCCTTAATCACCTCCTTATCTGTCTTTGCATAGATAAATTCGCCTCTTTCTTCAATTTCAAGCACCGTGACCCCTCTTTCTATCTTTACCTTGTTTAATTCAAGGAAGTTAGAGAGTATATGCTCGGTAGTGTCTTGTCCAATTCCTAGTACATAAGGAAATGGAGATTCAATCTTGTCAAAAGTAATCCTTGTGCAGCTTTTACCCCCCAGGTGAATATTTCCAGCCCTTATCTTAACCCCTTGATTTAAAAAGGGCTCCAACACCCCAATTCTTTGAAAAATTTCTAATGTTCGAGCTTGAACAGCCGCTGCCTTTGAATAGGTTGAAGGTGAGGTACTTTTGTCAATGATTCGAAATGAAAGACCATAGCGCCTGCATTCAATAGCCATTACAAGTCCAGTAGGCCCTGCCCCTACGATAAGTACATCGATTTCATTCATAATAACACCTTACATCTATACTTAAAGCTATTGATAGGGATTATTTATAGCAACAATTGATGTTGACGAACTCTTTTTAAACGTGTTAGCAATGAGTTAAAGGAAAAAGGAGTTATTCATATGTCTCATGTCGTAAACGATCTAACTAAATTTCTATCAGGAACTTACGGGCTTTATTTGAAGACGCAAAATTACCATTGGAATGTAAAAGGACCTTCTTTTTACTCCCTACACCTATTATTTGAAGCTCAATATACAGAATTATACACCTTGATAGATGAGATAGCTGAAAGAATTGCAGGTCTTGGCGCTTATGTGGAGGGGAGTTTTTCTGATTTTGAGAAACGTTCTGGAATCACTGCTCCAAAAAAGGGGGCTAGCGCCCACGAAATGGTGAAAGATTTAGCAGAAAGTCATAAAACCCTATCAGAGATAGGGTTGGTCTTTGTGGGTAAATTTAGCGAATTGGGGGATGAGGTCTCCTCTGACTTAATGCTAAAAAGTATTACCTTATTTGATAAATCTGCATGGATGCTAAAAAGTCATCTTGAATGAACGGTTACGGTTGCAGGGTAGCTTAGATCTCCATTACTTGCTCTGGATTTAACTGAGTATTCATAGGAAACCCCTTCTTCACGGTTATGGTCAACGTATGTGGTTTCATTTATTCCTGTAGTTGAGTCAATGAGCGTTCCATTGCGATAGATATTATATCCGATGGTCGCTGGGGTGATGCTTTGCGTCCAATTTAGGGAGTTATATAATTCATACCTTACTCCAAAATCATTTATTTTTTGTGACCCCGAAAGAGATGCTGGAGTGGCAAGTGGGGCAATGATTACATCGCTAAGACCAGAAGCCAATGCAACTAATGCTGTTACCGTATTATTAGTCGCATTAATAACACTAGAATTACCGGAAGTATAGTTTGCGGTATATAAAGTATTTCCATCTGGTGTTATTGCTATGCCTTCAGGACCACTTCCTGCTGCTAAGTCAATGGTAGTAATGAAGTTTGTTTGTGTGTTGATCTTACTCACGGTTTGACTAAGTTGATTAGTTACATAAAGAAATTCGCCATTTGGAGTGAGAGTCATTGAAGATGGAGAATTTCCAACACTTATGGAATTAAGAAGAGTGTGATTAGAAGTGTCGTAAATATATATGGGATCAGTTGAACTATCGGTACCACTTGCCACATAAACTTTTGTTCCATCATTACTGAAAATCATGTCATTTATACTGTTTGGGTTTAGAGTAGTAGTAATTATTGAGTTGGTATCAAGATTTACTACATAAATTCTATCCGATACCCCTCCTATGTAAGCTAGGGTACCAGCTGGGTTGATAGCAATTTCTTCGGTGTATTGTCCAATTAAAATGGATGATGAAAATGTATTAGTTGAGGTTGAATAAACATTTACATAATTGGTTGAAACATTTGTAACATAGAGAGATTCACCATCAGGGGAGATG
The DNA here is from genome assembly GCA_945862365.1 of Chlamydia trachomatis. Lineage (GTDB taxonomy): Bacteria > Chlamydiota > Chlamydiia > Chlamydiales > 2-12-FULL-49-11 > JAJACQ01. Next base: position 41,200 of record CAMAXK010000011.1, read on the forward strand.
GCTATTTGGCGAGGGCTAAATATGGAAATTAGGTCAATAACAGTGTTGGAAGAAGTGTCAATAACAAAAATATCATTATCTAATCCTGAAACATACAAAAATCGTCCATTTGGAGTTATAGCAAAATCGTATGCACCTACTACACCTGCAATGGTAGCGGTTATAGAATTATCCGTTGTATTAACAACAGTAACGTTATCTTCTGTTACATTTGAAAAATAGGCGGTATAGGCAAAAAGATTGCCTTGGATACATGCGTAAAGATGGAGGGAAAGAATGGATGTTAAACATTTTTGGTTCATATTATACCCCTTAGTTTTATTGAACGGTTATTGCTATTGGAAAGCTTAAAATATCGTTATTTGCTTTAGATTTAACAGAATATTCAAAGGATGTTCCCTTTTCTTGATTATGGTCAGAGAAGGTGGTTTCATTTATTCCAGATGTGGAACCAATGAGCGTTCCATTGCGATAAATATTATACCCAGTCGTTTCTTCAGAATTACTCGGAGTCCACGATAGATAGTTGTATAGTTCATATCGCACTCCAAAACTATTTTTCATCTTTAACCCTGAAAGTGATCTTGGGGTTGAAAGTGGGGTTACAACAACACTAAAAGAGGAAGCTGAAAGATCTAAGGTTTCTGTCACAATGTTATTTGAGGTTGCAATCACACTTGTTGTACCACTTCCCTCATTTGCTGTGTATGCAACAACCCCATCTGGTGTTATTGCAATTGCTGAGGGGTTAATTCCCACAGGAATAGGACTGCCAATTACTGTTTGGCTTGCTGCGTTAATTACACTCACATTATTACTATTGTAATTAGCTACATACAAAAACTCACCGTTTGTAGTTGTAGATATATAACTTGGGCTACTTCCAACAGGGATATAAACTGGTGCGGTACTCATTAAAACATCATAAACAATAACTCGGTTATTTTCAAAATCTGCTGCATAGACTTTTGTCCCATCGGTACTAAAGATGAGATTATTTATTCCTGTCCCTGTTTCTATTGTAGATATAGTTAAGTTGGTTAAAAGATCTACTACAGTAAAAATCCCATGAGTTGGGTCACTTGGGTTATATTGGGTATAGATATAGGCGATAGTTCCTTGTGGATTGATTGCAATATTAGAGGTAGGAGCCCCTATATAAATTTGAGATGTTACTGTGTTAGTTGAAGTGGAAATAATTCCAACATAATCACTTGAGAGATTTGTAACATAAATTGATTCCCCATCAGGGGAAGCTGCAATTCCTCGAGGTGATTGAATATAATTAACATCATAGATTGTTGCTATACTACTGTTTGTATAAGTGTCGATAACTGTGATAAGATTTTCTAGCAATGAGGAGGCGTAAAGATAGTAACTGTTTGGGGTAATTGCTATATAAGCTGGTGATGAGATATCTGGAATTGTAGTAATGATCGAATTATCTACTGTGTTAACAGCAACAACTTTACTATTAGTGAAATCAGAAAAGTAGGCAGTGTAAGCAAAAAGATTTACCCCCGCACATATACATAGAGTGAAGTAAAGAGCACATTTTAAATTTTTTTCCAAAATATAAATCCCTTATTATTTTTCAAAGTATTTTATTTAAAAAGGGAAGCTATGTCAATTGTTTCAAAATTTATATAGCAGACTTCTTTCGTAACTCATTAAGATTCAATCTA
>CAMAXK010000012.1 GCA_945862365.1 Chlamydia trachomatis
TGCTAAAACTACTACTTTATTTTCAAAAATAGGAAATCCATCCTTATTATAAGTTTCTCCTAAAATTTTCATCCCTAAAGCAATACCTACAGCATTTGCAACCCCTTGTCCAAGAGGTCCTGTGGTAACTTCAACCCCTTCTGTATCTAGCTTTTCAGGATGACCCGGGGTCTTTGAACCTCTTTGCCTAAATTTTTTTAGATCATCGATCGAAAGATTATAGCCAGATAAATGCAGGGCCGAATATAAAAACATAGAACCATGCCCTGCCGATAGGACAAAATGATCGCGCCAAATAGCCTCTTCATCAGTAGGATCGTAATTTAAAAATGCACCCCATAAAACAGCACCGATGTCTGCACAACCTAAGGGCAGACCTGGATGGCCAGAGTTTGCCTTTTGCACCCCGTCTATAGAAAGGCCACGTATCGTATTTGCCACTTCTTTAAATAGTTTCTTTTGATACTCATTTAGCATGATTTTTCCGCCTTTTCTTGCTTTTGAAGGAATTTTATTGTATTATGTATTCTATTTAAAACCTGGAAAAAATTCTAATGAAAACACAAGAAATTAAAAAAAAGTTTCAAAATGCATTTGAAAATAAAGGCCATATAGCCTACCCATCCTCCTCTGTCATCCCTTTTAACGACCCCACTCTTTTATTTGTAAATGCTGGGATGAACCAATTTAAAGAGTATTTTTTGGGAGAAAAAACGGCCCCTCATAAAAAAATTACCACTGCACAAAAATGTATTCGTGTAGGTGGAAAACATAACGATCTTGATAATGTGGGTCATACATCACGCCACCTTACGTTTTTTGAAATGCTTGGAAACTTTTCTTTTGGAGACTACTTTAAAAAAGAGGCAATAGCAATGGCTTTTGAGGTCACTTGCACAGTACTTGGTGTAGATCCAAAGCAGGTATTTGTCTCTGTTTACAAAGAAGATTTAGAATCTTTTGAGATTTGGAAACAATATCTTCCTGAAAAGCAAATTTGTTTTATGGGCAAGGCAGATAATTTCTGGTCTATGGGAGATACAGGTCCATGCGGGCCATGCTCTGAATTATATTTTGACCGTGGAGATAGTTTTGGCGATTATAAAAGTCCAGCCCATGATCCAAACGGTCACCGTTTTATTGAATTTTGGAATCTTGTATTCATGGAATTTAATGCAGGTAAAGATGGATCGATGACAAAACTCCCCTCCCCATGCATAGACACAGGTCTTGGGCTTGAAAGGATGGCTGCACTTTTATCCGGAAAGGAAAGTGTTTTTGAAACAAATATTTTTGTCTCCCTGATTGACAAACTCTCCACTATGACCAATATCCCTTATATTGCCAATAAAGCTGCCTACCATGTTATTGCAGATCATTTACGCTCCTTAAGTTTTGCAATTGCTGATGGGGCTGCCCCCTCTAATGTAGAGCGCGGTTATATTTTAAGAAAAATTTTAAGAAGAGCTATCCGCTATGCAAGACAACTTAATATTAACAAGCCTTTTTTAGCCGATCTGTTTCCTACGCTCCTTTATGAGATGGGAGAAGATTACGAAGAATTAAAAACTTCTCAAGATAGAATCAAAGAGCTCCTAACGGCAGAAGAGGAAAATTTCCAAAAAACACTTTCTCGTGGCGGAAATATCCTTTATTCAATTATCGAAGAGTCAAAAAAATCTGAGTTAAAGGAAATTACTGGAAAAGATGCCTTTACCTTGAAAGACACCTATGGCTTTCCTGTAGAAGAAATTTGCCTACTTGCAAAAGATCATCACCTAGGTGTAAACCTCGATGCCTTTAAACTATTGGAAGAAGAGGCAAAAGAAAAATCTAAAAAAGCTCATAAAACTCACTCTCAAGAGGTTAAAAGTCAGGTTTTTCCTGAATTTGTTGAAAAGCATGGAACTACCTTTTTTCTACGTGATCAATTAACTCACCATGCAGCAACCATTACTGGTATTTTTCATAATGGTGAATTTGTAAATACAATTGAAGCTGGGGCAAGGGCCGCTATTATTTTAAATAAAACTCCATTTTATGCAGAAATGGGCGGTCAGCGTGGTGATTTAGGTACTCTTTCACATCGTAATGCCCATTTTCATGTAGAGGATTGCAAATCTCCTTATCCAGGGGTATTTCTTCATGAGGGGGTTTTAAAAGAAGGGGTATTAGTTGTTGGTGAACCTGTAAATGCTGAGGTGGAAATCTATGCTCGTGTTCACACCGAAAAAAATCACACAGCCACACACATGCTCCATTATGCCCTAGAAAAAGTATTAGGATCCCACATTCAACAAGCAGGATCATATGTATCTGAAACCGGATTGCGACTGGATTTTACTCATCATAAAAAGGTGGAAGATGCTGAAATCGAAAAGATTGAAACTATGATCAATGATGCCATCTTTAAAGGATATAACATCACTATAAAAGAGATGAGTTATGAAGATGTGAAAAAGCAAAAAGAGATTAAACAGCTTTTTGGTGAAAAATATAGCGATACGGTGAGAATGGTCTCAGTAGGAGATTTTTCTAAAGAACTTTGCGGCGGCACGCATATTAAAAACACTTCAGAAATTGGACTGTTTAAGATTGTAAAAGAGATAAGCGTCTCCTCCGGAGTGAGAAGAATCGAAGCAGTAACTTCAAAAGAAGCCCTTAAGTTTGTCTCTAAAAAAGAACATCTATTAAAACAAATGTGTGAAATGGTAGAGGCCCCTGAATCAAAAGCTTTAGATGCCCTTATCAAACTGAAGGAAGAATACAAAGAAATCAAATCTCTACACAAAAAACTTCAACGTGATCATATAGAAAATCTAGTAAGTCATATTCTTTTAGAAAAGCAACCGATCAAGGAACATTTTTATATTTCCAAAGAAGTGTCTATGGAAAGTAATGAGTTTACAGCTTTTGCCACAGAGCTTTTATCAAAGCTTAAAGATGGTCTGATCATTCTTGCCAATAACCACAACGGCAGTTGCCAGCTGGTTGTTCAAAAGACAAAATCAGCAACATCTTTACCATCTTCAAAAGTATTGCTCGATGCTATGCTTTCTCACCTAGATGGAAAAGGGGGCGGCTCAGAAATAAGTGCTCGGGGATCGTTTAATCAGCCCTATAATATTTCCAAAGCTTTTGCCCACGCTTATTCACTCCTAACTTTCCCTTGAAAAAAAGTCGATAGATCATGTAACGTCTTCACCCTAACCAATTTGGAGATTTCATGAATACAACTTTATATGTAACAGGAAAAGACAGCTTTTCGATACAAGATCCGTTACCAAGTGATAGAGATGTCCATTCTATCACCCCCGATGAGATTTTCCAATTACACAAACTTTATAAAACACATGCCGAAACTAAGGAAGGATTTCTTGCAATAATGGAAAATGGTCGCGGAGTTAAAGCAAATGTAATCGGTTTTACAATAGCACTTATCCATATCAAAGGACCCATAGATTTAAAAATCAATGTAGCTTACCTTACTTTCTACCTTTCCGATATACTAATCATTTCCTATAGCAATAATACAAAAGCTCCATTGACACAATATGCAGGACGAGTGATTGCAATCAATGCTGATGGGTCAAAAGAAATTCAGCCTTGGTAATTTTATAAATTGACTAAATCAATGAATCTAGGCAAAATATATCTTTTAACTCTCTAAGGAGATCTACATGAGTGAAGAATCAAGCCATTTTCTATACATAGACAGAAAAAATAAAATTTATTCTTTCAAAAAACCTACCACTTCTAAAAAATTTGAACCAATCTCTAACGAAGATTTCCTATTATTAGAGAAAATATTTACCGAAAACGTACAAACTTCAGATGATTTTAAGTCGATGGCAAGAAGCACAAAACACAGCCTTCCAGAGCTTATTGTTGATTTTATCAATACCTTTATTCCTGAAGGATCGACAGAGTTTCGCATAAACAATAAATCGATCAAGTATTTTTACGGATCTAAATAAAAATTTTAATATAAAGGGGCTATGCTATCAGTAACATTATCAGGTCTACACAAAGGCCTACCTCATAAAACTTTAGAGCGGAAAAAAAAATATAGAAGAATCACCGTTCTTATAGATGGGCCAAATTTATTTAGAGAAACTTTATTTAACAACTACGTCCATCTACCTAAAAGGCCCTTACAACGCTTTGAAGATATTTGTGATAATCAAAACCTTCCTAGATTTAAAATTATAGTGCCCCAAAAACCTGAATTTTATACCTTCTAAAAAATGAAAGAGTTAACAATACTTCCTATTTTTTCTACCATTTTATCCCACCTTGATGAAGGGGTACTGGTTGATCGCATTTGGGATTTACCGAAAGCTTTGCTGTTAAATTACTTGTATACACATCATCCAGGCGATATGGTTGTGATTACTTCAGGGGAATCTGGCTCTACTTTATTTGAAGATTTATCTTTTTTTCAAAAAAATATTTTAGATTTACCTGCATGGGAAACCTCCGGGAGTTTTGGAGAACGCCCTTCGAAAGATGTAATGGGTGAAAGACTCAATATTCTAAAAAAATGTGAGTCGTTAGAAAAGAAAATACTATTTACCCCTCTATCCTCTTTCTATCAAAAAGTTTTGTCGCAAACTATGGCTCAGGGTTCTGAACTTACCTTTACCACAGGAAAAGATTTTTCCTTTGAGACACTTGTACCTACGTTAGAAGCTCTTGGCATGCATAAGGTTCCTATTGTAAATGATAAAGGAGAATTTGCCCTGCGTGGCTCAATTGTTGATCTGTTTCCTTCTCATGAAAAAGAGCCCTATCGGGTAGAATTTTTCGGAAATACTATTGAGTCAATTCGAACCTTTGATGCTAATTCGCAAATATCTACTGGAAAGATTGATGAAGTTTCAATTGGAATTTCTGATGAGTTTGAGCTTTTGCAAAAAGATGAGGATAAACGCTCTCTTTTATCCCTATTTACTAATCCGATCCTTGTTTTTGATGAAATCACTCACCTAGAAGATAAAGCTGCCATGCAAGGGCTCATTAAAAACTTGCAAAAGAGCGTACAAAAAAGTGAGCCTCATCTTTTTTTCACAAAAGAGCATGTGATGGAAATTGCAAGTGATGTAAAGGTGGCAAAATCACAGGTTGAATTTGAAGTCTTTGGGATTACAAAGAAGATGAAATTCTTCCCCCTTCCCTTTGCTGAAACTGATCATTATGACTTTAATGAAGCAAATCATCTATTAAAGTCAGGCTATCATTTTACCCTTGTGGCTGAAAAGGAAAAGGAGCTTGAAATTTTGTATGAATCGCTCTTTGGTAAAGAAAAAAGAGACAATGTTCACATTGAAACTGGATATCTTTCCTCAGGCCTTGTACATGAACAAAAAAAATGGATCATCTTTCCCTATACCCTTCTTACAAATAAAAAAAAGGTAAGACGCTCCCCTTATAGACGCGGCTTTGGAGCACCTTTATCAGAATTTCATCAACTTGAACGAGGCGATCTTATCGTTCATTTACACAATGGAATTGGAAAATATGAAGGGATAGAAAAAAAGACAAATCATCTGGGCGAAATCGAGGAGTTTATCGAGATTTCTTATGCTGGGAAAACAAAGCTCTTTATCCCCTTATCTCAAAGTCATCTTATCACAAGATATATTGGCCCTTCTAGCGGAGAAACCGCTCTTACAACCCTTGGAACAAATAAATGGGCGATGGTAAAGGCTAAAACTCAGGCCTCTATCACTCTTTACGCAAAAGAGTTATTAACTACCCAAGCTATTCGTCATAAACAAGGGGGCTTTGCTTTTGCAAAGACAGGGCCGCTTACCGAAGAATTCATCTCCTACTTTCCCTATGAGGATACAATCGATCAAACAGCAGCTATTGAGGCAATCTTTGCTGATATGGAATCGGCCGAAGCAATGGATCGTTTAGTTCTTGGGGATGTAGGATTTGGAAAAACTGAAGTGGCTATGCGTGCTGCCTTTAAAGCTGTAGCCGATGGTGGCAAACAGGTAGCACTACTAGTGCCTACCACCATTTTAGCCGTTCAACACTACGAAAATTTTGTCGAAAGGATGAAACCTTTTGGTATTAGTGTTGCTCTCATGTCAAGATTTCAAAAGGCACATGAGTTAAAACAAACGCGTGAAAACCTATCCATCGGAAAGGTAGATATTATTATTGGTACCCATCGAATCATAAGTGAAGATGTTGTTTTTAAAGATCTTGGCCTCTTGATCATTGATGAAGAGCAGCGATTTGGGGTAAAAGCAAAAGAGGCTCTAAAGGTAAGAAAGGCATCAGTTGATTGTCTTACTCTTTCTGCAACCCCCATCCCTCGAACTCTTTACATGTCTTTGGTAAAGGTAAAAGATCTTTCTATCATTTCCACCCCTCCGATGGACCGTCTTCCCATCCAAACAATTCTTGCCGAATATGATTCAGAGGTAATTGCCCATGCCCTTAAGAGGGAATATTTGCGTGATGGACAGTCATTTTTTATCCATAATAGGGTAGAAACTATCGCTGAAAAGGCTGCGGAAATCCAAAAACTTTTGCCAGAGGCAAATATTGCCATCTGTCATGGTCAAATGCCTGCAGACTTAATTGATAAAGTATTTCATACATTTAAATCTGGCCAAATAGATATACTTATTGCCACAACGATTGTTGAAAGTGGTATAGATATACCAACAGCAAACACAATTCTTATAGAAAATGCTCATCAATTTGGTATTGCAGACCTTTACCAGCTGCGCGGGCGCGTAGGTAGATGGAATAGATCGGCCTATGCCTTTTTACTTTTACCAAAACATCGAACCCTTCCTGTGGAATCAATGAAAAGACTTAACGCTCTTACAGAATCCTCCTCTTTAGGTGGTGCTTATAAGCTTGCAATGGTCGATCTAGAAATTCGCGGTTGCGGAGATATTTTAGGTACAAAACAATCAGGCCAAATGGAAACAATAGGCTTTCATCTCTACTGCAAAATGCTAAAGCAAGCAATTGAGGCTCTCAAAGATGGGAAAGTTATCTCATTTTTGGATACAGAAATTATTCACTCTTTTAATGCAAATATTCCAGCCTACTACCTCATCGAGGTCTCTTTACGCCTGGAAATTTATAATAGATTAGGGGGCTGTCATACCGAGGATGAAGTTGACAAACTTTTTAGTGAGCTGAAAGATCGCTATGGCAAACCTCCCTTAGAAGTAAGATGGCTATTTGCTCTTGCAAAAGTTAAAATTCTATGTCAATTGCTAAGTATTTCAAAGTTAATTTTTAAAACAGTAACCATTGAATACACCACCCTTCATCTTGGAAAAACGACCCCTCATTCCATGCTCTTTAACTCTTTTAAAGACCCAGATACTTTATTAAAAGCTTTAAAAGTCTCTCTTATCAAATAGTTATCTGTATTAATTGCTTAATTATCTTCCTTACGATTTACTTCTATAGGGATGGCCGCTTCTTCCTCAGGGGCTCTGCGTTCAAATAAAACAAGGTTAATTATCCCACCAAGAAAAATCAATCCACCTCCAATATAAAAACTTCGTGTTGGAGCAAAGTTAAACATACCTTTGGCAAGGAGAAAATGAAAAAATGCAAAAGAAAAATTGTAGGGAGCAAGTTCTGCTGCTGAACATAATTTATAGGCATGAAAAATAAGTGATTGGCCAATAAGTCCAATTACTCCTGTAACACCACAGAAAAATAGTTGTTTAAGGGTGGGTAATTGAAAGTAGTAAAGGATAAATGGAGAAAGAAGAAGTAGATTAAATGAAAAAAAGTATAAAAGGTAAGTATAAAAGTCTTCATAGTCAGTAACTTTTTGCATGATTATCAAAGAAAGCGCCCAAAATATACTTGCTAAGGTGGCAAATAAAATTCCGGCATTATAAAAATTGGTTATATTTGGACCAAGAATAGTCCAAACCCCCATTAATCCTACAGAAAGTGAAACCCACTGCATTATAGATACTTTTTCACCAAGAAACAGCCAGGCTATTAATACGATAAAAAGAGGAAAACTATTTGTAAGAACCCCCACCTCTGCAAATGAGGCATAAGTTAATGCTGTGTAATACGATAATGAATAAAGAGATCCTGTACAAGAACGTAGAAATATCCATCTTAAATTTTTTGATCTCGAAATAGGCTTTTTAATGAGAAAAGCTCGACCAAGTAATAGTGAAATGATGATTATATTTTGAATCCCAAAAACAACAATTAATGGGATACCCTCTCCAATCAAAGTATATACAATTAAACTTGTTAAACTAAATGCAAAATAGGCAGCTATAAGCAGTATTGCTCCAAATGATTGCATAATTCCCCCTACCACCTAAGGCCTTGTTTTCAGTCGATTACGACAATTAATCTCTATATATTATAATAAACTTAATTATGGAACATTTATTTAATTATACAGTAAAATTATCTTCAGAAATAAACTCATTAATTGAGGATCTATTTATATTTCAAAGGATTTCATCCGAGAAAAATAATCCTCCTTTAACGGCTAAAAATATAGAAAATACGGAGATAGAGATCAAGAGAAAGATCTTTTTTCTTAAAGTTTTAGAGCATGTTTCCTATTTATCTGATTTTAAAGTGGATATAAGTAGAGCAATTGAAGAAATTGATGGTTGTTTACTTTCAAATAATTACACATCTGAAATTTCTAAAAAAATTTCTTATTACCTTTCAAGTATCGGTCAAAATTATGAAGAAAATGAAGAGAAAGTGGAGGAAAATAGCTCTCTTCAACACAAATTAATTGAAATGCTTGAAAATACTATGAAAGTAGCCGAGGAAATTTTGCTCTCATTTTACGGACTTACTTCTACTGTGGAGGATTTAGAAGAAAGATTGATTAAAACGGTAGAGGCACTGTTTAATATAAAGCTTGAAGATCTTGAAATTGAAGAAAAATTTCAGGTTGAGGCCTTTTTTAACTATATTCAAGAAGCTTTTCGAGAAAAAAGTCTTGAGGGATGGGAAACAGCCTATATAAAATGTACCGGCATTATGAACGATTTAAAGGAAAAAATCGGCATTACCCCCCCCTCTTCTCTACAAATAACCTTTGAATCGGAAGATCAAGAGATTCAAATTTTCTTTGATTCTTCAGAGGAAGATGAAGATGAGGAAGAAGATGATTATGATGATGACTATGACGATGACTTTTTCAGTTCATAATTATTTTTAAGCGATATCTACAAATTTTCAACCACCCGCAAGCAAAGCTTGCTAGAGACCACAAAGCTCACAAAGGGTAGTAAAGATAACTCTTACATTCATCCTTACATCCTTTTATCGTTGTTATTAGAAATAGAAAAATATTTTATATTGTAAAACGTTGAGAAAGATTTTAATGTCTTTCTCTGTGATCTTTGTGTTCTCTAGCAAGCTCTGCTTGCGAGTGGTAATATACTTCTCAAATTCACCCTGCCTAAAATGATTTAGTTAAAATAAAGCATTAATATTGATCAAATCACTTTTTTGTAAAATAATGATAACAATTAAGACCGGTGCTACAATTTTAATAAAAAAGTACCATAATGAGAAAAGGGCCGTTCCTTTTCTTCCATGCATAAACTCTTCTTTCATTACGCTTTTAGGAACAATCCAACCTATAAAAATAGAGGTAATTAATCCTGCAAGTGGAATAATCCATACAGAAACAATTTGATCGATAGTTTCTAAAAATGGCAACCCGTAAACATCTTTCCACTCATGAAATATCCCAGATGATGCTGAAAGTGCCGATGGTATCCCTACAATAAAGGTCATGATACAAACTATGAATACCGCTTTTTTTCTCTCAATTTTGTAATGATCCATGATATTAACAGCTACAACTTCTACAAAAGCAATCGATGAGGTAATGGCTGCAAAAACAAATAGGGAGAAAAAAACCACTGCTATAATTTTCCCAGCAGGAAGTTTTGCAAATAGAAATGGAAGGGTTTGAAAGACCATCCCAGTGCCCATCGAAGGATCCAATCCAAAAGAAAAAATCACAGGAAAAATGAGTAAAGCAGCAAGGGTGGCAACAATAATTACGGCAATAGAGACAAATGTACACATTAAAGGGACATTTTCCTTCTTACGTAAATAGCCACCATAAGAAATCATGATCCCTTGACCAAGACTTAAGGTAAAAAAAGCAAGGCCTAATGCTTCAAGGATCGATGAAGCCTTAAACGATCCTGGCTCACCGTGAAGTAAATAGGTTAACGCCTTAGGAAAGCCAGGTAAAGTCATGTTATAAAGAACCAGTAGGAACAAAAAGGCAAATAAAAGTCTCATCATAATGGTAGACCAATACTCAATCCCTTCTTTAACGCCTGAAAATACAATAAGCATTGTCATAAAGGTAAAAATTCCATGCCATAAAATCGAGATCCCCCCTGAATTGGAAAGGATATAAAATACCGCTGAAACTCCTTTTGCATCCATTCCCTTGCTAAAATCACATAGCGACATCACTATGTAACATAATCCCCAACCTGCAACAACAGTATAGAAGGTCATGATAAAAAATGAGGCAATTACCCCAAGCATACCCCCAATACGCCAAGCTTTTCTTTTATCTAGCACTTGAAAAGAAGCAACCGCCCCTTTTCCTGCACTTCTTCCAAGTAAAATCTCTCCAATCAAAACAGGTAATCCAATTAATATAATACATAGAATATAGCAAAGAATAAATAAGCCACCTCCATTATTGCCCACCGTAAATGGAAACTTCCATAATACCCCAAGTCCAACAGCAGAGCCAATAGCCGCAAATAAAAATCCAATTTTTGATGAAAAGTGCTCTTTCTCCGTCACAGTTGTTCCTTCTTTTAAAAGAGGTTAGAAAAATTAATTAAACCGCTGGTTTGCAAAATGATGAGTAAAATGACAACTGGAACCACCAGGGAAATTCCAATATACCAAAGGGAAAATCCCCATTTAGTTACCGCTCCATCATAAAACTCTCTTCTTAAAACAGATTTATCCATTCGGTAGCCAATAAATAGCGCCGTAAAAAGTCCTGCTAAGGGAATTACCCAAACAGTAGCAAGATTATCGACCGTATCTTGAAAATTATGGCCAAAAATCTCTGTCCATCCTGTAAGATTTCCACTACCCCAAGAAAGGGCACTTGGAATGCCACAAATAAAGGTAGCTAAACAAACAAGAGTGGTCGCTTTTTGTCTGCTCCACTCTAGTTTTTCCATTAAATTAGTTGCTACCACCTCTACTAAAGGAACCGCTGAAGTAAGCGCTGTAAAGACAAATAGGGAGAAAAACACTGTGGAAATGACCATTGAACCAGGAAGTTTTGCAAATAAAATCGGTAAAGTTTTAAATACAAGCCCTGGACCTGAATCAGGTGCAAATCCAAAAGTAAATACAGCAGGAAAAATAATAAGAGATGCAAGTATTGCTACAATCATTACAGAGCTTGCCACAATTAATGACATTTTTACCAAATCGACACCTTTTTCCACATAACTTCCATAAGAAATCATAATTCCTTGACCTAAACTTAAGGTCATAAAAGCTAAACCTAACGCCTCTAAAAAGCTTAAAAAGGTAAAGGCTCCTTTTTTTGGAACAAAAATAAAGTTTACAGCCTCAGAAAATCCAGGAAGGGTCATGCTATAGAAAAAAAGCCCCACAAGCATAGCAAGTAATAATTTAACTAAAATCTTGGACCAATATTCAATCCCTTTTTTCACACCAGCAAGTACAATTCCCATGGTAATTGCGGTAAAGACCGCATGCCATAAAATAGTGATGCTTCCACTTCCCGATAATTTATCAAAAATCATCCCCACTTGAGAGAGGCTTTTGCCAGAATAAAACCCTGAAAGCGATGTTAAAATGTAACTAAGACCCCATCCGGCAATCACAGAATAATAGGTCATAATCAAAAACGAGGAAAGTACACCTAAATATCCACCGGCAATAAGCTTGCTACTTTTATAAGAGCAGCCCTCTTGAAAAGCCCCAATTGCTGCACTTTGCGTAGCTCTTCCTAAAATCACTTCTCCGATAAACAAAGGGATTCCGGCAAAAAACAAACAGAAAAAATAGGTGAGAAGAAAAAGCCCTCCCCCATTTTGACCAATCACATAGGGAAATTTCCATAAAAGACCAAGACCAATAGCTGAGCCAATTGCTGCCAGCAAAAATCCTATTTTTGATCCGAAATGTTCTCGTTTCTTTGCCTGATTCATACTATTTTTCCAAAAGATTCATAAAAATATACCACAGCAAACCCTCAAAGTAAAGGAAAACAATTCATTAGAAAGTTTTTAAACTTACTCCTTGATTAAAATTTCAACTAGCTTAAAATAAGAATTATGAATATTAACTTAACAGTTCCTGGAAAAGTATTTATCCCACCTGATCATTCAGACGAGCCAAAAATTGTTAGCTTTTTTTTGCAATTTCCAGATATTTGTAGCTCCATAAAAACGACCCTTTCAAAAGGTTTTCTAAGTGGCTTTTCAATTTGTAAACAAATAAGCAAACATTTTGAAACCATCAGCTTGGTTACAGTGATTATTACAGTAGCCATTGCCACAATTTCTGCAATTGCCCTCTTTTTTATCACAGCTGTTGCGGTTAAAACCACCTTCCTCATCATAGCCCTTGCCGCAGCAGCTCCGGCAGTTTTGATCACAGGAGGTTACATCAAGCAGTATTTTTTACTAAAAAGAGTGCAAAAAGAGGCAAAATTCTTAGAAGAATGTTCAAAAGAGCTGCAAAAGGCCTATAACACCCTTGAGCAAAACAACATAAATTTAACCCTAGGCATCCAAAATCTTAATAAAGAGATTAAAATTTTTGAAAAAAATACTCTAGAGCTAAAAACTTCTATTGAACATCTTCAATCTGAAAATAATACCTTTAAAACATCTAACGCGCAGTTTGCTAGTCTAAATGCAACATTGAATTCAAACCTTGAAAACCTTAAAAAAATATGCTCTCATAATGAAGAAAAATTCAAAGCCTTACATCTTGAACTTTTTAATGAAAACCAAAAACTTGCAGATTCAAATTTATTATTACAAACCTCAGTAGACGATCTTAAAAAGACAGAGGCAAGATTAAAAGATCACTTGGAAAAAGCTGAGCTTCAATATGAGCTACTTAAAAACTTTAATGAGCATCATAAATTAATGGCACAGATCCTTCACGATCTTGAAGAAAAAACCAAAGAGCTTAAGAAAGAGATTCACGAACTTGCCCTCGTAAAATCAGCAATTGACGCTACCTTGGAAAAAAATCAACAGCAAAACTTTGAAATGAGCGAGCTTCTTACTAGAAAGAAAAACGAACTTGAAGATATCACCCAGAGGCTAAAAAACGTTACAGATAATTTATATCAAAAATCTTTAAATTAGAAAACTCTTACCATTGCTAAAAACTCCACTTTATGCCATACTTAATCCTTTACAAAAAGAGGTATTATGGCAACAGTTGATGCAAACGCACTTAAGAAAGGGATGAAAATTGAAATTGACAATAACCCTTATAATATCACGCAAGCAGATATTGTGAAGCCTGGAAAGGGTCAAGCCTTTACTCGAACAAGATTAAAAAATTTACGTACCGGCCAGCAGCTTGAAAAAACCTTTAAATCTAATGAAAAGATTGATCTTGCCGATGTAGAAGAGCTATCTATGCGTCTAATATTCATTGACTCTGAAGGGGCAACCTTTATGCATGATGAAAGCTTTGAACAGGTGTCGATTCCTTATGCTTTAATTGGATCAGATAAAGATTGGCTAAAAGAAGAAGTTCTTTATGCAATTATTATTTACAAAGGAGAAGTGGTAGGTTTTGAAGCGCCAAATATGATGGAGCTTAAGGTAAAAGAGACTATGCCAGGAGAGCGCGGCAATACTGCCTCTGGAAAAGTGACTAAACCTGCAATCCTTGAAACAGGGGCAGAAATTCAAGTGCCAATTTTCATCACAACAGGTGAATTATTACGTGTTGACACAAGAACAAGAGAATACGTTTCAAGATGCTAGTTAAAGAAAAACTTGTCAAAAGAGCCGCTGCTTTAAAGCAAACCAGGGATTTTTTTGACAGTCGTGGTTTTTTGGAAGCTGATGTTCCTATTTTTGGAAAAGCTGCAGCTGTGGATGCCTACATAGACTTATTTGAGGTAAAAGGTGGTGGATATCTTCACTCATCTCCAGAGCTTCGTATGAAAGATCTTTTATGTAACGGCAGTGGTAACATTTATTTTCTTGGTCATGTCTTTAGAAAAGAAGAAGAAGGTTCAAAGCATAATGAAGAATTCACGATGCTTGAGTATTACAAAGTAGAGACCAATGAATCAGATTTTCTTGATGAAATGATAAAGTATCTTTCTCTTTTTCTTGGGCAGCGAAAAGTAGAGATCATCCCATATGCCTCTGCTTTAAAAAAATATACCCCACCTACCCTTCCGCCAGAAACTTCCGACTACTCCAAACAAGAACTTGAGCATTTTATCCTTTCTCATTATGTAGAACCAAATCTTGGACAAAATTGCTTTTCTATCCTTACAGACTTTCCCCCCTCTGAAGCAAGTCTTGCAAAAGTGGTAGGAAATGTAGCCAAGCGCTATGAAATTTTTGCAAACGGAACTGAGCTTGGTAACGGTTTTTTTGAACTATCTTGCGCCCATACTGCCAGATCTCGCTTTCTTGAAGCTAACCAAAAGCGCCATCATCAAAACAAACCCACCTACCCACTTGATGAAACCTTTTTAAAACATCTTTCGGGAGGTCTTCCAGAAAATACTTATGGCATAGCCATAGGATTTGATAGACTCCTTATGCTTGCACAAAATCAAGAAGAAATTGCAAACGTCTTATGGAAAAGCAGTTAGTAAACCTTAACTTTAGTAGAACCTGAATAGTGAAGTGGTTTTCTTCTCCCAACAGCAAAAGATTTTTTTGAAACCCGAAGAGAAGGAGCAGCTTGCCTTCTTTTATGCTCGGTTTTATAAATTCTTCTAATCACATCAAGAACAATATCAATGGAAATATTTTCATTTTTTGCAATGAACTCGGGGTCCTGATAATCCTCAACATATCGTTTGATCACTCTATCGACAACATCAAACGAAGGAAGGGTTTCTCTATCTTTTCCATGATGACGAATTTCCCCAGAGGAGGGTTTATCAATAATGGAAACTGGAATAATCTCATCATGTTCATTGATATAACGTGCAAGTACGTAGCAATCAGTTTTAACAACATCCCCAATTACCGAAAGGGCTCCTGCCATATCACCATATAATGTACAGTACCCGATAGCAAGTTCTGTCTTATTATTAGCACAAAGAAGCATCGCCTTCTCTTTATTGGCAAAAGACATTAAAATCGCAGAGCGAATACGCATAGTTAGGTTTTCATCTGTTGGACCGTCCTCTTCAACATTAAAGTAAGGAGATATGAGCGCTGCGTAAGAATCGTGTAATTCTTTAATCGGTATCTCTAAAAGCTTAATTCCTAAATTGTTAGCAAGATCTCTTGCATCAGCAGTATGTCTTTCACTTGTGAATTTTGAAGGAAGATGGATCCCTAATACATTTTCTTTGCCAAGAGATTTTACCGCAATTGCGGCAACAATAGCAGAGTCAAGCCCCCCTGTAATTCCAATTACGGCCTTTTGATTCCCTGATTTTACAAAATAATCTTTCACACCAAGTTCTAAAGCGGCCTTAATATCCCCCATGATACTATGCTCAAAAGGGACTATATGCCCTTTTAAGTCTGTGTCTATATAAAGATAATCCTCTTGAAATCCCTTGGCAATTTTTTGTATGCTACCATGTTCATCCATGTATATACTATAACCATCACAAATTAAAGCACCAGAGGCCCCCACCTGACAAGCATAGACAACCGGACATTTAAGGGTTTTTACTGCAGCACGGCAAACTTGCAATCGTACATCGGCTTTGGCCGATTGGAAAGGAGAGGCTGTTAAGTTGAAAAGTATATCTGGCTTATAAGCAACAAGTTCCTTCACAGGATCATGTGGATAAGAGGTTCCTGAAATCTCCTTACCAGCATTTTGCCACATATCCTCACAGATTAAAATACCCACCCTTTTCCCTGCAATTTTCCAAACCTGAATATGCTTTCCTCTGGCAAAATAGCGTCTTTCATTAAATACATCATAAGTAGGCAAAAGCCACTTATCATGAAAGCCTACCAAGTTGCCATCATCAATAACTGCCGCACTCACCAGTAAATTCTTCTCTTCATAAGTGGGATTTCGTCTGATCAAGCCCACCACCACAGCAATCCCAGAGGATGCCCTAACTACTCTATCTAACTGATCTTCCATCTCATCGATGAAATTATCATGCAATACAAGATCATCCGGGGCATACCCACACAAAGTCATCTCAGGAAACAATACACAATCTACCCCTTTTTGCTTCCCTAACTCAATGGCCTTAAGCACTTTATCAGTATTTCCCTCTAAATCCCCTATAATTGGATTTAGCTGCGCAAGTAGTATCTTCATAACCAGGGAGTTACCCCATTCTCCTTCTCTTCTTTACCCCTTACTCTGATTAAGCATCCAATATCGGTCAAGAGGTTTTATACATCAAATATTATTAAAATATGATATTAATTTTTTTGTATTTATATTTTTTTTAACTAAATTTTTTAAACATTTTAAATAAATACCAAAGAAAAATTAGTTTATTTAGTCTTATTTTGAAATTAAATAAAGAAAATCTTTACTATTTCTTTATATTTGTAATAATTGCATAATTAATCTGCCTAAAATAATAATAAAGGAGATTATTTATGTCATTATCAGTAGGAAATAGTAGCTTTTCAATGAAAGCAGAAGCCTCTACCCCAGAAACAACAACTCAAAAACTTGAAAAAGCTACAAAAGGTCTTGGTTGGACAACTGTTGCATTACTTGTTTTATCATTAGTAACCCTATTTTTCTGCCCAATTGCATCATCATTGCTTTTTGGACTTGCAGTAGTTACTGCAGTTTCAGCAGGGGGAACATTCATTGCAAGTTTAGTTACAAGAGCAAAAGAATTTTTTAATAATTCCGATAATAAAGTTAATCAAGTAGCAAACAACGTAAATAGATTTTTTCAAAAACCTCAGGCAAGATAGAAATATTAATTTGTAGCATGAGTATTGCGAGTGTGTCTACACACTCGCTTTTTTTTTGACTAACCTTCAAAGAATTTTAAACTTTTTCTGTTCTTTGTGAAAAGATATCTTAATTTCCAAAGTCATCTAAAATAATACTTTCTGCATCGACACCGTAATTATAAAGAGTCTGCATAACCATTTTATTATGCATAGGAGGACCGCATACGTAGTACAAAGCCTCCTCTGGGGCATTCATAAGCTTTAACTGACCTTTTTCAAATGCATTACAAACAAAGCCTGTTTTTAATGGATCATTTCTATCCCAACCATTTTTTATATCCACCTCTTCTGGTTCAGAAAGAACAAGGTGGTAGGTAAAATTCTTATATTCAGATGCAAGAGATTCAAACTCTTCTTGATAAATATTTTCCTTCAAACTTCGAGCCCCATACCAAAGAGTTACCTTTCGTTTGGTTTGTTTATCATAAAAAAGATCAAGGATATGAGATCTTGCAAAGGAAGCTCCGGCTCCACCAATCAAAAAAATCAGCTCTCGACCATCATCAATCATATGGGATTCTCCGTAGGGACCAGAGAGCTCAACCTCATCGCCCTCTTTAAGGGAAAATATATAGGATGAACCAATTCCCCAGGCAATACTTTGGCTAATTGTACCGTTTACAAAAGGAGGAGGGGCAATACGTACTGTAAATCGTAACACCCGCCCTTCTTTAGGATAGGAGGCAAAGGAATAAGCTCTCATCTCTCCCCCCTCTTGAAAATGTATTTCCTTTTCAAACAAATGGTAAGAATTCCAATCTTTTAAATACTGATCATCAATAGTTTTTTTCCAATCCCTTGGATGAGTGGAAAAAGGAGGGATCATTATTTGCATATAATCTCCAGGAATATAGCTAATTTCCTTATCTTCTGGGATTTTTACACAAAGCTCCTTTATAAAGGTGGATACATTTTGATTCGAAAGTACTTTTGCTTTAAATGAGGTCACATGCATAGCAGATGGCGGCAATTGCATTTTTAATGAATCCCTTACTTTACACTGGCAAGAAAGCCTCCACCCTTCTTTAATTTTTTTTGTAGTAAAGATCGACTTTTCAATCTCAGAAAGATCTCCTCCGCCTTCGGTTACACGAACTTTACATTGATGACAGGTCCCTTTCCCACCGCAGGATCCAGCAATTCCATATCCTAAAGAGGTCAAACTTTCTAAAAGAGTACCTCCGGCAGCCGCCTTTTCTTCTATATCCTCATTTATCAACAACTTACACTCTAATGCAGGGCAAAGATAATCTTTAATGGTTAAAATACACATCGATAAAAATAGCCCCACCATCACCAAAAGGAGCGTGGGAACAAAAATTTCAAAAATAGACATAATGTGACGTTTCTTTACCTTTTCTTCACAATGTCTATAAGATCCTTTATTGTCTAGAGTTTCCCCTTAATAAAGTGATCATGTTACTAAAAAAGCAATAAATTTTAATCAAGCTTTCTTACAAAAGAGTTGATTGACCCTTCTTAAGATTATATGGTCATTTCAGGATAGATCATGTATTTCATCAGAGATTTTTAATTTCTCAGCTTATAACCTCGATGCCCCCTTAAGTTAAAACACAGATGATTATACTTTATAAAACTACGTAAATTATTCAATATAAGGGGCTTTTAATTATATTTGTAATCTTAAATTGAAATTTTAATTATTATATGCTATAATTATTGATTAATATGGGGGTTAATTATGAATTTAGCAAAATCAATGTTTTTAGGGAGTGAAGGTAGTTACTCTATTTTTGAAGTCCCGGTAGAATTCGAAAATAGTAAAGCTCTTTTAAAGCACGATAAGGTCAAGCCCTATAATAAAAAGTACAGTAGAATAAAGTACGGTAATGTAAAACACCGTAATACAAGGCTTTTTAAAACAAAAGACAATAGCGTAAAAAAGCGAGTTCAAATAGAGGTAACTTTAGAAGGGGTTGGTCCTCTTTCAAAAGCTGCTAATTTATGTATTGAGAGCGATATATTTCGCTGTGCCACTCAGGGTTATGCTCATGTTCTAGTGCATGAAATGGGTCATGCCACAGCTTCGAAATTACTTGCAAAAGATGCCGGCCGTATACAGGTTTATACAGATACTTGTCAGGGTATTCACACATCCTCCAGTTATGCTAATTTGTCAGATTGGAAGAAAACCGTCATATTTGCTGCTGGCCCAATGGCCGATATCACTTTAAGTTTCTTTAAGTGGTTAGCGGTTAATGCGTTAAAAGATCACATTCCAACCCCAATTTCTGCAGCTGTAAAACTTGGTGCAGGACTTTGGATAACAGGAGAGCTTCTCTACGCATATACTTCGGTAATAAATAAAGATAACGGTGATTTTCATCAAATTGACAAGTTGGGTAAATCTTATTTAGCCGCAGCTACCTTTGCTCTTATTAGTCAAGTTGCCTTAGGGATCCTTGCTGTGAATACACTTTTCTAGAATTTCCTCTTAAATAATGTAATCATGTTAGTAAAGATGCAATAAATCTTGAATAGTAAACCTTCAAACGGCAAAACTCTAATTATATTTGGATCAACTATGTTTACCCCATGATATCTCATATCTTGAACTCCTCTGGCAACATCTCGACGACTTGGTATTGACATTTCTTTATATCCCCATAAATATTAGTGGGATAGTTTGAATTAAACCATCATTTGCGGAAAGATAAAGCTTTTTTTTATAGAAAATTAAGGAAGCTTTCGCCATAATGTTTTCATTATGACGCAAAAACATGAACATTGGTCTTCAAAAATAGGGTTTATTTTAGCCACAGCAGGCTCTGCTGTTGGATTAGGAGCTCTTTGGCGCTTTCCCTATATTGCAGGGACAAATGGGGGTGGGGCGTTTGTTTTCCTCTATTTATTGTTTACGTTTTTACTTGGTTTTCCCCTTTTTATTGCTGAATTGATCATTGGAAGAAAGACGCAAAAAAGTGCTGTTCTTGCCTATTCGATGCTCTCAAACAACTCTGAGAATTGGAGAGGGCTAGGCTGGCTAAACTTTTTAACCTCATTGATCATTTTATCATTTTACAGCGTAGTTGCCGGCTGGGTATTAAGTTACATATTTATGTCGATTGGAAATTTCTCTTTAGGAAAATCCCCGCAGCAAATTCAGCAAGTATTTGACACTCTTTACACCTCCCCTTGGATTAATCTATTTTGGTTTGGCTTATTTCTACTTATCAACCTTGCCATAGTAAGCAGCGGTGTTAAAAAAGGGATTGAGCATTGGTCAAAAATTTTAATGCCTTTGCTGTTTTTATTTCTAATGGGATTATTCATCTTCTGCATGACTTTACCTGGCTTTATCCCAGCGTTTAAATTTGTTTTTGTGCCTAATTTTTCAAAACTTGGTCCTGATGGAATTTTAAATGCCCTTGGGATGGCTTTATTTACCTTAAGTGTTGGCTATGGAATCATCGTTACTTATGGTAGCTACATGCACAAGTCAGAAAATATCCCGAAAAATGGATTTTATGTTGCAATAACAACGGTTGTTGCCTCGCTAATTTCTGCGTTGGTAATTTTTCCTATTGTATTTACTTATAACCTTCCTCCAGAGGGAGGTCCTGGACTTGTCTTTAAAACCCTACCGGTTTTATTTGCAAAAATGCCGGCAACCATATTAATTTCCACCGTGTTTTTCTTCCTCATGCTTTTTGCTTCTCTAACATCTACCATTTCATTATTAGAAATCTTAGTGGCAAATGTAATGCAAGTGTTTGATATTGAAAGAAAAAGAGCTTGCTATTACTTAACTTTACTTGCCTTTGTCATTGGAATTCCAAGTGCATTTGCTGGATCTGGTCAATTGTTCCCTAATTGGACTGAAATTTATGGAAAAAACTTTTTCGATATGATGGATTACATCACCCTTAGTTGGTTTACTCCTATTTCTGCTCTTCTTACAACCATTTTTGTTGGATGGCTAATGAAAAAAGAGATGCTCTATGATGAATTTTCAAGTGGCACAAATCTTCGATTTTTAGCCCGACCTTGGTATTTTGTCGTTAAGTATGTAGCACCAATTGTGATCGCTTTTATTATTTTACATGAATCTGGTTTAGTGAGCTTATAACCTATGACCTCAGTTGCAATAAAATTAGAGCCCTCAGTTATTCTAGAGCCACAAGCTCAGCCTTCTACCGCCTATACAATATCAAGAATAGATACAAGAGGCATTGCTGATTTAGCTTCTGTCTGGTTGCTAAAGAATCCTAGCTTGATAAAGGTTCAAAGAACCCCTTCACCAGATGGATATGCATGCATTGTAAAACAAGAATCTCAAGAAAGAGAACTTGGCTTTTCTTATTCAAGAGTGGTTCGTAGAAATCTGCTCATCGATCACCTTGTTGTGGATCCAGAATTAAAATGCCAAAAAAAAATCACATCAATTGTAACTGCCTTATTAAATCATCTAATTGCTAGCGCAAAAAAAAATAATTGTCAAAGCGTGTCCATTTGTAAAATAAAAACTTCCAATGATCAGTTATATAATGGTTTAGGCTTTATTGAGCAGGGAGATAATTTATCCAAACCAATTACAAGAAAAAATAGAGCTTTGCATTTCCCCTTTCTTGCTAAAAAGGATAAACTACCAGTCTATCAACCATTTCATATCCCTCTTGATGAATACCCAAGGGTTATAGAGCAACTTAAACTATTTGGTCATGCTGCAATAGAAAAAAAAATAACTAACCTAGCAGAATCCAAAGAAATTATTCGAATGATTGGGATTAAAAATAAAGGCAACCAATACAACTGTGTAGCTCTTTTAAATCTATCCTATCCAGAGGAAATTAAAATTGATGCAATAGTGCATTTTGATAAAGTTATACCGAATATAAAGTTGCTAAAAGAATGGCTTGCTATTTTTTCAAGAAAAAGTGGAAGGAAGATCACCTACACATCGACAGTAACTACAAGAGAAAAAAGAACAGCAGATGGCTTAACAAAAGCCTCAAAAGGAGCAGAAAAAAATGAATAAAAAGCATGAACATTGGTCTTCTAAAATTGGATTTATTATGGCCACAGCTGGAGCCTCTGTAGGACTTGGTTCTTTATGGAAATTTCCTTATGTAGCTGGGATGAATGGCGGAGGCGCATTTGTTCTTTTTTATATTCTTTTTTCTTTGCTTATTGGATTACCAGTATTTATTGGTGAGCTGATTGTAGGAAGAAAGACTCAAAAAAGCTCTGTACAAGCGTTCCCGACCCTTCGAAAAAATGGAGACAACTGGAGAGCCCTTGGTTGGTTCAATGTGATGACAACATTTTCCCTTCTTTCCTACTATGCAATCATTGCAGGTTGGGTCTTAAGTTATATATTCATGTCGCTTACCAATTTTTCAAGCGGGAAAACTCCAGAGCAAATTCAAGACGCCTTTACTTTACTTTCAGGATCTCCTTTTGTTTCTCTTTTTTGGTATGCCTTATATCTTCTTATAAATCTTGGAATCATTTGCAGTGGCGTTAAAAAGGGTATCGAACATTTTTCAAAAATTTTAATGCCTTCTCTTTTTGTCATTTTAATTGGACTGTTTATCTATTCAACAACAATGTCAGGTTTTGCTGAGGCTTTTAAATTTGTCTTCTACCCAGATTTTTCGAAAATCACCGCTGGATCTATTTTATCCGCTTTAGGAATTGCATTTTTCACCCTAAGTATTGGTTTAGGTATTAATATTACTTATGGTAGTTACATGCATAAACAAGATAATATCCCTTCCAATAGCATGATTGTTACTCTAATGACCGTTTTTGTATCACTTATTTCGGCACTTGTAGTGTTTCCTATCGTGTTTACCTTTGGGTTTGCACCAGAGGCTGGTCCTGGATTAATCTTTAAGACCCTTCCAGTTGTTTTTGCAAAACTTCCAGGTACAATTGTTTTATCTACCTTATTCTTTTTCTTAGTACTTTTTGCAGCTTTAACATCAACAATTGCTCTTTTGGAAGTACCAGTTGCAAATTTGATGGAAAATTATAATATTTCAAGAAAAAAAGCTGCCGTATATGTAACCATAGGCTTATTTTGTCTTGGGGTACCAAGCGCAATCTCCTATTCTGGAACAAAGCTTTCTGACTGGGGAATGATTTTTAATATGAGCTTTTTTGACACAATAGATTACATTACTTCTAATTGGTTTATTCCTCTTTCTGGTCTATTCACCGCTATATTTATTGGGTGGTTTACCTCTTCTAAAGAACTTAGAAATGAATTTGAAATAGGAACAAAATCAAAAACGTTAGTTGCCCCTTGGTATTTTCTATTAAAATATGTGGCACCATTAATTGTAATTTTGATCATTTTACAAGAAACTGGTCTTATTAAAATATAATTTTTAACTTCTAGTAAATCAAAGACAAAGGTATACTGCTGACTATGACAGAAAAACATGAACATTGGGCATCAAAGATTGGATTTATTTTGGCCACAGCAGGTGCTGCAGTAGGTCTTGGATCCCTTTGGAGATTTCCTTATGTAGCGGGTTTAAATGGTGGCGGGGCCTTTGTTCTTCTTTATGTAATTTTTACCTTTGTTATCGGTCTTCCTGTTTTCCTTGGAGAGCTTATTATTGGAAGAAAAACACAAAAAAGTTCTGTGCTTGCATTTCCATCTCTTCGAAAAAATGGACAAAATTGGGCAGGTCTTGGCTGGCTTAACTTTTTAACCACACTTTTGATCCTCTCCTATTACTGTATTATTTCTGGCTGGGTGTTAAGTTATATTTTTATGTCCTTGAATAAATTTTCAAAAGGCAAATCTCCGATTGAAATTCAAGAGTCTTTTGCTTTACTTGTCTCCTCCCCTGGGATATCTCTTCTTTGGTTTGCTCTTTTTCTACTAATCAACCTTGGTATTGTTTGTAGCGGAGTAAAAAAAGGTATTGAACATTTTTCTAAAATTTTGATGCCCGCTTTATTCATATTACTTGTCGGTTTACTTATTTATGTGATGACGTTACCAGGCTTTAAGCAAGCTTTTATGTTTGTGTTTGCTCCAAAATTTGAAAATTTATCCACTCAAGGTATTTTAAATGCTCTATCGATGGCCTTTTATACATTAAGTGTGGGCCTTGGAATAAACATCACCTATGGCAGCTACATGCAAAAAAGTGAAAATATTCCTACTAATGGCATGATCATAACTACCATGACCGTATTTGTCTCTTTAATCTCTGCTCTAGTAATCTTTCCAATTGTTTTTACGTTTGGATTTGAGCCTCAAGCAGGCCCTGGTTTAATTTTTAAGACCCTTCCTGTGATTTTTGCAACTCTTCCGGCAGCAGTTTTAATTTCTACTTTATTTTTCTCTCTTGTTCTGTTTGCAGCCCTCACATCTACTATTGCATTAGTGGAGGTGCTTGTGGCCAACGTGATCGAAAACTTTAATATATCAAGAACACGTGCTGCTATTATGCTCACAGTGATTATATTTATCATAGGTATACCAAGTGCCCTTTCTGATTCTGGATCACTTTTTCCTACTTGGTCAGAAATTTTTGGTAAAAATTTCTTTGATACAATTGATTACATCACAGGTAACTGGATGATGCCGATATCTGGTTTATTTACGGCAATATTCATTGGTTGGTTCATCAATAAACAAGAGATTATGATAGAATTTTCAAAAGGAACTTCTTTAAGATGGCTTGTCCGCCCTTGGTTTTTCCTAGTTAAATTTATAGCCCCTTTGCTTGTTATCATCATCATACTGCAAGAGGCTGGACTAATAAAAATATAGGAGCATTACATGACAGAAGGTAAACTAAAAATCAATTCTGAAAATATCATGCCAATTATCAAAAAGTGGCTTTATTCCGATAAAGATATTTTTTTACGAGAACTTGTTTCAAATGCAACCGACGCTACGTCTAAACGAATCATCCTTGCTGAAAAGGGAATGGGCACCCTCCCTCTTGAAAATTCTTTAGCAATCACCATTTCTTTGGATAAAGAAAAGAAGCTTTTAACTATTTCTGATAATGGTTTGGGTATGACAAAGGAAGAGGTGGAAAAATATATCACTGATGTTGCTTTTTCTGGTGCTGCTGAATTTGTAGAAAAATATCAACAAGATGCAGAAAAATGCGGAATCATTGGTCATTTTGGCCTTGGGTTTTATTCTGCATTTATGGTGGCCTCTACTGTTGAAATTAAAACAAAGTCGTATCAAGAAGGGGCGCAAGCTGTTCTTTGGAATTGTGATGGATCATCAAACTACACAATTATCGATACTGAAAAAGAAAGTGTAGGTACTGATGTTATTTTACATATAAATGATGATGAAATGCTTGATGATGACAAACTCAAAACAATTTTACGTAAATATTGTTTATTTCTACCTCATCCAATCTATTTTGAGGAGGAAAGAATTAACAATGAAGAGCCACTTTGGATGAAAAGCCCTTCTGATTGCACAGATGAAGAGTATAAGGCATTTTTCAAAAAGCTCTACCCTATGGAAGAGGATCCAATTTTTTGGGTACATTTAAATGTAGACCACCCATTCCACTTAAAAGGGATTTTATATTTTCCAAAAGTAAATCCAAGATTTGACTTTCAAACTGCATCGATTAATCTGTACTCAAATCGCGTCTTTGTATCAAACAATTTAAAAGATCTATTTCCTGATTTCTTAACGGTGATGAGAGGAGCTATTGATAGCTTTGACATCCCATTAAACGTTTCAAGAAGTTATCTTCAAATGAATTCTACCGTTAAAATGCTCTCTATTCACATTGCTAAAAAGTTAGGTGATAAACTTGTAAGTTTTGCCGGCGAGGATAAAGAGAAATTTCAAAGCCTATGGCCAAATATGGAAACTATTGTAAAGTTAGGGGCTCTTCGTGAGGAAAAATTTTACGATAAAGTGAAAGATATTCTTCTATTTAAGACGATTAAAGGTGAATTTCTTACAGCAGAAAGCTATTTAGAAAAACATAAAGAGGCTTACGATCATAAAATATTTTACACTTCTGAGGATGAAGATACTGCCTTTCTTTCAATGTATAAAGACAAAGGAATTGAAGTGCTAAAAGGGGGCGGACCATTAGATAGCGCTTTATTTAACACCCTTGAATCCAAACTATCTTGCCATTTTCAAAGAATTGATGGCGGATTATCTGAGATGATTTTAGATCCTAAAGAAAATGAAGAAAGCGATCATAAAGAGCTTACAGATTTTGTAAAGGAAAGCCTTGATCTTCATTATGTTGATGTAGAGGCTAAAGGATTAAGCTCTAAAGAGCTTCCAGGTTTTGTACTAATTGATGAAGGCACACGTAGAATGAGAGATTATTTTGCTATGTCACAAAAAGAGATGCCCGTTGATGCATTTAATAAGCACACTTTTGTGATTAACACTAATAACTCACTTGTAAAATCTGTACATTCATTAAAAGAGCATAACCCTAATCTTTCAAAAGCCTTAGTTAAACAAGTATACGATCTATCACTTCTTTCACAAAAAGAGATGCATCCGGATTCCTTAAGTGAATTTATTAAGAGAACAGGTTCAGTGATTGAAGAGCTTGCTGCCCATGCTGCAAAGAAATAGCTTTCTTCTTCTCTCCTTGCTTTGTTTGATGAAATTTTCATTTTTGAATGCCGATTCATTTTCCGATCAGGTGTATGCAAAAATAAATGATTTGACTAACCCTTCTGACGAAGATTATAAGGCCATTGAATTTTATCTAAAATATGGAGTTCGTCCTTATGTTGATCGATTAGATCCCTGGCAATATAAGGATAAGGCAAGAAATTTTAAGCTGTTACCAGAAGATGGAAAGCCTATTCAACATGAAATAATTTCTGTTAATTGTGAACCAAATGATCGAGAAAATTGTTTGATCTTATATACCAGCTGTAACTTTAATTACTCTCAATGCTTATTAAAACTTGTTGAGGAGATCAAAAAATCTGATTTTGTAGGCCATATTATTTACAGAATTGGAGGATGGCCCAATGTAGAGGAGAAAGATTTAGAACTTGCTCATATCCCCTATGCTTTTAAGATTTCAGCATTTAGAGAAGCTCATAGACTTGGCTTTAAGCGCGTTTTATGGCTTGACTCTCCTATGAGACCGACAGTTTCCTTAAATTCTATCTTTGACCAAATAACTCATCTGGGTTTTTTTACATATCAGTCCACACAGTTAATTGATGATTTAATTTCAGATATTGACAAACCTTCCACACTTAAAGCTCTTGGAATAACTGCAGATGATGCTAAACATTTTTATAGGGTTGTTGGTGGCATTTTGGGTATTGATTTTACTAATTCAACTGCCGTTGAAATCTATAATGAATGGTTTTATTTAACAAAATATAGGGAAGAGGCCTCATATTCTTACCGACAAGAGGCAACCATTATTGCAGTAATCTTAAATCGGTATTTTAATATATGCCCCTTTAAACCAAGGCAGTTACATATTAACTGTGAAAATCCTTCTACAAATGAATTTAATTTTAATAAAGTAGAAGCTCAACCTAACTGGCCTAACTAAATGTCGATACGTTGCTTTTATTCTTTAAATTTCCTATAATATTATCATAATTTTTTATGGTCTTACAGTGAAAAAGATAGCCGCATATTTATTTCTTACCTCCCATCTATTTATCCAAATTTCTCTCTTTAGTAATAAATATTCAGATGAAATGTATAGCCAAATTTCTGATCTATGTAATCCAAACGAAGATGATTATAGGTTAATAGAAAATTACCTTCGCTATGGATTAAGAAAATATACTTATCGTTTAGATTCTTGGCAATATAAAGGAAAGGCAAGAAATATTTCTCTTTTGTCCCCTGAGAATCTTCCCATTCAACACGAGATGATAGCAGTAAATTGTGAAGAAGATGCTCGAGAAAATTGCATTATTCTTTATACGTCATTTAATTTCAATTATCCAAATTGCCTATTAGAGCTAGTTAAGCTCATTGAGGAATCTGATTTCGTAGGTCACATTATTTATCGAATAGGTGGCTGGCCAAATGTAGAGGCTGGAGATCTCATTTTATCTCATCTACCCTATGCATTTAAATTATGTGCGTTTAATGAAGCCTACCGACTTGGATTCAAAAGAGCTCTTTGGCTTGATGCTCCCATGCGCCCAAAGGTAAGTTTGAATAATATTTTTAAATGGATTCAACAAGGAGGAATCTATACATATGATAGTGGACTATCTCTTTTTGAAGAATCTAAGTATGCTGAACAAGTCTACAAAGCTTTAGAGCTTACAAAAGAGCAGGCTTGCAAAGCGTATTCAATCAATATTGGTATTTTAGCATTAGATTTTACCCATCCTATAACAATAAGTGTTTTAAACGAGTGGAATCATAGAACTAGAACAAATGAAAGTGCTTCGTTTTCAAGACGTCCTGAGCAATCGCTTTTTTCAGCTATCCTAAACAAGCATTACCCCATTTCTAACTTTAAAAAATTCAAAGATCATATAAACACAAATAATCTTGCTCGGCTCGAGTTTACTTATGATAAAAAGGATGCCCAACCTAATTGGCCAAAATAAATATTAAAATTTACATGAAACTAATCCCCCTGCTAATTCTAACAATTTCTCTCAACTTGTTGTACACAAATGAGTATTCAGATAAGGTATATGATTCAATTAGTAATATTTCCAGCCCTAGCTATGATGAATATCTGCTAGTAGAAAACTACCTTACCTCTGGAACAATCCCTTACATCTATAGAATGATCGATTGGAGAAACAGACCCTTAAAGCGGGGGATTAAATTAGTTAATGCTTCTTTAGATTCCATCAAATACTCCATCATCAATGTAAAGAATAAAAAGAAATCGAAAGAAAAATGCATTATCCTATATGCCAGTTTTGATGACAATCAATCAAACAACATTAATAATCTAGTAAATGAAATAAAAGATTCTAATTATAAGGGCGATATAATTAAACGTATAGGGGGCTGGCCAAATATTGAGGAGGGTGATCTTCGTTTAGCTCATATTCCAGGAGCCTATAAAGTCTGCGCTTTTAGGGAAGCTTTACGCCTAGGTTATAAAAAGGCTCTTTGGATTGATTGTAATTTTCTTCCTGAAATAAGTTTAAATACTATATTTGATCGAATAGAAGAATTTGGAATATTTACATACAAAACTCAGTTTTCACTTTTAGACCTATGCAAACGGGGTGAACATATTTCTTCGTTTAATATGCCAAAGCATTTAGCAAAAGATATTTATATTGTTCATTCAGGAATATTAGGGATAGACTTAGAAAGCTCCACGAATCTAAACCTAATTTCTCAGTGGTATGAAACCACAGTGAACCAAGAAGTATCCTCGTTCACTCCATTTTCAGTATATTCACTCTTCTCTTTTCTTTTACAACAATACTATGATCCCGAAATTTTTCCATATACAATAGATTATATTGATTCTCAGGATCATAGAAATCTTGAATTTTCAAGACAATAGATATACTATGAGGCTTCTTCAGATAACTCGTCCCAAGAGCTTAGCTTATCATCACTTGTGTGTAATGGAAAAACCTTCTCCTCGGAATGATTCTTCTTAAGATCAAGTAAAAAAGTACCTAACGTATAATCAAACGCCTTTTTAGAAGCTCCTGCAATTTGGCCTGAAATATATTGCTTTGGACGAGCATACGTTTTACACCCTGCTCGCTTCCATGTTCTATAGTCAGCAGCAAGCTGATCCATGCGAAGGTGAAACTTTTCCTGAAAAGGACTTGCCAAATCCTTTCTAACTCTTTGATACTTACCCATTACCATATATAGAGCATGCTTTACGGTTCGATCTTGCTTAATCAAATCCCGTTTTCCATCCTCAGGTATTACTTCATACAGTCTTTTTACAAAAAGACTCATAAAATCAGATACTAACATCTTATACCTACTTACTATTAAACGTTTATTTCTATTACCTGAAAATATCTTTTCAAAAGAAATCTGCAGTTAGCTTTTATATACCTAATTATTTATATAAACAAAAGGAAATATTAAGTTTTTATTAAGATGAGAGGTGAAGAGTCTTATTCTAAGGCTTTTCAACCGTTGAGGCATGCATTTTGGTCTCTATTTCAGAAATAGCTGCTTTAAGCATCTCTATTTTAGACCCATCGCATTGCTTTAAAATCACAGTACGTTCATGAACTTCATCGACCGTAGCTAAAATACCCATAGCTATAACCACATCGCCTTTTTTAAGGTTATCTCTAAGAAGCTTCATTTTTTCACGTCGCTTTTTATCAGGTCTCCACAAAACAAAGTAGGAAAATAGGGCAAATATTGCCACCATAATGATCGTTTGTGAAATATTTGTTCCTGCTGCAGTTGCATCAGCTAAAATCTGAACCATGATAAATCTCCTTTTGGCAAAAAAATTATATTATAGTGTTTTGAATTTCTGTACTATAACTTCTTTCCAAAAAAATAAGATTTTCTACATGAGGGGTGTGGGGGAATTGATCAAAAGGTCTTACTGAACTAATCTTATAAGAAGGTAAATTGGCAATATCCTCTTTTTGAGTGATCGGATTACATGATAGGTAGACAATTACAGATGGACCAAGCTTTTCTAAAAATTCAATTGCAACTTTTCCAATTCCTACTCTTGGAGGATCCACTATTACAATATCTGGAACAAAATGCTCTCCCCTTGTTTTGATAAAATTGGAGACATCATCGGCATAAATTTCGACATTTTCAATATTTTTATCATCAAGGTTTACCCTTGCATCACAAACTGCTTCCTTTCCAATTTCAACAGCTACAATATGATCTACATGAGGACTAAGCAATATGGAAATGGTTCCAATACCAGAAAACAGGTCTAACACTTTTTCTTTCCCCGTTAACTCAAGGGTCTTTATGATGGTTGTAAAAAACTTTTCAGCCATAAGTGGATTGGGCTGAAAAAATGCCTTTGGACTCATCATAAAAGATGTGGCCCCAATTTTTTCCTCAATAAAATCAGGTCCAGAAAGATGCATTTCATAATATCTTGTGACAGATCCTTTTGAAACACACTTAATGTCCATGAAAATTGCACACTCATCATCATCAATGGCTTTAACAAATGCACCAATTTGCTCTTTAGTCAAAGCAAAATCGGAATTTCCTGAAACAGTTAAAGTGATCATCCTGCTACTTGTATGCACAGACTTTCTAAGAGTAAGAGTTTGTAAAGAACCAGTATCAGAATAGGAGTTATAAGCCTCTAAAGATGAATCTATCCAAAATCTTCTCACTTTTGCAAGAACTTCTGAAAACCAGGGATCTACAATATGACATTCAGTAAGATTTTCTACAATCCCCTTACTTTTTGGCTTAATTAGACCTAAAAAATGTTCTTTAGCCTTATTTTGAGAAAAGGTGTATTCCATTTTTCCACGATAATGCCAGGGATTATCCATTCCAATAATTGGGTGAATTGTTTCACCAGGAAATAGCGCTTCGATTTTTGCCTGTTTTTCCTGTAATTGTCTTTCATAGGAGACGTGCTGAAGGGTGCATCCCCCACATGAGGTGAAATGTTTACATCTAGCTGTAGCTCTATCTTTACTTTTCTCTACTAAATCATTGAGAATGTATAAGGATCTTTTACCTTTTCCAGAAATTTTAGTAAGTTTTCCCTTTTCCCCTGGGATACTATTTAAAATATCACCAAGAGTGTCTTTAGACTTGCCAAAACCTTTTTTTGAAAAATCATGAATTTCAATAATTGCTTCTTCCATGTGAAAGATTATAGCAAAATCAAACTATTAAGTCTGTCTCTTTTCAACTTCTAACGACATTTTTCGCCACTTTTTAGATACTTTGGAAAGTTCAATGGTGGCACATCTAATTCTTTGTGTAGCAAGTTTATTCCCCTTTTGTACTTTAGGGATATCTTTCATGATCATCGATAAAATTTCTGCCATCTGATCTGTCATCTTTGAAAAGGCCATAGTAAAGCTCCTTGCTTTAATATTTATCCTAAACTATTCTTATAATATTATCGGAGGTTTTATTGGAAGATCTAGTTGCCTATTTTGATGGATCATTTATGAAAAAATCAGAGATCAAACTCGATATAGATAATTTAGGCTTTACAAGAGGTTATGGGGCCTATGAGTGTTTTCGCACTTATGGAAGAAAACCGTTTCGTCTTTACGATCATGTTGAAAGGCTTAAAAGAACATGTAAATCCCTGTTAATAAATTTTCCAGAGGAAAATCTTTATGAAATTTCAGATGAGCTGATCGATAAAAATCCAGGCTCAGACTTAATCTTTCGCCTCTATGTAATAGATTCTAATCTTGACAAACCTTATCACTTGGTAGTCTTATGCAATACTTCAGAGCACTTTAAATACTCAAATCCAACCCACCCGCTTGCAATAAAGTCTGCATTAGATACAAGATCTAATATTGGGGTTAAAAGTACCAACTATGCAACAACCTTGATAGAGGTAAAAAAAGCTAAAGCTCTAGGATTTGATGATGTCTTATTCATCGGAGAAGATCAACTTGTACATGAACTTGCTCGAGCAAATATCGTAGGCATTAAAGATCAAACCTTAATTACCCCTAAAAGTCACCTTCTGGCTGGGATTACAAGATTAACTCTTCTTGAAATTGCAAAAGACTATGATTTTGAGATGAAAGAGGAAGATCTCAATCTTGAGTCTTTGTTAAATATGGAAGAGGTCTTTGCCTGTGCCACCATTCGAGGCATCTCCCCTATTAGACAAATTGATGAAACCCATTTTACCTCATGTAAAAAAACAGAAATCTTAAAAAGCTACTTTACAAATCTTAGCTCGCTTGCACTGACTTAAAAGTAATTATGTACCAAATCGATCTGAAGGGTAATCCATATGAAATGTATCTTTACGCTTTTCATTAGTGATAAGATCTGCCATGAGCTCAGCTAAGTGTCCCATCTTCCTTTGCTCTAAATAATTAATCAGCTGCGAAGAAATAGACATAATGGAGTTTTTCATCTCCATATCCTCATCAATAACTGATGGACAATAAGCAATCGTCTTTGAAATCAAGAATTTTGCAGCCTCTTTAAGCTTTCGATTTTTCTCCTCATTCCAAACCTTTGAAGAGACCACCTTTAGGCTATTTTTATCAGCACTATCGACCAAAAGCTCTAAGTGATTAGCTGTTGCCTCTTTTAACGCGGTTAAGTTCTTATAAACATACTCTCTTTCCATTGCCCCTCTCTTAACCTTAATAAACCTTAAGTTGCTAAATAGATCAAGATAAACCCTTTCCTACTTAAATTTAAGAAGTTAGATTTACTCGCTGATAGGTCTAAAGCTGGTTGATGAAAAAGATCTAGTTCTTCTATCTATAGATAATTGCCTTGGAGCAGGTTCATCTTCTGACTTAAAAGCGGCTCTTGCAACTGCTTCAAGCTTTGAAATATCCTGGATCGTAATGGGTGAATAGCGTTTTTTTGAATCGCCCCCAAAAGCTTTAAATAATGTAAGTGCGTCAATGGTAAGAATACCTAAAACATGAGTTGCCTCAGTTTTTCTTTCTTCAATTGAAAATTTAGTCAATTGATTCACTCTATTTTTTAAATAAAGAAACGCATCATCTAAACTAAATCTCAAATTTTCACTATAGGAACTATAAGCCATCATGATGGGATCAAAAGCTTCTTCATAATCACTTCTGGTCATAGCATCTTGGTAAGAAAAAATTCTAGAAAATAACGCTTGGCAATTTGAAGCAATAGAAAAAAATCTCTCCCAATTACCTGAAAGAATCACATTTTCTAGATTAAACAAAGCAAATTTTATCTTGCTCACCTGTGCATTCAATAGTCCATGTTTAGGAAGAAATTCTTGCACTTGTAACCCCTCTACTAAAGGTACACCTGGTAAATAGACCCGCACCTCCCCAGGAGTGTTAGCCTTTTGAGAATAAGGCCTAGAAACCTCCTTCTCACCCTTAACAGCCACGCATCTTTGTAAACCGAAAAAATTATTTACTAAAATATAAGATCCAAATGAATTTTGCATGATTATATCATAATTAAGATGAATTAAAAACAAAAGGAAATTCGTAAATAAATTAAAGTGATTTAATTTTTAAATAAAAGCAATTAAGTTCATTGATAAATATTTCAATCTCATTTCTTCCAACATAGTTAAACGTTATACTAAAAAAATTTAGAATAATAGGATCGATTGTGATTTTTTTTGCAAAGGAAAAAGCATCCTTATAATGATTGATAAAAGGGGACTGCCAACTAGTTGAAAGAGCCTGTGCAAACATTGCATCTTCTATAAGGGCAATAAGCTTTTGCATTGGTAATTCAAAAACCTCTTCTTCGACATCGTAATTAATCCTTGAAATGATATAATTAGCTAGCTCATTTAGGTATGATGAAAAAGTGAGAAGATCATCATATCCAAATAAACTTGCAGTATTTTGGTAAAATATATCTACCATTTCATCTTTCATAAGATCTGAATCCAAATGATAATTAGCTGACCAATTAAGATTATGGGCAAGAGCCTGATCTACTGCACCCTTCCTAATAGCCATAAGCAAATCTCGGTAATACCTTTGAGCAATAGGATTACTTTGTGGCCGCCTTGTAATTGCACACAATATCAAGGAAAATAACGCAGAAGTTAATCCAATAAAAAACAAATTAATATAATGCATAAATCATCCAGCAATTATCTTTACTGAATGATAACTGAACTTCCTAAATACAACATAACCGACTGAAAATTAACCATTTCTTAAATGATTAAACATAGAGAAAAAAAATAGAAGGAATGAAATAAATTATAACTAAAGAAGGCAAAGGTGACAAAAAAATAACCCAAGAAATTAAAGTTGCAATCTTAGAGTTGTATTACCCTTGGATTCTTCGTTTCTTTAAGCTTAGTACTTCAAAAAGTGACATTGAGCAATTGTCTTTGTGTCTTTGTATCTTTGTATCTTTGTGTCTTTGTGTCTTTGTGTTTAATTTTTCAAAAAGTGACATTGAGCAATTGTCTTTATCGCTCTTGCTATCTTTGTGCCTTTGTGTCTTTGTGTTTAATTTTTAAAAATGCTCTTTGGGAATTTGTATTTCATAACAAAATGAAAAAAATTTGGGCAAAAAAAAGACCCTCATTCTATAAAGAATGAGGGTCTACAAACTTGGCAGCGTCCTACTTTCCCATACTCTTGTGTATAGTATCATCGGCGATGGAGGTCTTGACTTCTGTGTTCGGAATGGGAACAGGTATTTCCCCTCCTCTAAAGCCACCAAGAAAAATTGTTTAATAATCTGAAATCTTAGATTTCGAATTATTAAGATAAAAAGTGGAAAGAAATAAAACTAACTATAATTACTATGCTACATTGACATATCTTGATCTTGATGCGTAGAATAAGATCATACAATAGGTTTGTATTGATCGTTTTCATGCGATATTAACTTTGTTTTATTACAAACCTAAACGGTTTGTAAAAAAAAAG
>CAMAXK010000013.1 GCA_945862365.1 Chlamydia trachomatis
GTAGAAAGTCAAAGATACCGCCACCATTATTATTTATGACGATAAGGATCAATGGGGTCTTTTGTTTACTCATTAAATGAAGGGCGCCTACATCGTGTAAAAAGGTGCAATCTCCGATCACAGCGATAACTGGAGTATGTAAAGCATCGCAAATGCCAATTGCTGTGGAGATGTTTCCATCAATTCCGCTTACGCCCCGATTTCCATAGATTTTTTTTGTGATAGAGCGGGGAAATAAGAAATTATCCCCATAGCGGATGGATAAGCTATTGCCAAGAAAAATAGGAAGGGGCGTTTTATCAAGAATAGGAAGTAAACTTGTGATAACTACCGGCTCATAAAGGGTGTCCTCTTGCTCAAAAAATTCAGGAATAAGGTGATTGAGGGTTAAAGAATAGCCTTTCCATAGGCTCTGGTAGAGGGAGGTGGGCTTGTGGATGATTTTATTATTGATCATTTTTGCAAAATGAGAAGGTTTCATAGAAACACGTGTATTGATAGAAAGTGTGGGGTCGATATTTCGCTTGGAATCGGTAACTATGATTTGATGAGCAAAGGTGAGTGTTTTTGTCCACAGGAGAACATTTTTTGATATAATATGACCTCCTAAGAAGATCACTACATCAGGTTTAAATTGCGAAAGCTCCCCTACGTGATGAAGAATTTGATTATAATGAGAGATGATCATAGATGATCCACCAAGCTCTCTGATCCCAGATAATGGATCTGGCAGGATGGGATAGCCAAGCTTTTCGCCTAATATAAGAATATCATTTGCTGCCCCTGTTTCACAGTTACCCCCTGCAATAATAATACCCTTTTCAAAAGATGAGAGGATGTCGATGATGTAATCTAACGATTCTTCTGAAAGTGCTCGATCCGAAGTTAGGTGTTTAGTGAGAGAATGGGACGCTATGTTTGATCCTGTCTCAGTGATTAAAGGTTCTCTAAAAGGTATATTAAGATGAACGGGAGTGTTTGTGGTTTTTGCTCGATAAATGAGGTGGGATAATAATGAGGTGATCACTGCTGGATCAAAAGGATGAGGAGGGGCGGGGATTGTTTTAGAGCAGTCTACGTAGCTGCCAAATATAGCCTCTTGATCACATGTTTGATTGGTTCCTCGATCAAGATCTTCAAAAGGTCTATCGCAGGTAATCACTACAAGCGGGATGTTATCCATGTAAGCTTCCATCACTGCAGGAAATAAATTCACTGTAGCAGATCCAGATGTAGTTATGATGCACACTGGACTATTTAGCCCTTTTGAAAGACCAAGTGCGTAAAATCCTAATGAACGTTCGTCATAATGAAGGACAGTGGTTGCTCTAGGGTTATTTTCTAAGGCTTCAGCAAGGGGAGCGCTACGACTGCCGCTGCCAATACAGAAATGGGTCACACCGAGGTTTACAAGATCAGAAATAATTAGGTTTGCGTATTCGTTATTAGTTTGACACGGCTTTTTCAAGAAAAACCTCCTCTAGGGTATGGAATTTATTATCAATTTCCTTTAGTTCATCCTCTGGCTTGGACAGTCGGATAATTCCTGCCCCGGCAAAGAGGGTGAATGTATTTTTTCTTATAAAAGCTGAACGTATAGCAACTTTCAACCTGCTATGATCTTGATGAAGCCATCCGATGCATCCGGCATAAAATTCTCTGTCAAAAGGTTCATGTTCTTTTAAAAATGAAAAAGCCGCATCCTTTGGGATTCCTAACACAGCAGGGGTGGGATGAAGAGCATCTATCAACTGGGTATCAAAGGTAGAGGGGATTAAGGTACCTTGTACAGATTGAAAAAGATGCTCAAGATTTTTCGCCTTTTTTGTCCCTATTTCTGAGATAGATATATTTGTGCAGAAAGGTTTAATCGCCTCTACTACAAACTCAGTGACAAAGCGGTGCTCTTGTAAAAGCTTTTCAGTGAATAGTGATTGATTAGAGCAAGCCGTTACCGTACCGGCCAGACAATCTACAAAAATTTTATCTCCCTTTCTTTCAAAAAGTAGTTCAGGGGAGGATCCAAAGAACATCGTTTCTTCATCAGGTATATAGGCAAATACATTTTCCTTTGGAAAAAAGTGTAGAAGTGCAGCTAATAACTTTTCAATGGGTAGTGTATGGTTAAAAGTATGAGTCCGTCTTTTTGCTAAAACAATTTTATGAAGCAAGCGTGTATTTTTGAATTTTTCGATAAGACTTGCAATTGTTTGAGATGAAGTTTCAGTGGTGGAGGTGGGGGATAAATCTAGGAGGGGCTTTTCTGGAATTTCATATTTAAAATAGTGAGCAGGTTGAAACAATAGTTCTATGCTCCCATCAAAACTTCTCATATAAAAGTGAGGAATATCAGCATTTGTAGCGCTTAAAACTCCTGCTCCGCAATAACCATCACACAATAAATAAGGATAGTTTCCTTTAAAAGTTTGAAATAAGCGTTTCACAGCTTCTCTCCTACATAAAGAGTAACCATACCAAAAGTCATAGGATGACAATTGGTATGGACAAACCCCGCCCTTTTTAAAAGATCAATAAATGCTTTCCCAGAGGGAAAAGTACGTATTGTTTCGTTAAGATAAGTATAGGCATATAAATGGTTTGAAAGCAAGTTTCCTATTTTTGGAAGGATGTATTTTAAGTAAAAAAGAGCAAGTTTCCTTAAAAAAACTTTCTCTGGGAGTGAAAATTCAAGAACAAGGAGCTTACCATTTTTTTTAAGAACTCGGTAAGCCTCTGCTAATGCTTTATCCACATTTTCCATATTTCTAATGCCAAAAGATAGGGTGCAAATGGAAAAATTTTCTGCTTCAAAAGGAAGATCTAAGGCAGATCCAGTAATCAATCCTTCCACCATGTAATTTTTCTTGCTCAGTTTATTTCTTCCGATGGTAAGAAGCTTTTCAGAAATATCAATACCTGTAAATCTACAATAAGGTCTTTTCTTTGCAAGAGCAAGTATTTGGGCGCAACTACCACAAGCAATATCTAACACATCTTCATGGGAATCTTTAGGGATGAATTCAAGGGCCTTTTTTCTCCACCGCCTATCTAAACCAAAGGAAAGAAGGGTGTTAATAACATCATAGGTCTTTGAAATCTCATCAAAGATTTTAGCTATCATAAACGTTTTTTTTTCTGTAGCCTCTTTCATGGGTGATAACATAAAACATTTGTTTTATTTACAGCAATAATTTTATTCATCTTAAATTAAATTATTATTTAACAAAACACACGTTTATATTGGAAAAAATCTTAATAATATCGTACATTAAAGCCGCATAAAAGGAGCTGGAGTAAAATATGATAAGACCTATTGGAGAGCCTGGAGCGCCTTTTGTGGCAGATCGTGGTATATGTTTAAAAGAATACACTGCTAGAACTAAATTGTGTACCTCTGTTGCGTTATTAGGTATTTCAATTGCAATAGCAGGTGCGGTTGTAGGTGGTTTAAACAGCCAGAACTCTCAAAAATCCCTCATTATTGGGTTATCAGCTTTGCTTGCATCAATGTCTATTAGTACTATTGTTCAAACGTGTGCGTTAGATCGTATGGGAAGAGAACAGGTGATTCCAATAAGGATTAGTGAAGTATAATGCAATGTTCTGTATAACATTGTAGTTATTGACAGTGAAGAGTTTATAAAAATTAATATTAATATTGAAAAATAACTTTTATTCATAAAGGGCGATGAAAAGTTGTGCCATTTAATATCAATTTTAAATTTAATTATGAATTAATGTTTTTCTTATGAAAAAATGCTAAAGTTTAGTATAATGAAAGTGTAATATAAAGAAGGAATATAAATGCAGCCATATAGTAGATCAGCCACTCCTGGGGCAGTAGAAGCGGGAAGACTATCAATATCAGCCAATGACACGAGGAATAGGTCGAATGTATCATCAACATCTGCTGTTGATGGAGGAGTCTTTACACCAATAAAGATAGCCAATTACCAAGATATTATAGTTGGTGGTCCTAATCAAAGCTTTTCTAATACAGAAAATGTTTGTAGGACTATACAGAAAGTGACCGCTGCTGCTGGATTAGTATTTCCTATACCTATGGTTTTTTATGGATTGATAAAAACTGGTCAAAATGATTACACTACCGGGCTATTGTTAATAGCAGGATCATTCTACTTGATTGCTCTAAGTACTATTGCTATCCGTAGTATCCTTAATCTTGAACACCAAAGAACTTAGTTTTATCCACCATATATTTTTCTAAACTAAAAAACTTATTCTAAAAGGGATAGGTTTTTTTGGTTTTTTCTATCAACATTTTTATTGATTTTTAGGCAAATAGAAGTTTTAATTTAATAAAAACTTTATTATTTACAAAGGAAATCTATATGAATGCAGGTGGAAAAGAATTGACAGATGTAGTTGTTCAAGGGACAGCTGGGGTTGTTAATAACCCAGATTCATTAAAGGATCGATTAACTGCTGTAATCCCTCAAAAAGGAGGGTGTTGTAATGTATGCCATACCATATCATTGGTGGTGGCCTCTTTTTTCGGGGCATGTGGCATAGCTGCCATCATAGGGGGTGCATTGGCAACAGCTGCCATATCTGCAGAGGTGGTGATTGCTTGTGGGGTTGCAATTTTTATTATTGCGGCAATTGCTTTTGGCTATATTTTTGACAAAAGACAAAATGGTGGACTTGAGGTAATTACTAAAAAACTTGAGGTGATTGCAGAGGAGTTTGAAGATCAGATTAATCAACTTGAGGGTGAAGTAGGTCGTCTAAAAGGAGAGGTAGACCGTCTTGGGGAGCAAGTCAATCATCTTAGAGGTGAAGTAGATCGTCTAGGAGAGCAGGTCAATCGTCTTAAAAGTGAGGTAGATGAGTTAGAAAAAGTAAGAAAGGAGCTTTCTGGTGAGCTTGATCGACTAGGTTTAGAGTTAGGTGAGTTTAAAGAGCAAAATGAAGCATTGAAGAAAACCCAGATCAAATTTGAAGAAATATCTTTAAAACTATTTATCACTCAAGAAATGTTAAGTATAACACAAATAAAACACGAGGAAACAGCGTTAAAACTTGATAAGACAAGTCAGGATCTTAAAAACACTCAAGCTTCTTTAGATGAAAACGTTCAAAAACTGGGAGTAACGCAGCAAAAATATGAAATAACCCAAGCGGCTTTAAAGGGTACTGAGGAAAGGTTAGCAGAAACGGAAGGGAAGTTTGAAGCAACGCGGAAAGACTTTGCATCAAATGTTAAAGAGTTAGAAGTAACTAGAAAAAAAATGGAAGCATTACATCAAATTACGATGGAAAATGTTGCCGATGCTGAGGAGGTGTTAGATCGGATGATTAAGGCAATTGATGCAGAGGCAGCAGCGGATGCAAAAAATGCCGAAGCAGATGAAAAAAACAATAAGATGATGGCAGAAATGCTTGCTGAAAGCCAAAGATTGCAGGAAAAGGAGGCAGCGCTTGATGAAAAAAATCATAGGATGATGGCAGAAATTTTGGCTGAAAATAAAAAATTACAGGAAAAAGAGGCGGCTTTTGATGAAAAAAACGCTGAAGCGGATGAGAGAAATAACAGAATAATGGCA
Source organism: Chlamydia trachomatis (assembly GCA_945862365.1). Classification (GTDB taxonomy): domain Bacteria; phylum Chlamydiota; class Chlamydiia; order Chlamydiales; family 2-12-FULL-49-11; genus JAJACQ01. The sequence goes on from CAMAXK010000013.1 coordinate 5,568, forward strand.
GAACTTCTTGAAAAACTTCAAACATTAAAAGGATTGGGTAATAATTCGGTCGATATATAGTTTTTTAAATTATAAGGGTAGCTTTTTTGACTCGGTTTTGCTATACTTGGATTTTGGTATTGAATGCACGTGGGATATTCATTTGACTAAAAGAATCAAAAAAAATCAGAAAGATACACCTTGGTCGAATATCGATGATGTGCTCCCTTCTGTTCTTGGTTCAATTATGCGAATGAAGAATTCTAGACCAAAGGACATGGAAAATGTTTGGAGGGCTGTAGTTGATCCTAAGTATAGCAAGTATACAAGAGTGGAAAAAGTTGAAGAGGATACTTTATATATAAAAGTATTATCAGGCGCTTTGTTTTCAGAGCTTGCAATGATTGGAACAGATGACATAATTGCAAGAATTCAAAGACAGGGAAATTTTCCTGGGATCAAAAGGTTGATTTACCGGAGGTAAGTAAAAAAGGCAATGACTAGCATGACAGAAGAAAAAAATAAAAAAGCAAAAGAATATGACGCAAGTAGTATCACAGTCCTTGAGGGGCTAGAGGCAGTTAGAGAAAGGCCTGGTATGTACATTGGAGACACAGCAAGTTCTGGTCTTCATCAGTGTGTCTATGAAGTGGTCGACAACTGTATAGATGAGGCAATGGCGGGATTTTGTACTGAAATCACTGCAACGCTCCATGAGGATGGATCTTGTTCAGTTGCCGATAATGGTCGCGGTATTCCTATTGGGAAGCATGAAGATCAATCCAAAAAACTCGGAAGGGATGTAACCGCTGCAGAAGTGGTAATGACAGTACTTCATGCCGGTGGTAAGTTTGACAAAGATACATATAAAGTATCTGGAGGACTTCATGGGGTGGGGGTTTCTTGTGTGAATGCAGTTTCTAAAAAATTAGCTTTAAATATATTTAAAGATGGCAATGAATACGACATTGAGTTTTCCCGTGGAAAAGTTGTTACTCCTTTAAAAAAAGGTGGGCAAACAAATAAACGTGGAACAACGGTAAGATTTTGGCCAGATGAGCTTATTTTTTCGGTAATTGAATTTGATTATGACACAGTCTACACTCGTTTAAGAGAGCTTGCTTTTTTAAATAAGGGGTTAACGATTCATCTTATTGATGAAAGAAGTAGTGAACATGCCGATGTGACATTTAATTATGAGGGAGGAATATCTTCTTTTGTTCAATATTTAAATGAAAATAAAGTTCCTCTTTTTGAGACTCCTATTTATATTATGGGATCAAGAGAGGTTCATGATGGAACCATTGAATTTGAAGTAGCCATGCAATGGAATTCAACCTATACAGAAACGGTTTTTTCTTATGTGAATAACATTGCTACAAGACAAGGTGGAACGCATTTATCAGGCTTTTCTTCTGCAATGACTCGTGTACTCAATAGTTATGTAAAAGGTCATAATTTATTGAAAAATTTTAAGACAGCAATTACTGGTGAGGATGTTCGTGAAGGGATGACAGCAATTATCTCTGTAAAAGTTCCAAACCCACAGTTTGAAGGACAAACAAAGCAACGTTTAGGAAATAGTGATGTAGGAACAGTTGCTCAGCAAGTGGTAGGGGAAGCATTTTCTACATTTTTAGAAGAAAATCCACAAATTGCAAAAGTGATAGTGGATAAAGCAGCTCTTGCATCGCAAGCAAGAGAGGCAGCTCGGAAAGCACGGGAATTAACACAAAGAAAGTCAGCTCTTGATACGGCTCGTCTTCCTGGAAAACTAACTGACTGTTCTGAAAAAGATCCTGCAAAATGTGAGCTATATATTGTTGAGGGAGACTCAGCGGGTGGTTCAGCCAAAGGTGGAAGAGATCGTCGTAATCAAGCTATTTTACCAATTCGTGGTAAGATTTTGAATGTTGAAAAATCTCGTTTGGAAAAAATTCTTCAAAACACCGAAGTTGGGGCCATGATATCGGCTTTTGGTTGCGGTATTGGTAAGGATAATTTTCATCCAGAAAAACTTCGTTACCATAAAATCATTATTATGACCGATGCTGACGTTGATGGATCTCATATTAGAACCTTATTGTTAACATTTTTCTTTCGTCATATGCTTGCATTGATTGAAAATGGTCATATTTACATAGCCAGACCTCCTTTATTCAGAGTAGCTAGAAAAAAAGCTTTTCAATACATACATTCTGAAGAGGAAATGGATGAGTATTTAATTTCTCTTGGAACAAGCGATCTTTCCTTTAGAATTGCCTCCTCTGAGACGATTCTTGATGCAAAAGAAATGAAAAAATTCATTTCTATGATCATGAGTGTGGAAGATCTCATTGTAAGCATTGAGAAAAAAGGGGTGGTATTTAAAGAGTTTTTAGCAGCTCGTAATGAAGAGGGGTTATTACCTCATTTTCAGGTTTACATAGATGGTAAGACAAGATTTGTTTACACCATAGAAGAGTTTAGGGAATTAAGAGAGCGCGATGCAATCTCTCAGAAAAAGATTTTTGCTGATTCATTAACAGAAGATGATGTTGAAAAAGAGGCAAGGATTGAGAAATTTGTAGCCAAACCTCTTTCTTATCTTGAGCTATTTAAACAAGAGACGTTAAATAGATTAAATAAGGCGCTTGCAGATCATTCATTAACCATTGCTCAATATTATAGTGATGAAGGGAAGATTTTAGATGTTCTTGATGAAGAAAAATCAGCGATCCCATTTCATACTTTGAAAGAAATTATTAGCAAAATACGGGAAAATGGTCGCACAGGCATTGAGATTCAAAGGTACAAAGGTCTTGGGGAGATGAATGCAGATCAACTTTGGGAGACAACAATGGATCCTGAAAAACGAACATTAGTAAAAGTTACCATTCAAGATGCAGCAGATGCAGATCGTATGTTTACAGTATTAATGGGCGATGATGTTCCACCAAGAAGAGCGTTTATTGATCTTCACGCTCTATCAGTAAAAGATTTAGATATTTAAGGGAAAGATAGATTATGAGTGATGAAGAACTAACTTCAGGAATAGTAGTATCAAGAAATATTGAAGAGGAGATGAAAGAGAGTTATCTTCGTTATTCGATGTCAGTAATTATTTCAAGAGCTCTACCAGATGTAAGAGATGGATTAAAGCCCTCACAAAGAAGAATTTTGTATGCAATGAGACAGCTTAATTTATCCCCGGGTGGAAAGCATAGAAAATGTGCAAAGATTGCCGGTGATACCTCAGGGGATTTTCACCCTCATGGTGAGGGAGTGATTTATCCAACACTTGTTCGTATGGCGCAAGATTGGATTATGAGATATTCATTAGTCAATGGCCAGGGTAACTTTGGTTCTGTCGATGGTGATCCACCTGCTGCTATGCGTTATACAGAGGCAAGACTTACAGGTCCATCTATGTCATTAATGGATGATTTAGATAAAGAGACGGTAGATTATGTACCCAACTACGATGAGACAAAAAAAGAGCCTGTAGTATTTCCTTCAAAGTTTCCAAACTTACTTTGTAATGGATCCACAGGTATTGCTGTGGGTATGGCAACAAATATTCCTCCACATAATTTATCAGAATTAATTGCTGCAACAACACTTTTAATAGATAATCCTGAGACAACTGTCGATGAGATTATGTCTGTGATGCCTGGTCCTGATTTTCCAACAGGTGGAATTATTTGTGGGATAAAAGGGATTAAAGAGGCGTACCATACAGGTCGTGGAAAGCTTCGTGTTCGCGGAATTTACCATGTAGAAGAAAGAGCAAATGATCGCTCCACACTTGTGTTAGATGAGCTCCCATATGGGGTAAACAAGGCAGAGTTGATCATCAAAATTGCCGATCTTGTCAACAATAAGCAAATGACAGGGGTGAGTGATTTACGTGATGAATCAGATAGAGAAGGTCTTCGTGTTGTTCTTGATTTGAAAAAAGGGGAAATTCCAGATGTAATCTTAAATCAATTATATAAATTTACTGATTTTCAGGTGACATTTGGTTGTAATATGCTGGCCTTAGATGGTGGGTTGCCACGACTAATGAATATTAAGAATATGATCACCTGTTGGATTGATCATAGAAATGAAGTGGTTCGTCGTCGTACTAGATTTGAGCTGAAAAAAGCAGAAGCAAGAGCCCATATTTTAGAAGGATATTTAAAAGCACTTGATAAACTTGATGAAATTGTGAAGTTAATTAGAGAAAGTGCAGATAAAAAGGACGCTCATGCTGCCTTAATGACACGGTATTTTCTTTCTGAAAGACAAGCCGATGCTGTTTTAGAGCTCCGTTTATACCAATTAACCGGTTTAGAAAGAGATAAAATTGAAAAAGAATTTGCTGAACTTGCGGAAAGAATTAGACATTTACAAGCAATTTTAGCTTCTAAACAAATGGTTTCTGATATCATCAAGGGTGAATTAGAAGAGATGCGTAAATATGATAAGAGCAAACGATTAACCACCATTGCCCCTGCAGAAGAAGAAGGGCTTGAGATGGAAGATCTTATTGCAAATGAGTCTGTGATTATTACGATTTCTACAGATGACTACATTAAGCGTATGCCTATTGATACTTTCCGTGAGCAGAAAAGAGGGGGTCATGGTGTGATTGGTATAGACATGAAAAAAGAGGCCGATGGTCTTAAAGATGTCTATGTAGCAAATACTCATGATCATTTATTAGTCTTTTCAAGCTTTGGAAGATGTTACTGGTTGAAAGCTTGGATGATCCCAGAATGTTCAAGAAAATCAAAAGGAAAAGCATTAATTAATCTTCTTGAAGGTATTTCAAAAGATGAGCAAATTGCAGCGGTGCTGCGTGTTTCAAACTTTGATCAAGAGGCCTCGATTTTACTTGCGACTAAAAAGGGTGTGATCAAAAAAACCTTATTAGAAAGTTTTTCTTCTCCGAGAAAAAATGGTGTTTATGCCATTTCTATTGATGAAGGCGACAGCGTAATTGCTGCAAGGCTTGTAAAAGAGATGGATCAGATTATGTTATTTACTCGTCAAGGGATGGCTGTCCGATTTGACCAAACTCTTGTAAGAGCTATGGGAAGAACTGCACGCGGAGTTCGTGGTGTATCATTGAAAAATGAGGAAGATTATGTAGTTTCTTGTGTAGTTGTCACAGAAGGGGATTCTATTTTAGTTGTATGTGAGCATGGTCATGGAAAGCGTTCTAAAGTAATTGACTTTAGACAAACAAATCGCGGTGGTAAAGGGGTGCGCTCTATTATCACAAGTAAGCGAAATGGTTTGGTGGTAGGGGCTATTGCTGTAACTGATGATGATAGCGCTTTGATGATGTCTAATGCTGGTCAAACATTAAGAACTTCTATGAAAGATCTTCGTATTATGGGTAGATCTACGCAAGGGGTGAAAATTGTAAGGCTTGAAGAAAACGATTTCTTAGTGGCGATGCAAAGAATTGAAAATATTATTGCGGAAGAAGAGTAATCTATGAGAGATGCTGGTTTTTTTGTTACATTTGAAGGTGGAGAAGGTGCGGGTAAGTCCACATTAATTCAAAGCCTTCATGATTATCTTCTTTCAACAGGAAAGGATGTGATGAAAACATTTGAGCCAGGGGCCACCGATTTTGGAAAAAGTATTCGTGCTACCTTATTAGATGATTTAAAAAGTGACATACCACCAGAATCAGAGTTTTTTCTTTATTTAGCCGATAGAGCTTATCATGTGAAACATAAGATTTTTCCAGCCTTAGCTGCTGGAAAAGTTGTTTTATGTGATCGATTTACCGATTCAACAGTCGCTTATCAAGGGGCAGGACGTGGTCTGATCTCTTTAGAAAGGGCTGAATCAATCAGTCTTATTGCAACAAAGGGTTTAACCCCTGATCTAACGTTTTTCTTAGATATTGATCCAAACACCTCTTTAGCAAGATTAAAGGGAGCAAAAGATCGCTTGGAAAGTGAAGATATCTCTTTTCATGAAAAGGTTAGAAAGGGCTATCTTACACTTGCAAAAGAAAACCCACATAGGATGATTGTGATAGATGCTACAATGCCTAAGGAAGAGGTTTTTGAGCATGCTAAAAAACATTTAGATATTTTTATGAAAAAAGTGAATTTATCATCTAACCTTTTGCGTAATTAGGTCATCTATGGCATCGGCAGTATTATTTCATGGTGAAAGTCATGACTCTGTAGTTAAGCAAATGTATGAGGCAGCTATGAAGTCTTTGGGTGTTACTTCAGTGGATGCTTTATTTCGTCATGGCGATTTTCAAGAGGTAAAGCCCATCTCTAAAAGCTACTTATATTCCATGGAAACTATCCATAGTGTTGTTCAAGAGAGCGCTCTTCCTCCCTATCGTGGAAAAACCCGTATTATTGCAATAGTTTCAGCCGATAGAATGCTTCCTGTTCATGCTAATGCTTTATTAAAGACGTTAGAGGAAGCTCCTTTATCATTTCAGCTGATGCTGACAACTACAAGATATAACGATATATTAAAGACGATCTTATCAAGAGTACAAAAGGTATTTGTTCCAGGAACCGATCTTAATGATGATTATTCTTCCATCATCGAAGGGTTATTTACTTCTTTTGAAAAGGGTTTTTTTGATACCTTTTTAAAGGAAATTGAAGAGGTAGAAAAAGGCTTGATAGAAAATATCGAGCATACAGAGAAAAAATTTCGTCATTTTTTAGAGACCTTTATGGCCCTTTATGTAAAAAAATTTACTTCCGAACATCTACTGAACGCAAACACAAAAGTTCTTGATAAAACTATTCAAAAGGCTTTAGCCGGCTATCAGGGAAATATTCGTATTAAACATGTGATAGAGTATCTTTTTCTGGAAACCCAACAACAGATGTATAGCAGGTAATAAGGTGTTCCACACCTTGTAAAGCACGGTGCGGCTTATGTTCTGGCTCTATGCCATAGTAGTTACCGATGGCATCCTTTGAAATAGAAAAGATATCAAACCGGGCGTTTTTGGAAATGTGCTTACTCCAAAACATCGAGGCAAGATCTAGCCAATAATAGGGAAAATTCAATCGCTCTTGATTATCTACATCGATTAATCCGCTAAAAAAAATCCTATCAAAACTTGGATTTTGGCAAATAAATACAGCTTTTCCCCTTTCAAGACCATGCTTTTTAAATAGTTGAATGATCGCTTTGCTTACCTCAGATTTGGGTTTACCTCTACCTTCAAGGTTTTTTAGGGTTATCCCAGTATAAGAAAGACTCTCAGGGTCTGAGCGCTCCCATTCATCTTTTGTGGGGATAATCATCGACTCATAAGTATCGATAGTTTTCCCAGTATTTAAATTTTTAATAATAAAAGCTATTTCTAAAATAACATGTTTGGACCAATTCAGGCCGTTGGTCTCTGTGTCTAAGAATATACCAAGCAAATCAAAGTCTCCTATTGGGATTTTCTTAATAATAATGTAAAAGTTTTTTTCGATAAAGAACGAATTTAATCTATGTAAACAAACTAGAGTGTGTGCTATACTTTTTCTAAAAAAAGGAACCAAGTAGAAAAAGCTATGAAAAAATCTCGCGAAATTTATGTTCAACTTCTCTATGTACTCGAAAATAGTGAAACACTTAGTGATGATTCTATAAAAATTTTTATGACACTTTTTGAAGTGAGTAAAAAAAACATGTTAGAATACAAAGAGCATGCTGAAAAAATTTTTGAATTACGGGGCGATTTTGATACTCTTTTAAGCAAGATTTCTACTGAGTATTCCTTAGATAGAATTGCTAAAGTGGATTTGGCCATTTTACGGGTCATTTTGTTCGATTTAAAAGAAAAGGATCTTCCTGTTGAGGTGGCGGTTGCAGAAGCTATAAGAATTGCAAATAAGTTTAGTAGTTATGGATCTGGAAAATACCTTCATGCTATGATAGATTCTATCTATAAAGAGATGAAGAATGAAAAACAAGCAGCTTTGCAGTAACGATACGTCGTTGAAAAAATACCATACTTATGGACTTTCCGCAACGTGTCGCCATTTGATCCTTGCCTCTACGGAAGAGGAAATAAAAGAGGCGCTTATCTTTAGTAAAAATAGGCAGCTTCCCTATGTAATTTTGGGAAGAGGCTCTAATGTGCTATTTAAAGATGATTACTATGATGGGGTGGTAATTATTAATAAGATGAACGAAGTTGAAATTAGTGGTACTTGTGTAGTAGCAGATGGTGGGGTTAATCTTCCCTTACTTGCAAGAAAGACATCTAAAATGGGGTTATCGGGTCTTGAGGCTCTTGTTGGAATTCCTGGGACAATTGGCGGAAGTATCTGTATGAATGCAGGGGTTTCTCATGTGCAAATATCTACTTACCTTACTGAGCTGGTCGTAATGTATCCAGATGGAGAAATCAAAACTCTTGCCAAAGATGAATGCAATTTTTCGTATAGAAGTTCTGCGTTTATAGATAATGGAGGTTGTATTTTGAAGGCGTCTTTTAACCTTGTGAAAAAAGAGGATGTTTTAAAAGACTTACATCAATATTTGCTCAAGCGTTTAAACTCTCAGCCGATATCTGAAAAAAATTCAGGCTGTATCTTTAAAAATCCATCCAGTAGTAACCCTGCAGGGGCTTTAATTGATAGATGTGGTCTTAAAGGAAAAACTGTAGGAGGGGCGACCGTTAGCTCTATGCATGCAAATTTTATTAACAATACAAACAATGCGACATTTAAAGATGTGATAGAACTTATCCATGAGATTCAATTCATTGTTAAAGAAAAAACGGGGGTAGACCTTGAATATGAGGTTAGGATCATTTGATCTGCATTGTCATAGCAACTGCTCAGATGGGGAAAAAACCCCTAATGAATTAATAGATATGGCAAAGCAAATAGGACTTAAAGGTCTTTCTATTACCGATCATGATACTGTTGCAGCATACACTAATGAAGTACTTGATTATGCAAAGAAAATGGGGGTTGAGCTCATCACAGGTGTAGAGTTTTCCACTAAATATGAAAAAAACGATGGGGTAGAGTCAATACATATTCTTGGCTATGGTGTTGATATAGATAATCCAAAGCTTTTAAACTTTTGTAATACGCATACAGAGAGAAGAATGGACCGGTTACATAAAATGGTTCAAAAGCTTTCTTTTGCCGGAATTGATTTGAAAGATTTTTCCATTCCTAAAGATAAGTTAGGCTCTGTGGGCCGTCCCCACATCGCTTTAAGAATGATTGAGCTTGGCTATGTAAAAGACATGGAGGAAGCGTTTAAAAAATTTATCGGCGAAAAAGCCCCCTACTATGTAAAAAGCACCTTACCAACTATACAAGAAACCCTCGATGTGATCAAAAATGCCGGTGGGAAATCTTCCCTTGCTCATCCCATCCTTATAAAAGGGAAAAAAGTTCTGAAAAATATCCTTTCCACCTATGACTTTGATGCACTGGAATGCTTTTATGGCAATTTTCAAAGAGATAGAATTGAGCGCCTTTTAAAGCTTGCTGAGGAAAAAAACCTACTTGTTACCGGTGGATCGGATTATCATGGAGAAAGGCGTGCTTATGTCTCTTTAGGCTGCTCATTTATCACAGAAGAGAGAGTGAGGGCGCTGTTATCGACTTTTTAAAGGATTATACGAGCTTTTATAAAACATCTAGAAAAGCAAAATCTTTACCTGAACTAAGAAAATTACACGAAAAGCTGGGTAGTCCTGCGGGTAACTTTAAAATTATTCATGTCACAGGAACCAATGGTAAAGGGACAGTTTGCTTAAATATCGCCAAAGGGTTGCAAGCATCAGGGTTTAAAACAGCACTTTTTACCTCTCCTCATTATGAACAATGCAATGAACGAATCTCTATCAATGGTGAAATGATCTCTGATGAAAGGATGGAGAAAATTTATAATGCTCATAAAGAGATTTTTGATGAGCTGATGTTCTTTGAAATATTTGTGCTGATGGCCCTTATTTATTTTTCTGAAGAAAAGGTCTCATACGCTGTAATTGAGGTGGGCATAGGTGGTTTAAATGATTCTACAAATATTATCACACCGATTCTTTCAGTGATTACCAATATCACCCTCGATCATCAAGACATTTTAGGAGATTTAGATTCTATTGCGAGAAATAAGGCAGGAATTATCAAAGAAGGAGTCCCTGTAGTTCTTGGCCCAGGGGCTGCTCATGAAGAATGCTACAAAGCAGCTTTTGAAAAAAATGCCACTATCCATGAAGTTCTTATAACACACTCTGACTACTTAAAAGAAAATAAGGAAATAGCCGATAAAGCCCTTGAGGTATTAAATATTGTCCCACTAGAAAAATTATTTACCTTTCCTGCACGCTTTGAAATAGTAGATAATGTGGTGTTTGACATGGCCCATAATGAAGGTGCTTTTCTAGCGCTTAAAACGAAAATGGAGCTTTTATATCCAGATAAAAAGATTATCGCTCTTTGGAATATGGCCACTACAAAGGATGTGAACCTCTGCCTTTCTATCCTTAAATCATTTGTATCACAAGTCTATTTTTTACCAGTAAAGACATATCGGCTGATGTCTGAAGAAGATGCCTTATCCTTAAATTTAAACATGTATGAAGGGCAAAAAGAGGAGATCATCCTTGTTTGCGGATCGATGTATCTGATGGCTCCTGCTAAAAAAATACTGCTATCAACCTACTAGACTTTTTTCGAAGTTCATTTTTCAAATGTACCCTGAACCCTTAAGCAGCGGCAACTACAGGAAAATGGACTATATGAATTTTTAACCACAAAGTACACAAGAGCACGTAGAGAAGAAGGGAAAAATCAAGCTTTCAATCGCCGAATCGTTTCCTTGAAAACTCTTATATTCAAATTAATCAGTCACATTACGTAAGGTGATTTTGAACTTATATATTACCACCCGCTCGTTTTGCTCCCTAGAGAACACAGAGATCAAAGAGAAAGATATTAGACTTCTTTCGAAATCCCATGAGAAGATATACATACAAGATCGTCATTCACAAAATACAAGAAAATAATTTGATGAATTCATTGTATCTATGAGCCTATGTGTTTAATCTATAAACTAGGCTTACTTCAAGAGGGATTTAATGCTTTCTCTGTGATCTTTGTGGTTAAAAAATTCATATTGAATTTGGAAAGAACTCTAGTTTTCGTTATAAGCTATTGCAGTTGCAGTTGCATATTCTTTACAGTGGGAAAGAGAGATTTGAATGGTGGGATGATTATAGTATGCGCTAGATTTAGATGAAAGGGTTACAAAAGGTTTGCCTTTCTCATCATTACTAATTTCAATATCGTGAAAGGAGAGCATTTCATCAAAGCCCGTCCCGAGTGCTTTTACAACAGCTTCTTTTGCTGAAAATCGGGCTGCAAAATGGACTATTGGATCTTTATGCTTATTGCAGTAGGCTTTTTCTGCTTCAGTGAAAATCTTATCAAGAAACTTGTCACCGAGTTTTGAGTGGGAGGCTCTAAAGCGCTCTATGGATAAGATATCTGTTCCGATGCCGATGATTTGAGTCGCTTGTTTCATAGACTAATCGTGTTGATGAGCGTATTCTGCATTAGACTCATAGAGATAATCATCGCCATCGCCATCTTCTACAAGAGCATTGGTAAATATGATACGGCCTGCAGAGGTCTGTTTTACAGAGATTACCCGAGTATCTATGGTTTCACCAATAAAGTCTCCACCATTATTAATCACAACCATGGTGCCATCTTCTAAATAGCCAACGCCTTGTTTTGGCTCTTTTCCAAAGCGCTGTACCTTAATTTGAATATGTTCCCCTGTTGACATTATATTTTTCAACGAGTTGGCAATACTATTCAACCCTAAGTAGGTAATCTCCTTATCATCGATGATGAGTTTAGAGCTATCGGCCACTAAAATATCAGATTTAGTAATTTTTGCAAGGCGTAAGACCTTTTTTCTCACATCTGATAAATCGGTAAAATCTGTTTGGTGTTCTTTTACACCAAGATGTTTCATAGCCCTTAATTTTTCAATTGCCGCAAAGAGCTTTCTTGCATGTGCTTTAATGTGATCTTCTGGATTATCAAGTCGCTCTTGCAGATTTTTGATCATAAATAGGGGAAGAATAAGTCTGTTATTTAGTATACCTGTAGATAAAAAATCAATAGCCCTTGGATCTGCTAAAAAAGTTTCGTCAAGGATGATATCTTTTTTTCCCTGCATTACTTCACTGAATCGAATAAAGGGGATAGAGATGTGAAACTCTTCGCCATAGGTAAAAGTTAGGACAATACCTAAATGCAGTCCTAAAAGGTATAGAAATGCTTTTGGAATAGATACCATAAAGGAAGTAATAGTTGGTCCAATATTTGACATGATCAATAAAGTGTCAAATATAGATGCAAAACATTTACCAAGAAGTATCCCTAAAAAAAGTCCTAAAATCAGAGTATTAAATAATTTTAGATGCATTTTTCGAAAATTTGTATCTAGAAGAACGATAAGATACGAAAATAGTCCACTAAACAGTAAGCCTAATAAAAAATTTGGAGGGAAAAATCCTTCGAAAAATGGCCTTGCAAGGGATAAAAAAAGGGTAATAAAAACACTTGCGATGATCGAAGATACGCCTCTTGCAAAGTTTATTGATAAGTTCATCTATGTTCCCTGGTTTTAAAAGCAATTTTTAACATTTAAAAGAAGACCTTTTTAAGGCCTGTCTAAAAATCAAAAGTTTGTTTTTTATTTTATCTTTCTGAAACTTTTTTGTCGAGATAGACTTTTTCTTTTCTAGCTTTTATAAAGAGTAAAAGCCCTATTCCAATCATTGGAAGACTCAATAGTTGTCCCATTTGTAGTGAAAGGTCATAATCATAAATTGATTGAGGCATTTTCAGAAATTCTAAAAAAAACCTTACAGAAAAAGAAATTAAGATAGACAGACTTAGCAACATCCCTTCCCTTTTCTTCGAAAAGTTTTTTTGCCAAAGGTAAAATAAGAAGGCAGAGACTCCCATATATAGAATAAATTCATATAAAGGCATGGGATGTCTTGGGACAGCTGCCGCCCCATCGGCTGGGTGCTTAAAAATCACGCCCCAAAAATAGGTGGTAGGGGCTCCCAATATTTCTTGATTGATAAAATTCCCCACCCGTATCCAGGCACATACAAACATGGTAGGAATTGAAACAAGGTCCATAAAACCTAAATAGGAGATTTTCTTATTTTTCTTCACGAATAAATAGGCTGCAAAAAGGATAGCAATAATCCCACCATGACTTGCAAGCCCCCCCTCCCAAGTTTTGAGGATAAGAATAGGGGAATAAAGGTAGTCTAATATCGGCTCATAGAAGAGAATATGGCCCAGTCTTGCTCCCACAACAGTGGCAATGATCATATATAAAAGGGCCGAGTCGGCAAATTTCACCCCTAGGGTAGAAATGGATGAAATTTCTTTAGGATATTTTTGTTCGAGGTAAAATTGTTTTTTCACTAAAGATAAAGCCTCTTTATTAGACACCCTTTTTTCAAAAAATTTATACAATTTAGTTTGCTTTTTTGAAAGTGAAAAATCTTTAGAAATAGATTCGTTAATATATTTTTTGGGAATTATAATGTCTTTAAGAAGCTCTCTTGAATAGATCCAAATAAATAGTTTATATCCAACATAAAAAGCGGTGGAAAAAACAACGCCATACCACGCAATGGGGTGGTTTATAAAAGGGATCCTAAAAACGATGGGATCTGGATCAACACTTATCCATAAAAGTAACTTTAACAACATATTTTCCCTACATAGATCTTTCTTTAGTATAGATCTTTGTCCCTTTTATTGGTATTCTTCTCTTATGCAATATAAGATTAAAATCTTTTGTGTTGGAAGACGTCACCCAAGCTGGCTGGATGAGGCTTTGGCTCTTTATGAGAAGAGATTAAAAAGCTATTGTATCTATGAATGGGTGATTTTAAAGACTGACAAAGAATTAATTGGAAAATTAGATAAACTTCAGTACATTTGCTTTGATCCTTATGGCAAAAGCTATTTTAGTGAAACCTTTTCAGCCCTACTTGAGTCAAAAGTTTCTTGGAATTTTGTAATAGGAGGAGCAGATGGCCTTCCAGAGGTTGTAAGAAAAGGGGCGATGGAATTAATCAGCCTATCAAATTTTACCTTTCCCCATGAACTGGTGAGGTTATTAATTACTGAGCAAATCTACCGTGCTTTAGAAATTTCCAAAGGATCGGCCTATCACAAGTGACCTTGGCTTGCTACACTTTTTGTCTCTTCATTATGTAAAATATTTGCCACATAAGAAGGTACAAATGGTATGTAGGGAAGTAAAGATCTTGTGATAGAGGAGAGCTCTGCCATGTAAAATTCTTTAAATACAGATTGTCTATCGTGAGATAGACTGTGCAGGTGCCATTTTTGGAAGCAGTCAAATGGAGTTTCATTTTTCCCTTTTGTGTAGGAGAAGTGGTAGTATAAATAGTAAAGGGCGATACGTTTAACGATAGATTTTTTCCAAGGAGCAAGTCCAGGATGCTTTTTAATAAAGGCTTTTGTCACAGTTTCTACAATTTCACTGTGAGAAGAGGTTTGAAGGGCTGGGGATTTAAGCGCTTCTAAAAGGATTTTAAAGATGGGATGATCTTCTGAGAGTTTTAAATGGGAGGCAAGGGTTAAATTTTGAATACTCCAGTAGTGTGCTCTATCAATAAGATCGGTTGTTTTTAGTTCACTAATTCGTTTAAGATGCTTGATGGAAAGTTCAACAATTTCGTTAAAAGGAAGGGTTGCATGATCAAGGTATAAAGAGGCAATTTCATCTTCAATAGTTTGTACAAGATGCACAGGAATTTTCCATGTATCATGTAAGTCATCTTTAATATTTTTCCAAATTACCACTTCTAATAGATTAATTTGTTCCGTATCTATAGAAGGAAGCTCTTGCATACGATCAAAAAGAGCAATAAGCTTATCAATAAGGAAGGTTTTAATATTTTTGATCCCTTTTTTCTCAGCGATTTGAATCTCATTATTGATAAAATGGAAGATCTCTCTTCGAATGACAGGTTTACCTAAGTTAAAATCAGAAGAGCGTAAAGAGTAAATGTATTCAATTGCAGATTTGAGCCCTTTAATAGCATCATCTTTAGTTAAAGATTGTTTAAGTCTAAGGGTAAAAAGAATTCGTTTAGCAAAGGCCAGGCGTAAAGTGGCAGTGATTTTAGATTCTTCTTCAAGCATACGTTTATGCTCTTTTTGAATAAACTGTTCTAATTGCAATAAAGACTCTTTAGGATAAATGCTATGTAACGGGGAAGAAGAGTACACTTTATCGGCAATGATGGAAGAAATTTGTGGGGTCAGCTCTCTAAAATTTCGAATTCTATTAATAGATAAAAGACCGTTAATTTTTTGTAGCAGCTTTTCTTGAAGCACAGGCTGAGAAAGAAGGGGAGTTTCTGCTATAATTTCAAGCTGAAATCTGATCATAAGCTTATCCAACGTGTCGATGGACTCATATGGAGAGCTTGTTTTATCAAAGGAAGCAATTAACTGTTTTTGCATAGCCCAGATCACTTTTGTAAGCTTGCTCTTTTCTATGGATTCACCATCAATAGCGGCAATACATTCAGAAATTTTCCCAGTAATATGATGTGCAAAATGGAAAGAAGTATGTGAAGAAGGAAGATCCTTTTCAAAAAATACACCAAGATTTTCCCGAATCAAATAGGAAATGTCGAGTTTCCCATTTTGACTATAATCATAATGCTTTTCTAGATACTTCACATAATAGTGTATCTTTTCCCACGTTTTTTTTAAGGCAGAAATCCCAAGTCTGTAGTGGGGGAAATGCTCCCTAAATTCAGGTAACACCTCAGCAAGTAAGGTCTTTTGAATATTTTGAGACCATTTTTTAGGTTGCCCTTCTTTTGTGATCTCTTTTTTTAAACGTTTGGCAAGAAATAAAGATAATTCTGAAAATGGATCGTGAAAATCATTAGCCTCTTCGACAGGATATAAAAATCCATGCTTATGCAGCGCCCACTCATCCCCCTTTGAATAAATACGATTTAAGGCGTCAGGGGAAGATTTAGAGTTATGACTTAAATGATCTGACATAGGAGTCTAAATTTTTTTTATGTTAAAGCTTTGTTCTATAGTAAAAAAGCTTTTTTGTCTAATGATTATATTAGAGTTTTAATAATCCTATTACTTAATTATTACCATGTCACTTCTAATCCCTTACCAGACTATATCTTACGAAAGATTCTTTTGGAAAAGATCCTTTTTAGGAAAAGAAATAAATGGTATACTTCTGATAATTTTCTAAAACATAAAAGAGGTTCTCTATGAATTATACTTGGATTGCAGGACATTTAGGTTCTGACCCTGAAACAAGATTTACACCCGCTGGTAAAAAAGTAACATCGTTAAGGGTTGCTTGTAAATCTCGAAAAGGAGGTAAGGATGAAACAATGTGGTGGAAGGTGACGATTTGGGGTGAAACCTTCGATAAGATCCTCCCTTATTTTAAAAAGGGAAGTGCCATTGTTGTCTGCGGAGAGATGATGCCTCCTGAAATATTTCAAAATAGGGATGGCAATACCCAGGTTTCTTTAGCCCTTACAGCAAGCCATATATCCTTTAACCCATTTGGGAAACCTAAGTCGGAAGAGGGGGGTGTTTCTGCAAGAGCCACAGAATCAGTAGGTGAGTACGGATTTCCTCCAGGATCTAGCGGCCCTGCCTTTGAGCCTATGGGTGGTGGGTATGAAGTTTCTGACGAAGAAATTCCTTTTTAATCTACCTTTTTTTTGAAAAGTTAAGCAATACATCCATTCTATCTTATTAAAGATCTGATGGATGTATTTTTTTTATCAAAAATTTGCAATTAATCTTCCTTCCTTGTTAATTAGGGTTAGATCTTTATAAGGGGGTTTCAGAATTTTCTGATACTTCCGAAAGGAGTTAAAAAAACAAACCTAAAGGGGTATTATGAAAAAAGTAGCTATGTTTGCAGTGTTTGCTGCAGTTGCTCTAATGAGCTTATCATGCAGTAGTGCTGATACAGATAAGAAATCTAACTCAAAAAAATGCAAAACTTGTGGTGCATTAGAAAATGTATCAATTGAAAGAGTTGGTTAATTATCAAAAAGCCCCTTTTTAGGGGCTTTTCTATTTTAAAAAAAAGGAGAAAAAAGATGAAAAAAACTTTAATATTTAGCATGTTAGCAGCGTTTACCCTTGCTTTTACATCATGTGCAATGGTAGAAAAAAAAGAAGAGAAGAAAAAAACAAGTTCCCAATCTCCTCATAGACGTTATCATACAGAAAAAACAACGAGCAAATAAAACTGTAAGCACTTAATTTAAGTGCTTATCGTTTACTTCTCATTCCAGCAAGCACTTTGTCCATCCTTTCTAGACCAATATGACGTACTGCGTGTTTTGCAAGAAATGGTGTAGCATTAGCTACTTGTAGCAGATATTTACTTAAATCTGCAATCAATAGAGGCTCGAATAATCCAAGTATACCAACAGATGCCTCTGTTACCCCAACACGAATATTTAGTTTTTGTTTAATTTCCTTATTTAATATATCGCCTAGCTCTTTATAAAGAGCCTCTGTTTTCCTTTTAACTTCTGGTAAATCAGCTTCTTGTTTCTCAATAAAATTCTTAGTATATTGATCAGCATTCCTTTTGACTTCTTCGATTGATTCGCTTACTTTTTCTGAAAATTTGACATCTTGCGAAGATGCATCTTTTTGCTTAATACGTAAGTCTTTAATCATATTTTCTTTACGAAGAGAAAACCCTGCGTTATCAGATTTAATCAACTGTTTAAGATTATTCCAAACTTCATTAGACATTTCCTTTGGTTTGTATTCATAAACAAGTTTCATATAACTTTTTCTTAGAGATTCGTCTGAAGCCTTAGTATGAGTCTGACTAAGTAAAGTGATGGCGGCAGCATAATAGTTTTCAACCTGTTTATTTTTGGCCTTTTCTTGAATCACTTCATTGATTTTTGCTAAGTCTTCCATTATTTTTATTTTTAAAATAGGGCTTTTTTCATTACTCAGGGCTTTATACCCTTTTAGAATTTCACTGATTTTCCCCTCTGTTGATGACCTCTCATCAAAAGATAGTTCATGAATTCGACTTATAAGACGTTTTTCTTCGTCAGTAATGATGGATGCATGGAGTCTAATTTCGGTCTCACGGAATAATTTTACGATCTCAGTAAGCTTAGCACAAGAGTCACCAAGAATATTTTTTAAATCTTGATTGATTGATTTTGAAGACGCCGTAGTAAAAATAAACTCTTTAAAAGCGATCAAATTCTCAGTAAGTTTATCCATTATGTCAATTTGACGTTCAACAGGAGTACCAGCTTGGTTGATATCTATGAGGGCTTGAATGGATTCTTTATTGAATGCATCTAATTTATTTTTTATTGCCGAATGAATATTATTACTATCCCTTGATGTTGTATTTGTGGCATCAGTTATTATAGCTTTTTTAGTAAGTTCAATTAGCTGTTTACTTAACACGTCAATTTGGTTATTTATTTGAATTTTTCTTGTTTGCTCTTTTTGTTTTCTTTTTTCAAGTTGTGTTTTAGTGACTTTTGTAACATCCTCTGTTCTTTGCAGGGTTTTATTTAAAGCTTCAAGACCGAGAACTGTTAACTCATCTAACTTCTCTTCTGTTGTAATATCCTTGAACAACTTGTGAATGTGTGGGGCAATAAGATCAAGAATTTTATCAAAAGTTATCCCTATACCTAATGCTGTAAGAGGGGCAAGCAATTTCTTAATTCTTGCCTCTAGGGTATCTTCATTAGTTGTGCTATATTTATTGACTGCTTCAACAAAAGATCTTACAAACTCTTTAGAAGCCTTATTTTCCTCTGGAGAAAGTATTGGTATTTCATCAGCTAATGCCGTATTTTCTAACTCCTCGCTTATTGCCTGATTGGCAAGATCTAGTACTTCTAATATAAGAGTATCCATAATCTCGGTACCGCGGCCACCGTTATTTTTACCTGTGATAGCATCGACGGCGGAAGTGACAAGGGATTCTACAATTTTTGCATCTTCAGCAGATTTTTTGATGAAGGCGGTCACAATTTTATTAATACACCACTCTGCCCATCTTACAAATACATGCTCTACTATCCACATAACTGCAATTGCAACAGCATATAATGGAGTCATAAAAATCTTTTTTGCACCAAAAAGTTCAGGGCCAGTTAATTTATCCATTAGCTCAGATCTTGTTTTAGCAAGCTTACCAGCTGCATTTAACGGAGTAGGACAAAATGTATCCACAAAGGTATTTGTTAAATTTTTATAAGACTTTGCCGTCTCCTTAGGGTCACCTGCCACTACCTTATTAATAAATTCCTCTTTTGTTATAAGAGATGGCAATGCCATTGCCCCGCCTGTAATATGAGCATCTATTGCATTGGATACTTTACTAAACAGGGCTGAAAATTCGTCTAATAACTGAATATTTCCTGCACCTTTATTCCCATCGGAAGAAAGTTGCTCGCCTATTTTTGCTTTAGCCTGAGTAAAAAATCTCTTCATACCATTTTGACCCATTCCCACAACTGTACTTGCAATAGCAGGTAGTAGAACATTTCCAATGAATCCACGAGCAATAAGATTTGTCTCTCCAACTACATGCATACTTTCATTTAACTTTTCAATGAATAATTTAGAGCTATTTTTTATATCACCTTTCAATTTCTCTGAAGAATGGATCACCTGCTCTAAGATGGTTTCAAAAGCCTCGGCTTTTCCACCCGAGCTTTCAAAAAGTTTATAAATACCCTTTAAAGTAAGAATTTCGGTAGTGATCGCAACCTGATGTTCAATCTTTTGTTTATTAGTTAAAGGACCATCTGGAGTTTTTGTAAATCCCGATATAGATTCGCGTTTAAACCTATTTTGTTCCAGAATGAAATCGGCAACTTCTTTCACCTTTGGATCTATAGCAGTTTCTACCATTGGTGGATAAATTGGTTGATTCTCTGGACAGTTTTCTCCTTCTTTAACAGTAAGTTCAATCTTTTCATTACTTGTAAAAGCTTCCATAATGCTTCGTAATTTAGGGTTAATCTCCATCCCTTCTATCAAAAAGTTTTGTGGCAGTTGAAGAATCGCCTTTAATAGATTTTGAGGTTCTGTATCAAGACGGTGCTTTGTGATTAGATTAAGCTTTGCTTGAATATACTCCTTTTCATCTTTTCCTTTCTGAAGTTTCCATAGTTTTTGTAAAAACGGTACAGCAATGCATTCAATAGTGTTTTTAGCCAAGGTATTTTTAACTGTGTTTAAAGCGCAAGTTGCCGCAGCTGTCACACTCGTACCTAAAGCGCTTTTTGTCGTTTTAAAAGCATTGCTAGCAAACTCTACCGTTTTATATATGCCTTGCATTGCAAGAGCTTTTGCACCTTCTGGTCCACCCGTATTTATATGGGTTACAGCCTGAGCTCCAACCTTTCCAATCTCCTTGATCAAGTTATTGCGTTTGAGGTTTACGAATTTTCTAGCATTTCCAAGTGCGCTATGAGCCATTGTTAGTAATGTATTTTTTGCAGAAGGATCATTTTCGTTAGATATAGGTAAATTGGCAAGAGCGTAATCAACCGCCGATATTACTATATCTGCTATACGACGATTTCCAGAACGCATTCCATCTTCGATTATTTGTTTTGTCTGTTGAACGAGCAATGCTTGAAGAGCTGGCCCCGCTATTGCGCCTAAAGCTGTCAGAATCCAGTCAGTTGTCATAAGAGAGAGTCCGGTCATATTATGTATTTTAGACTCAAAAAGTGTCGGAAGAAGAAGCGCTCCCATTACTGCAGCAGCAATATTAAAATTAAAAACATAAGGAACTCTTGGATGAGCAGGTCTTCCTTTATCTCCTACAATACCAATCATCCCTTCTATTATTACCTTACCTAAGGATGCAGCATCATATGCTTTTTCAACACCAGCTTTAGAGCCTGCTACAAATAACGGCATTGCACCAAATAGAAATGGAGAAGGATCTCTTATTACTCCGGCTAAAAAGGCTAGACCTGCACTAAAAATCATTGCCTTGATAATATCAAAATGAACAGGATTGATGTTGTGTGCTACTGGATGATCATTATTTATACGATGAGCGATACCTTCTAAATTTCGGGGTATCAATGGTTCTTCCCCTTGAGTATGTCTTGCTCGATGGTAAATAATTTCGCCGTTTTCTCCTAGATCGGGTGCATCATCATCATTACCATCATCATCTTCTTCTAGAGTAGCGGCCCCCCCTATTAAAGGATTGGCAACTTCTTGCACTCTTGGAGCCAAGAGTGCAGCTGTACCAGTAGCGCAAAATTGTGTGATTGGGTAGTTACCACCTTGCATCGTTTCAACTAAAAAAGCCATAGCAATCGCCGCAGCATAAGGGGCAAGAGCGTCTCTATTCAGTGGAAGGACAGGGATATTTTGTCTAATAGTTTGAAGCGCTAGATTGGCAGTAGCTTGGGCTCTTGCTGGGATTTGAGCTGTCCAATTTTGAATTTGTCTTAATCTAGGTACAGCAGGAGCGTTAGGTTCGGGAGCACCTTGTTGAGGGCCTTGTTGCAATTGGATATCTTCTCCTCCATTTAACGCATTGTAACTTGATAACACTGCACGTGCTATTGTTACAATCTCCGTCGCTATTGCCCCTAACCCTGCGTTTCTGTAAGTTAATAAATTAGTTGAATATGCAAGCTGACATGCAAGCATCCCAATACCAAAGCAAGTTATAATGCTTATTAATTCGCCACCGTTAGCATTAAAATGATCAGGAAGATGCATACGTCTTCCTAGGTTTTGCCAACAATTATTAGCTCTATCTTGTGGATGACCCTGTTGATTAGCTAGTTGATTACCTAGTTGAGAATTTGCTGATTGATGTCCTGTTCCTAACACGTGTTACCTCCAAAGGGTGGGTTTAAAGATGATTGAAAACTAGAGCCGTTTTTGCGGTTTATTTTCCAATTTTTTCAATACATCCATTTTGTGTACCCATCTAGTATAAGCATAATAACAATTAATTAGAAAGGTTTTAGATCGATTTACCACTATAATAAATATTTTATTCCTTTAAATTATCTTAATAATAGCTATAAATTAGCTACTTTGGATTTTATTAACCACATCCGGCTATTATTAAAATAAAAAGTTTACATCAAAAAATAGTGCAAATATTTTTTTAATAAAGTACTGTAAATTTTATGCATCGTTTTTTATTATACATTTGCTTTGTTTCGAGCCTGTTTGGAAATATCACCTATTTATCCCCTGCAGGGGTGGGCCTTTATGTAGAGGCTGGGTATGCTCCGGCATGGCGAAGTTGTTTGCTTGGTGATCCCATTATTTGGACCGTTTCGCATGGCTCGACCGTCGATCCAGGCGTTTCAACCTTAGATCACGGCCTTTTTCATCCTAATCAAGGGTTAACCAAGATTGAAGCCCCTGGTTTAAGGGTAAGGGCTGATTTATCAGCAAATAGATGGGGTTCGGTAGAGGGGATCTTTCAAGGGCTCTATGAATGGGAGTTTAATAAGACAGTAGTCCATGGAAGGGATTGGATAGGAACATCAATTTCCCCCTTTGCCGAAGGTGGTGCGTACCTTCTTTCCTATGATTTTATGTCTTTTTCCCACATTGATGTAGAGTATCATGAACATTTCAATAGTGTTGAATTAAATTATTTAAAGCACTTATCACCAAGATATTACGACTATTTTTCAGTATCTGTTATTTTTGGTCTTAGGGGGATTCAAAGTGAGAATTCGATGAATTTAACAGGCCCTATGGAAGGAGATGGGGTGGTAGATCCTTCATTAGATCCGATTGGAACTTTATACCTAAACAATAAGAATAGATTTATTGGGGCGCAAATTGGGGGAGTTCTTCGGTATAGGATCACAAAAAAGCTGTATTTTGAATGCCCAGTGAAAGGGGCTATTTTAGGAGATATTTTAGATTATCAGATAAAAATATTTTATTCAGAAGAATCGGATGTAGCAAATCAGCCTAGAAATATTACATCGTATCAAGATATGGATAGGGTGAAGGCGGCGATGGGCTATGCAGCAGAGGCTACCCCGAAATTTGAGCTTCATCTTGGCAATATCTATTTATTTGCTGGCGGAAACCTTCTTTATGTTCATGGAGTAAGTCCCACAAGTATACAAATTACTCAAAAAAATGTATTAAATGTAAATAGTTGTGGCTGGATTTTTATAGGGTCAGCACTAATTGGATTGGGCCTACACATTTAATTCGAATAATAGTAATTTTTTTAAAAAAAGCTGGAGAGTACTTACGACAAAAACTACTTTCTTAAGGCTGCTACCTTCCGGTCCTGACCTGGTTCGTAAGGCCTATTCCATAAGGTCCCCAGCAAATGAAAATTATATCAAGAAGGATGCTTTTAGGCAAGGGCTAGATCGGGGGTGTAGCTGATAATAGATTTCTTTCGGGATTTTCTTTGGATTCATTAAAGTAAAGCATAAATATTCCAAATATCCCTAGCGCTATTGCGCTTATTAATAGATACTTGTTATTTGTAAAGACTCCTGTTGTTGTTATTGGCATTATACTTATCCACCAGAGATCATCAGAAGGTAGTTTCCCAGACTTATATGCAAGGTACAAGAGGGAACATATTGGAGCACAAGATATAATAGTTACTAATATCTTAGGTAAATAAAACATAAGGGGCATAATTTCTCTGCATTTAAGTCTTCTTTTTCTGATTAAATCGGGAGGGGAGAAACACGGATTACCAGATGTCTTAAATTCTATAACCTCTTTTAAGTTATGCATAGACCCCGGGTAGTTAGTGAGCAGGTTATTAGACAGAAAAATCATTTTAAGTTTTCTTAAATTACCAAAAAACTCTGGTAAGTGAGTAAGCTTGTTGTTAGATAGATTAACTTCTTCAAGATTTATCAATCTACAGATCTCCTCAGGTAGGCATCTTAAATTATTGCCTGCTAAAGATAGTGTACGAATTTGATTCAACATTTCTTGATTTTCTTCAGCTGCAAACCATGTTCCTATAATATCTGCCGTTGTATTATGTGGGATCGGAAGATTATGCATGAATCCTCTTAAATTTTCTGCAAGGACTTGGAGGGAATAATCTATTTCTTGTTTAGCTTTTTGAATTTTTTTACTTGTGTCACAACTTCCTAATAGATGATAAACATGCTCCTTAGCAAAACTCCCTTTGAATAATATCAAGACATGGGGTTTTATATCCGCAACAATTTTTTCAAAAACATACCTTATCAAAGAAGAGCCATTTGACTCTTGCCTAACAGTAAAATCACTGAAACCTTTTAAATATGGAAATTGATCAAGATTTTCTCTCTCTAATTTTTCAATCAAATTAAGCACATAAGTAAGCTGAGCAGACCTTAGACGTCTTGAGACTAATTTGCATTCTTCCGGGCAAAATTGAGCTATTATTTTCAGAGGGCCTTGAGCAATACTTTCCATAAAACACTATTTGTTAATTAAAAAGCTTTGAGGATAAAACATTAATCATTTTAAGCAAAAGCCTTTACTAATAGTTGTAGCGCTTTTTAGAAGCACTCCGGTTTTTCAACTATGATAAGGTTAGATCAGAGATATTTAGTGATTAAGGCTTTTTTATTAGCTTTTACCTGGGCAAGAGGGCCGCTATCTACGATTTTACCACCTTCAAAACCCCCACCTGGGCCAAGATCGATCACGTAGTCGCTGTTATCGATTATATCGGTGTTATGTTCGATCACCCAAATACCATGACCTTTGGAAAGGAGGGTATCAAAAAGGCGTAAAAGAAGTTCAATATCGGTGAAATGAAGGCCTGTGCTTGGCTCATCAAAGATATAAAGGGTATGGCCGAGATCTTTATTGGTAAGCTCTTTGGCAATTTTTAATCTTGAAGCCTCTCCACCGGAGAGGGTTTTTACCCTTCGGTTTAGATTTAGGTGATCTAGTCCTGTGCTGATCATCATGGCAAGGGCTTTTTGGATCTTTGGTAAGGGGGGAAATAGCTCTGTTGCCTTTGCCACATCGCAGGCAAGGAGTTCAGAGATGGAAAGCCCTTTGTATTTAATAGAAAGGCTAAGGGGGTTTAGTCGAAGACCATCACAGGAGGTGCATTTAAGCTTTACTGGGGGAAGGAAATGTAGATCGATCCATTCATGGCCATGTCCTTTACACCGCTTGCAATGACCTGAGATGCTATTAAAGCTGAAAGCCCCGGGCTTTAGCCCTTTTATTTTTGCCTCAGGCAAAGCAGAAAAAAAGGTTCGAAGGGGGGTAAGGATATCAAGATAGGTAGAGATATCAGACCTAGAGCAAAGTGAAACAGGTGTTTGGTTGATATGTAAGATTTTGGATAGGATTTTTGCGCCATTAATGGTGCAATTTGGTTTCTCTAATTTATTAGTAGGTTTTCCTTTTTTTAGATTCTCTTCTAGATGATCGTGTAAAAGATCGATCACAAGAGAGGTTTTACCAGCCCCTGACACCCCGGTAAACACAGTAATACCGTCTAATGGGATGTTTATATGAAGATTTTTGATATTATGAATGGTGGCTTTAGATACTTCAAGGAAGTTTTTAGGAATAATTTGGTTTGTTCCACGTCTAAGAATTTTTTCTTTTGACAGGTAGGGACCTGTTACTGAATTTTTATCTTTTAAAATGTGAGCAAATGTTCCTTTGGCAACAATTTTCCCGCCATGTTTTCCACAGCCTGGTCCAAAGTCAAAAATTTCATCGGCAATTTGCATCGTCAGCGGATCGTGCTCTACAACGATTAACGTATTGCCACGTTCTTTCATTTTTAACAGTGACTTGTTCAACTGCTCATTATCTACTGGATGTAGACCAGTTGTTGGCTCATCA
Source organism: Chlamydia trachomatis (assembly GCA_945862365.1). Classification (GTDB taxonomy): domain Bacteria; phylum Chlamydiota; class Chlamydiia; order Chlamydiales; family 2-12-FULL-49-11; genus JAJACQ01. Next base: position 31,475 of record CAMAXK010000013.1, read on the forward strand.
AGGATATAACAGGCGCCTGTAAGCTCTTTATGAAGCTCTTTGGCAAGCCTTACTCTTTGCACCTCACCAGTACTTAGTGTTTTTGTCATTCGTCCCATCGAAAGGTAATGAAGGCCGATATCATTTAAAAAAGTAAGTGTGGATACAAGGTTTTCTAAAGGCTCTTTTACCACTTCTGAAAATGGGATGTTTGCAATAAAAGCTTTTGCCTCTTTTAAAGAAAGATCGCATAACTTTGGTAGAGAAAGTCCATCAAGCAAGACAGCTGAGGCAAGGGGATTTAATCTTCCCCCTTTACATTCTGGGCAGATCTCTTCTTTACCTGTGCCAAAATATTCGTACATCTCCTCATCGATATCAATTAATATCCCAAGACCTGAGCAATATTCACATTGACCTTCTGTGTGGTTGAAGGAAAAGGTGTGGTGGGTGATCTTTGGAAAGGATTTTCCTGTCTCTTTTACAGAAAAAGATAAGTTATAGTAAAGCTCACTTTCCCCAGCAATAACTACCACTTCATTACTAGAATAACGTATGGCAAGCTCAATACTAGATAACATATGTGAAAGTGATGTTTTTGAATAAATAAGTCTATCAATAACAAGCTCTAACTTATTTTTACGCAGGCGGCGATAGGGGATGGTTTCATCTAATTCATACATGGTTCCATTTAAGCGAATGCGAATAAATCCTGCGGCTAAAAATCGACTTTTCCACTCTTCAAAATCTAAAATTTCTTTTGTATCAATAGGAGATAAAATGGTGATCTTTGTTTTATCAGGAAGATCTTTATATTGATCCACAATAAACGAGGGGGTAATTTGTACAATAGGATAACCGGTGTCTGGGCAAAAAGGTTTTCCTAGATGTGTATAAAGGAGCCTTAAATGATCATAGGCTTCTGTTACTGTTCCGAGAGTAGATCTTGGATTCATACTACGCATTCGTTGCTGGGTAGCTACAGTAGGGGATAGATTTAACATCTTTCCATATTTTGGCTTTGGCATGGCTTTTACAAATCTTCGTGTAAAAGGGGGCAGGGTTTCGACAAAACGTCTTTGTGCTTCGCAAAAAATGGTATTGTAGGCAAGGCTTGTTTTTCCAGATCCAGAGGGTCCAGCAAACACTGAAATTTTCCCTTTTTCAATTTCTAAAGAAAGATGTTTTAAATTGTGCTCATGGGCATCTTCAATGATGATTTTTTTCTGTACCAAAGACTCTACTCTAGGAGATTGGGTAGGAAGTTTTTTCTTTCCTAGCGCCTCTTTAATATAGGAAGCTGTCGGAGATGAGGTATTTGCAACCTCCTCAGGGGTCCCCTTTGCCATGATTTTTCCACCCTTATTTCCACCGCTTGGCCCAAGATCAATTACATAATCACAACATTTGACAAGATCCATGTTATGCTCAATGACCACAATGCTATTTCCTGCCTCTACAAGCTCATGAAGAATATTGAGTAGCTTTGCAATATCATAAAAGTGGAGTCCTGTAGTGGGTTCATCCAAAATGTATAATGTCTTAGAACTTTTCTTTGTTAACAGTTCACAAGAGAGCTTTATCCTTTGCGCCTCTCCGCCTGATAGAGTTACTGCAGATTGTCCTAAAGAAATATAGCCAAGTCCCATCTGCACAAGTAAATTGAGCTTTTTGGAAAGGGTAGGGATGTTTTCAAAAAATGTGGCAGCCTCTTCCATAGACATATCTAGCACATCGGAAATATGTTTCCCTTTATAGGTAATTGCAAGTGTCCCGGCATCAAAACGCTTTCCATCACATTCCTCACATTTCACCCAAACATCGGCTAAAAAGTCCATATCTACTTTTACAGATCCGATACCACTACAATGTGGGCATGATCCCGATTTTACATTAAAGCTAAATCGACCTTCTGAAAACCCTGCCGCTTTTGATGCTGGGAGTTTTGCAAAAAAAGCGCGGATGTCTGTAAATAAGCCTACATAGGTTGCAGGATTGGATCTTGGGGTTCTTCCAATGGGTGATTGATCTATAGAGACAACTTTTTCTATCTGTTCACACCCTAAAATCGCCTCATGTTTTCCCACAGGAAGAGATGTTTTATGAAGCTTATTATTTAAATAAGGGTAAAGGGTCTCTGTAATCAAAGAAGATTTTCCTGAGCCAGATATTCCAGTGATGGCTGTCATTACACCCAGAGGGATGGAAGTGGTTACATTTTTAAGGTTATTATGAGAGCCGTTTTTTACTGTGATGGCATAGTTTAGATCTACTTTTCGTCTCTTTGGGATCTTGATCGACTCTCTACCTGATAAGTAATTTGCAGTGATGGAATTTTTCTCTTTGATAAAATCTTCTGTCTTTCCAGAGAAAAGAATTTTCCCTCCTAAAATACCAGCTTTTGGGCCAATGTCGACCACAGAATCTGACGCTAAAATGGTTTCTTCATCATGTTCCACAACAATAATGGTATTTCCAAGATTTTGTAATGCTTTTAATGTTTTAATCAGCTTTACATTGTCACTAGGATGCAGTCCAATAGAGGGTTCGTCTAAAATATATAAGACGTCTGTTAAAGACGATCCAATAAGACCTGATAAACGCACCCTTTGAGCCTCTCCACCAGAAAGTGTTGGTGAATTTCTATCAATGGTTAGATAGGAAAGACCGGTATCTATTAAAAAAGATAAACGGGATTTCATCTCTTTGATTACCTCTTCTGAAAGAAGGGCTTGATCTTTTGTAAGTTTTACTTTTTGAAGCTGCTCTAAAAACTCTTCTACAGATAATGCTGTCCACTGATCAATTGTTTTATCTGCAAATTTAGCCGCAGATGGATAAGGCTTTAATCTTGATCCTTTACAATCTCTACAAGGAAAAATATCCATCAGTTCATGAATCTTCTTTTTATAAGAGTCAGAACTAGATTCAGTCAATCGATCCTTAGCAATGCCTACAAATCCTTTCCATTCCATATAATCAGACCATTTATAGCCGGTATCTGGATGGGTAAAATCCATTTTTATCCATTTATCCTCTGTTCCAAATAAAAGGACATTTTGTGCTTTTTTCGAAAGATTTTTCCATGGAGTGGAAATCTTAAAGTCATAGAGCTTAGCAAGATTTTTGTAGACATTACCCCATTTCACCGTATTATATTGTGGGGCGATTAAACACATATCTTCTTTGATCGATAAATTAGGATCGATGATTTTATCAATACTAAAATCTTGACAGATTCCGATCCCCTTGCATCGATCGCACATCCCTTTGGGATGGTTGAAGGAAAAATCCTCACTTTCAAGAGTTTTGTAATAAATGCCTGATTTTGGTGAATAACTATAAATAGAGTAGACAAACGTTTCCTTTGTTTCAGGAATAAACACCGAAAACACCCCTTCCCCAACTTTTAACGCATGGTTAATAGCCTCATCTACCCTGACCATTTCTTCTTTCTTTAACATCACACGGTCAATGACGATTTCAATATCATGAGCTTTTTCCTTATCAAGGGTAGGGATAGCCTCACTTAAATCGTACATATCCCCATCAATAAAAATTCTATAAAATCC
>CAMAXK010000014.1 GCA_945862365.1 Chlamydia trachomatis
AACTGATTGGACAAAACTTTTGCATGCAATGAGATCTCTGCCCTTTTTAACTCTGCTTTTGCAAGGGTCTTTGCTGCTAAATCAGGCCTTTGCTCCACCATTTTTTCCCTGGTAAAAAGATCCATCTCTTCCTGTATTTTTGTATCCAATGCCTGTAAATAGGCAAATCTATCCTTCTTTTCTATCCCCTTATCAAAAGAGAACTTTTCAGACAAAAGCCCCCAGCCAATATCAGATGTCTGAAATCCCCAAATATTTTTTTGAGATATAGAACTTAACATCTGCCCTTTTGTGCAGCCTGCTAATTTTAAAACATACTCTGAAGTAATCAAATCTGAAGCCTTTTCCACAATAGCCGCTTTTTCATAACAGCTCTTTGGCACCTGTAAAAAGCCTTCACATTTACCAATACACTCTAAATAACATTGCAGCTCTAATGCATCTTGAACTCCGGCAACCGACATATTAGGGCTATCTTGTACCTTTGCAACAAGTAATGTATCCACCTTTTCACCAAATAACTTTTCACAAGCCATGGAATCTAAAATAACGGTATTGTCCACATCTTTCATCATCTTTTGAAACGTGATCACCGACATTGCCGCCTCAACCAAATCCTTTCTAGAAATGCCAAGGCTCGCCTCATACCGGTCTTTAAGCCTTTCAAGCTCCTCTTTTTTATCTATCATAGGATATTTTTTTGTTAAATTTGATAAAGCACGTCTCATGATCACCCCTTCTGCCTCTTCATATAAAGTGCTGTAGCCATGATCCCCTGCAAACCTTGCCCCCTCAAGCACCGCCTGAGCCATAAGCTCCATAAACGCTGCCCCAAACATCTCGGCATTACTTTTTGTATGAAATAGAGCAAAGTTCATTTGATCAATCACAGGATCATGCCCAAGCTTTTTATCCCTTACCGATAATAAAGCAAGCTTTTGCATATCCGACGGCTTAAACTCCTTTTGCAATACAGCAAGATCAATAAAATCCATCAAAAGGTTAACACTTACTACTTGCAAAGGATCCTGCACCTTTTTATAGCCTTCATACATGGTACGAGCATAGCGCTGCATCACATCATCTAACTTAAATTTTTGCGAAGGATGACGGTACATACGATGCTTTCTATGCAATTCTACCCTCTTACCAAAATCACCCTCTACCAAAGAAAAATTGTTTTGAAGAAGTTTTTTACCAAAAGAAGAGCTGATAAGCTCTAGAAAAAAACCATCGGCAAAAATATTTTGCCGATCTAAAGAGTCATTGAAGAAATAGCCCATATCATAAGATAAATAAGCCTTCATCGCCTCAATCTGCCCCTTTGTCACCACTTTTTCATGCCCCTTTTCTCCCACCCTATAAACCACCTCTTGCCGAAAAGCACCCTGAGCAATATCCTTCCCAGATGCACCATAAAAAAGCATCGAAACAGCCACAACAAATATAATCACCGCAACAAAAGCGCGATGATGTCGAGAGAAAAACGCATGCATAACAGCCCCCTAAAAAAAGTATTTTCTAGTTTGTCATAAATACCTCTTTAATGCAACTGGCCAACAAAAAAGGCAAGAGTTTAAAAAACTCTTGCCTCTATCAAACATTACGTCAGATATACTAACTAAAACTAATCAAATACTACTTTGCAGACTCTGCAGGTGTAGCTTCTTCAGCAGGAGCTGGAGCTGGCTTAGTTTTTTGAGCTAATGGATGTTCCGGATTTATCATCCATTCCGGAATCTCTACTGCATCTACTTCAGCTTGATATGCTTTTACTCTAGCTGGTGTTTTTGCTTCATATCTTTCTGCACGTTTTCTATTTTCAGCCCACTTAGCATCAAATTCTTGCTCTAATTCACGAATCAGATCTTGCGCTTGTTGCTTTTGCTCTTTTGAAGATGTACGATCATCAAGCACCGCTTGAGCTTTTTCTCTCTTCCACATGTAGAGCGTAGTAGAGTCTTTTGTAGCTTCTGTATTTGATCCAGTCACGCCTGATCTTTTTACAATCTCTGCAGCTTCATCTTTTCGTTGTTGTTCTGCTTTCTTGTCGACGTCTTCTTTACGACCGCTATTTTTAAGCTCTCTCATTACTGCTGCTTGTTTATTCTCATTAGCAATAAAATTCTTAGCCATTTCTGGTGTAAAAGACTTAGAAAGAAAATCTGCAGCAGGCATAATACCCAATGTTAGAATCGAAAAAATTACATAACCAATATAAGCTAAGATTTTATGTGCTGAATTTTCAATTTTAGCAATCTTATTCCACCATCTATTACTATCATTAAAAGATTTTTCAACCATCTTCATAGCCTTTGAACCACCATTTAAAGCATTAAGAGCAGTCTGTTGCTCATCAACTAGCTTTTCTAATGTAGAGCATCTTTTACTTAAATCAGCATTTTGCTTACCTACTTCTTTATTTTTTTCGTTTTGTTTGTTCTCAAAATCTTGTAAGAAGCCTGCAGCCTCTTGAGCAAAATTTTCTAAATATTCAATCTTGACTGAAGCGTCTCCAGCAAAATTTTCTAAAACTCCAATACGTCTCTCATGGTTATCTAAAGCTTTTGAATCTTCATTAAAATATTCAATATGCTGTTTCAAGGCATTCATAATTTTTGACTCTAGAGCGCTTGTAGCTGCATCACTTTTCTTAAATCGAGTTTGTGTAGCATTAGCTAAGTGATTTAATTCTCGTTGCACTACTTGATTAACTGTTCTTAAAGTTATTGGCATAATAATTTTCTCCTTTTTTTATTACTATTAGTTTTTGTTTACATATGAATTATGACACTAGAACCGAATTATGACAAGAATTAAAAGTGAATTTTGACAAAATTATAGTTATTTTTCATAATTAAAATAGCAGTTATTATAAATTAATATAAGTAAAATTTTATTTTTACAATAAAAATGAAAGTACAATCAAAGTTAAAGTTAGTATTAAAAAATTTAATTAATAAAAAAACCTTCCAGATTGGAATGGAAGGCGCTTGCAGCCTGCATTTGACACAAAAACCCACCATTTCACCCACCGCCATCCCCCTTGCGTAGGCAAACCTTATTAAACATCTTATATGTAATGTGTTTTGAGCCTCTCTCCTTTAAACCAAAGAGATCTGACGCCTTCTACCCCTTTTTCTCGGCAGTAGAAATATTTCGATCAAATAGTACCAACTACAAGAAACATATGCCTATTCCCGATAGACTAAAGTCTTATCCTTTCCTTTAATCCTTCAATCCCTGTTGTACGCTCCATTTGGGAGTAAAAAGAACTAAACGCTTACCTCCAAGCACAAAAAAAGGCAAGAGCTTTCGCCCCTGCCTTCCATTAGATCTAATCAACACCAAGTCTTAAAGATCTACTTTACTTCAACCTTAAATTCTAACTGTTCTTGGATTTTCTGCAATTCTTCTTTTTACATTTTCAATATTTAAAGGTCTTTTATTTCTCTGAAATGTCTTATTTTCTTCAACTTCGCTTTCTGAATCAAAGCCGTCAGATGAATAATCGTCATCTGATTCAGTTAACTCATAATCAGTCATGTTGTCAGATGAATCCAATCCGTCATCTATACTACTTTTATCCCATTCAGAGATCTCTGATAGCATGTCTTCTTCAACTTCGCTTTCTGAATCAAAGCCGTCAGATGAATAATCGCCATCTGATTCAGTTAACTCATAATCAGTCATGCTGTCAGATGAAGAATCGTCAACTATACTACTGTTACCCCATTCATTGTCTCTAACTACAGATTGGCCTTCTACATCTATCTCTTTTTTTATTTTTTTATTCAGACTAATAACCTTTTCTAATAGCTCCGCCTGTCTATTCTTTATTTTCAGTAGTTGTTTTTCTAATGCACCCGATTTAGATTCTAACTCATGCTCTGAAACAACCCCCTTCATTAGATCTTCATTAAGACCTTTTATTTCATTTACTATTCTTTGAACACCTTCATTTAACAAAGCTTCATTTTTAACCATCGTGCTATCAGTACTTACTAAATAGTTGACTAAGTCAATTAAATATCCAAAGAAAAGAACATATAACAGACCAAAAGCAACTTGTTTTGCAGCAGCAATAGCATGCTCACTGTCTGATCCTTCGAATTTTGTCATTTTTAGAATTTTATCAAATATAAGTACATGATCCTTTTGCATATAATTTTTCACAGAAGCATAGGCATTATTTAAAATCTCAGACTTTTCTTTTACCCCTTTTTCAGTTTTTATAATCTTAGACGCTACGTTCTTTTGATCAATACTCCTAATTATTTTTTCTATTGTAGTATTTGTAAGATTTTTTTCAAGAAGGTCTAATTCATTTTCAGCTGCTTCTATATCCAACCTGATCACAGCTGCTTGTACCTCTTCTTCCCTATTTGCTTTTTTATGCTGACCTAGTATTACTTCATCAAGCAAGTTAAATCTTTTAGAAGTTGTAAAATCAGTCAATTCTGCACACTTTGAAACTGCTTCACGTATCTCTCGTTGCTTTTCTGCTGGTAGATCATGAAATCTCTTTCTAGCAGCTTTAAGACTATCATCTGATACTATATCTGTCGCGTGGTGAGTAGCAATTGTAGGCCCTTTAAATTCTGGAAGTGAACGTGAACCTGACCCTTTTACCTTTACATTAGACGCCTCCTTTGCAGGGGTTGAAGTCTCACGAGTAGCTCTCGGTTCATCATTATTGCGAGGTTGTGGAAGCGGTGGGAAAATCTGCCTAATCCGCTTAGCTCCGGCTGGCACTGACCTATTTTCTGGAACTTGATTGTTAGAAGCTGTATTCAACATTCTTCCCTCTAATGCAGCTAATGCTCTTGTCGATAGTCCCGATGAAACGCTCCTTTCTACTTGAGGTAGCACTGCCTTTGTTACTCTAGTGTTTACTGCTGCTACTTGTGTTCTATTATTTGTAGCTGGTGAACCCATTGTGGCATCAACCACTTCAGATAATGATCCTGCATTATTGCTTGTTGGTCTAATTGTCATATTTTTTTCTCCTTTTTTATTCATTGTTTTTGTTTTATTATGCTTTAATTATAAATGTTATTTTAATTTTTAACAACATATTTAAAATTTTAATTATTATTTAATGTTAAAAAAACGATTAATATTATATAAATCACTAATATGCAGTAGGTTGTATTAAATTAAAAATAAGCTTACAGGACTGTTCTACCGTAAGATCAAGGGCAAGGGGGTTTTAGCGTTATAAAGATGTTTCAGCTAACCCACATCAAAGGCTCTAAAGTGTTTAACTAATCACTTAAATTGCTTTATGTTAACATTCAGAATATAAGAATGTTACGAAATTTTTAACCTTTTTATAAGTTTTATCATTCACTCAAATTTTCACAACTCATTCATAATCAAACAAATAGAAATTTATAGAATTAGAGAGCAACTATTTCAAACCCTTAAAATGGTTATTGATATCAAGCTCATTGCCCAGTACGTCTTCTCCCAGCTGTTCTTCTGTATCTAGGACCGTCTGCTCTAGTTCTTTGATTTACAGCTCTAGTAGGATATGTAGAATTTTCATTCCTTTCACTAAGTAACTGTCTTGCTCTAACAGAGACAACACTCCTTGGGGTTGAAGGATCTACATCAATAACGTTATTTCTTGCTCTTTCTTTTCCTCCTAACATTACGGCTGTGTCCTCTGATTCAGTAGATTTTTTAGTTGGCCCTTTCAAATATTCAAATTTTTTTTGTAATCGGGACATTCTACTTTTTGCTTTTGCTAAATTTGATTTTAATTCATCTTGGATTTCTTCTGTATCCTTCTTCTCTTTTTCACTTTGTTTAATTGTCTTTTCAAAAAGACTAATATTTTTTAATAATTCATTTGTTTGATTTTGTGAAAGATTATCATTGAGTAGCGCTTTCAAAGCTTCATCTTTTGAAGTACTAAGCGCTGAGTTGAGAAGATCAAAAACGTAGCCAAAAAAAAGTAAATAAATAGTTGTAACGATTAGCCTTAATAAAACTTTAGCAGCTGACGCCTTACCTTGAGGAACATCTGTGATCTCCTTAATCTTACTAAAAAGAGATTTACAATTTTCTTTCAATTCTACCTGTCTATTATTAATCCATTCATTCAGATTACTTCTAGTTGTATTCATCAATTCTTTATTTTTATTTAAATTAATTACTAGTTTAGTAATTGCAATCGTATACTTATTATTAGCATGAATCATTTTATCAATATCGGCTTGTAAGCGATTTGTAATCTTATTAAGCTCCTTTAGTTTTGCAGCCTTATCCATTTTAGGGGCCCACATGTCTTTGTAGAGCTTATTAATATTTGTATCAATTTCATCACGATCAAAACCTAGAGCACTAAAGGCCTCTTTAATGATTTCAACATTGTCATCTCGTATTTCTTTGCTTAAAATAGGATAGGTTTCATGTCTTGATTGAGAAGCTTTTGCGCCGCTGCTTTGCTTTTCTGTTTGATGACTACCACCTCTCGACCGAGCACCTCGCCTAGCCGGTCCATCACTACCCCCTGGAAGACTTCTTTCTTTTGACACTCGAGCACGAGGGCTATGTCCACTCAATCCATCATGTGATCTAGGTTGATCCTCCCCTATTGGTGAAGCAGTTGGTGCAGGCCTATTTTGGTTTTGTGCTTGTTGAGAATTCGATCCACCGTTTACAGGACCACGAGTTCGCTGCATTTGCGCTGTATTATTTTTAAGTGCTTGTTGCGCAACATTAGTAGTATTGTCTTGTGTCCTTCGAGCTCTTTTATTCCCAGGAGGAATACCGTTACGGGTAATTGTTACTTCACCCATAGTAACCGCTACTACTTCTGCCAGTGACCCCTGACGATTTGAACTAGATCCATTCGTTCTATCCATGTTTTTTCTCCAATTTATCTATCTACCTTAAGTAAGTAATTATTGTACATTTTAAACAAACTATTTATATTAAATTTATATATACTTAATCTTCAGTGTATTAAATCATGGACGCAAAAGATCCGACAACCATTTCAAAGTCGATTAAAAAAAAGCTTTCCCCCTTCCTTTTTAATGGTATTTTCTTTTATAATGTATACATGGAAAATATCAAAGATAAAGCTAAAAGGTATGCAACCGTCGCAATCCACGGATCTGTGTTAATCCTTTCAATCATAAAGACTTACGTAAATAGATTTATTCAAATATTTAAAAGACAAAAGGCGCAATACCTTCATTTACAAGAATTTATAGATAATAAACGGGAGACAAGGTGTAATTTGACCACCTTATTTGATCTTCTTGAAAAAGATGCTGGAAATAGACTCCAGATTGCTCCAATGGATGAAGCTCAAAAGATCTATAAATCTAAAGATGATTTGGTTAGCTATCTACCTGATATTGAAAAAGGGGTGGAAATTTTAGCTATTCCTGTGGCTGTAAAGGCTTTTAAATACTTTAGACACTTTGTAACCATCATCGTGGATAAAAGAGATAACATCGTTGAATTTTACGACCCAATCGGCTTTGACCTCACCCAGTATAAAAATGATGTCCTATGGGGACCCAAAGCAAAGAGGAAAAATCTTCTAAAGCTCAGAGAATTAGTAGAATACATTCAAGAAAAATATGGAATTAATCAACTAATTGAGAACAAAGACATGCACCAGACAGACTTTAACCAGTGCGCCTTGTTTGTATACGATCGGATTTATAAAAGAGGGGTGAAAGGCTTTAGCTTTGAAGAAGCAAACAAGACCCCCATGACCTCAAAACAAGCATTTATTTAATTAGTCTATTGCCTTCATAATTTAATTATGTTATAATTAAGAAGAATAATTATAACCTATGAGTAGCAAATGGCAATTTCTAAGATAAATGAATTTTCTTCCTATATCCACCAAGATGGTGCCTCATCAAAACCTGCCAGTTATAAACATGATTCATCTACTGCTGATCGAACTTGCTCTATTGAGAGAAGGGCTAGAAGAGCTAAAAAGGAAACAGCTTTTCGCTTGCCAGCTATGAATTCTGCTGTTAACCGCACTGATCTACTAGAAAAGATAGCAAATCTAGTAAGATTTCCCCAAAATAGGGGCTAAATCACCCTTTTTGAGTTCTATCAATTGATTTTTTTAATTATTTATGTTATAATTTAATTATAACAAAATAATAAGAGGTTAATTATGTTTAATTCTGTTAGAATTAATGGTCAAAAGTTCACAGGGGTAGATCTTGATAATTTAAGCGCAACGAACGAAAAGGCATTTTCTGGATACATGCAAATTCCGGGTGGAAAAGGAAAATCTATCCAAACACTCCTAATCCAAGGGCAGAAAGATCTGACAGACTATAACAAAGCAATCGGAGAAGTAGTAGACCACACTACCAAAAAAGTACAGTTATATATTGGCCGTACATATGGGAAATATACAGCAAAACCATATTCCGGCCCTATCAGCGTCTCCCGATCGGTAAAAAAAGTAAATGAAATGCATATTTTCCTCCATTCAGAATACTTTAAGTCAAAGACAGAGCGGATGGATAAGATGCTAAAAGATCCAAACACCTTTGCTGAATCACCATTTCAAGATGAACTTAAAGCATTAAAAGAGGCACATTCGGTCTTTAAAACAATCGCTTATTGTCTCAACAAGAACATGCCTGAAAAAAGTAAGGAAAGAATTGGCATTATTTTACTGGGGCTTAAAAGCAAAATTAAAGGGTACGAGAGATTTTTTAATAGTCAACCCCAAAAAAATTAATCCTACTTTACGAAAACGGTGGGATTTCTTATACTCTTTTTCATGAATAAGAAAAAGACTGCAGTAGATATTACCCGTGAAGAGGATTTTCCTCTCTGGTATCAAGAAGTGATTAAATTGGGTGATTTAGCTGAGCATTCTGCTGTGCGCGGATGTATGGTGATTAAGCCTCGCGGCTATGCCATTTGGGAAAATATCCAAAGAGTAATGGACAAAGCGTTTAAAAAACGGGGCGTTCAAAATGCCTACTTCCCCCTTTTCATCCCATTAGAATATCTTGAAAAAGAAGCCGGCCATGTCGATGGTTTTGCAAAAGAATGTGCCATCGTTACTCATACTCGTTTAGAAAAAGGACCAGATGGCAAACTTGTTCCTGCCGGAAAGCTTGAAGAACCCCTCATTGTTCGTCCAACATCAGAAACTATCATTGGCGAAAGTTTTGCAGGATGGATTCAATCCTACCGAGATCTTCCTTTAAGAATTAATCAGTGGTGTAACATTGTTCGTTGGGAAATGCGTCCTCGCTTATTTTTACGTACCGCAGAAATTTTATGGCAAGAAGGGCATACAGCTCATGCCACAGAGATGGAAGCGTTAGAAGAGGCTCAAACAGGGCAAGCAGTCTATGCAGATATCATTGAAAACTACCTTGCAATCCCTGTGGTAAAGGGGGAAAAATCTGAAGGTGAAAGATTTCCTGGCGCTGAAAATACCTTCACATTAGAGGCGATGATGCAGGATGGAAAAGCTCTTCAAATGTGTACTTCTCACTATCTTGGACAAAATTTTTCCAAAGCATCCAATATAAAATTTCTTAGCAAAGATGGAAAAGAAGAATTTGCTTATACCACATCCTGGGGATCGACAACCCGTTTGATCGGAGCAATCATCATGGTGCATGCGGACGATAACGGAATCATTATTCCACCAAGAATTGCAGCAAAACATATCGCTATTATTCCGATTCTTACTAACGAAGAAAAAAATGCCGAAGTGCTTGCTTATTGCAAACAATTAAAAGAGATGTTAACGGAAAAACATTATTATGGCGTTGAGCTCGGTGTAGATTTACTCGATGATGATAGACGTGCAGGCGATAAGAGTTGGGATGCAATCAAAAAAGGTTATCCTGTGAGAATTGAGGTGGGCGCTCGTGATATTGAATCTAAAACATTACCTGTATTTGTCAGAACAAAAGAAAAAAGTGAAAAAGAACTTCTTTCATTTGAGCAAATAGATGAAAAAATTATATCAATTTTAGAGCAAATCCATGTTACACTGTTTGAGAAAGCAAAACTTCATCGTGATCAACATACAATCCAGGTAAATACCTTAGAAGAGTTTACTAAAGCTGTGAAAAGTGATCAGTTTCCAGGATGCTTTATCAAAGCTTCCTATGGAGGAGATAAGCAGTTAGAAGATGAAATTCAAAAAGAATATGGAGTTACTATTCGCTGCATTCCAAAGCATCAACCTTCACATTCTTCTTCCTGTATTTTTAAAGGAAAAAATAAATCTGTAGAAGCCATTTTCGCTAAATCTTATTAGACCTTTTTCGAAAGAGGTTTATTAGTAAATCTGCTAATTATTTAGCGAAAAAGTAATATTTTTTTTGATCATTTCACGAACGCTTTCACGATCTTTAGGTGTTGCATTTTGTCCAAGAAGTGGATGAATATGCAGATTCATCGCTGATAAGACCGTAGAATTTTTTCCAAAGAGGGGCTCAAGGATGGCAAAATCTGGCATAATCAGCGAGATACTTCCTTGATGAAGGTATCCGCAGGCTTTACGACGTTGAGCAGCTCCTGCAAGCTTTTTCCCCCCATACATAAGGTCATATTTAGTAGGCTTTGCAAAGCAAAAGTGTTTGCATAAAGGGTCTTGTGAATGAATTTCTTCAGGTAAAAGGCAAAACCCCGTCCCCTTTTCTACCAAAAATTCAGAAAGCGCCTCTGCAATTTTAGAATTAATATATTTATAGCTATCCATCACATCGGGCAAAAATCCTTCGTGATTTTTTGGCACAAGGCAGGAAAAGGCAAAGTCCCATACATGAAATAATACCCCTCCTCCGGTTGGTCGTTTGCTAAAGTCAAAATCTTTAATATAAATTTTAGGATTCATCAACTCTTCAGGTTTAATAAATACCCCAAATGTAAAGCTTGGTTTTAAAAAATCATAGAAATGAACGATGGGGGTATCGTCTATCTTCATGGCATTTAGGAGCTTATCATCCAAATTCATCAGCTCAGATGCATTTTTTGTCCCACTATCTATCACCTTCCACATAACCCCTCTCTTTATAATATGTTAGCATTCCACTGTTAAAAAAAATAGTTAAAATATCTAAAACCTCTTGTGCTAAGATTCAGGATAATTTACAAGAAAGAAAAAACACTCTATAATATCCATTTGGGTAGTAGAGAAAAAATAGGTACTACTAACTTAAGGGAAGTTTATATGTCAGGGATGTTTGATAGATTCACAAGCCGTTCAAAACAAGTGATAAAACATGCAAAGCGTGAATGCTTAAAGCTTAATCACTCACACTTAAGCACTGAGCACATTATTCTTGGGCTTATGAAGCTTGGTCAGGGTATTGCAGTAAATGTACTACGCAATTTAAATATTGAATATGATACTCTTCTTGCTGAAGTAGAGCTTGTTGTAGGTTATGGCCCAGAAATTCAAGTATATGGTGATCCAGCTTTATCGGCAAAATGCAAGCGATGTTTTGAGCTTGCAAATGAAGAGGCTCTTGCCTTAAATCATAACTATGTAGGGACAGAGCACCTTCTTTTAGCTCTAATTAGACTTGAAGATTGTGTTGCTGCACAAATATTAGAAAATCTTGGCGTAAATCTTAAAGAAGTGCGTAAAGAGATTCTTAAAGAACTTGAAACATTTAATTTACAAGTGCCTCCTGTATCATTAGGCTCAAATCAACAGGGACAAAAACGAAACGATCCACCAATAAGTGGTGGTACTGAAAAAATGCATGCTCTTAAAGCCTATGGTCATGATCTTACAGAGCAATGTAGAGAACATCAACTTGATCCGGTAATTGGCCGGGCAAAAGAAGTTGAGCGTTTAATTTTAATTCTTTGCAGAAGAAGAAAAAACAACCCAGTGCTTATCGGAGAGGCTGGGGTTGGAAAAACGGCAATTGTTGAAGGGCTTGCCCACGCTATTGTCAATGGTGAAGTTCCTGAAAATCTTGCAAACATGAGACTTATTTCGCTTGACTTAACATTGATGATTGCCGGAACAAAATATCGTGGTCAATTCGAAGAGCGAATCAAGGCTGTGATGGATGAGGTTAAAAAGCTGGGAAATATCCTACTTTTTATCGACGAATTACATACAATTGTGGGAGCAGGGGCTGCTGAAGGGGCTATTGATGCCTCAAACATTTTAAAACCTGCGCTATCTCGTGGTGAAATTCAGTGTATTGGCGCTACAACTCTTGATGAGTATAGAAAGCACATCGAAAAAGATGCAGCTTTAGAAAGACGTTTTCAAAAAATTCTTGTTCCACCACCTAGTACTGAAGAAGCTATTCAAATACTTGCTGGTTTGAAGAAAAAATATGAAGAGCACCATAAATGTATTTATACTGATGAGGCAATAAGAGATGCAGTGATTCTTTCAGATCGATATATTTGCGGTAGATTTTTGCCAGATAAGGCTATTGACTTAATGGATGAGGCAGGAGCAAGTGCCCGTATTGGTGTAATGCATCAGCCTTCGGAAATCACAGACTATACCAGTGAGATTGAGGTGTTACGTATTGCAAAAGAGGAATCTATTGCAAAACAAGAATATGAAAAAGCTGCAAAATTTCGTGACGAGGAAAGACAGCTAAGGGAAAAACTTGATTCTATTAAAGAGAATTGGGAAAAGAGCAAAGAGGATAAAAAATCTATCGTCGATGTAGATGATATTGCCCTTATTATTTCAAAACAAACAGGAATTCCTGTGACAAGGTTAACTGCTGCTGAATCTGAAAAAATCTTACAAATGCAACAAACTTTAAAAGGTGCCATCATTGGTCAAGATGATGCGTTAGATACTGTATGTAAAGCGTTAAGGCGATCACGCGCAGATATTAAAGATCCAAATAGACCAATTGGATCATTCTTATTCCTTGGGCCAACAGGGGTTGGAAAAACCCTTCTTGCTAAAAATCTTGCCATTGAAATTTTTGGTGGGGAAGATGCTCTTATTCAAGTAGATATGTCTGAGTACATGGAAAAATTTGCAGTAAGTAGAATGACAGGTTCTCCTCCTGGATATGTAGGTCATGAAGAAGGTGGTCAGCTTACTGAACAGGTAAGACGACGACCATATTCTGTGGTTCTTTTTGACGAGATAGAAAAAGCTCACCCTGATGTGATGAATATTTTGCTTCAAATTCTTGAGGAAGGAAAGCTAACGGATTCTTTAGGTAGAGAGGTAGACTTTAAAAATACCATTATCGTGATGACTTCAAACCTTGGTTCTGATCTGATCAGAAAAACAACAGAGGTTGGTTTTGGCGTAAATATGGAGCAAATAAGCTTTACTGCCATGAAAGAAAAAATCGATAAAGCAGTTGAAAAGCACTTTAAACCTGAATTTATCAACAGATTAGATGGTACAGTGATCTTTAGATCATTTGAAAAAGAACAGCTGGTACAAATCATCGATCTTGAAATTTCAAAACTTGCTAAACGTCTTGAAAGAAAGCAAATCTTTATCGACATTCCTTTAGATGTAAAAGAATTTCTTGCTGAAAAAGGTTACAGACCTGAAATGGGAGCACGTCCAATTAGACGCGCTGTTGAATTCTATCTTGAAGATCCTCTTGCCGAAATGATTCTTAAAAATCCTAAGATTGAAGGCTCATTTATTGCAAGTTTGGAAAATGGAGCAGTCACTTTTGCTGTAAAGAAGGCTAAAAAGGAGAAAGCAATCCCTGCGTTAGCAAAAAGCAAAGAAGATTAGATATCTTACGTAAGGTGACTTTGAATTTATAGATTACCACCCGCAAATCAAGTTTGCTAGAGATCACAGAGAACGCAGAGAAATGCACTAAATTTTCACTGATTTTTAAAAATTCAAAGGATTTTCTCTGTGTTCTCTGTGATCTCTAGTGAGCAAAGCGAGCGGGTGGTTAAAATGATCTCTATTAGACTGAACATAAAGTAGGTCTGCTAAGACGCTTTTCAAACTCAAGGATTGCTTCTAAAAGCTTTTCTTTCGATGGTTTTTGCTTAAGCAGATCTCTTGTTTCCTTCATCGTAGTAAAATGAGCAACTTTTGCCAAAAGGTTTAAATGTCTTTTATCATCACATGCAAAAAGAAATATCAAGGTCTCTGTTAACGATCCATCGACAGCTCCCCAATCAATAGGATTATCAAGGTAGACAACCACTGCTGCATCTGTATAATCATGAAGCAGAAAATCTCTTGTATGGGGAACAGCAATACCGGCACCCACTGCTGTAGACATCAGATTCTCTCTTTCAATTAGCATTTCAGCAACAATCTCAGGATTAATCCTTAACTGACTTGCCGCCTCTTCCATTACTAGGTGGATGATTTGCTCTTTTGAAGTAGAGGCTACCCCATCGATTACAAGTCCTTTATGGATTGCTCTATATAAACAATACTTATTCCAAGTCGAGGCGCCATCATCATTTTCACCCATAGGCAAATCACGATCCTTTGCCACAGATTCCATCAGCCACTCTTCAAGCTCCTGCCGATTAAAACGTGGAGTTCCAGAAATGGTATAATAGGGAACGCTTTTCTTCTCCATCCATTTCTCTAATGTAGCCTTGCTAATATGTAAAAGATTTGTCACATCTTCAAACTGTAGATCCATAAGCCCATCCTTTCGTTAACGTTTTAGAAATAGCATACTAACAGGTGGCAAATATATTTACTATATTCTTTTTATCGCTTTCATTAAGAATTTGTATACGTATTTCCTCTTCTCTTAATAAAGAGGTAATAAATGATAAAAACGATAAATATTCTCTAGGTTTGTTTTCAGGTCCTGCAATTAGACAAATGATTTTTACAGGCAGATCATCTATGGCTCCCCACTCTATCCCCACTCCTTTACAAACACCAATTGCTATGGAAAAATGTTCTAAAAAGCTACATCTGGCATGAGGGATAGCAATAGATAACCCAATTGCAGTAGGTACAATTTCCTCTCTTTCCATTACTTTTTCTATCACATCTACTACTCTTCCATGAATTGAATTATTTAAACTTTCTACAAGGGTAACGATCGCTTCTTTTGGTGTACAATTTTCTAAAAAAACCACATTATCCATCTCTAAAGAAAAATTTTCTAAAACATGCATTTATTTCACCCCTGTATGACCAAAACCTAAAGAGCCTCTTGCAGTGGAAGACAGCTCATCTTGCAATTGAAATTGCACCTGATAGGCTTTAGCAACCACAATTTGAGCAATCCTCATTCCATCTTCTATGATAAACTCTTCCTCAGATAAATTAATTAAAATTACCTTTAGCTCTCCTCGATAATCACTATCAATGGTACCAGGGGTATTTAACACGGTTATCCCATTTTTTGCAGCAAGACCGCTTCTTGGCCTAACTTGAATTTCATATCCAAGCGGTATTTCAAAATAAAGCCCTGTTGGAACAATAGCTCTTTTTCCAGGGGCTAAAATGATATTTTCATTCAGTTTAGCTTTAATATCAGCGCCTGCAGCTCCTTCTGTTGCATAAAATGGAATTCTATCCTCATCACCTTTTACGTGTATTATTTCATTATCTTTTCTCATCCCTTCCCTTCCTTTTTTGAAACATCTTTATAAAATACAAAATTCTATTTTTTAACTGACTTCTTTCTACAATTTGATCGATCATCCCATGTAGCTGCTGAAACTCTGACCTTTGATCGCTATCATCTAGTTTTGCACCAATGGTCTGTTCGATCACACGAGGTCCTGCAAATCCTATGAGCGCTTTTGGCTCTGCCAAAATAATATCACCAAGGGATGCAAACGAGGCAAGGACCCCCCCCATGGTTGGATTTGTTAAGATAGAAAGAGTAAATCCCCCCTTCATTGCATGTTGTTTTATTGCAGCAGATGTTTTTGCCATCTGCAATAAAGAAAACATCGATTCCTGCATCCTAGCACCACCTGATGCTGAAAAAATAACTAGTGGAAGTGAGTTTTTTGTCGCATATTCAACTAACAAAGTAAGTTTTTCTCCTTCAGCCCTTCCTAATGATCCCCCCATAAAAGAAAAATCCATGACCGCAAGTGCGATATTTTCTCCGTGGACCCTACAAGTACCTGTTGTGATACTTGATCTTTTATTTGTTACCATTTTAATTTCTTCAAGGCGCACTTTATAACTTTTTGTATCAAAAAATCCGAGCAGATCTTTTGGCTCAATAGAAATAAATAGCTCGTTAAAACTCCCTTCATCGGCAGTAATGGCAATCCTTTCCTCTGCAGTTAACAAAAAATGAAAATCACATTTTGGACATACTTTAAATTTTTGGCAAATCTGAATTTCATGAATTATTTGCTTGCAACTAGTGCATTTACTCCAACCGGTAAATGTAGGTTTAGACTGTGTCGAAAGTTCCATTAGACGATATGAAAACTTTTTTCTTTTAAAAATCTATTTTCCACCTTTTTCCAATCGACCACTTCCCAAAAAGCTGCAATATAATCAGGTCTTTTATTTTGATACTTCAAATAATAGGCATGCTCCCAAACATCTAATCCAAAAAGAACCCTTTTTCCACAAAGTGGGTGATCTTGATTGTGACGTATGATTATTTCTAAATCGTTAGAATGTTCATCGTAAACAAGCCACACCCATCCACTACCAAATAATGTAGTGGCTGCAAGAGAGAATTTTTCCTTAAACTTTTCAAAACTTCCAAAACCTTTATCTATCAATTCTCCCACATGTTCTAGTGGGCCTTTTCCGTGATTTTTTCCTAAAATGTTCCAAAATATCGTATGGTTATAAAATCCACCCGCATTATTCTGCACAGCAGGTCTAAGATCTGTTAAAAGGACTGCTTCAACAGATTTACTTTTATCCTGATTCAATGCCTCCAGCGCTTTTGTAAAGTAGGCATTATAATGCTTTGTGTAATGAATCATCATGGTCTCTTTATCAATAAACGGCTCTAAATGATCATATCCGTAACCTAATTCTTTCATTTCCCAATCCATGGCACTCTCCTTTTAAATAATCTAAATAGTTTAACAGACAGATATCTTTTTATCAATTTTTTTCATCTTATCATCAAGATAGTATTTCACTCGGCACCTGGTCATCAATCCTAGTGCATGAACTTCCAAATAAGGGGGAAGATCATCAAAAATCTCAAAAAAAGCATCCACAGAAACTGGAGCTGTAAACACTATTTTATGAAAATCAGCCAAATTCACTTCGTAATAGGGCCTTTCCTTGACCAAATCATATAAAATAATCACTTCATAAGAAACTAGATTTTCCACTAGATAATGGATTAATTTCGGCTTTGTCACTGCTGTTTGAGGAAGTAAAATATTTGCATCTTCTAAATCAAGTGTTTCAAGTAATCTGATTACCCCTTCCTCTGTTTCATCACTACCAACATACGCTACATAAACACCCTCAGACTCTAAAGCCTTAAGCGTCGATCTACCAATTGCAAGTAAAAATACAGGATCTAAATGCTCTTTTGGAACACCTAATTCTTTCATTGCATGAAAAAATGACCTCACTGCATATTTTGAAGTAAAAAGAATATGAGTATAGGCATAAATTTTTGAAAAGGCTTGTTCAATTTCTTTGCTATGTACACTTCTTATTTTCATTGAAATCAAAGGATAATGAAAAATAGACTCCCCTTCTAAATAACCTTCAGGATCAATGCCTGTATAGATAATTTTCTTTTCCACAGCTACCTGCTTTCGTCTTTTGAACTTTTTAATAATATTTTATCTATTTAAGTAATAAATGTATAGCTTGATGAAGTGTTTCCACTTCAATAATTTCAAGGCCACAAACGTTTTCTAACGTTTTACTACACTTTGGAATCACAACCTGTTTAAAACCAAGGCCTGCAATTTCCTTTAATCGATTTTGCATTTTTTGCACCCCCCTAATCTCCCCACCAAGACCCACCTCTCCAATGACCACTACATCTGCACCCACACTTTTATTAGTAAATGAAGAGGCAATAGCAAGGGATAGGGCTAAATCAACTGCTGGATCTTTTACTTTTAAGCCGCCTGCAATGGACAAAAATACATCATAATTTGAAAAATGCATCCCTACTTTTTTCTCAAGAACTGCAAGAATGATGGCAAGTCTTGTGGGATCAAAACCACTTGCCTTTCGTGCAGACACAGCAGCAGAAGATGGCACCACTAGCGCCTCAATATTAATAAAAATAGGTCTAGATCCTTCTAAAATCGTCCCTATCACACTTCCAGCCTGAGGACTCTTCCTTTTTTCTAAAAAAATCGTAGAAGGATTTTCCTCCTCCTTAAGCCCCTCTTCCCCCATCGAAAAAATAGCCATTTCTTCACTTTTTCCAAATCGATTCTTCTTTGACCTAAGCATACGGATTTCAAGATCTCTATCTCCTTCAAACTCAAGAACAGTATCTACAATATGCTCAAGCACTTTAGGACCAGCAACATCCCCTCCCTTGGTCACATGACCTATACAAATGGTTGTCACATCAAGCTCTTTTGCAATCTTCATCAACGAAATGGCAATATCTTTTACCTGAGCCACCGATCCAGGTGGTGATGAAAGCTCCTCTTTATGACAGATTTGTATAGAATCTAAAATCATAAAATCGGGTTTAAGAACCTCAATTTGCTGCACAATTTTGGTAAAACTTGTCTCTTGATATAAATAAAGCTCCCTATGCTCGGCCTTTACCCTTCTTGCCCGCAATGCTGCTTGCGATAAAGACTCTTCTCCAGAAACGTACAACACTTTTTTTCCATTATCTGCTAAATGCTTAGCCATTTGTATCATAAGCGTTGACTTTCCAATCCCTGGTTCCCCGCCCACTAAAGTTAACGACCCTTTTACAATGCCTCCGCCAAACACCTTATCTACTTCTTTAAACCCAGAGGTAAATCTCTCCTCTGCACCAATTTCCACCTCTGTAATTCGGGTAGGCTTTTGTACCCCCTGACCATTAATGAGATTTTTTGAAAGCTTTGCCTCCAAGAATTTTTCTATGGTATTCCATGATTTACACTCTGAACAATTGCCAGACCAATGACTTTGGGTATTACCACACTCTGTACATACCCACGAACTTAAGACTTTTGCCATATCTTGCCTCACCTAAAATAAAATAAAATAGAATAAACTTTTAACACTTAATTGAATAGAAAATTCTATTGTATTAAATATTTCTAAATAATAGTCGTTAATTATCGATATAATTATGGATTAATATGAATAAGAATATCTTAATTACAGGTGGACGTTTCCCTTCTGCATTAGACTTAATACGCAATTTGTCAAAAAGTGGCAATAAAGTAATGGTTGCAGAAACCACACTTATTAATTACTGCTCTACCTCAAAAGCTAACGCCAAAAACATCGTTATTGAAAGCCCAAGAGGAAATGAAGAAAACTATATCAATAAACTTTTGGAAATTATTGACACAGAGAAGATTGATCTATTGATACCTGCGTGGGAAGAGGCCTTAGTCATCTCCAAATATCTGGACAAATTTCCCAAAAATCTCCCTTTTACCTCAGATTTTACATTAGTTCACGCCCTTCATAATAAATGGGAATTTTTTCATTTGGTAAAAAAGCTAGGATTTAACACCCCAGCAACAATTCAAATTTCTAAGGAAGAAGATTTTACAAGCATTCCCTTTCCCTCATTTTACTTAAAATACAGCTATTCTCGGGGCTCAAATGGTACCATCCATGTAAAAAAAGGAGAGGCTTTCCCGAAAATGGACTTATCCAGTCGAAATAGCGTTCTTGCCCAAGAGGAGTTAAAAGGAAGACCTTACTGCACTTACTCGATCTGTCATAAAGGGGAAGTTAAAGCCCACGCCACATACCCGGTACACTACGAAAAACTTTCCCCAACTGTATCAAGGGGGCGCTATTGCTTTTCATTTGAGGAAGTTAATCATCCTAAAATTTTAAAAACAATTATAGAGTTTGTTAAAAAAACAGGTTATACAGGATCGCTTGCTTTTGATATTTTCGATGAGGCAGGGGAAATTTATTTTCTTGAATGTAATCCAAGAATTACCTCTGGATTAACCCTTTTAACCTCTCATCAAAATCTTGATGAAGCATTTTTTAATTGTAATAAAACGATGCTTCAACCAAAAGAGGGAGAGAAAAAGCAAATGCTTTGCCCTGCTTTATTTTTTGGAACAAAATCTGCCATTAAAAATGGCTCTTTTAAACCCTATCTAAAAACCCTTCTTACTACCTCAGATTTGATTTTCAATATTAAAGATATAAAGCCATTTTTCTTTCAATTTGTCATCGGAATGTATCAAATTATTTTAAAATTTAGACATAAAAAGGGAGCCACCTCAGCTTTTTCACATGATCTTGATTTTGAAGGATAAGTTTGCAAAATAGGTAAAGAAATGGTAAACTTGTTGGATGAAAAATATTCTATTCCACTTTTTACTTATTACCTCTCTATATTGCATCCATATTGATAGGGAAGAAGATCTTCAAAAATGTATAGCTTTAGCAGACAAATCCGCATTTTCCGCAGTTGGCTGGGTGAGTACAAGCAAAAAATATTGTACAGGTACTCTTATTCATCCAAGGGTCGTACTAACCTCTGCTTACACAGTTAAAGACTGTGAGGATCTTTCTTTTAATATTGATCTTTTTGGTAAGTACTTTTGCATACGAGGAAAAGCTATCCTTCACCCTACCTATTTAACTATTAAAAAAGATGAGACCTTAACTGTCGAAGAGATCGCCTCTGAAATAGCGCTTATTATTCTTGATGAACCATTATATGGGGTAAACTACCTAAAACTTCCCCTACGCGAGGTTAGTGTAGAAAAGTCGATGCATGTTATAGGCTATGGTGAGTGGAAAAATCAAACACCTACCTATGTAAGAGCTTCAAAACTTGGCTGCAACCTTTATATTGACTCTAAAAACGATCACCTGATGAGAGCGCCTTACTTAAATGATAAAGATCTTTCATTATTTGGATATCCTGCAGCTGGAGATATGGGCTGTCCGCTTATCTCAAAAGATGGAAATTATACCCTTCAAGGAATTTATAGAAATTATTATAAAGAGGGAGAAAATTCTTATTCTTTATTTATCGACCTTTTTCCTCATTTAGACTGGATCGAAAATACAATTAAACAATCACTGAAGGATCATTAATTTCATGAAAAAACTACTTGTCCCATTTCTACTGATCGGTTCTTTATTTGGGATTTACATAGACAATGTAGATCATTTAAAAAAACATATTGATCTTGCTGCTAAAAAAAATTTTGCTGCTATTGGGGTTATTTATTCAGATAATGCCTATGGTACTGGTACCCTTATTCATCCAAATATCATTTTAACCGCCGCCCATGTAGTAAAAGATCAAGAAAATATTAGGTTTCAAATTTACGTCGATGGAAAATATATCGATCTTGCCGCAAGAAGTATTTGTCACCCAAAATTCAGTGGAGCAGCTAGCCCAAATATTGCACATGAAGATATGCCTGTAGATATCGCTCTTGTCTTTGTTGATGAGCCAGTTCTAGGGGTTGATTATCCAACACTTGCTGAATATATACCTCCTCAAGATCTGATCTTTTATGCAACAGGCTATGGAGGCTGGAACGGAGCTATCCCCCATTATTTCTTAGACAGAAAATTATCAGGGATTGCAATCATCGAAGAAGTGGACAAAGATCTCATCGTTACAAACTGCACAAACTATAATAACATAGAACTGTTTGCCTCAGGACGCCCAGGAGATAGTGGCGGTCCTATTATGACCATAGACAAAGAAGATCTTATCCATGGCGTTTTATCTTGCATAATATTTGAACAAGATCAAGAAGGTGTAGAAGGTAGTTATAAAAAGGATCCCTCTTATACTGTTTACCCAAAAATACATAATCATATAGATTGGATTTTAGAAACAATTGAGGCAAATATTGAAGGTTGAAGAAGAGCTATTATTTCCTTGGATCCAGCAACAAAAAAGTCTTTTTCTAAAAACGCATCAATTAGAAATAGGTGATTTGATTAACCTTGGCATTGGCGATACTTGTCACAATTTACCAAATTGTATTGCTAAAGCACTCATAGAAGGGGTAAAAACAATGGGCAGATGCCCTATCGGTTATGGCCCAGAACAAGGAAACCCCCTCTTTAGAAGAAAAATTGCTCAAACTCTATATTTAGATCAAAAATTTACTGAAGATGAAATCTTCATCACCGAAGGAATTGCAAATTCGCTACCTTTACTTCTTAGTCTTCTTCCTGCTGGCTCTAAAGTTGGCATTTTATCGCCCACCTACCCAGGTTATAAATCGCTCCTTGAAGTGATGGAAATGCAAATTATCGAAATTGCTGGAGCAGATGATTTTTCATTCTCACCTCCTAACATAGACCTTGACTGTATGATCCTTTGTACGCCAAATAACCCCACAGGCATTGCTTTTACAACGGAGCAATTAACTAAATGGGTAGATTGGGCAAATAAAAACGGAACAATCATTTTAGTCGATGGCGCTTATGAATCTTTTATTACCTCTGAAAATAAACCAAAATCAATTTATGAAATTAAAGGCGCAAAAACCTGTTCTATCGAAATGCGCAGCTTTTCCAAATCAATTGGATTTTCTGGCCTACGCCTTGGCTATTTCATCGTCCCAAAAGAATGCCTCTATTTAGAAGCTGCACAAAAAATGATTACAGTGAAAACAAATGGGGTATCGTTCCTTAGCATGGAGGCAGGAATTGCTGCACTATCTGAAGAAGGGCTCTTTGAAACACAAAAGCTTACCTCTCACTATATGAACATGATAAAAAAATTAAAAGAGCACTTGGTGTCAAATGGTCAAATGGTGATCGGCGGAATTGACGCCCCCTACCTATTTTGGCAAATAGAAGGTAGCTCAAAAGAAAAATTTCTGCAGCTGCTTTATAAGTATAAATTGGTGACTATCCCAGGTATTGGATTTGGAAAAGAGGGTTTTCTTCGCCTTTCCGGCTTTATTAGTGAAGAAACCCTAGAAAAAGCAAAAGCCATCCTCACCTTTTAAAAATAAAACGTATGCCATAAAACCAAGGCATACGTTTATCTCTAAAAACCTAATTTAAAATTTTTTGTAATACAGGTGCTAATAATTGAAAAGCTCAAATTAAGATCATCGAGTAATTGAAAATATGCCAAAAGCCATGATGGAAATCAGCGTCCATAAATAGATTACTCTTGGATTTTTCAAGGGATGACCAATGGCTTCAGAAAACTCTAATAAAAACCATGTCCAAATCAATCCTAATAGAAGACTTGAAGTTATTTCTTTTAATAAATCAAATATTGGAGACAGAGCAAAGTTGTTTTTATAAAAAATTGGAATGGAGCAATAAAATATGATTAGCAATCCAATTACTTTTAGTTTTTTTATCTTTTTGATAGAAGAAAGGTTTAGAGCTCTTGTGAATCCAATAAAACCATGCATAGTGCCCCAAGCAAGTAAAGGCGTTAAAAGTATATTTTTAAAGAAGAAAATAGATAATGTATTATTCATAAATTAAATCCACTAAGTTTTGAAGTTTATTTTTACCATTTTGTTTACCTTTTTCGCTTAAATCATCAAAAATTCTAGTTAATCCATTCTCGATTAAAAATGTCCCTCCGAATTTAGCAGGTAAAAATAGATAAAAGATTCAAAATATTTAACATATAAAAATGTTCACTAATAAACAAGTTTAATTTTTATTAGAATATTTTAGATTCCCACCTAAAGCAATAAACATCATCTTGATTAATAAAAGCCGATATCAGCAGATAATAAAGCCCCGCAAGCAAAGCTTGACGGTGGTAAATTGAAAATAAAAAAGACTTCTATTTTTACATAGAAGTCTTTAATTAGCGTAGCGATGATAAAACTATGAAGTTTTTGCCTCTTCATTAAGTAAACCTTGTAGTAAATCACACAGCTTGGTTACTCCATCTTCAATATTTTGATAAATAACAGGATCCACTGGTGCAGAAGGATCTAAGTCTCCTTTTTCTACAACCATTGTTTTCATTTTTTTAGCTAACTCCATCATAACATTCAAATTCTTTAAAAGAGCAATCAATAAATCCTTGTTCATTTCCGGTTTTAAATGCGATTGCAATTCAATTGCTTGGTCAAAAATCATTCCACATGTCGAAATAATAGTTGGAAAATCCCTTGGGATCTCTTTTAAAACACCCAATAGCACGGCAATTGCATTCAGTTTCTCTTCTGAGATTTTTATTACATTCAAACTCTCGGTATCCACTTTTGCAAATTCTTTATCTACAGCCGCCTTAAAGGACTCATCTGTTATACCTTCCATTAGATCTCCCACATGATTCTGTAAGACTTCAAACTTTTTCATAGATTGAAAAAAATTGAATATTATTATCATAATAGCGGTTAGTGATTCATCCATTGCAGCAGTAGGATCTATTTTAGGATCAAATTTTTCAAAGTTTAAATCTTCAAAAATTTTAGCTTTATTAACTAAAGACATAAAAATTGTAGCAGACTCTTCTGCAGTAGAGCTTTGAAATAGTTGCCTAATTTGACTATAACCATCCTCCACAGTTTGAAAAATTCTCTTTATAAAATTTACGCTCTCAAGAACTCTTTCATCTGTTGACTTGACTGTCTCAACGGAAATGGCAGTTTTTCTTATAACTTCCATAAATTCTTCAATTAGATTGATGACTGGCGCAAGCTTATCTTGCGGCAAAATACCTTTCAAAAATTCTGAAACAACTATTCTTGGCACTTCAATTTTCACACTATGATCCTTTGAAACCGAGATCATCTCCGAGCTATCGCCAACCATGTGTGCAAATTCTTTTGCTAAGCTTGCCTTAAATGATTTATCTGTTATATTTTCCAAAAGCTCGTCATAACTAAGACTTAATTTTTTCAAACACTCATTAAATTTGCCAAAATGTCTATTTAGAGCATGTATATTTTCTTTATCATTTGATGTAAGTGAAAAAGATCCAAAATTTAAATCCATTATATCGATATCTAAATTAACAAAAGATCTTAACTCTGTGGTTAGAGATTTTAAAAGTGCAAAAACTTCTTCCAAAGTAGGGCTTTTTAAAATATCAGTTATCATAAAATAGCTTTTTTCTACAGTTTTTACAATTTTACTCAACTCATTTATACTATTTTGAATGCTTTGATTTGCTTTTGGCAGAGATTTAATGGAGTCTGCAATTAATCTTTCAAAATGCACTATTTCTTCAAGATCATTAATAAATACCTCTAGTTGACCTTTTGGCAAAATACCTTTCAAAAAGTCTGAAACAACTATTTTTGACGTATTTATTTTCACACTTTTTTGTGGATTTACAAATGGCTCATGGGTTTTACATAACTTTTCAATTTCAGAAGATAAATTCTCCCTCAATTCACAACAACGCTCTTCAAAAGCCTTAAACTTCTCATGAACTGCAAAGTGTTCTTTTGCTTTTGCAAGTGCTTTATCTAAATTTTTTAGCGCGTTTTGAAGTTTATCTACAACATCTACTTTAGATACAGCCTTCTCAGTCCCTAATTCTCGCTTAACTTCACAAAAAATTTCTGTAATTTGATCAAAACAGATCAAAATATCATCTTTTTTTGGAGATTTTTCAGCAATATCGTTCATAGCTTGGATTAACGACTTGTTCATCTCTCTCATTTTGTCCAGTGGATCTTTAACTCTTATTTCCACTGATCCCGGTGAAATATCAATCACTGCATCTCCTAATGAAGCATTATCAAGCTCAAAAGGCTCATATTTATGAATTCTTTGGTCAAGATTTTTGACTGCCATTTCCAAAATCCACAGATGGACCACCTTTATGATTGCAAATATTCCACAGGTAATCACCGAAATGATAATGTGTATACAAGTTTTTTGATTTCTTTTAATTTCAACTATCTTCTGAGTAAAATCCTCTCTCTGAGCTCTTAACTCCGGTAAATGAATCCCATCACCCCAAATTTGTGTAGCCATTTTTTGTATCCTCTTAATTATTATTACGACAGTCAAAAATTATATGAATTATTTGTAAAAAATCAATCATTTTTTAGTAAATATGAAATATTTTCACCCTAGTCTTATTTCAGATGGCTTTAAAAGGTTGCATCTGGTAATATCTTAACCTCATTAGAGGGGATTATTTACATTATGAGATATGAAATTTCTGCAAGTCAACTCTCAGAGATCGCAAAAAATGGTGTGGTGTGGTTTACAAATGTACTGACAGATACAGAACTTTCAGTGTTAAAGCACCATGCTGGAACTAGAGATTCTTTCCAAATCTGCCCTTTAACGAAAAAAATCCTCACTAGCCGCAGCCTTGGATCTTTATTATTTGAAATCATTGAAAAAAGACCTATTCGATTAGTGATGAGCAAAAAGGTGTATCCAAATGAATCCTTAGACTTTGATCTTGTTTCTATAGACACCATATATTTAGGGTTATTTTTTCCATTTGATGGCGATGCTGCCCTCTTTTTTAATAAGAATTTTGTTCCAGAGTTTGAGACTGAAGGACTTGTTGTTCTTTATGGGGATGCAAGAGCTCGATATGTGAGAAAAGATCAAGATCCTGAGGTGAGCTATTTACTCAAAAAGGGGTATGCCAGCGGGGATAAATTAAGCGACAAAGAGTATCCATTAGTGTTTAAATAAAGGGTGGATATGACAAAGATAAAGCTCAAAGCTTCCCCTTACGATCCAAGAAGGCTTACTCGAACATTATTTAACGCCCCCTTTAATCCAGCAGTAAATTTTGCTATCGAAGATCCTTTGTTACTTCTTTCAGACCCTTTAGTACAAAAAGAGGGGTTATCCTACGCAAAATATTTTTGCAGCAACTCCCCCCTATCTTCAAAAGCCTCTGAATTTTTGAAGAAAAAAATCGATGTAGAAGCTCTTTTTTCGAAGAAAGCGCACGTTGAAAAATCAATTCTTATTCCCTATCAAGAAGATGCCGCCCACCTCATAGAAAGATCGTTTCTATCCTCACAAAAATTTTTTGTTCCCGATTCAGTGATTTCCCCATTTTCTAACGATGCCACCATCTACTTCTCTCATAAAAACCCTGCATCGCTGCTAAGTCTGCTTCAAACCAGAAAATTTGATCACATTCCGGTTGTCTATATGCCAAAACTTTGCCCTATTTACGGAAGGATCGATTTTGCTCTTTTTGAAAAGATGAAATCTCAATGTGAGTTTTTCTTTTTAGTAGAGGATCATTATACATTTGGTTTAGAAGGCATGACTGGATTTGGAAAAATGGGAGATAGTAAACTCATAGATCTACTCATTACCCATATCCCAAAAACTTTTGGTAAACTATTAACCCTTATCTCTGGAAGTGGTGAATTATTAGACACCCTTCTTTATTATAGCTTTACAAAAAACGCCCTTTTCCCACCGGCAGCCTATCTTGGTATGTTCCACGCTGCCATAGAAATGATCGAATCGTTGGTAGATCGTAGAGAAAAATTAAGGTGCTACAGCAGTAATCTTTTGCATGCGTTTAAGGATCAAATAAAGAGCCATGGCCCCTTTGTAACCATCTATCTAGATTCAATCGATGAAAAACTCATTTTTACTAAAGCTTTGGTTGATAAAGGATTTTTACTCCCCTCCCCCTCCTTTAATCAAAATCAGCGATCTCTTACTTTCCATATAAACTACTTATTAGAGGAAACCTCCATTCATCATCTTGTGGAGATAAAACACTCCTATGTAAAACAAATAATCTGCGAAAGTATCTAAGTAAGAACCACCTCTTTTTCTATTTAGTCCTTTAAGCAAAAATCACTTGTAGTTATTTTATTTTTTAAGGCTATAATTAAGTTTGTAATAAAAATTACAAATAATTATGAACTTAAAAATTATATTTCTATCTTTTATTATTATAGCGCCCCTCGGGTTTGCAGAAGAGGCTGGCTCTGTAAATGTTTATGTAACAGTCCCCTCGATAAATGATGATGATGCAGGGGGTGAAAGTCCAGAGCAAGTTTCGATTAACACGTTTTATACCGCAAACCATCAGTATTACTCATTAACTCCTTGCGACCTTGCAAAAAATTTCAAGCAAAAACCTCCCTTGCTAGAAAAGGCCCTTTTTGAACTTTCCTCCTTACTGAAAGGTAAATGTTTAGCTCTTCCTCTCATTGTAGATAAACAAAAAAGTAAAGAGAAATTGCTATTTTCCATCTCAGAAAAGCAAACCGATTCTTTTAAACTACTTTCCATGAATGGTCTAAATAGCCCCATTGCCGTTAAGTTGTATCTTATTGATATTGAACAATCATTAAGTTTGGAAAAAATTACAGAACTAAAAGCAGGACAAAGATATCTCATTAAAGAGGTGGAAGGAAAGTCATTATTTATGGTGCTTCCAACCACTTGCAATTTAGCTGATTTTAAAGATCACTATTTACCATTAGAGGTACGCTATGAATCTTTATAGACTGCTTTATTTCATTTTCTTTATAACGGCACTACACCTTCACTCAGAAGAAGGAGAGGCTTCCTTTGATGTGATTGTTTCATTTACTGGAACCGTATCTGTAACAATTAGTGCAGCCGATGTCAATAA
This sequence comes from Chlamydia trachomatis, assembly GCA_945862365.1. Classification (GTDB taxonomy): domain Bacteria; phylum Chlamydiota; class Chlamydiia; order Chlamydiales; family 2-12-FULL-49-11; genus JAJACQ01. The sequence goes on from CAMAXK010000014.1 coordinate 28,599, forward strand.
GGTATTTACCGTAGCAGAATTAAGTCAGTACGATGATGCTCATAAAAATGTTCTAATTGGCTCCTTCAACATTATAGTTACTGTTACAACTATAGAGCCTTTTACCCTATCCTCCTATTCAGACCCTGCCTATGTAGATGTTGATAACCAGTTCCAGGCACTTTCTACAACTTCAGGGATAAGGCCTGCAAAAGTGTTCTATTTTGGTGATAAAAACAAAGATGGACAAGTAGCTACAACGGAAATGTTTAATGATTCAGTAATTATAGAAAATTATTCGTCCACAATCCCTCAAAATCTCTCTCTTACAGTTGATATCTACATGTTCTCTCGTCAGCTGATGCAAAAGATAGGCCACACCTCCTTTATGCCAATTAAATTTAACTTAGCGGGGGTATAAGATGGTTAAAAAGCTCTTCTATCTCTGTCTATTTATCTTTTTCATTGAATGTAATGCTCAATATCCACCTGGACAGGTTCAAATCATGGTCAATCTGGGAGAAAGTTGTGCAGTTGTCATAAGCGCCCCTGTCTTAAGAAATTTCATTCCATATCCAGCTGCTCAAAGACTTGTCGGTACAGGCTCTAATGCCTACTACCTAGGGCAATTATCGGTCTATATGTTTAATAACACCTCAGAGCCCAGCCATATACTATCCTTAACCAGCACCACATTTGATGGAAGCTTAGGCCAATATGTAGCAATCAATGGATCTACCGAACTTCCCATCGGCATTAAGAAAAATTTCGATGCTTCGGGAAACACTATTCCATTTCAGTATATCTCTGCCTCTTCTTCCGGTGTCACCATCAGATCAAGCTCTTCGATAATCGATGAAACTCGCACCTTTTTTTTCTATGTTTTAGAAAATAGCTCCAATGTATTTATTGGTGGTGATTACACAGCATCCTTTACCTTAACCTTTTCCTCTATCTAAAAAAAATTTATTTAATATTTGTTGCTTAATTTAGATTTAATTGGTATTTGGAGGCTATATAAAAACTTTTTATTAAATCACAGGAGAAAAAATGAAAAATAAGATTGTAACGATGCTTTTTGTAGTTGCATCGTTTGCCAGCCTAGCGCACACAAGGCTAGAGGCAGTATCAGCCGTGCCAAGCCAGTTATGTATTGGTGTCACTATTGGATCAGTAAACACTACTATTTTAAGTACTAATACATTATCATCAGGAATAGATGGAGATATTGGTACATCAGGGAATGATGAACAATTGATTGGATTTGTTGAATTCAACGTAACAAAAGGTGTATCAAACTCCCAATCATTTAAAATTGCTCAAAATGAACCACAACCACCTGCAGGTGAAGCTCCAGCAAGCTCAAACTGGCCATTATTTTTAATCGGTCAGACAGCTACTTCATCAACATCTGATTATTTAATTAAATGGCAAGCGATGAAACTTTATTCTAACGTTAGCCAGACAGATACAACTTCTTTGTTTGTTTATGTAGCTCCTACACCAGTTTCTAATACAAGCGGTCAAGCAGTGTTAAAACAAGGTAATCCTACTCCTTACACAATGAGTAATCAGATTGGTATACTTTCTTGCTATGCAGTAGATGATCCAAATAACTATAATGGTGACGGTACTTATGAAGGGACATTCTTATTCATATTTGCCGCTTAATTGCTAGTCTGTAGATTAAGACATGTCAAAACCTGGGGGACTTTCTCCAGGTTTTTTTCTTTACAGAAAAATCTTTTCTTTAGATAGTCATAATCTATGAAAAACCTCTCTCTTTTTCTTTTATTTTTTAGCTACATCGCCTCTGATGACTACTCTATCGAAATTGATGGGACAATTGGCACCTCACGTTTCATCATGCTTTCAGAAAACACTATCAGCAATAGCGCAAATGGTCTTGATACTACCGGATCAGATGAATTTTTATTAGGAAGTGTAGAAATTAACCTATTTAATAACAGTGTGAGCGGAACAGATAGAGTTTATATAGAAAATCTTGAATATGATGAAGCAAACGACCTTTTTTGCGCAAAAAGCATCGGTAGTAATGGGCAAATACGCATTGAAGTAACTACCAATAGAGATACCAATGGAAACCTCTATACTAGCGGAAGTCAAACCTTAACAGCTGCACCAAAAGTACTGATCCGAACAACCACAACCACTATTGTAGATGAAAAAACGACCTTAACTTTTTATGCAGCAGATGATCCAAACAATGATCCAAGCGGAACAGGTTCATATACCAGTCACTTTCAATTTACTTGGGAAGATGTTTAAGATCATTAAGGTTGCTGCAATACAAAGTAAATCATTGTCCGATAGTTTCCAGCAGGCTTTCCAGCAAGGGTATCTTCTTTAGCGTAATAGGTGAGCGTATGGTTTTCATTGACAATATTTGGAGCAGAAGGACCTGTTCTATCTCGTATCGATTGATTATTAACTATGGTGGTAGGGGAAAGACTTCCACTACTATTTCTATCATCTTGAATAAAAAGTTCTATTCGGCTCTCATCTGTCCCTTGATTAATACGTCCAATTTCTACAACTGAACCTGTAGAAACAATGGATTCTAAGATTACACTGTTTGTCTCTAAAGTACCAAGAGTGGTATTATCATTGATAGTAACGATAAACGATCCCATTAGTGTATTTGATGTGTTATTGGCCGTGATCTCTCCGGCTGTAAATTCATGTGAGGAGGTGGGCGTATCTATCTCGATAGAAAACACTTCCCCAATAGCGGCTCTAAATTGACCTTGATAGGAAAATTCTGCTGTTAAAAAGGGGCAGATAAGAAAAATGAAAAGGCTTTTTTTCATAACGACACTTTGAAAGAAAAAAAAATTTTTGAAAAGAAAAATTTTCATTAAGCATTCCCTAATATTCTTTACCCTGCTAAACTATTTTTAATTCTTTCATTAAGGAGACACTATGATCGATTTTCCTGAAAAACTTTATGTAATTGGAACTGACTCTGGCGTTGGGAAGACATTAGTTTCTGCTATACTTACCCTTGGCCTTAAAGGTTCTTATATAAAACCCATACAGTGCGGTGTCATTCCCTGTACAGATACTGAATGGGTACATGACATTACTGGTTTGCATAAAGACCACTTTCTTAAAGAAATCTACCGCTTTCCTGATTTTCATGACCCAAATACGCAACATACCGATGTCAATATCGTAAGACTTTTAGAAGAAAAATTGCCTAATACCTATGGACATTTAATCATGGAAAGCACTGGCGGTGTCATGGTTCCAATCTATGGCGATTATTTTCAAGTAGATTACATTGCCGACTTACATATCCCTACTCTACTGGTAATCAACAATAAAAAAGGCGCCGTAAATCAGGCAATTCTGTCTATTGATAAGCTTAAGGAAAAACATGTACCCCTTTTTGGCATCGTATTAAACGGACCTAAAGATGAGACAAACAAACAATCTATTTTGCAATACTGCAGCGTGCCACATATCTTTGAGCTAGAGCCTATCGAACACATCACTAAATTCTCCCTTCAAGAGGCGTTTAATAAAACCTTTCAAATAGAACTTGCTCTTAAATAATTGATAAATTTGCCACCGATTGAACAAGAAAAGCTTGCATATTCACAATGATTGACTTTGTTGAAGAGGACAAATTAGGATAAGCAGCAAATTCTGCCCACTGCTTAGAGATAGCCTCTAATTGTGCTTTATATTGGTCAAATAGTACCTTGCGATTTGCCACTAAAATACTTTTATCATATGTACTTGGGTCATATAAGGTATTATTTCCTAGTAAATAAGAATCAATAATTGTGATATTTTGAGTTAAATAGTTGAGCTGGGTTTGTTGAATACTAGATAAATTCGTGATCATCGCCGGAAAGGTTTGATTGCGATCTATGGCATTCATCTGGAAGAAAAAATACATCGAATAAATACCAGGTAGCGCCTGATTTATCGCTGAAATATCCACAGTAATGGTAATTGTTTTATCAATCTCATGATTAGGTTTAACAGTCTTTATCCACACATTATCTGTAAGGCTACTTGAATAATAGACTCCTTCTGAAGAGATCACCCAATTAGTATAACCTAAAACATTTGAAAATAAAGTAACCCCTCCAATATTTGGATTAACTGCCACGTTATCGGTGGATTGAATAGCATAAAAACTAGGACTGGTCACATCTAAATTACTTGCCCATGGAAAAGCGATGGCATATAAACTATATCCATTTAAAGAGTTTGGATTAGGTTTTCCTTTCACTGTAAAAGTAATATCCCCAGTAGTTAAAGTTGCAACCTCTTTTAGTGTGTAGTGCTTCAACACCTTTGGACAGTCAATATAAGCAGTTCCTGCAGCAAATAAGGAGGCATTACTAGGGTAAAAAGGGGGCGGCTCCACTTGCAAAGTGACCGACCCATCATTATTCTTTAAAATAAAGAAATAAACGATCCTATTGGCATAGTTATCTACCGTATTAAACCCCTGCGCAGGATTTTCTATTAATCTTACCTCTGCGCTCAAAAAGCTCAATAGGCAAAGGAAAAAGAAAATTTTCATAAACCTAAAACACTATATGCCTTAAATGCTACTACAATTTGCTCCATCACTTGATCGATCGTAAAGCCAAAATCATGTTGAAGATCCTCTATTGGTTCAGATTTTCCAAAGGAATCAACACAAATATGTAGCCCATCCTTTCCTGTATAGCGCTCCCAACCAAAAGATACTGCCGCTTCAATACTTACAACCATACCACAATCTCTTCCAAGGACACTCTCTTTATAGTGTTTATCTTGCTCTTGAAATAAGTCCATGCAAGGCATGGAAACCACTCTAACATTTTTTGAAAATTTGTCTGAGGTAAGTCTTTGGTAGGCCTCTTTTGCTAAATAAAGCTCTGAGCCTGTCCCAATAATAGTTATATCAATAGGTTTAGCTTTATCCTCTTTAATAAGGATATAAGCCCCCTTACCCACTGTTTCATCAAAATCTCTTTTTGTCTCTTTAAGCGTAGGAAGAGGTTGTCTTGTAAAAATTAATGCAGACGGCCCATTTGTTCTATTCATCGCTATCCACCAACTCCCTGCTGCTTCGTGAGCATCCCCTGGTCTAAATACAAAGAGCCCTGGCATTGCTCTTAACGAGGCAACATGTTCTACCGGCTGATGGGTAGGTCCATCTTCTCCTAGAAAAATTGAATCATGGGTAAAGACAAACAAGGTTGGATGTTTTGAAATCGCGGCCAACCGAATTGCATTTCTCATGTAATCAGAAAAACATAAAAAAGTACCAATAAAAGGTCTTAAATGGACAGTAGAAAGACCGTTAGCAATTGCAGCCATTGCAAACTCTCTTACCCCATACTTAATATTTCTTCCTGCAAAATGAGCACGACTTATAATTCCATAATTTTCTAATTTAGTGCAGTCAGAACCTGATAAATCTGCCGATCCACCAATTAGTGAAGGGACAAATTTAGCAATTTCAGATAAAGCCATGGAAGAGGCCTTTCTTCCAGCCACCTTTTCTTCAAATGTTAAATGCTCAAGAGCTTTTTTCAATGCATGAGGGATAGAATGATCTTTTAAACCCTTAATTTCTGCAGCAAGTTTTGGATAGGTTTTCTGATAATTACTAAACATATCCTCAAAATGGATCTTTTTCTTTTTCATTAACTCTTTTCGTTCATTGAAAAACTCCTTTACCCCAGCCGGGACAAAGAATTTTTCCTCAGAGATTCCAAGAAAGCGTTTTGTAGCAAGTACCTCTTCTTCACCAAGAGGGGCTCCATGAACATGATGGGTTCCTGCTTTATGAGGAGAGCCAAATCCAATCACGGTGTTACATACAACAAGAAGTGGCTTTTCCTGTGTTCCTCTTATGCGCATTAAAGCATCATAAACTTCTTCTATCGAGTTACCATTTTCAATTTCCACCACATCAAAACCATACGATTTATATCGCATAACCACATCATCGCTGCAAGAATCAGAAAATGCTCCATCAAGGGTAATATGATTGCGATCATAAAGAAGAATTAAATTATTCAAGCAAAGATGGCCTGCAAAAGAGGATGCCTCATGAGAGATTCCTTCCATTAAACAACCATCGCCTG
>CAMAXK010000015.1 GCA_945862365.1 Chlamydia trachomatis
TTTATCTTTTTACAAGGTCAAAATATATGTAATTTAGAAATAAAGCCTCAAGATTATCACTCTGAAGAGGAAATAAATTTACAAGTTTCGAGGAAACATGTACCTGGTAAGGCAGCAGCTCTTGCTGCGGCAAGAAACAAAAATGCCATATCACTTAGGTATTTATCCGATGAATTAAAAGCAGATAAAGATGTAGTTCTTGCTATGGTAAGTAATTATGGCTGTGATCTTAAGTATGCAGCTGCGGAATTAAAAGCAGATAAGGAAGTGGTTCTTGCTGCGGTAAGGAAAAATGGCTTGTATCAATCGGCTCTTGAGCATGCATCTGCTGCATTAAAAGCGGATAGGGATGTGGTTCTTGCTGCGGTAAGGCAATATGGCGGGGCTCTTCGGTGGGCATCTGCAGAATTACGAGCAGATAAAGAGGTGGTTCTTGCTGCGGTAAGGCAAAATGGCAGGGCTCTTGAGTTTGCATCTGCTGCATTAAAAGCAGATAGGGATGTGGTTCTTGCTGCGGTAAGGCAAGATGGCATGGCTCTTCAGTTTGCAGCTGTCGCATTTCTAGCAGATAGGGAGGTGGTTCTTGCTGTGGTAAGGACTAATCTCCATTTACTTGGGTATGCAGCTGCCGAATTACGAGCAGATAGAGATTTCATGCTTGCTGCCGTAAGGCAAAATGGTAAGGCTCTTGACTATGCCCCTGCCGAATTACGAGCAGATAGAGATGTAGTTCTTGTTGCGGTAAGGCAAAGTGGCAGGGCTCTTGAGTTTGCCTCTGCCGAATTACGAGCAGATAAAGAGGTGGTTCTTGCTGCGGTAAGGAAAAATGGCTGGGCTCTTCAGTATGCAGCCGCCAAATTACAAGCAGATAAAGAGGTGGTTCTTGCTGCGGTAAGGCAAGATGGCTGGGCTCTTCAGTATCCAGCCGCCAAATTACGAGCAGATAAAGAGGTGGTTCTTGCTGCGGTAAGCAAACATGGAGAGGCTCTTCAGTATGCAGCCGCCAAATTACGAGCAGATAGGGATGTGGTTCTTGCTGCGGTAAGCAAACATGGCGGGGCTTTACGGTTTGCTTCCAAATTGTTACAAATAGACGAAGGTCTTCTTGCTATAGCAAAAAAACCAATCTAAAAAGTGATTGAATATATAGAAAACCTCGAGAGTGATGAAAAAAACCAAAGGTTGGAATTTCCTAGGTTAAATTATATTATAGAATAATATACTCCTGAAATAGACAAGATTAATAATAGAATTTTTGTGAAGTTATCTTGGGCAATTGTGGAAGTTCATAAAATGGGAATCTTTTTTCCCATAAACGCATTCTATTAAGTAATACAAATGAATCGTTAACCCCATCTACTATCGATTGAAATGTTGTAAAATTTTTTCTTATCGAAAGATGGCGACTCTTTTTCTCCTCTCGGCCTATTAAACCATCAAAAATCCTTACCGCAATTTGTATTGTCTTTTTCGTTTTAGCAAGCCATTGAATACTACTTTGCAATTTAATCTTAATTATATCAGAAAGTTTAAACCAAAGTTCTTCATAGGAAAGATCCCCCACCTTCCAGTCAGTACAAATCTCTTCAATCACCTCCCTAAATCCTCTATCGGCTATTTTAACCATTTTCAGAACAAGCTCACTTTCTGGATAAGAGACTTTCCCCATCTTATCAATGTAGTGTGATAAGTTTTTTTGACTAAACTCTAGTCCTTCTAAACTAATTAGAGCATCAGTGATCACATAACACTTTCTCAATATTTTATGAAAATCCATATCGTGTACGAAAAATACCCTTAAGCTAACAAGATCCTCTAAGCTCTTACTTGTATAATGACCTAGCTCACTCATACCCAGCAAAGTTCCACTAATTTTCTGTCTTTCAGCCATAAATATGAGAGCTTTACCTTCCATTTTTTGTAAAACTTCTTCATACATAGTCGCAGAAGATCTAATTAAATGCATACCCACTCCTTTATTTAAAAAATATCAAATCTTTATTTTAAGTTTATTGTGCTCAATATAACACCCAACTCTTTGATGTCAATTATTTTTTATATATTTTCAATTAAAAACTCAGGTATAACGACATTATTAGCTAAAAATAATTTTCAGCTAGGTATATATAGCAAAATGTATGAAATTTTATGGCGCAAATCAACACCTGATCGGGAAATAGAACAACTTAAGCAAATGATTAAACACCATTTCTTATTCAAGATTATTGATGCAGCCATATCCTTAATTCAAGAAGATGAAACTATACCTTCTGAAATTCGAGCCTTTTTTCATGAATCTGAAAAAAAGAAAATTGAAGCATTAGCCATTTAAAGCATCACAACCACTAAAATAGTTCGGTAGCTTATTCGTCTTTTTCTTTAAACTTCTGGGGGTATTGTCTATTATAGACTTAGATGTTATTTTTTTAAATTTTTCTGTAAAAATTGAAAGGATAAAATCTATTTGTTTTGTTTTAAGCAAAATCCCTTCTAGGTCAATACCTAAATTATAAATAAACAACTCTGTGGTACAATTACACCGAAGATAATCAAAACTTTTGCAAGATTCATCTAACATTTCTTTTGTGCCTTGTAAATGGGTGGTTGCTTGCTTAACCGTATATTTTATATGATCAATATAATTCATGATTACATTTTTTTGATTCCGTGGACGCTCATTCTTAAGAGAAATGCTATTTGACATTGTTTTTACTTGGCTTATATCCTTTATAACCCTTGCTGCATCGCTTACATCCTTAATACACCCAATTAAGTAGTCAAAAGGACAACTTAATAGAGAAGTTTGTATAAAAGTAACAGAGTTTACAAGTCTTGATGTATTTATAAATGGAGAGGGATTCTGCTTTCTATTTAATCTAATTATTTTATAAATATTATCGATTATTTCTAATTGCCTCTTAGATTTTTTTTCATCTTTAGAAATAATGGGGATATTTCATCATATAATTTACTATGCTCTTCTAACCAAAGATTACATATAATAGACAAAATTTCCCCCTAATTAGATTTTTCTAATTAAATTAGTAGTAACGCAAAGACAAATGCAAAAAGCGCAAACGACTCGATAATACCAATAGCGACAAATGTTTTACCAAAGAGTGCAGGTTTTTTTGCCGTTGCTTGAATAGCTGATACGCAGGCCATGCCTTGAAAAATTGCTGCCACCATAATTGCTGAACCTGATGAAAGTCCAATTCCTACAGCACTTAGAGCAGATACTCCGCCAGCTTTTACACTTTGGCTAAGAAGTAGCATTAACACAAAACCATAAATCATCTGAGAGGCAGGCATTGCTGATAGCCCTACAAGCTTACCATGTCCTTCATCAATTCTACTCATAACCCCATGAGATGCAATCCCAGCCAAGCCACACCCAATTGCAGATCCAATTGCAGCAAGTCCAAGTGCAAGTGCAGGTCCTATCATTCCAAAATCCATTTTATTCTCCTTCTTGTTATTCTCTCTTTAAAAGCCTCAATGGGCTAAATTTATTTCCTCCACCCTCATAGCAATGATGGTACCACTCTAAAAAGTTTAGACGTAGACCATGGATTACTCCTGCCATCGTCCCAAGGGTGATGTTTACGATATGACCCACTAAGATGATAATAGGTCCAAATACTACTCCCCCAATTTCAGGTCCAAGATCATTAAATGTTCCTGCAAGTACAACGCTTGCAAGCCCTAGTGCGTATAAACGTAAATAGGATAAAACATCGGCAAAGACTTCAATTACTTTAAAAAAAGTACCAATAATTGAAAAAAAACTTCTTTGCTGAATCATTTGTAGAATTACTGCTAAGACAAGGCCCCCATAGAGGAGGTACTCCCCTAAAAGATGGGAATATTGCTCCTCTATCAATCCTGTGAAAACTGCCATCGAATGTCCAGAAAGTACTTTTGGAAAAAATAGGTATCCACCTATTAATGTCATAATCCATCCAAACCCAAACCAGCTTCTGTATAAATTTCTAATAAACGATACAGATAAATGGATGATACCGATAATAATGGATATCTCCAAGAATATACTATCATACAAACTACCCATTAGTTCATAGACGTTTTTATCCCCTTTCACCTTAATCCCTTTATCTAAAATGTCAGCTGGTAAGTCTACATTTTCAATCGCTGGATAATCTTGCACCCACTCTTTATAAAGCTCTGTGCTATTTTGGTGATGAAATTCCACTTTTTTTAAGGCAAGTTGGTAAGGGAGAGAAATTTTATTTAAAAAGCTTCCAGGTTTCATCTGAATACTAAAGTATGAGGCAATAAGTACGCCCCAAATAATTGTCGATATAGAGATCAAGGTGAAAATTTTTAACATCCGTCTTTTTATACCGGTAAAACTTTTCCCAAACTTAAACCATCCAAATAGTGCTGCGGCAAAAAAAATGCACCCATAGCCAGCATCGGCAATAATCATCCCAAAAAATAAGGCAAAGAACCAAATAACCCAACCCGATGGGTCTTTATCACTTGTTGCAGGGGTATCATAGACATAAACCAAATCCTCGCCCATAGCAGAAAATCCAGAATTCTTTAAATAAGTTGGTGGCTGATCATCTTTTTCAATAGCCACCTTTTGACTAATGATCGCAAGACCCTTTGTCAATTCATCAAGCTCTTTAATTCTATACTCAGGAATCCAAGCCTGAATCATAAAAAGCTTATCTTCCACAAAGTAATCTACATCTTCTTTAGCAAAATTTAGATTAATGGCATTCATACGAGTAAAGATATACTCTTCCATCATCTTACCATATGAGCATAAAGAAATTTCGATATGTTCCATCTCTTTAATTTCTGAATATAAGGTTTCCCATTCCACCAAAAGATCATCATAAGATCTTTCCATATGAACTTCAGTAATCCCCTCATGAAAAAACTTTTCTGTACCTATGCAGATAAAATAGTCAATATTATCCACTCGGTCTATATGAATTAACTCCTCAGGGATCAACTCAGCAGGTAATCTATCATGTCGCATCATGAAAAATTGAATATATCTATTTCCCTCATCTTCGATTGCATGAATTTGATCCAATGAAAAGCTTCCAAAAGGCTTTACCCTCATCATTTCAAGTTGAAGAAGACGACTTTTCTCTATAGCAAGATCAAGTTTATCTCTTGTAGCAAGTACCTGATCTATAATCTCTGAAATATGGCCTGGGGCCTCCTCTTCTTGCTTTCCCTTTGCATGTTTAGAAAGGATTTTTAGTGCAGATTTAGCTTTTTGAACATCTTCAGGAAATAAATGTGGCTTACCACCCATTACTGATATAAATTCTAAAAATCCGAGCTTTTGGGCTCTTTCAAAAAACAGATCGTGAATATTTCTTGTACCCGCAAATAGGTACTTATGCAATTTAACCTGCATTTTCCTCCCGGGATTCTAATTTTCTTTTTTCTACTTTTCCTTTAGCAAGTTTTGCAAGCGAAACTGCGGCAAGGGCTTGATCTCCAAGAAAGACACGAATCGAGGCAATATCCTTTTCTGCAAGAGGGATTAATCGCTTTTCGAATAAATTTACTCTAATGGAGACGCTTCTTAATTCCTCATCTAATATCTCTTTCTTTTTTTCAGAAAGTTTCCATTTAAAATAGGCTTTTTTTGAAGATCGCAAATGTTCTACCATATCCTCATGCCAAAAAGGGGTATCAATAGAAAGATCCTTTACCTCTTTAAATGAAAGAGAGCTTAAAGTGGGAATTTCAATACCTGCAATATTTTCCAAATGAATTTCTTTTTTCTCAATACTTATGCGGCTTTTAATATAAGCAACAGAAGGGTCCGATAAAAGCTTCATAGAAGTTTCAAAAGTTAAAATTTCCTCTTTATACAATTTTGAGTAATGAGCAATCTCTTCTTTTGCCTTATTTACCTCAGCTTGCAAAAGCATCTTCTTCAGATGAAGTGTCGGTAAATACTTCCTCAGTTGCACAAGTTTTTTCTGCAATCGGCTCATCTCATTTTTTGTACACTTTACAGTCGCCAAAAATTACCCCTTCATCCCCTCATTAATCCAAAACTTCTTCACAAGCGCCTCTTTAATACCCACCTCTCCTTTGTCAAAGCATTCAGCAAGTATCCTCCAACCAAGATCAAGGGCATCTTCTAAAGATATACTTCTACTTAGATCCATCATCTCACTTTCAAACAGCTCTCCATATTTAATTAGCTTTTGATCCCATTTGGAAAGCTTAAATCCCATAGAGTAAAGCTCGCGAGATTTAAGAGCTTCTGAATATAGTCGAATCATCGTATTCATAATAGCTCCATGATCTTCTCTTGTCACTTCATCAACTACAAATTGCTTTAATCTTGATAAAGAACCAAAAGGCTCAATTCTACCATTACGAAGATAAAACTGCCCTTCTGTGATGTAACCTGTATTATCTGGAATTGGGTGTGTTACATCATCCCCTGGCATAGTTACAACAGGTAATAATGTAATGGATCCAGCACCTTGTATATCGATCGCTTTTTCATATCTAAAGGCTAAATCTGAATATAAAGAACCTGGATAACCTCGGTTAGAAGGAATCTGATTTAAAGAAATAGCAATTTCTTTTAATGCATCTGCATAGGCAGTCATATCTGTTAATAAAACAAGAACACGCTTTCCTTTTTGAGCAAATTGTTCAGCTGCTGTCAAAGCCATATCAGGAACAAGTAAACACTCTGCTGGATAATCTGTTGCCTTATGCACAAACATTACAGTTTTACCAATTGCCCCTGTATTTTTTGTATTTTCAATAAAGGCATGCATATCATCAAGACGGGCACCCATTATTCCAATAATTACAACATCAGCATCGGTGTGATTTGCAATTCGCATGAGCAGCTCATTGTAAGGTTCCCCTGGAACAGTAAAAATAGGTAGCTTTTGCGATTCAACCAATGAATTGAATAAATCAATCATCGGAATATAGGTTTGAATCATTCTATGTGGAACAATTCTTCTTACCGGATTTGCAGTAGGGGTACCAATTTCAACTTCCATTCCATCTAGCAAAGGGCCATGATCTAAAGGGGTACCTGTGGCTGATAAAACTCTGCCTAGTAAAGCATCTCCAACAACTACACGCATCTTTCTTTTTAAAAAAGTGGTTTTATCCCCTGTGGAAAGTCCACGTGTATTTCCCATTGCCTGAATCGTTACCTTTGTACCATCAAAGCTAATGACCTGGCCGTAAAGCTTGGTACCATCAAATTTGTCCACACTCACCATTTCACCAATCTCCACATTTTCAGCTTCGACGATAAAAATACTATTACCAATCTCTAAAATTTCTTCGTATACTGTATCCATAGTTTAAACCTCTGCCTTCACTAGTATTTTCTCTAACTTATCTCTTATTTCCCTAATTAAGTGATGGTATCTCTCAGTGTTGAAAGGGATAAAGTTTAAATTTCTTAAATTATTTTGGAGTCCAAGAAAAAATTCCTTTGCATCATCGGCTGAATTAAATGTAAACTCTTGATCAAAAATTTCATTTACCAATCTAAATTGCTCTTGCTGCTGATCTAAACTACAATATACATCTTCTTTATCAAAAGCGTTTTGCTGTAAGTAGGCAAAAGAGAAAAGCTCTGCTTTCAGGTAAGTAATGAAATCATCCATACTTGTTCCCTCTTTACCCACAACTTCCATACGTCTGCCAATTTGATCCCCAGAAATGGTGATTACACGAGCTCTTTCAACCCACTCTCCCCATAAAGGGAAGGATTTTTTCATTGTATCAGAAACTTTTGCTGTATATTTAGACCAAGATTGCATTGTATCCACCGCTGGGTACTTTCTTGCATCAGATAATTCTCTTGATAAACATAAAAACACACCTACAACCTTCAATGTTTCTTGTGAAACAGGATCACTGTTAATATTTCCACCAGCAGGTGACACTGCTCCAAGCACAGTCACTGACCCATTACCGCTCTCTTTTGTTTGTAACACACCAGCTCTTTCATAAAATGAGGCAATTCTTGAAGCTAAATATGCAGGGAAAGCCTCTTCTCCAGGGATTTCCTCTAACCTTCCAGACATTTCACGCATCGCCTGAGCCCAACGTGATGTTGAATCAGCAAGAAGTAAGACATCAAGACCCATTTGTCTATAATATTCTGCAATAGTCATACCTACATACACAGATGCCTCACGAGCTGCAACTGGCATAGAAGAGGTATTACAAATTAAACAGGTTCGATCCATTAATGGACGACCAGTATGCACATCACTTAGTTTTGGGAATGTCTTTAAAGTTTCCACCACTTCACCAGCTCTTTCCCCACAGGCTGCAAGTACTACAATGTCTACGTTTGAATACTTAGAAACACACTGCTGAAGTAAAGTTTTTCCAGCACCAAATGGACCAGGAGAACAAGCAGTTCCACCCTTCATCATAGGGGCCATCGTGTCAATCACACGTATTCCTGTACAAACAAGATCTCTTGGTGGAATTTTTCTTCCTTCTACAAGAGGAAATTTAACAGGCCACTTTTGCATCATAGTAATTGATATTAACTTACCATGCTCATCTTTCACCTTTGCAATCTCAGTATCTACCGTATAATTACCTTGAGGGGCAATCCAAACAAGCTCATAGACTCCATAAAAAGAAAAAGGGAGAAATATTTGGTGTGTAAAATGAGATTCAGGGGTGGTTCCAATGATAGATCCACGAGATAATTTTTCATGAAGTCTAGCTTTAGGGGTAAATTCCCATTTTTTCACCCGATCGAGTGCTTCAATATAGACCCCACGCTCTAAGTAAAGTCCAGAAACATCTGCTATTTTTTCTAAAGGATTTTGTAGTCCATCAAAAATCTCTCCAAGTAAACCTGGCCCAAGCTCGATTTCTAATAACTCTTTAGTAAAAGTTACCTTTTGAAGGTATTTAATCCCTCTTGTGTCTTCAAATACCTGAAGTTTAGCCACCTTTCCATTAATTTCGATTACTTCAGCTTTAAGCTGAGACTCCCCAACCTTTACATAACCAATTTCACCTTGGGAAATGGTTTTATCAAATCTAACTTTTATTAAATTTCCAAGGACAAAAATTACTTCACCTGTTGTATTACTCATATTCGCTCTCCACTAATTCTTTTAACACTTCCCTACCTTTTTCCTCACAAAATGATGTCCTTTCATCAAGGATCCATAAACACATCATATAAGCACAAATCCCCTTAAAGGAGACGTTATTACAATTAAGTATATGTTGATAATAACTAAATCGGTATTTTGTGATCGATAAATACTGCTTCATCGGATCAGCTCCTGCATCTAGTATACTCTTTTCAAGGGCTTTATATTTGTATGGGAAAATAAATCCCGATGTATTTTTCGACTGCATAGCTATATAGGTTACTAAAGGATTGGAAGGGTCTTCATGAACAAGATAGGAAAGTACATCCACTCCACGTTTTTTCCCATTGTAACCAAATAAAACTAAATTCAGGTTTCTTTCAAAGGTTAAAAACTCTGCAGTCATTCCCCCTTTAGCGATTTCTTCAGAAAAAAATGTTGCGTAAAGTTTTTGGAAATTCTTTATTAAATCAACTTCTTCGGGATATTTTTCTAAAAAGTTCAGGATATAATCAGGTAGATATTCTGAATTGGTAAGAGCAAGACGAAGCCCACTTTCAAGAAAATTTCCCCTTTTATCAAATACAACACCTGTTTGAAAAGATAAAATATTTTTTACATCTATAATTCTTCTTAAAGAATCAAGAGCATCTCTTTGTTTAGAAGATAGATTTAGCTCTAATAATTCATAAAAACTTCTTAAGGTAATAGGCAATGGTTGACTAAAAGAAAGCGGCGGTAAAGAAGCTGCAGCAAATAATACACCCATTGATTACGAAAACACCTTACTTTTTAAAATTTCTGGTAACTTATCTGCAAGTAAATCTGCACAAGTATTTTCTGTGATCTTTAAACTTACCTTTTTATCTTTTAATACCAGCTCAATACCTGATGATACTGGGATGTCCCCTTTTTCTAATTTTCTTTCTACAGAGGAAATCACGGCATCACTTAGTTCTTCAAAATTCACCTCTTTTGACACAGATAGCTTCATATCACATTTTATGCCCTGAGATTCAATACCATTTATGACAGCTTTTACCACCCCAGTTAAAACCTGCTGCTGATTTAAGGTGGCTTTTAAATTCGTAAGCAAATCTTTGCGAAATAAATTCATTATGTCGCTTTTTAAAGTAGCAAGCGCCTGTTTTACAGCCAAATCAATCGATGCATCATGAACTTTCCTCTCATCACTCATCTGCTTAGCGTTTTTTTCCCTCACCTCTTTTGCCTCTTGCTGAGCTTTGTGGATAATTGCCACTGCAGTCTCCCTGGCACCTTCAAGAATCCTTTCAGACTCTTCCTTTGCCGGCAAAATGGTCTCTTTATAAAGAAGATCACTGATTTCTTTAACTTTATTTTTTGATGTATCTGATGCCATAATCCCCACCCTTAAAGTTTTACTATTTCAAAGCAACGCCTGGAAATAGAGGGTATCATATTTAAAAGAATATAGCAATTAAGAACTCATTGGCGAAGAGATAAATTGATTAAACTATAAAGTTGATGTTCTTTTGGAAGAAGTTTAAAAACATTAACTGGCAATTTGTTAATAGATTGAAAAATTGTAAAGCATATATCTGTTTTAAATTTTTTTACATTCAGCTCTTTCTCTTCTGCAATTTTTTTGAGTTTAAGATCAAATTCCCCAGCTCTTAAAACATTTTGTGCTGCTTTTGTTAAACCACTTGCTAACTGATTTTGAGAAGTATTGACATCTAAAGTTGTGGCTTTATTATCCTTTTCAAACTGCAAAGTCATTTCAATAATCATTTGTTGAGCCTTTTTTTCAGCATCCATTTCAAATAACTTAAATTTTTCAATTGTCTGATTATACTCTTCATCTAATTTTTTTAGCATTTCAGCAGGTGCCTTTTTTGCAGCAACACGACTTTCCATCATTACTCTAACAAATTCACTTTTTGCATTCTTGTCTTCAGATGGTGTAATTTTTTCTACTAGATCATCTTCTAATTGTTCTGGCCCTCCTACTTTTTTCGACCCCCCACCCCATTGTTTAATTAGAGTGTTAAGATTAGCCAGGGGTATTTGAGGATAGGGTTTGCTATCTGAATTATCATCTGCCTTTTTAGTCGAAGAAGTGCTTTCTGCCGCTTTTGCCGCCTCCTTAAAAGCTATCTCTTGCTCACGTTTTTTTGCTTTTTTAGCTCCCTTTCTTTCTATCCTAGCCGCTTTTAATTTAGCTTGCTCTTCCTCTTTAGCTTTTCTATCCGCCTCAGCTTTTGCAATAGCAGATAGCCTTTCTTCCTCTTTTTTTGCTTTAGCTTCTAATTCTTTCTTAGCTTTAGCCTCTGCTAATTCTTTTGCCTTCAGCTCTTCTTTTGCAGCCCTTTTTGCTTTTTTCTCTTTATTTCTCTGCTGTTTAGTCTTTACTTCTTTTACCCCAGGGTTAGTCTCATCTTTACCCTGAGTGGCTTTGTTATCTGTAGAAGCAAAACCAAATTGATCAAAAAAAGCCTGATCCTCTTCTTGCCTAGAAATAAACTTAATCCCATGACCACTTCGATTACCCTCTTTAAAGAAGTTTAAAAATGCTTGTTGAGAAAGGTTGTAAGATTTATTTTGCTTAACAATTCCATAGGTTTTCATTATTTCAGTAAAATGAGCTATTAGCTCAGTTTCAGTTTTTTCATATAGTGGACCTTCAAAAGACAATACAAATCTAACTTCAAAATCAATTGCAAGATTTCTCCCAAGGCATTGAGGTTCACTTTTAAGTAAATTTAAAATTTCTATGCTAAATTTAGTTTTTTCAGCCCTTCCCTTGCTAGCTTTATTACATTTACCCATTGCCTCATCGAAAACCTCTGCACTTGCGCAAGAAGTTTTGAGGCCTTTACACAAATTTTTGCCTTTAAAAACATCGAAAAATGCTTTAGATGAAATCTTCCAATGATCCGTGTTAAATAAATCAATAAGCTTGAATTGGTTCATGGTTGATACAAATGCACTATGTATATATCCCTCGATTAATGTTTTTGCTTTTAGTGGCATCAGTTTACTAAGTAAAACCTCAGCTACCTCACTTCCGAAAGAAGCAGGATTTGTTAAAAAACTATTTTTTACTTTTTCAAACTCTTCGGTGTTCTGCGGGCTGGTAATTAAATAACCATTTATGATTAGTATAAATTTAATCAATTCTACTAACTGCTTTACCCCATCAAGGTCTAGGTGTGCAATAATTTTAGACGTTTTAATTAATTTATACATTTCTACCCTACCAATGCTACCGAGGTCGACACCTTGATCGATAAAGCTATTTAGCATTCTACGAGCTATTAATTCTCCGTATGTATAACTCTTTTTTAACATGTATAATGTCATCGAATCTACTACCTTCAAAATATCCTCATCTAAAAACGCTTCTGCTTTAATGGATTTTAAATCCTGCAGTTTAGCTTCTTGGTAAATTCTTCTAAGATTATTGACATCACCAGAGAGAACATCAAGATGTCTTAAAAACACCCTTACCATATATCCATGCAGTGATTCAGGAATAAAATTACTGTTAACAATATAATGCTCGGCCATATCTTTAGCAAAACCTGAAAGATTGACCGTTGGTTTTGGATGTTTATGAAAATTATGACAAGAGGCCATAAGATTTGCTTCATGCTCTTTATATTTTGTTTTAAATAATTGATTTATCGCTTCTTCCGATCTTGGATTATTAGCTGCAGGCGCACCCGCCTTTGATGAATCCACCTCAACAGTTAAGGTATGCTTTCTGGCAACTTCTCGTACTTTTTGATCCACCACTTCAAGATTTCTTCCTGATTGAGCGCTAGCTCCTTGACTATTTCCTGTGACAATTGGGGACATTCCTAAAGAATCCATAACTCTCCATAATAAGATTTCTTGTGTATTATAATAATTACACAAAAGATGTTATCATTGAAAATAGTTTATATCAAGTTTTTTCTAGTTGCTTATAATAGTATTAACTGTTGAAATGTCACTAATTGGGGTTTCATCTCCACTTACACAGTTAGGCATAAGCCCTGAGAAAAGACCTATTGCGAAAAATAAAACGATTCCAGTGGCAACCATACCAACAGCCTGCCTTTTTTGGGAGCTGTCAGTGGTTCTAAAAGTATAACACTCTTCATAACCTGGGCTACTTTCAAACTCTGTATGTGCATAACCTTTGGATACAAAAGTAAAATGTAGAGCAATAAACAAAATGTAGCCTGATCTTTTCAGCATAATTACCTATCTATTTCCATCTATAGAGAAATGATTTTTTCTTGTCAAAGATCATTGCTTTCCGATATAGTTTGGGATATGAAAATTTTCAAGAAAATTAACCATATTTTACTGATACTAAGCTTTGGTTTTTCTACTCTCTTTGCAGAAGATGGAGTAAATATCCCGCAAAGAGAGCCTAATAATGAAGAGGTTGGGGAAGAAATCCTTGAAGAGAAGATTGCTCCACCTGAATTTCCATCTTTAATAGATTTAAGTAAGCGAAAAGCACAACCTGACCCCATGCCTAAATATTCTAGTTTGTATTTGTTTGTATTTAATGTTGCAATGTTTACAGTAGGAATTGCGGTGGTAAAAGGAATTACTGGAACTAGGGTTTAAAAGAGAAGGAGAAATATGGAAAATAAGCTAAAAGGTTTAAAGAAACATACGATAGTTGTAGCAGATACTGGTGATTTTGAAGCAATAGAGAAATACCAACCTCGTGATGCTACTACAAATCCATCTCTCATCTTAAAAGCTGCTAAAGATGCACGATATAAACATCTTATAGAAGATGCAATCAATTGGGCAAAGAAACGCTCTCCGCAAGGGGCTTTGCTAAATACTGTTTTACATAAGATATTTGTAAACTTTGGCTTAGAGATTTTAAAAGTTGTACCTGGCAGAGTCTCTACTGAGGTTGATGCACGCCTTTCCTTTGATGTGGATGCAAGTTTAAAGCTTGCTCATGAATACATTGCAATGTATAAAGAGGCAGGAATTGATAAAGAACGTATCCTTATTAAACTAGCCTCTACTTGGGAAGGGATAGAAACTTGCAGAAGACTGGAAAAAGAAGGGATCCATTGCAATATGACACTTCTCTTTAATAAAGAGCAAGCCATTGCTGCAGCTGAAGCTCATGCAACATTAATCTCCCCTTTTGTAGGCCGAATTATGGACTTTCAGAAAAAAGCCGAGGGAAGAGATCAGATTCCAGCTAATGAGGATAAAGGGGTTCTAAGTGTCACAGAGATCTATCATTACTACAAAAAGCATGGGTATAACACTGAAATTATGGGTGCATCGTTTAGAAATACAGAAGAAATTCTAGCCTTAGCAGGCTGTGATCTGCTTACTATTTCCCCAGATCTTCTTGAAAAGCTTGCCATTGAAAAGGGAGATGTTCCAAAAATGCTTTCGAAAGAAAGGTCCTCCTCAATAGGTAGTCAAAAAATCCATGTAGATGAAAAAGCCTTTAGATGGGCTTTAAATGAGGACCCAATGACTACGGAAAAACTTGCAGAAGGGATCCGCAATTTTGCTAAAGATACACGGACGCTAGAAACATTTTTGATGGAAAACTTTGCTATTAAGTCTTTTGCATAGTTATTTGAGCTATTGTAGTTTTAAATCTTTGTAAAAGCTTTGATGTTATGAACTAATGACTTATTGTAAGCATTCATTTAATAGTTTTAGTGCATCTTCTCGGAAGAAAAAGAGAGCATTGATTCGATTTCTAATTTCAGTAACATTACCAATATCTGCTTTTAGTTCAAGGTACTTTCTTAAAATAAGTAAAATTTGCTTACTAGTATCAAGCGGTTTATCTTCTTTATCCACTATTTCCCATAAGCTTGTAAGCTGTGCAGAAGTACTCTTGGTAATTTGTGATAGTATTGTGGCTAAAGCATTTGTTCTACATATGCCTGAATTTTCCATTAAAGTGCACTTTATTGCCTCTTTAAAGTTATTCATTTCTGCGTATTTTTTTATAATAACTCTGTAATCTACTTTGTTCGGAGATCTTTCTACTTTTCTCTTCTGATTGATCTCAACAACTCTTGCAAGCTGATTTGCTGTTAAATCACCATTTAAAACATCTAAGAGTGGGTCATAGTCAAGCCTACCCTCTTTAAACGGTCTTGTAAGTAAGTTTAACTTTAAAGGTTTAGGGTTATTTTCATCATCCATTTCAATAAAAGACTCTACCTTAGAATAGATTGAACACTCCCCACCCCCATTTGACCTGCATAAATAAGGCTCTGCGTATGACTCACCTCTATCACCTAAAACTAATGGGGCAATTATCTTTAATAAGCCACCAATTGTGGTCCATCTATCATAGACAACAGCCGGGGCTAGAACCTTTCCTGATAACCATTCAATAGTAACAACAGAGTTCTTTTCAGATGTAGCTTCACCTACCTTAGCTTTCTTTTTAACCCCAAGAGCTTCTCCCAGTAGCTTAAGTGCCTTACATTCAGAACTGCCATATCTAGGGAAACCGATTTCTACCACAATAGAGGCTAAATCAGGACCCTTTACACCCATTAGATTCCTTCCAAAAAGAGACTCCATAACCACCCCCTAATTTTGATTAAATTGACTCATTTTTATTTAATTATAAGTTAATTATATCATAAATATATTTTATAAACAAAATATTTTAAAAAAGGCACAAAAGTGAGTGTTTTTATCTCATTTACTCTCTATGTGTTATGTTGATATTTAGGTGATGTTATACTCATTTGACTTAGATTTAATGACCATAACTGATGTAGAGAGGCGGATGCAAAAAAAAAGCCACTCTTACTTAAAAGAGTGGCTTTAACAAGTTAATTATTAACTACTTAAACGTTAGCAGGTATTAACATCTCATCTGATTCGAAGTCAAATTCAATGAATACATCCTCTCCTTGACCTTTTTTGTCCATTTCTAAACGTTTTACGTAGGCAAGGTGCCCAGTACCAGAAGGCATTTTCTGCCCTGTGATCGTATTAGATTTGAAGTCTAGCAGGTAGTCAATTTTCCCTTCACAAGCGGCATCTGTTAGGATACGAGTTGTTTCCTGGAATGCTGCTGCTGAGAAGTATGACTCTGTACCAAGAGATGCTTTCGTAATACCAAGAAGAACAGGAGCTGCTTGAGCAGGTCTTCCGCCATCGGCAAGCACTTTCTTATTCTGCTTGTGGAAGGCTTTCTTGTTGATATCTTCACCGTACAAGAAGATTGTATCACCTGGATCAGTAATACGAACTTTTTGAAGCATTTGACGAACGATAATTTCAATATGCTTATCATTCACATCTACCCCTTGGAGTCTATACACTTCTTGTACCTGATTGACGAAGTATTTCTGAAGTTCACGTATACCACAGATCTCTAAGATCTCATGAGGTTGCAACGTACCATCGGTAATTTGCTGACCTTTTTCTACGATATCGCCTTGTTGTACAATCAGGTGTTTTGTTAGAGGAATTAAATGTTCTTCTTCCATACCTGTTGTTTCATCACGAACGATAACAATACGTTTACCTTTTTGTACACCCTTCATCTCAATAGTACCATCGATCTTAGCAATCTCTGCGGCATCTTTAGGTTTACGAGCTTCAACAAGCTCTGCTACCCTTGGAAGACCACCGGTAATATCTTTTGTTCTTGCAGCACCTTTTGGAAGACGAGCAAGCTGATCTCCAGCCTCTACCTTACCATGCTCTACGCAAGATAAATAGGCTCCAGATGGAATTGCATAAGTACCAATTAGGTCCATACATGCTTCATCAGAATAGATCATAATTTGTGGATGAAGCTCGCCTCTATGCTGCTTTACAACAATTTCTGACTGTCCTGTTTGCTTGTTGATAGACTTTTGAGTAGAAATACCTTCCACAAGATCATCAAATCTTACATAACCACCTTTTTCACAAATAACAGGATAGTTATGATGTTCAATAAGTGCAAGCACCTCGCCTTTTGTCACATGTTCACCATCTGCTTTGAAAATCTGTGTTCCTTGCTCAAGGTTGATTGTCATTAATGGCTCGATAGATTTTTTGATTACCAAGTTCTTATACTCTTCAATCTTTCTACCTTCATCTCTTACCACATGGATCTTACCATTTTTATTTAACACAAGATTTATGCCGTTTTTATTCTTCACAGTTCTTATATTTTGGTAAATTAAGATACCGTCTTCAGCAGATTCAATCTCAGGATTGTCTCCACTACCGGCAATACCACCCAAGTGGAAGGTTCTCATGGTTAACTGAGTTCCAGGCTCACCAATTGATTGTGCGGCAATAATTCCAACAGCTTCTCCAAGAGCTACAGATCTTCCGTTTGCAAGATTTATTCCATAACACTTAGCACAAACACCTCGATCACTTTCACAAGTTAACGTAGAACGAATCTTCAAGCTTTCAATACCAGCATCTTCTATCGCTTCGGCTTGATGTATGGTTAACACATCGCCAGCTTTAGCTAGAAGTTTTGTTTTATCTCCAGGCATAAATACATCATCACAAACAGCTCTACCAAAGATACGATCCTTAATAGGAAGAAGCTCTTCTCCACCTTGTTTAATTGATGAAATCTCAATACCACCAATTGTACCGCAATCCATCTCGTTAACAAGAACATCTTGGGCTACATCCACTAAACGTCTAGTTAAGTAACCAGAGTCAGCAGTTTTAAGCGCTGTATCAGATAGACCTTTACGAGCACCGTGTGAGGAGATGAAGTACTCAAGAACAGACAAACCTTCTCTAAAGTTTGATGTAATTGGGTTTTCAATCGTCTCACCATTTGGTTTTGACATAAGTCCACGTAGCGCACCAAGCTGTCTTAGCTGAGCTTTATTACCACGAGCACCTGAGTCAATCATCATGAAGATTGGGTTTAAGTCTGATTTAACCAATGGATTCTTAATGGTTTGAAATAATATATCAGAAAGTTCAGCTGAAACCCTATTCCAAATAGATTCGGTCTTAGATTTCTTCTCTTTTTCTGTGATAATACCATCTTCATACTGCTTAATAATCTCATTTACCTTTCTATTTGCTTCGGCAATCACCTGTGGCTTACACTCAGGGATCTTAATATCCATAATTCCCATAGAAAGACTTGATTTTGTCGCATGCATAAAACCTAGCTCTTTAATATCATCTAAAAACTTAACAGTTTTTTCCAAACCAACAGTTTTGTAAATATTTAAGATCAAGCCACCAAGTTTTCCACTAGGTAAGCTGTAGTTTTGAAATCCAAGTTCTTCTGGAACTACTTTATTAAACAAGACACGTCCAGGTGTTGTATCAATAATATCATTTCCAATTCTTACTCGAATTTTTTGATGAATACGAATACCTCTACCAAGATCATCTTTACGCTCCCCATCTTTTAACGCGGCCCAATTATAACTTCCTGCACTGTTTAGCGCTAAAAGTACTTCATCAGTATTTCCAAAAACAGGGTTTTTTCCACCATGTTCTGTATTATCATACACAGGATCGTGCATGATATAATACAATCCAAGAATCATATCCTTAGATGGAATAGCTACAGGTTTACCAGATGATGGTAAGAAAATATTATCTGGAGCCATCATTAATGTTCTTGCTTCAATTTGCGCCTCAATAGAAAGAGGAATATGTACAGCCATTTGGTCACCATCAAAGTCGGCGTTAAACGCAGAACAAACAAGAGGGTGTACACGAATTGCTTTTCCTTCAATAAGTACCGGCTCAAATGCCTGAAGACCTAATCTATGCAATGTAGGAGCACGGTTTAATAATACTGGGTGTCCTTGAATAATTTCTTCTAAAACATCCCATACTCTATCATCTTCACGAGCAATCATTTTTTTCGCTGATCTAATCGTATATACATAACCGTAATCTTTTAATCGCTTCACAATAAACGGCTCAAATAAATCAAGAGCCATCTTTTTCGGCAATCCGCACTGGTTGAACTTAAGTTCAGGACCAACAACAATTACTGAACGACCAGAGTAGTCTACCCTTTTCCCTAAAAGGTTTTGACGAAAACGTCCTTGCTTACCTTTTAACATTTCTGATAAAGATTTAAGCGGACGATTTCCAGCACCCATTACAGGATGACCATGTCTTCCATTGTCAAATAAAGCATCTACAGATTCTTGAAGCATCCTTTTTTCATTACGAATAATAACATCAGGGGTTTTCAATCTAAGAATAGATTTTAATCTGTTATTTCTATTAATTACACGTCTATACAAATCATTTAAATCAGATGTTGCAAAACGCCCACCATCAAGTGGAACTAAAGGACGAAGATCAGGTGGAATAACAGGAAGAGCATCCATTACCATCCAATTTGGAGAGTTTGTAGAATTTGCAAAACCTTCCACAATCTTTAATCTTTTAGCAATTTTCATTCTTGCTTGTAAAGATTTTGTCTTTCTTAGCTTATCTTTTAATTCAACCACAGTTCCTGCAAAATCTTCAACATCAAGAAGGGCTTTTATAGCATCTCCACCCATTAAGGCAGTAAATCCATCTTTACCCCATTTCTCTTTTGCTTCTAGATATTCTGCATCATTAAGAAGTTGCTTTTTCTCAAGGGTTGTTCTACCTGGATCTACAACTACATACTCTTCATAATAGATCACTCTTTCAAGATCACCTGCTGTCATTCCAAGAAAATTACCAATTCGTGACGGCTGGGTTTTGAAAAACCATATGTGCACAATAGGTACAGCTAAATCAATGTGGGCCATTCTTTCACGACGAACTTTAGATAAAGTTACCTCAACACCACAACGATCACAAACAATACCTTTATGTTTGATCTTCTTATATTTACCACATCCGCACTCCCAATCCTTCATAGGGCCAAAGATCTTCTCACAAAATAGACCGCCCTTTTCCGGCTTGAATGTTCGATAGTTTATTGTTTCCGGCTTTTTGATCTCTCCACGAGACCATACTTCACGGATTGTTTCGGAAGATGCGATATTAATTCCAATATCCTTGAAATATGTTTCATCACTATCTTGCGTTTCTTCATTATTCATTCAACTCTCCAATAAAGGTAAAAATTTTGTCTACTTTTTAGTACTTCCAGTATTTGCTTGCACATCTAAACCAAGTCCTTGCATCTCTTTAACAAGAACGTTAAATGATTCAGGAACACCTGCTTTAAGAACATTATCACCTTTTACAATAGATTCGTATATTCTTGTTCTTCCTGCAACATCATCAGATTTTACAGTTAACATCTCTTGTAATAGGTTTGCAGCTCCATAAGCTTCAAGTGCCCACACCTCCATCTCACCAAATCTTTGACCACCCATCTTAGCTTTACCACCAAGAGGTTGTTGAGTAACTAGTGAATATGGACCAATAGCACGAGCATGGATCTTGTCTGCAACAAGGTGTGAAAGTTTGAGCATATAAATATACCCAACTACAACAGGATTATCAAAACGCTCACCTGTACGACCATCGTAAAGGTACATTTTTCCATCCTTACGCATACCTTGTTTTTCCATCATCTTCCAAATTTCCTTCTCAGGGAATCCTTGGAATACTGGACTCTTAACATAGATACCTGCTTTTCTTGCTACATACCCAAGGTGGGTCTCAAGCATCTGCCCAAGGTTCATCCTTGACGGTACCCCAAGTGGATTTAAGATAATCTCAATTGTTTCACCTGATTCTAGGTAAGGCATATCACACTCTTTTACAAGGTTAGATACAACCCCTTTGTTACCATGTCTTCCGGCCATCTTATCACCAACCTGAAGTTTTCTCTTCGTGGCAATATATACCTTAACTTGACGAATAACACCAGCTTCTAGATCAATATCACCTTTTTTGATGTACTCAACTTCAGTGCTGTAATCCATACGAATCTTTTCAACATTCTTCTTATATTCTCTAATAAAAGTCTTCATCATCTCAAAACGATCTGTTTTAGGGAAAATGTAATCTTCTAAATCTTCTACTTCAAATGCCTCAAGCAGATCCTGAGTGATCATATCACCTTCACGAACAACTAAGTCACCTGTTTTTTTATGAAGAATAGAGCCTTCTACTGCGTTATCTAATAACAAGGCACCTAATTTTTCATGTAGTTCAAGTTGAATCTCAAGCTCTCTTTCTCTACATTCTTTTCTTAAGTCTTGTGTTCTAGATTTCTCTTCTACAAGTTCATCATCAGATTTAGATAATCTATCTCTCTTAGAAAAAACCTTCACATCCATCACAACACCCTCTGTACCAGTAGGTGCTACTAAAGATGCATCTTTTACATCTGCTGCTTTTTCTCCAAAAATTGCTCGAAGCAATCTTTCCTCTGGAGAGAGCTCTGTTTCAGACTTAGGTGTCACTTTTCCAACAAGAATATCTCCTGGCTTAACTTCAGCACCGATACGAATAATTCCATCTTCACCAAGATTTCTTAACGCCTCTTCTGATACGTTTGGAATATCACGAGTAATCTCTTCTTTTCCAAGCTTTGTATCACGAGCTGTTAATTCAAACTCTTGAACGTAAATAGATGTAAACGTATCTTCCTTAATTAACTTTCTAGAGATAATGATCGCATCCTCATAGTTATATCCACACCATGGCATAAAGGCTACAAGAACGTTTTGACCAAGAGCTATCTCTCCTTTCTCAGTAGATGGACCATCAGCAAGGACATCCCCTGCTTTAATCTCATCACCTGTAAGAACTAAAGGAGTTTGTGAAATACATGTACCAGAGTTACTTCTCATAAACTTTTTCAAGTCATAAGTTGTTTTATTTAAAGCGTTCACTTTAGATGCTACAACAATCTTAAACCCATCAACATAGTCAACTACACCATCTTCTAAAGCAATCACAACTGCTCCAGAATCTTTTGCCGCTCTTTTCTCAATTCCTGTCCCTACAATAGGTGCAGATGGTCGAAGTAAAGGTACTGCTTGGCGTTGCATATTCGATCCCATCAACGCACGGTTAGCATCATCATGCTCAAGGAATGGAATCATCGCTGTCACAATTGAAACCAACTGCTTTGGTGATACGTCCATATGAGTTACTTTTGTTGTTTCAATACGTAAGGAGTCGCCCTTATAACGAGCCCAACAAATCTCTTCTTTAAACATGTTGAATTCATCAAGCAACGCTGATGCTTGAGAGATTACACATCCTTCTTCCTGATCAGCTGTCATGTACTCAATTTCATCTGTAACAACGTTATCTCTTACAATTCTATATGGTGTTTCAATAAATCCAAATTCATTGATTTTTGCATAAGAGGATAGTGAAGTGATCAAACCAATGTTTGGTCCTTCAGGAGTCTCAATTGGACAAATTCTTCCATAATGACTTGTGTGAACGTCACGAACTTCAAATCCTGCTCTTTCTCTATTCAAACCGCCTGGTCCTAATGCTGATAAACGACGCTTATGCGTAAGTTCAGCAATAGGGTTAACCTGATCCATGAACTGAGATAGCTGAGATCTACCAAAGAAATCCTTCATTACTGATTGGAAGCCTTTTGCAGATATAATCTTTCCAGGAGTTAATGTGTCTGATCCAAAATCAAATAAGTTCATTCTCTCACGAATGATTTTCTCCATTCTTACAAAACCAATTCTACACTGATTTTGAACAAGTTCACCAACAGATCTTACTCGTCTATTTGAAAGGTGGTCGATATCATCAACGTGTGCATCATTTTGACCATTTTTCAAATCAATTAAATACTTAAGCGCTGTTACAATATCTTCTTTTCTTAATGTTACGTCATTTAATGTTTCATCATTAACAGGAAGTTTTAACTTCATGTTCATTTTATAACGGCCCACTCTTCCTAAATTATATCTTTTCGGATCAAAAAATAATCTCATGATCAGTGAACGTGCATTTGATAATGTTGCAGGCTCACCTGGTCTAATTTTTCTATAAAAATCCTTCAACGCTGATTCATATGAATCCGTTGGATCTTTCATGATCATTTTGATGATAGGTGATGTTTCATCAGCGTCTTCTGCGATTCGAACAAAACCAATATTTGCATCAAGTATTCTCTTCAACATAGCTGTTGTTAATTTTTCAGCAGCTTTACCATAAATAATTCCTGACTCTTCATCTAAAATATCTTCGGCAAGAATCTTTCCAACTACTTTTGAAAAATCAGCATCGGTCTTAATTCTAATACGTCTTGTGCTAAAAAATTCTTCAATAATATCTGCGTTTGTAGAATAGCCTAAAGTTCTAATAAATGATGTAGCAAGAACTTTTCTTCTTCGTTTTTTCTTATCTACATAAATATAGATTAAATCGTTAATGTCAAAAGAAGCCTCTAACCAGCTACCTCTATAAGGGATAACTCTAAAAGAAAAAAGATTTACACCTTTTGGATGCATCATACTTTCATAGCAAATACCAGGAGATCTATGAAGCTGAGAAACAATAACTCTTTCCGCACCATTAATGACGAAAGTTCCCCTATCTGTCATTAAAGGAATCGTTCCCATGTAAACTTCTTCTTCTTTAATACCTGTTTCATCTGTTAATCGAAAATTTGCTTTTAACGTAGAGTTAAAACTAATTCCACGTCTAATGCATTCTTGAGGACCGTATTTTGGTACGCTCAATGAATATGATAGATATTCCAAGACAATTTTGTCATCAAAGCTCTTGATAGGAAAAATTTCTGTGAAGACTTCCTGTAAACCTTCTTCAAGTCTTTCTCTTTCTTCTCTTTCTGATTGCAAGAAGTTCTTATATGACTTAATTTGAATTTCAATTAAATTAGGAAGATCAATGATTTCCTCAGATTTATGAAAACTCACCCTGTCAGGTGACCTCTTTGGTGTCCCCGTTGGTGACCTATTTGGCATAATGCCCCCTTAAATTTCTTAGAACCTAGATTTGTTGCGTTTTCTCTTTATATAGAACATGAGTCCTACAATATGCTGCAGGGCTCATGTTCAAATTTTAATAAATTAAAAGAGACTATTTACCTTTACTCTCTCCAACTACACCAGCTTCAGCAAGCTTTTTCAATGCGTCTTCTGCTTCTGCTTTAGATGCATTTTCTTTCATTGTTATAGGAGCGCCTTCAACCATCTCTTTAGCTTCTTTCAAGCCAAGACCTGTTAATTCTCTCACTACCTTAATAGCTGCAATTTTCTTAGCTGGATCTACGCTTTTAAGAATGATATCAAATTCTGTTGACTCTTCTGCAGCCTCTGCTACTGGACCACTTGCTGCAGGACCTGCTACTGCTGCAACCGCTGCTGTAACACCCCAGTGTTTTTCTAACATTGTTTTAAGAGTTGCTAAATCTAATACTTTTAACTCGCTTAATTCATCAACTATTTTCTGTAGTTTTGCTTCACTCACTTTAAATTCCTCACTTTTTATGTTTCTTTTGATTAGTTATTTTCTAAACTATGACCTTCGCTTGTAAGCTTTGCATCAATTGTCGCTAGAGTATGACTCATTGGTGCTGTAAGCAATCCAATGAATTGAGCTCTCATTTCATCAAGTGACGGTAGTTTAGAAATTGTCTCCACTTGGGAGGCTTCATATTTATTCTCTTCAAAGTATCCACCTAAGATCTTCAAAGCTTTTGTTTCATCTTTAACTCTGAACATCTCTTTTGCTACTGCAGTAAAATTTCCTTTACCCATTGCAAATAGCACGTGACCTTCTAATTGATCTAAAGAATAAGTTACCTCTTTCTCTAAAGCAGCTTTGGCAAAAACTCGTTTTTTTACAACGAACATATCACCACCTACTTTAACTAAAGACTTTCTCATCTCTGCTAGAGTATTAGCTGTAAGCTTATCGTAGGAGGCGAGAATAAATCCTTGGTATAAATCAATTTTATCTTTTACTTCATCAAGAAGCGCTTGTTTTTCGGCTGACATAATCTTCTCTCCTAATACGACATGTTAGATTCTAATTTTAATCCAGGTCCCATTGTAGTCGAGATACTGATGGATTTTATATACACACCTTTCATTGCAACAGGTTTTGCCTTCACAATAGCACCTACAAGAGCATTAAAGTTATCCACTAATGATTCTGTAGAAAAAGATAGCTTACCAAAAATTGAATGAATATTTGAACTTTTATCCACTTTAAATTCAACTCTACCAGCTTTCACTTCTCTTACAGCTCTTCCAACATCAGTTGTTACTGTTCCAGCTTTAGGCGCAGGCATAAGACCACGAGGTCCTAAAACTTTACCCAATTGCCCTACAACTCTCATCATATCTGGAGTTGCAATCACTTGATCAAACCCTGTCCAACCTTCTTTAATCTTTTCCGCAAGCTCCTCTCCGCCCACAAAATCCGCTCCTGCGTCTTCTGCTTCTTTAGCTTTATCTCCTTTTGCAAATACAAGAACTTTTAGAGTCTTTCCTGTACCATGTGGAAGAAGAATGCTGCTTCTCACTTGTTGATCAGCTTTTTTTGGATCTACACCCATATTTAATGCTATTTCAAACGTCTCATCAAATTTAGCTGGTGAGAACTTTTTAAGTATCTCTATCCCTTCTTTGACTGAGTATGTCTTTAATAGATTAAGATCTTTCACCGCATCTTTAAATCTTTTACTTTTTGCCATGTATTTTTACCTTATCTATATTCTACTCAACGTCTATACCCATCGAGCGAGCCGTTCCCGCCACGATGTTAGCCGCTGCTGCATATCCTTCTTCAGTGTCGATGCTATGCTTTAAACGAAGATCAGGAAGTTTAATATTCACAATATCTTTTACATCTTGCTTAGATATCTTTCCAACCTTGTCTCTATTTGCAACTGAAGACCCTTTTGCTACTTTTGCTTTTGCTAAAATCAGCCTTGACATCGGGGGCTGCTTTAATTCAAAAGTAAAACTCTTGTCCACAAAAACAGTAATAATGACAGGTCTAATTTGAGAGTCACCTTGTGTCTTTGCGTTAAATTCTTTACAAAATGCCATGATATTTACACCAGCTGAACCAAGAGCAGGTCCAATTGGCGGTGCAGGTGTAGCTTTTCCTGATTGGATTTGTAATTTAATTAGTTTAAGTATTTTTTTCTTAGCCATTATCTATCCTGCCTTAATCATTTGTTATTTTTTCTACTTGCCACATTTCAAGATCGTCTACCTTCGTATCTCTTCCAAAAATGGAAACAAGCACGCTCAACTTACCTTTGTCTTGAAATATTTCGTTAACTGTTCCTGTTAGATTGATAAAAACACCATCGGTAATTTTCACTACATCACCACAATCGATATTGTACTTGTGAACAACGCCGCCTTCTTCCGTCCTTAAGTTTTTAACAAGTTCTTCCACTTCTTTATCACTTAAAGGTGCAGGTGCGCCGCCTCCTAGAAAATCAAGAACCTCATTTTGCTTTTTAATGAAGTGCCATACCTCATCTGTAAGGTCCATCTTAACTAAGACATATCCCGGCCATAAAATCTTCTCTCGAACAACTTTATTGCCATTTTTAACTTCTACAACATTTTCTACAGGGATATACACTTCTAAGACACTAGAATTCATTCCGGTCTTAACAGCATTTTCTTCAATAGATCTCTTTACCTTCTTCTCACGTCCAGAAAAAACCTGGAGCACATACCAATTTTCTGCCATTTATTTATCCTATCAATCTAAAAACCACAGAGTTTAGCATAGATAGCGCCTTATTTACAAATAAATCCGCACAATAAATGCCTAATCCAAAAACAAACATCGAAATGATTACCACTTTAACACTTGTTCTTAAACTTTTTTTGGATGGCCAAGTGATCTTTGTCGCCTCTTTCTTCAAAGAACTAACAAAAGATTCTTTCTTAACCTTCTCATTTTCCTCTATGATCTCTGCCATTTTTATCCCTTATTTCATTAACGAGTGCGAAGGGTCTCGAACCCCTAACCTGCGGCTTTGGAGACCGCTGCTCTACCAATTGAGCTACACACCCAAAACAAGGGGTGGATCAACTCCACCCCCTATTAACCTTTAGTTAAGAATTTTTGAAACAGTACCTGCTCCAATTGTTCTTCCACCCTCACGGATAGCAAAACGCATACCTTCTTCCATAGCTACAGGTGAGATTAGCTCAACTGTTACTTCAGCGTTATCACCTGGCATAACCATCTCAGTACCTTCAGCAAGCGTTACAGCACCTGTTACGTCTGTTGTTCTGAAGTAAAACTGTGGTCTATAACCTGTAAAGAAGGGCTTATGACGTCCACCTTCTTCTTTTGTTAGAATATAAACTTTACCAACAAATTTTGTGTGTGATTTACAAGTTCCAGTAGCTGAAAGAACCATTCCTCTTTCTACATCTTTCTTATCCACACCTCTTAGAAGAACACCAACGTTCTCCCCTGCTCTTGCTTCATCAAGAAGTTTATTAAACATCTCAAGACCAATTGCAACAACTTCTTTTCTTGTTTCACGAAGACCAACAATGTCAATCTTATCGTTAACCTTAATCACTCCTCTTTCCACACGGCCTGTTACCACAGTACCACGTCCTGCAATGGAGAACACATCTTCAATTGGCATTAGGTATGGCTTGTCAACTTCACGTACTGGTGTAGGGATCTTAACATCAACCATAGCCATCAATTCTTTAATTTTAGCTACGTACTGAGGATCGCCTTCTAGACCTTTAAGAGCTGAACCTCTTACAAAACCTGTGTTGTTATATCCTTGAGCAGTTAACAGTTCATCAATTTCCATTTCAACTAAATCAAGAAGCTCAGGATCATCCACTGCATCACATTTGTTGATAAATACAACGATTGAAGGAACACCAACTTGTCTTGCAAGAAGGATATGCTCTCTTGTTTGAGGCATAGCACCATCTGTTGCTGCTACTACTAGAATTGCTCCATCCATTTGAGCTGCACCAGTAATCATGTTTTTAACATAGTCAGCGTGTCCAGGACAGTCTACGTGTGCGTAGTGTCTTCCTTCTGTTTCATACTCAACGTGACTTGAGTTAATTGTAATACCACGAGCTTTTTCCTCTGGAGCATTATCAATCGACGCGTAATCTCTGAATGTACCGCCGAATGCCTCAGCTAAAACTTTAGTTATAGCTGCAGTAAGAGTTGTCTTACCGTGGTCAACGTGTCCAATAGTTCCGATATTTACGTGTGGTTTATCTCTTTTAAATTTTTCTTTTGCCATTAGTGTTTATCCTCCGAAAAGACTCTTTTTGTTTAATTTTTTTTGCCCAGGACAGGAATCGAACCTTCGACCTCTTGCTTACCATGCAAGTGCTCTACCAACTGAGCTACCTGGGCGTGCCTTGTTTCTTATTCCCTCTCAAGCACCACATTTTGTGGTATACTTTAGTTTAATTCTCGAATGTGAAGTAGTATAACTAAAGATCTAAAAAAAGGCAATAGTAAATCTTCTATTCTTACCTTTTCCCCCTGTAGACAATTCTTCCCTTTGTAAGATCGTAAGACGACATCTCAATTTTTACATGATCCCCAACAAGTACCCTAATATTTCTCATCCTCATTTTTCCACATAAATGCGCAATGATCTTAATCCCATTGTCTAATTTCACTAAAAACATCATATTTGGAAGTAACTCTTGCACAACACCTTCCACTTCCAAGACGTCTTCTTTATTTGCCATATTTCTTTTCCCTAGTTTAAAACTCATCAAGTATTATTGTTGTAGTATAATAAATAAATAGGATATTATTCTCAATACAAATCTATCTATTTAAAGATTTCCACTAAAAAAAATATGCAAGAAAAAACTATACTATTGGAAGAGATTTTTTCAAAAGACAAATCTGAAAAAGAAATTTATAATGAAATCATCACTTTTTCAAAGCGAGCAAGCCCCTTTCCGAAGCATCAACTATTAAAGGAAAATCTTGTCACAGGCTGTCAAAGTGAACTTTATTTAACACATTTGTATATAGATGGAAAAATCCATTTTTATATTGAAACAGAGGCTCTTATCTCAAAAGGTCTTGCTTCCATCCTCACCTTCCTCTACTCAGACCAAACCCCAGAAACAATCTTTAAACACCCCCCTGAAATTCTAAAAAAAATTAAGCTTTTAGAGAAAGTTTCCCTATCAAGACAGGTTGGTATTGCAAATCTTTTCCAAAAAATGACTCTTATTTGTGCAAAATATATTTAATCTTCACAAAAATGAAGTAAAAGAGATAAAGTGTTCTCTCTTAGTGTAATAAGTGGAGGGCATCTATGACACTTGCAACTATAAAATTCAATCATCCAGGAACCTACAACGATCTTTGTTATCCAGAAATTAGAAAAAAGACCCTGGATGATGATTTAAAAAAGCAAACGTTACTTTTAGCCCTTGCAATCACTGCTTATGCATTGGTTATAATCATTGCAATAGCTGTAACATTAGTCACTGCATTATCCACTATTCATATAGTAACAGCAACTCTTGGTTTAACCGTGATCCCAGCTATTGGACTTGTTTTTACCCCACCTCATCTAAAAGGGATCGAACTAAAAGCTCAAATAGCCCATGAGGATAAAGTTATTGATGAAATAAAAGCTCAGCCCTCAAAAAAGCCCCACGTTAAGGCTCTTTCAGCAAGAATCAAATTAGCAGCAGATTATGTGTTAAAAAACGAAAAAAGTGAAAATATCTCAACAAAAATAGAAGTAAAAAGAAAAATTCTAGAGATTGCATTTTATCAATTCCTTCTTGAAAACCCGACAAATAAAACGAGCTTTGAAGAAATGTTTACCGACCATTACAAGGATTATAATGAAAATGAGCGTGGAAAAATGCTCCTAAACAATCCAAAATTTCCAATATTTACACATAAACCAAGCGGGAAGAAATTCCTCTGGAATGATTTAGTAACCCCAGTTAATCAATAATAATTAACTATATTAATTTTTTTGATTAGATATTCAATTAAGCCTAGATTAATATTGTGTACATAAATAGTATTAATTGTTACATTAATACACATCATTAATTATAAATTATATTATTATGTTTCGTAAAATTACATTTGCTTTATTTATGCATAACTGTTTATTCATCTATGCAGATTCAACTCCTTCTAATTTGGGTATTGGAAATAGAGAAAACCTTCAAAATTCCACAAAGAGTTTTTATCAATATGATTGCAAAACACCTTTAATAGCAAAACAATCTCCTGTCAATGATAATGATATCCTTTTAAACGACAGTTTTACTGACATTTTAAACCCTTCAGATGATAATGGAAAATCATCCACCACCTACCCCATAAAACCTTCTTTTGATGGATCTATTGAAAAAACTACCTATCAAAGACTGCTACAATATCAAAGAGGTAAAGCTAGCTCTAAAGTTGTATTTACCTTTGATTTTGGCGATTGTAGTAAAAAGAAAGTAGAAAAAGGTCCTTTTGAGAATTCTCAAAGTAGCTCTTATTTCCGGACAAATCAACAAGAGCAAACTCAGAATTATGGTTCAATTTTTTTAAACACTCACTAGCTACTATTAAAAGGTAGAAAGTTCACCAAAGTAATTTGCAATTCACCCCTGCTATACTTACTAAAGAAGATAACAGGTGAATATTATTCTCTATTCTAAATTTTCCCTAGATAAGATAAGCCTTCTACTCAAACAAGTTAAAGGACCCATTTTAAAATTTGTGAAGTAATAATCATCAAAGAACAAAAAAAGATCAGCGATAGTAAAGATCTACCACCAATAAGCTTTAGGCTACTTTTGTATCCGATCACATACCGACCGATCCAAATCATGATCACAGGCAATATTCCATTTAAAATCGAATCACCAAAACCACCTGTAATATCCAAAGCTGCTAGAAAAATATTGGGGAAAGTCATTGTAATGTATAAGGTAGGTAAAACTACTAATAATCCTAAAATACACTTTCCAAGTCCACGTTTTTTAAGATTGAATAGATCGGCTAAAAAATCATAGAGCCCTAAACCAATTGCTAAATAAGAGGTAGAAATGGCAAAAAATGCGAAAAATTCCCCAAGTGTTCCTATAATTGGATGATGCGCATAGACCTTTAGCGAAGTTGTGGCTACCCGCCCATTTTCTAATGCCTCATTAAGGCCATTT
>CAMAXK010000016.1 GCA_945862365.1 Chlamydia trachomatis
AGTTAATTCCCCCTCCTGTAATATTTAATTTTACTAAAAGAGGGTAAAGAAAATGTCTTTTGAAAATCTTCCAGATGAATCTACATTTATCATAAATGTTGCCGCAATTTTTGAAGAAAATTGTCTACCACTGATAAAATCGGAAAAAGATCTAGAGAAAGGGTTGCTTATTGCTATTGATTATTGCCTGGATATTTTAAACAAAAAAAAACCTCGTTAGACAAGTCTACGAGGTTTAAAAAAATGAGTCTTGTTGGACTCGAACCAACGACCCTCTCCTTAAAAGGGAGATGCTCTAACCAACTGAGCTAAAAACCCATTTTGACCCCAAGGGGATTCGAACCCCTGTTGCCAGGATGAAAACCTGGTGTCCTAGGCCGGGCTAGACGATGGGGCCAGATTTGCCAATAATTCTACTAAATATCGATATTTATCACAATATCTTTTTTCGATTATCGCATAAAAAACGTGACTATTAGATAGTCATAATCTCTTTTTCTTTCACGATATACAGTTGATCTAACCTTGAACACATATCATCGGTAACGCCCTGAAGCTTTTTATCCAAGTTCTTAATGTCATCTTCAGTCATTTCACCATCTGTCTTTTTCTTTTTAGCAACATCTTTATACTTTCTTCTGATGTCTCTAACTGAAACTTTTGCGTGCTCAAGCTTTTGCTTAGCTTGCTTTGCAATATCTTTTCTAAGCTCTTCATTTAATGGAGGTACAGGAATTCTTATTGCTCCGCCATCTGCCATGGCATTTAGATTTAGATGAGAAGTGTTTACAGCTTTTATGATATCGCCTGTAATACTATGATCAAATGGGGTAATGATTAGATTTCTTTCTTGAACGGTAACAGAGGCAACTGTTTTTACGCCCACTTCAGAACCGTAAACTTTTACAACTAAAGAATCAAGCATGGCGGGATTTACTCTGTTTGTGCGAAGAGTTTTATAATCCTCTTCTAAAAACTCCACCGTTTTTTTCATCATGTTTTCAACTTCTTTCTCTAAACTCATAAAATTATCCCTTGGTTATTAG
The DNA here is from genome assembly GCA_945862365.1 of Chlamydia trachomatis. Classification (GTDB taxonomy): domain Bacteria; phylum Chlamydiota; class Chlamydiia; order Chlamydiales; family 2-12-FULL-49-11; genus JAJACQ01. Next base: position 1,047 of record CAMAXK010000016.1, read on the forward strand.
TGAACCACCTTTTCCTGTCTTAATAATGTGAAGAAGCACCTCTTTATCAAAAATATCACATACCTGAATAGGGATAGAATTATCTCTACAAAGAGCTATAGCGCTTGCATCCATAAACTTTAAATGTTTTTCAAGAACAGAAGAGGCGGTAATTTCATCATAGCGAACTGCATCTTGATAAATAGCTGGATCTTTGTCAAAAACACCACCAAATTTAGTGGCTTTAATCAATACATCGGCGCCAATTTCACACGCTCTTAAAGCAGCTGCTGAATCTGTAGAAAAATAAGGGTTACCCGTTCCTCCTACAAAAATCATGGCTACACCTTCGTTTAAATAAAGCTTTGCCTGCATCCAGTTAAATGGTTCAATAATTCCATCAAAATTGCGAGAACTCATGATTCTTGCCTTCTTTCCCTTGGAAAGAAGTACTTGATGTAAGGCAAGCCCATTAATACATGTAGCAAGTATGCCAATATTATCTGCGGGGGTTCGTTCAAATCCGATGCTACCGGCAGTGCTACCCCTAAAGATATTTCCCCCACCTATTACAACACCAACTTCTACTCCAAGTTCTTGGACGTCAGCAATTGTATCTGCAATTTTTTCTGCAATAGCATAGTCAATGCCATATGGGTATCTTCCGGCAAGTGCCTCTCCAGATAACTTAAGAACTACCCTTTTATAATGCACCTTTGTCATAACAAACATCGCCTTCCCAGGGATTTCTCCCCGGGAGCTAAACTGGCTTTTACTTAGGCTCCAATTTGAAGTCTGTAAAAACCTTTAATTTTTAATTCTTTGCCCACTTCTTTACCACGAGCAATCACAAGATCTTCAACAGAAATTGCACCATCTTTGATGTACTTTTGGTTTAGTAAACAAATTCCATTATAGAATGATTGCATTTTTCCAGATACAATTTTATCAACAATATCAGCAGGTTTTCCTGCAGGAACTAAAGATTTTGCAATCTCTTCTTCTGCAGCTTTAATTGCTGTAGGAACTTGATCAGAGTTTAAATATTCAGGAGCCTCTGCTGCTACGTGCATTGCAATTTCTCTTGCAAAATCTGCTTCAGCTTTACTTCCAGATATTTCAACTAATGTAAAAATCTTTCCATTCATATGAGAATAAATACCATAAGAAGTGTTTGCTTCTTTTTTGATATAAATTACTTTTGAGATCAAAATATTTTCACCAAGAACAGAAATCAATTCTTTTCTCTTCTCATCAATAGTTTTTCCAGCCTCACCTGAGTAATTTTTTGCCATAAAAGCTTCAAGATTTGCAAATTCGGTAGAATTTACTTCTTTTGTCAATGTTTTCAAAAAAGTTCTAAATTTTTCATTATTAACTACAAAGTCAGTCTCAGCATTCATTTGTACGATGCTAATTCCAGCCTCTGAGTCAGAAAAATCAATTGCCCCTTCTTTTGCTTCACGGCTCTCTTTTTTCACAGCAGATGCAATACCAGCTTTTCGTAAAATAGCAATCGCCTCTTCGATATCCCCACCGCTTTCTTCTAAAGCCTCTTTACACTTAATCATGCCAACGCCTGTTCTATCTCTTAGGCTTTTAATCATTTGTGGTGTTACTACGCTCATTACTTGCCCCCTTTACCTGCTTCTTTTTTCTCTACTTTTGTATCAGCTGACTTTCTCTCAAATGTCTCTTCTTTTTTATGAGAAGCTTTTTTCTCTGCAGCCTCTGCAGAAGATGTATGTTTTTCAACTTCTTCTTGAGCTCTTAAAGGAAGACCATTTTCTTCTTTTACCTGAATAATTGTCTCTTTTATCGCTTGAAGAATTAGTTTGTTGCTTTTTAAAGCATCATCATTTGCTGGGATTACATAATCAACTGCATCAGGGTCACCATTTGTATCAATGATTGCAAGTACTGGAATGCCTAATTTTTTAGCTTCAGCAACAGCTAAATGCTCAGTAACAGGGTCGATAATTACGATCACACCAGGAACTTTTTTCATGGCACGAATACCATTTAGGTTTTTATCAAGTTTTACTTGCTTTTTCATCATTAAAAACGTCTCTTTTTTCGTAAGACCTTCTGATCCAGATGTAAGCTTTTTCTCAAAACGCTCTAATTTTTTAATAGACTGACGAATAGTTGAAAGGTTTGTAAGCATTCCGCCTAACCATCTTTCGCCTACATGGTACTCACCACACTCATCTGCACAATCTTGTACAACCATTTTCGCTTGTTTTTTTGTTCCTACGAACAAAACGCTTTTACCTTTTGCCACTTCTTTTGCAATGATATCGCACGCTTTTCTTAAGTGATACATTGTTTTTGACAGATCAATAATGTGAATTCCATTTCTTTCTTCATAAATAAATCTTTTCATTTTTGGATTCCAACGATAGGTTTGGTGCCCAAAATGTGCGCCTGCTTCTAATAAATCCTTGATGGAAACACTTAGTGTTCTTTCTTTTACTGCTGTCAACTGTACCTCTTTTTACGTTATAATGGTTCTACACTCAGAATTTTAACAATTTAAAAATCTTGTGCTACTATCTTTCCTTACCATTTTGTAAGGAAATAGCGCCCGATCAGAATCGAACTGACACTCATAGCTTGGAAGGCTATTGTTCTACCGTTGAACTACGGGCGCAAAACTTGAAAACAATATATCTTACTTAGATGATTACGCGCAATAGATTTTCTTGATTAATCATCACTTTCTATAAAATATTTTCTTGAATAAAATATTCTATAGGAATAAGATAATGCTCAACTAGGAGCCTTTATGAAAAGATCTATCCTCATTCTTTTAGCATTGCTTGGACTCATTCCCCTACATGCCTCTGATGCAGAAAATCCATTAACTTTGGAACAAATTCCTGGTTCAATATTTATTAAATCCATTATAGAAAATTATTCAAATGGGGTTTATGAAATTTTTCTTAAAGAAATGAACGATCTTTATCTTGTAAAAGGCGAGCCTTTTGAAATCGAAACCTCTGAAAGTGAAAAATCTTTCTGGGAAGAAGTTACTTTTAGAAATGAGCAGAATAAAAAATATCTATTTTCAGAACTTAAGGAGTTTGCCTACACTCATCCAAATAGCTCCTTAGGCCTCATGATTGAAGAGTTTTTATCCTTTAATCTATCTGAACAAGAAAAAGGGGACCTTGGCTTTATTACAAATTCTTTAAAAGCTTTAACCACTGAAATCTGCCCTAATTCCTATATTTACAAAGATATTTGGTTGCAAATGAAGCAAATTACAAATAAATATAAGAATAAACATGCACTACTTAATGCAGAATACATTATTGATGATAGCAAGATTCATGAGCTAAAAACCTGCCATATAGTGTTAGATTTATCGATGAAAGATGAGATTTTACTCTTACTTGATTCTGAAAATGAACTTTTTCAAAAAATTAGTAGATCTTATGATGTTTACACCAAGTACTTAGCCTATGAATATAACACATACTATATTAGTATGTTACTAAACGGAGAAAAAACAGCAAATTCTTTAGATGAACTCTATGTAAAAAACTTGATGCAAAGATTCATAGAAGAGGAGAAAAAGATTACCAATGATCAAATAGGCTGGATGATAAAAAATTCAGACATTACGTTATCCGAACTCTAATATGAGAGATGTAAACTTTCAGATCAGACGCTTATTAATCATATTAGGAAGTATTTTTTCCCTATTTGGGATTCGCGTTTATTATCTTGCCATTATTAAGCATGAATATCATTTAAATGAGGCAAAAAAACCCGCACTTAGAACAACCATTAAGACCCCTGACCGTGGGACTATTCGTGATCGTTTCAACAGACCTTTGGCTATTAACACAATTTCTTACAAAATAGCCATATTGTATGATCCTATTAAAAGACTTCCGGTACGGCAAAAAGTATCCACAAAAGAAGGGGTAAAAATCATTTATCCAAGAAAAGAGGCGATAGAAAACCTTGCCACATTTCTTGAAGGTTATCTCGATCAAGATGCCTTAGCCATCAAAGACTTAATCCATAGCAAAGCTACCTTATTTCCAAACACCCCTTTTGTGCTAAAAAACGAGATCCCAGAGGAAATATTTTATAAACTCAAGATAAAAGAGGCAAAGTTTCCTGGACTACATATGCAAGTTACCTCCAAAAGAACCTACCCGGAGGGGAAGGTAGCTTCTCATATTTTAGGCTATATTGGAGCAATTGGGGAACATGAGCATTATAAAATTAAAGAATCGATCACTTTATTAAAAGAATATTTGGATAACCAAAAACTTGGGGTGGTCACCCCTTTGCCAAAAGGTTACACTTCCCTTAAACAATGTCGAGAAGACCTTGAGTTTTTGCAAAATAAATCCTATACCATCCACTCAAAAGTTGGGAAAAGTGGTATCGAAAAAATGTTTGATAAAGAGTTAAAAGGCTCAATTGGAAAAGATTATTACTTAGTAGATCATAAAGGGAATAGACGATGCAAATTACCTGAATCCTATGATGAAACTCCAGGAAGGCGGATTCTTTTAACCATTTCTTCAAAACTCCAAGAACATGCAGAAAAACTTCTTTCCGACAGTGAAAAAATCCGTACTGAGGGGTTTACTCGTGCTGGAAAAAATCACGACAAAGTACCATCTCCATGGATAGCAGGTGGATCAATCATTGCCATGATCCCATCTACTGGTGAAGTGGTTGCAATGGCTTCTTATCCAGGATTTGATCCAAATGATTTCTCTGCTTTAAATAAGGATAAAGCCTTAAAATGGCTCGAAACTTCAGATTACATTGGTAAAATTTTTGATGGATTAAAGCCCTTAGAAAAAGATACTTACAATATATCTACAAGTAGGTGGGATCATCTAGAACAAGAGCTCACCTTTAATTTTTTCATTGATACAATTTTATCAAAGGATTCAAGCATAAAAAAGGCTCTTTTAAAGGTAAAAAATATTCATGGGGCTAATTTCATCCAAAATTGTATGGAAATGCTCCATTTTCTTTCAGGTGAAAAAGATATCCACCCGTTAATTGATGCTTTATACTCTGAATCCTTTCATACAGGAACCTTTCATCAAACATCAAAAGATCGAAAAAATGAAATTCTTCAAACTTTAAAAAGTAAAACCTCTCTTCTTGCTGAAATTTGCAATGAACTTGATCCTTACCTTTCTCTAATAGCCAAAAATGATGATAAAATTCTTTTTTTAGATATTTTACGCCTCTTTTGCCCTAATCATCTTTTTGATGATTCTCTTCTTGCTGAAACTGGACATGAATCCCTTGCAACATACAAAGAATTTGGTAATGCAAAAATTGCTGTAGAAGCAGAGGTGTTAGAAATAACAAAGAAAATCTTCCACACCCACGAATTTGCTGATTGGAGAAAAGATTATTTCAAAGACTATTTGAAAGGCAAACGTGAAGAGGAAAAGGCTGCAAAAAAACATGCCATTGCCTACATCACCTATTTAGAAGAGATGGAAAAATCGTTATTTGATCAATTTTTTAGTGTCAATAAATGGGAGTTTATTCAAGCCTATTTAACCATTGGAGCACCAGTTAACGAAGGTGATATTCGTTTACCCTATTTTCAATCTCTTATTGAAAAAAGTTTAAATAATACTGATCCCTCCTACGTTAAATTAAAAGCCCATCTGACAAATTTATCAGAGGAGCAAATCATCCCTTATCTTAAGACGATGCGATCATTTTCTGAATTAAACAGACCCCTTTATGGAAAATACTATTTTACCTTTAAATCAGGTAAAGAGCCTACCGAGCAGGCTTTAGCTCGAGCCTTTTATCCAGGAAGTGGTTTTGGCTTTTCTAAATCAAATGCTTTTGTCGATAACACCCCGTTAGGATCAAGTTTTAAACTCTTCATAGGTTTTGAAGCATTAATGAACTATTACAATGGAAATAAAGAGCTAACGTTTCCACTAAATCCAATGACTATCATTGATAAATCCCCTCCCTATAGTACAAAGCTCACCAAAGATTCTGTACTAGGTTACCATTTAGATTATACCCCGATTAAACGTATTTACAAGGGGGGTAGACTTCCACGTGGTCACCAAAATATTGGTAAAGTTGATTTTATTGATGCGATGGCAAAATCATCCAATTTATATTATTCACTTCTTGCCTCCAATGTGATCAAGGACCCATCTACCATCATTTCCACTGCAAAAATCCTTGGCTTTGGTTCTAAAACAGGCATTGATTTACCAGGTGAAGTTAAAGGATCTCTTCCATCAGATATTTTAACCAATAGAACCTCTCTATATTCCTTTGCAATCGGCCAACACTCATTGATTGTTACCCCGCTTCAAGCCGCTGTTGCAATTGCCACCCTTGTCAATGATGGCAAAGTATTAAAGCCTCAAATTGTAAAGGCCATTGTAAATATTGAACCTGCAAAAGACCCTCAATCCATTTTATACAAAAATTCGATTCACTATGAAAACCAGCTAAAAAATATTGGGATCTTCTTCCCTCTTTTCCCTCAAGGGGAAAGCTCAAAAGAGACTGCTTACATTTTTAATCATGATAAAGAAGTAAAAGCAACCCTAGATATCCCAGAGCCCGTACACAGAACCTTGATGCAAAGTCTTTACGATGTAGTCAATAGCAGCAATGGAACAGCTCACATCTCTAAAATCAATAGTCTTATTAATAATTCTTACAAAAAAGGGATCTATAAGAAAGTCATGAATCAAATGGGAGGGAAAACCTCCACTGCAGAAATTGCCTACAATCCAACACTAGATAGGGAGCAGCAAGCAATTATCACGAAAAATATTTGGTTTACTGCTGTATCTTTTGAAGACACCACACATTTTATCCATCCTGATCTTGTGGTGGTTGTCCACCTACGCTTTGGAAGTGGTGGTAAAGAAGCAGCGCCTCTTGCAGCCTCTATGATTCATGAGTGGCATGCTATTTTAGAGGCGGAAAGTCAAAAAAACAGTAGAAATTTCATTAATAATATCTGAGGCAACCATATAGGGCATGGAAAGTTTTTTTGCGGCAAAATCGCCTGCTTTTCCATGCATAATGACCCCAAGTATTGCTGCATCTTTTAAATGAGCTCCAGAGGCAATAAAAGAGGCAATAATTCCTGACAAAACATCGCCAGATCCTGCTTTTGCCATGCCAGGATTTCCCGAAATTACTATCAATGGTTCCTCTGATTTAGAGAAAATCACAGTAGGCATCCCTTTATATACAATAACCACTTGATATTTTTGACAATATTCTTTGGCCCTTTTATGTATTACATTCTCCCCTGCATGTTTATCAAGATTTAAGAGTCGGAGTAATTCCCCTTTATGTGGCGTTAACACCGCTCCTTTATGTGGCTTATCAAGGAGGAATAAGGCGTCACCATCAATTACGCCACTTATATAAGATAGTGCCATCACCTTTTCTACAGCAAGCTTTGCCTCCTCAGAACGTCCAAGGCCTGGGCCAATTAAATAAGCCTTAGCTTTTGACATATTTTCTTCTAAGTGATCCAGATTTAATTTTGTACTGATCACCTCATCCATAGTCACACGCATCTTCCCAATATAAAAATGTCTTACTAAACCACACCCAACTCGATAAGCGGCTTTACAACATAATTCTGCTGCCCCATGCATTTCATCTGATCCAGCAATCACACACAACTCCCCGGTTGTATACTTATTGTCCAGCAAAGATCTTTTTGGCAACTTTTGAATAAACCAAGAGGGATCTACTAAGTAGTATTCCCCTTTCATTGCCTCAATGTCTAATCCAAAATCCACAAATTGCAAATAGCCTGCATGGATAAGACCTTCTTCAAATAAATGACCTACCTTTAACGCACCTAAATAGCCGGTCATATCTGCCTTAATGGCTACATCTTTGACAATCCCAGTATCTCCATCCACCCCAGAGGGTATATCAATAGAAAGAACAAAGGCATTGCTTGCATTGCAATAGTTGATCACTCCTTGAATCAAAGAAGAAAGCTCTCCTTTATACCCAGTGCCAAAGAGCCCATCAATGATTAAATCCCCATCTTGAAAATCTAGACTACTTACATCCTTAAGCAGAAAACGAATGCCTCCATTTTCTTCAAAAAAAGCCCCTTTTTTTGCACATAAATAGGAAACTTCTTCATAAACTTGATATGCCACTACCTCTAAATCATCACTTAATAATAAACTACCTAGGCAATAGGCATCTGCGCCATTATTTCCTTTACCAACAAGCAGTACCACACGAGAAAAACGATGGGAATTAAAAAGTTTTTGACAGACAATATCATATAAAGCAGCGGCAGCTCTATCCATAAATTTTTCTGCAAGAGATGGATCATCCTCTATCAATCTCTTTTCAAAAAGAGCCATCGTACTTGCAAGGACAACTTTTTCGCCTTTGAATAAATCATCCATTATACGAGCTCTTTACTCTCAAGTATTTTTAAAATTGCATCAATTGGAAGCGCCCCTTCGTTAAGGACCTTATAAACACTTTCTGTGATAGGAAGGTGAATAGAAGATCTTTTCATCAGTTCATAGGCAGCCTTTACAGTGTACTCCCCTTCCACAACCATGCCAATTTCCTCTTTTGCCGATTTTGCAGTATGCCCTTCCCCTAAATGCCTACCAAAACGAAAGTTTCTAGATAAAGGAGATACCCCAGTTACAATTAAATCACCAATGCCTGCAAGAGAATTCATTGTCTCTTCTCTACAACCTTTGATTCGTGCCATTTTTTTCAGTTCCTCTAACCCTTTAGTTAGAAGCATTGCATTTGTATTGTATCCAAATTTTAACCCAGCTGCCATTCCAGCTGCAATAGCGATCACATTTTTCATAGCACCACCAAGAGCTACACCATGAAGATCATATGACCCTTCTACTGTAAAATTATCCCCTTCGAAAAGTTCTTTGATAATGTGCTGTACCTCTTTTTGCTTTGAACCGGCTACAGCGCAAGTAGGATGACCTAAAAGCACCTCATCGGCAAGAGTAGGACCGCTTAAATAACCGATTTTGGCATTACTACCTAAAATTTCTTCTGCAATTTCTGAAAGAATTTCTCCAGTATGCGTTTCGATCCCCTTTGAGGTTAAGATAAATGGTTGAGCAAACACCCCATGTTTACAAAGCGATTCTAATACAGGTCGAACTCCTTTGGCAGTAACACATTCAACAATCACATCACAATCAAGCACATGATTAATATTTCGTGTCACATGAAGCCGATCATTAAATACAGCTTTTTCATACTTAGGATGTTTATGGTTTTTTTCCAAACTCTGAAGTACATCCTCTTCAATAGACCATAATAGAACCCTATGATTGTTATTTATCAGTAACTTAATTAAAGCCATACCCCAAATACCACTTCCTAAAAATCCAACTTTCATTTCACATTCTCCTCAATATTCTCTCTTTTACAATACGCAATTACATCTGCTTTTTCTTTGATAGGGAAGAAGCATTCTTTCCTCTTTTTACTAATCACCAAAAAGTCTTTTGCAAACAAAAACCCATCAATGAGTAATCGTTCAAAAAAGACTTCATTATTTTTTTCAATACGATAAAATGGTAAATTTTTTGAGCAAACTTTCTCGAAAAATTCAGGTGTTGCTGCAAAACTTCCACTATAACCTAGCCCTTCTAGCCCATCTTTTCCTAAAGTAAAGTACTCTCTAACGGCTAAAAGCTCGCCACTTTTACATAAAACCCCTAATTTAGATTCTTGCCTTTCCCTTTCTACACCAATAACGGTAAGCTGCTTATCACTTGATAGTAGCTCTGGATCTAATGGATCTGCTAAAGGATTATCTACGGCAATAACTGAGATAAGATCTAATTTTCTCCACTGTTTCCAATGCTCGGAATGAACTAGGGCATCAAATAAAGAGCCATTGCCCTCTGGACTTACGCTGTCGCCTGATTCAGTTGGGTAGGCTTTGGCATAAAAAAGGTTTATCTCTTTTCCTGCACAATAATCCTTTGTCTCTGAATAAGTTAAAGGTGAGGTTAACATACCCACTTTTTCTGCACCTTTTGATTTTTCAAGTAAAATATCATATAAACAACGCTCCCCAAGAGTAAGTAAACCTTTTGGTTTATCAAGACCAAGGCGTCTACCCATTCCTCCTGCTAAAATAATTACTCCCACACGCTTTTTTGTAAAAAGTGTATCAATTTTAGTCAGCTCTTCTTCTTTGATAGGTTTATAATCAGTAAAGCTAACTTGATGGGAAGTATTCTTCAAAGATTGTAACAATGCATCTTTAATGAGATGGAAGAAGTCTTCTGGAAGAAGAGTATTATTTTCAACCATCCCTTTAATATTTACAAAAGGAGTATCCACTGCAGACGCCAAAGAAATATAATCTTCATTATCAGAGACATACACATCTAAGTTATGAATCAAATCGATGGTATCTGCTAAGGACCTTTCCGCTGTTTTATCAAAAATTGAATCCACCCTTCCTTTAACAATACTATCCATAGCAAAAGAATCAGAAACGTACCCTAAAATAGAAATTTTTACATGAGGAATTACATCTAAGATATAGTTAGATAATTCTAAATACCATTTTCGTTTAAGGGCCTCATCTTCTAATGAGCAACATAATCCAATGGTTAAAAAACATTGCTTGTTTGATTTGGCATAAATTTTAAGTGGGTTTGTGTCTAAAGAAAGTCCAAGGGGCGCAAGAAGATGTTCATTTGAACCTCTAGAGACAGCATCAGTTAACATAAAAGATCCAAAAGGTCTTGTAAATCCTATGATCCTTTTAACCATTCCTTGGTAAAACATATAGGCAGAGGAAAATGAATAAGTACATAAAATCCCTAAATCAAATTCCCCTTTTTGAATAAAGGTAATGACATCTTCCCCATCTTTGAGTGTAGGGGCAAAACGTGGGTACTTCTGAAAAGGAATAATAAAAAAGTTTTCGAAGTTTCTTAGTACTGCCTCCATGTTTTCCTGAACAAGGATATAAATAGAGGCTCGAGGAAACCCTGCTCTTAAAGAAGCAAGAATGGGCAATGCATCGATCATACATTTAATGCCCCCCGGCATTCTCACCAGAATTTTTCTATATTTGTCAGAAGTCATTGACCTAAGTATGGATTACTCCTCATTTTTTTTATATAATAAAATTTAAGATTCTAATAAATTAGGTGAATGAAAATATTAGGTATAGATCCAGGTACTGCATGTACAGGTTGGGGAGTAATTGAAGTAAAAAATAATTCTTATTACTTTATCGGCTACGGTGTAATAAGACCAAACGTTGATGTTTTATCAGAAAAATATGGCTATATTTATGATGAACTCTCTACCCTTATTAAAACCTATCAGCCTTCCTGTATTTCAATTGAGTCTCAATTTGTCTACAAAAATCCCCAATCGGCCCTAAAACTTGGCATGGCAAAAGGGATGGCTATTCTTGCTGGGGTGAAAAATGGGTTATCGATTTTTGAATATACCCCATTAAAGGCAAAACAAGCAGTCACAGGTCATGGCAATGCCTCAAAAGAGGCGGTAGAAAAAATGATCCGCATTTTATTAGCGATTTCAGATAAGATCCCAGCTGATGCGGCAGATGCCCTATCACTAGCCATTTGCCATGCCCATTATGCAAATTCACCCTTTGCAACAACAATATAGGAACTAATTTTATGTATGCATTTATTAAAGGCGCGCTAATTTCTTCTGAACCTGATCACACTATTTTAGAGGCAGGAGGCATCGGTTATTTAATCTATACCCCTTTATCCTTCTACTACCAAAGTTATCAGAAAAATTCGATCATTTTTTTGCATACAACCTTTATAGTAAGAGAAGATAGCATGAAATTATTTGGTTTTGAGCATCTTAAAGATAAGGCTATGTTTGAACAATTAATTAAAATCAGTGGCCTGGGGCCAAAAACTGCCATGGCGATCATTTCTCACAGCGATACAATCAATCTACCTGAAATCATCGGTAAAAGAGATGTGACCACACTAATAAAGATCCCAGGCATTGGGAAAAAAACCGCCGAGCGTATGATTACTGAACTTGCCGATAAAATGGATAAAATGCCTACAGTCTCCTTAACTTCACCAATGATCAAAGATGCTATTGCAGCCTTAGTAAGTCTTGGATACAAAGATCAAGAAGCGAGCAAAAGTGTCAATAAAGCTTTTGAAAATGCACCATCGGGAATCACCCTGTCTGCTTTAGTCTCTATTGCATTGAGCTCTAGAAAATAAAGGGGTTTTTTGATATCCTTCTTTCATGAATGATGTCATCGTAGCCATTGCAACGCCCCCTGGAGTTGGGGCATTATCTATAATTCGCTTTTCTGGGAAAGGAACTATCGATCTTGTAAATTCTTTTTTTTCATCAAATGTTCTTTCATTTTCTACCCATACCGCCCATTTTGGTAAAATTTTAGACACAGATGGCTCGGTCATTGACGAGGTGATTCTTTTAACCATGTTAGGTAAAAAATCTTTTACTGGTGAAGATAGCATAGAAATTATTTGTCATGGTTCCCCTTTGATTACGCAAAAAATTCTAAGAAGAGCGCTACTTGCTGGAGCACGTGCTGCCGATGGTGGAGAGTTTTCGAAAAGAGCCTACTCTAATGGTAAAATGGATCTTCTTCAAGCAGAGGCTATTAAAGAGTTAATTCATGCAAAAAATGAGCGTGCCTTAAAAGAGGCCACCAAACAATTAGGTGGCTCCCTATCGATTTACATCAAAGACTTGCAACGATGTTTTATCGATCTACTTGCCATTATTGAAGTTCATATTGATTATCCTGAAGAAGGGATTGAAGAGGCTACTAAAGCTGAGCTAATTTCTATGATTCATGATACTCATCTTAAATTATCGAAACTTACCTCCACTTTTCATGATGGGGTAAAAATCTCCTCTGGTCATAAAATTGCCATCATTGGGGCTCCTAATGCAGGAAAATCCTCTTTACTAAATGCCTTACTAGAAGAGGATAGGGCTATTGTTACAGATATTGCTGGAACTACAAGAGATACCATTGAAGAAGAAATCACCATCAATGGGCATACTTTTAAATTTATTGATACTGCTGGGATCCGCGAATCGTTGGATATTATTGAGCAAATAGGAATTCAAAAAAGTTTAGCGGCAAAAGATGAAAGTGATCTTGTAATCTTATTGATCGATCTTTCGGCCCCTATTTCTCCATTTATTGAAACCTACCATTTAGAAATAAAAAACGTTTTAGTGGTCTATAATAAAACAGACCTTGCAGATAGATCTAATCCAATTAATGCTCAAAATCCGATCTACATCTCGGCTAAAGAAAAAAATGGCTTAGATGGGCTAAAAAAGGCCCTCATCGACAAAATCGATTTTGACCAAAAAGATGAAACTCCACTACTTACTAAAGAGAGGCATTATCACTCTCTTTGCTGTGCTTTACTATCACTTGAAAATGTCTTAGCAGGAATTCAATCAAATCTTTCTGTAGAATTAATTTCTTTTGATCTTCGAGAAGGGCTTGAAAAACTTTCCGAGGTGATTGGGATCAATGTCACTGAAGAAATACTAGGAGGAATTTTCTCTAAGTTTTGCGTAGGAAAATAAACACTATTATCAAGGTGCTAGATAGGCACTATCCTAATCCCCCCATTCCCTTAGATCATAAAGATCCTTATACTCTTTTAATCGCAGTGCTACTTTCTGCCCAGTGTACAGATAAACGAGTAAATATTGTCACAAAAGAGCTCTTTTCCAAAGCAGATAGTCCAGAAAAAATGATCTTAATCCCACTGCATGAAATCGAAACTTGCATTAAATCCTGCGGTCTTTTTCGTCATAAAGCAAAGGCTATCCTTGATCTATCTCGTTTGTTAATTGAAAAATTTGATGGGAAAGTCCCAGATAGGATGAAAGATCTAGAATCTTTACCGGGGGTTGGTCATAAAACAGCTTCTGTAGTCCTAATTGGTGCATTTAACATCCCAGCTTTTCCAGTAGATACCCATATTCACCGTGCAGCAAAACGTTGGGGGCTTTCAGATGGATCAAGTGTGGGAAAAACAGAAAGGGACTTAAAAAATATATTTCCAGAAAATTCATGGTCTAAACTTCATCTTCAAATCATCTATTACTGCAGAGAGTTTTGCAGCGCAAAAAACCATATCCTCAAAAATTGTGAGATTTGTACAGAATGTAATGGTACAAATAACTATAAATAAATGATAAAATTTTATACTATAGACCCATGAATGATAAACATGCAGTAGAAGTCTATGACTTTGAAAAAAAGCAGCTCATACAAGAGAAGATACCTGCTGAGGAATTGCTTCGATTTATGTATCATAATGAGACCTTTTCAGCTCTTAGTTTACGCTACGCTCTTTCCAAAAATTCTTTTGTCTCTTCAATCGTTGGCTACTGGATGAGTCTTCCTCTTACTAAAAAAAGCGTTGATCCATTTATTAAAAAACATGGGTTAAAAAGAGAAGATTTTGAAAAAACTACCTTTAGAAGCTTCAATGATTTTTTCACTAGAAAATTGAATAAGAGCTCAAGACCAATTTCAAAAGACTCAGTAATTATTCCTTGTGATGGCAGACATTTATTTTATCAAGATCTATCTACTGCAAATTCGTTTTACGTAAAAGGTCAATCTTTATCTATTGCCAAATTAATCAGAGATGACAACCTTGCTAGTTTGTATAGCAAAGGATCTATGATCATTTCAAGGCTTGCCCCTGCTGACTATCATCGGTTTCATTTTCCTGCAGATGCTTTCTTAGACAGCTTTACCCTTATCGAAGGTGCTTTATATTCAGTAAATCCTTTGGCATTAAGAAAAGCGATTAAAAATTTGACTGAAAATAAACGTATGATTGTTCACATGATCTCAAAAACTCATGGCAATATTCTTCAAATAATCATTGGAGCAACAAATGTGGGAAGTATCAACTTTACCGCCTCTGTCGGAAAAGAATATAAAAAAGGAGATGAATTAGGTTACTTTTCTTTTGGAGGTTCCATGATTATCACCTTATTTCAATCACAATCTGTGGAAATTAATAAACAATTTATCCTTCATACGCAAAATTTAACAGAAGTACTATTAAAAATGGGAACTTCACTTTCTTCTTGTGAATAAACCCTTATTTCTTTTTGTTTTTTCATTTTTTACCCTATTTTGCGAACATACTCTGATAAAAGATGTGAAAAATTTTTACTCCATAGATACATATGCTATCATGCTAAAAGCGATGATTCCTGCTGCATTTATGGCAAACTCCCCCATTGATGCTGAAATTTCTCACTTTTATGAAACAAATATTAGATCTACGACAACTGATGAAGTATCCAAAGTGGTAAAGGTATTTGGAAGTAAAAGACCTCTTTTAGCAGCCTTATTAACTATCTATGGGGTAGGTAGTTTAACAAGCAATACAGAGCTGGGAAGCATACTCTTACAATTTTCAGAAAATAGCCTAAGATCTATCCTTGTAGGTCTTCCCACCTTAATTCTAGGTCAAAATTTATTAGGAGCAGATAGGCCTTATCAAAACACAGATTCCTATTATCATCCATTTAGAAATGATCATGGTATAAGCGGACATGCCTATATGGGGGCTATTCCATTTATCACTGCGGCCAATCTTTCCACAAATATTTGGTTAAAAGTTATATTTTATGCAGGATCCACACTAACAGGCCTTTCTCGTATTAATGATGCCTCTCACTACGCCTCGCAAGTGCTATTGGGCTGGACGCTGGCATTTGCCTCATGCAAAGCTATAACAAAAACAAATAGATCCATTACAATAAGCGGAGATAAAGTTACTATTGGATACACATTTTGAAAATATGGTTTTTTCTCTATTTATTCTTCAGTAAAATTTATGCCTTACCCTTTTTTGAAAGAGTTTCAGAAGACTTTAACTCCTATTTTAGAATAACCAGTCTTTTCACATTAGATATTGCATTTTCAGTAGGCGGGGTAATGGCCAACACCCCTATTGATGAATCGTTACAATATTTATATCAAACCCATATACGGTCAAATGAGACAGATGCATTTCTCACCTTCTGGAAACAGTTTGGTCAAAATGAGGTACTTGCCGTTTATGCAGCTATTGGAATTGCAGGATTTACGTTAAAAAACCCCTTTACTGAGCAGCTGTTTAATAAATGTTGCAGAGCTTTTATAGTCGGGACCATCCCACTTTATGTGATGCGTGTACTTATCGGAGGCTCTCGGCCGGTAGATGAAGAAGAAACCTCTCATTGGAAACCATTTACCAAACTTCACGGAGTTTCAGGTCATACTTACACAGGAGCGATCCTTTTTATTACACTTGCTCAAATGACAAATAATATTTTATTAAAATTCCTGTTTTATGGAGCATCAACTCTTACAGGGATTTCAAGAATTAACAATGATAAACATTACCCCTCTCAGGTTCTTTTGGGTTGGATTATGGCATATGTGGCATGTGATGCGATTAATTTCACTGATTCAAATTATCATTTGTCTATTAATGCCGGTAAGGTCTCTTTTGGATTTGAATTTTAATATAAAATATGTTACACTACTTCTTGATAAAAATAGAAAAAGAAGGTGTACAGTTGCTACGTAAAATCTTTGGATCAGCAAGCGAACGAACCATAGCCCGCCATCAAAAACTTGTTAAGCGTATCAATTTACGTGATAATGAACTTGATCATTTAACCGATGCTGAGCTTAAAAACCAAACACCTCTATTTAAAGCCCGTCTGCAAAAGGGAGAAACAGTTGATGATCTTCTTGTCGATGCATATGCTACTGTAAAAAATACCTGCAAAAGACTTTGTGGGAAAGAAATTGACGTTCTTGGACATCCACAAATTTGGAATATGATTCCTTATGATGTGCAATTAACAGGGGCAATTGCTATGCATACAGGATCGATTGCAGAAATGCAAACCGGTGAAGGTAAAACTCTTACTTGTGTTATGCCTTTATATTTACATGCACTAACAGGTAAGCCTGTCCATTTAGTTACCGTAAATGACTACCTAGCAGAACGTGATTGTATGTGGATTGGAGCTGTTTTTTCATTTCTTGGACTTTCTGCAAAACCATTGCTCACAAAGGTGACCCCAGATCAGAGAAAAGAGGTGTACAATGCAGACATTGTCTATGGTACAGCTTCTGAATTTGGATTTGACTACCTTCGTGATAACTCTATGATTGGAAATAAAGAACAAATGGTACAAAGAGGCCATTATTTTGCTCTTGTAGATGAAATAGATTCCATTCTTATCGACGAGGCACGAACTCCATTAATTATTTCTGGCCCTGCAGCAAGCTCAATTCAAATGTATGATGATCTAAAAGCTCCTGTTGCAGACCTTGTAAAACTACAAAAGGATCAATGTAGTAAACTTACTTCTCTAATAAGAAGGGATTTAGACAAACTTGGCATTACCCCTACTACTGAACTTGCTAAATTAAAACTCACCAAAGAAGAAAAACAAGAAAAAGCCGAAGCAATGAAAAACTTATGGCTTGTTTCTAAAGGGACACCAACTAATAAAATTCTTAAGCGCTATATCGAAAATCCTGACATTAGAAAAGAGCTTGAAGAGCTTGATACTTTCTATTTTGGCGACTTAAATAAACAAGCACGCGCTGAAGCAATCAAAGATTTGTACATACTTGTGGATGAAAAAAACTCTGACTATGAGCTTACCGATCTTGGTATTAAAGCTTGGAGTGGTGATGATACAGCCTTTACAATGCTCGATCTTGGTTATGAGCACAGCCTTATTGATAAGCAAGGCTTGCCAGAGAAAGAAAATATGGCAAAAAAAGTAGCGCTACGAGAAGAAGATAGCAAACGTAAAGAGATGTCACATAACATCAGACAGCTCTTTAGAGCCTCACTTTTGATGGAAAAAGATGTCGATTACATCATTGCAGATAGAAAAATTGTGATCATCGATGAAAACACAGGAAGGCCTCAACCAGGCAGACGATTCTCTGATGGTTTGCATCAAGCAATTGAAGCAAAAGAGGGCCTATCTGTACAGAAAGAGACGCAAACCCTTGCAACCATTACCCTCCAAAATTACTTTAGATTATATAAAAAACTAAGCGGGATGACAGGTACGGCTTTAACCGATGCAAAAGAACTTCATAATATTTATGGTCTTGATGTTCTTGCCATTCCAACGAATAAAAAATGTATTCGTCTTGATCTTAACGATGAAGTGTACATGTCAGAAAGGGAAAAATACTTAGCTTTATTACAAGATATTGAAAAAACTCACAAAACAGGCCAGCCCATTTTAATAGGGACAGAATCTGTAGAAATTTCTGAAAAGATTTCAAGAATTTTAAAAGATGCAAAACTTCCACACACTGTATTAAATGCAAAAAACCATGCCAAAGAGGCTGAAGTTATTGCTGGTGCTGGTTTAATTGGAGCAATTACTGTAGCCACTAACATGGCAGGTCGTGGTACAGACATAAAACTAGGCGAAGGGGTAGCCTCTTTAGGTGGATTATATGTTATTGGTACATCAAGACATAGCTCAAGACGTATTGATAGACAGCTTCGTGGACGATGCGCAAGACAGGGCGATCCAGGAAAATCAAAATTCTATGTATCTTTTGAAGATCCTTTAATGAGGATGATCTCTTCACCAAGAGTAGCAGCGATGCTTCAACGATTTAGACCTCCTGAAGGAGAGGCAATTTCAGCCCCTATTTTAAACAAATCGATTGAAACTGCGCAAAAACGTGTAGAGGCAAGAAACTTCCAAATACGAAAACACACTCTTGAATATGATGATGTGATGAACAAACATAGATCTGAAATTTATGCTTTTAGACAATCTATTCTTCTATCAACTGAAGTGTTACCTATTGCCTCTAAAATTCTTTCTGAATTTACAGAGACTCTTTGTAGACAATTTCATGAAGAATATAAACATGACAAATCTCTTACCACAGATCGATTAAATGAATTATTAATGGCCCATATGCCTATTTCTTTAAGCAAAGAAATCAAGCCACCTATGACCACAGAAACCTTTGAGTTGATTAAGGATAAAGTACTTGCTGCCTTTAAAGCAAAACTGCGATCTGAAGCAAGTGTTATTTCTGTTATGCAAAAATTAGGTGGTAGAGCCATTGATCCAATTGCAGTCTTATCAGATATTATTCGATCAATTTTACTTCGCTGCATCGATAAAAAATGGCAAAAACATTTACTTGCGATTGATCATTTAAGAACAGAGGTCTCTATGCAAACAGTTGCTCAAAAGGATCCTTTGCAAGAGTTTAAGCATGAAGCTTTTAATCTTTTCCACGAGTTTTCCATAGAAGTAAAAAAAGATATCACTCATCAACTTTTTGCCTTCTCGATCATGGTACCTGATGCAAAAGAAATTCAAATGCATTTGTCCCAAATAGAGCTTCTTGGACCTCAAGCAGAGCTTGCCGAAAGTTTAAGCAAAATACAGCTCTAAGCACAAAGAAATAGTAGACTCTTTCCAAGGAATCAAATCAGTTGTTTTAGCTTTTTAAACCCGTAATAAAGCATTGGCGCTCCTAAAATCATATAAAGGCTCCAATAGCGACTTTTCCATTCAAGTACAACTCTTCCGTGTTCTGAGAAGAAGAATAAAAGCAAACTTAAGGTAAAAAGCATACTACCACAAGAAAGAAGGGTTAAAGCAATTAAATGCCCCTTTTCCTCTTCTTCGGTCGAATCATTTTCTTTTGCTTTATATGATTTTTCATCCTTTTCTGGATAAAAGACACTTTCATGAACATTTTCTGTCGGAGGTGAATAAGGAGGCGTATAGTCCATATGAGCTGAGCGCCCTCTAAAGGTTCCTTTTCCAGAGACCTCAATATTATCAAAAGCAGTACCACAAAATCGGCAAGTAGGTGAACCTAATGGGACCGATCCTTCACAATAAGGACACAAACGCATCTTTTCTGTACTTTCCATATCTAATTCCCCGCAATCAATGTATCCGTAATCAGAGCATCGACACCAAACCTAAATAATTCCTGTGCTAAAGATCTATCATTTACAGTATACACATGAACAGCTAAATCATGTGCTTTTATTTTTTCTATATCTGAATGCCTCACATATCGTCCATCTAAATTTAACCCAACCCCAAGTCTAACCGCTTCTTTTAAACGACCGCAAGAAAGTTTTCTCATACTCCAGTGGAGAGGGTAGGAAGGCTTTTTATCTGCAATAACATTGATAAAAGTTTTATTAAATGAATAAACGATAAAATGTTCTGAATCATATCTTGAAATTAAATTATCCACTTTAGTAGCAAGGTGAACATCTCTTCCCTTTAGCTCAATACAAATTTTAAGATCATGTTCAACTGCATAATCCATTAATTCAGGCAAAAGAGGAATTCTTTCATTCCCGTTTCCGCCGATAACCACCACTTTTCTTATTTCTTCAGCAGTCATTTTTGTTACAGTCCCTTTCTTGCCGGTGGTCCTTTTTAAATGCTTGTCGTGAATGACAGCAATACTGCCATCGATGAGCAAAAAACAGTCAATTTCAAACCATTTTGCCCCTTTTGCATGCATACGTTTCATGGACTCTAACGTGTTTTCAGGCATAGAATGATCACAGCAGCGATGAGATATAAACACTTTTTCCCCAAATTTGAATAATTAATAATTATATAACAAATTCTATTTAATCTATCAACGACGAATAAACAACAGAGATCTTTAAATACTAGCTTCGATTAGTAAATGAACGATTTTCTTTAAGTTTTTAAAAAATCATGAAAACCTATGCAATAGATATCGTTGAAGAATTTGGTCAAAAGCTTAAAAAATTGGATCATTTAATGGGCAAATGGTGTTTTGAAAGATATCTAAAATTTAAAACAACTACTTTATTCAATAACCTAAGTTTTGTATACTGGGGAAAAAAGGTGCATTTTGGAATATGATGTTGTAGTAATCGGTGGCGGTCCTGGAGGATATGTTGCAGCATTAAAGGCTGCTCATCTAGGATTAAAGGTTGCAGTTATTGAAAAAGAAGAGCTAGGGGGCACTTGCCTTTTAAAAGGCTGTATTCCTACAAAAACCCTTCTTGCCCATGCCTCTGTATTAAAAACAATTAAGCAAGCAAAGGCTTTTGGGATCGATGTAAAGGAGTTTAGTTTTGACTATTCCAAGATGGTAGGTAAAAAAGATGAGGTGATTAAAGAACTTGTACACGGCATTCATGGTTTGTTAAAAAGCGCAAAAATTGATCATTTTGAAGGCATTGGTAGTTTTGCCGGCGGTGGTGCCATCAAAATAAAAGGGCATGAATCAAAAACAATTCATACAAAAAATACCATTATTGCAACAGGGAGCATTCCTGCATCATTACCACATGTACAAGTAGATAAAACGCTTATTCACGATTCAACCTCTATTTTAGAAATGACAAATGTTCCAAAACATCTCATTATTATTGGAGGAGGGTATATTGGCTGTGAATTTGCCTCCTTATTTTTCGAACTCGGTTCTAAAGTTTCTATTATAGAAGTATTTGATAAACTTGTGGTTACGCAAGGGACAATGATTGGTGATACTCTCACCTCAAAATTTAAAGCAAAAGGGATCAATCTTTTTCTTGGGAAAAAATTAGAAAAGGTGGACAAAGATGGTGGCATGGCCATTTGTACCCTGGACGATGGAACCACCCTTACAGGTGATGCCGTTCTTGTTTCAACGGGAAGAAAGCCGTTTACTGATAGACTTCATTTAGATTCAATCGGTCTTGGGACAACAGAGCGTGGATTTATTGAAGTAAATGATTATCTAGAAACCTCTGCCCCAAATGTATACGCAATTGGAGATGTAACTGGCAAATCAATGCTTGCTCATAGCGCCTCCTATCAAGGGATTATTGCTGCAGAAAATATAGCCGGGCATATTAAAGCTGCAGACTATAGCTGCATTCCTGCTGTTATTTTTACTGACCCAGAAATTGCCACAGTAGGTCTTACTTTAGAAGGGGCAAAAGCAAAAGGAATTGCTGCAAAATCTGCTTTATTCCCATTTGCAGCGTTAGGAAAAGCAAAAGCGATGCAAAAAGAAGAAGGCTATGTAGAAATTGTTTACGGAGAAAAGTATCATGAAGTTCTAGGAGGCTCGGCCCTGGGCTATGGAGCATCTATTCTCATTGCAGAAATCGCCCTTGCTCAGAAAAATGAGTTGACCCTAGAGGCAATTGCCGCCACCATTCATGCTCATCCAACTATTGCAGAAGGCTGGTCAGAAGCTGCAGAGCTTGGAATGGGAGAGCCTATTCACCTTCCTAAAAGGCGATGATGACAAACGATAATCCACTAAAAATCATTAAAGAGAAAGAACCTCTTCCTACTTGGCTTCACCGAAAATTACCAGGCAGAGCTGAATATTCAGTTACAGATAATTTAATCAGCGAAAAAAGACTCTCCACTGTTTGTGAAGAAGCAAAATGTCCAAATAGATTTGAATGTTACAGTAAAAAAACTGCTACTTTTCTCCTTCTTGGAAAAATCTGTACAAGGGCATGCGGATTTTGTGAAATAGGCTTTTCTAAATCCCCTCCTTTACCTGACCCTGAAGAGGGGGACAAAGTTGCCCAGTCAGTAAAAAGCTTAGGATTAACCCATACTGTTTTAACACAAGTTGCCAGAGATGATCTAGAAGATGGTGGTGCATCTGCTATTGTTGATATCATAGGTAAAATCCGAGCCTTAAATCCAGGTTGCACCATCGAGGTGCTTACCTCAGATTTTGCAGGAAATACTAAAGCTTTAGATCTTATCTTTAGCGCAAAGCCTGAGATTTTTAACTATAATATTGAAACAGTACACAGATTAACCCCTAAAGTAAGACATAAAGCAACCTATGAGCGTACCCTTGAAACATTAAAACGAGCAAAACAGATGCTTCCAGATAGTTTTATTAAATCTGGGATCATGCTGGGCCTTGGAGAAATGGATCATGAAATTGATCAAACACTGATTGATCTATGCAATATTGGAGTAGATATTGTTACTATGGGTCAATACCTTCAACCTTCCAAAAAGAAGCTTTTGGTCAAATCTTATGTTACCCCCGAAAAATTTACTGAGTGGAAGGTACGTGGTGAGGCAATTGGCATCCCATTTGTCTACGCAGGTCCCTATATTCGATCCAGTTATAATGCCTCTGAAATTTTTTCCACCCTCAGCAAGCAGAAGAAATTTACCTACACACAAAAATAAGGGTAGTGTACAATTATTACATGAATCAGCCCTTACTAGACACAATAGACTTAGAAATACTTATGCATAAAGATGCCCATTTTGGTGGTAGCTTCGAAGTAATGCTCGACTACTACTCTGAAGAAGGTCTGGGTGTTCAAGAAGAATTTGATCTAGAAAGAATCAAGGAACTTTCTGCCTTTGACAAAGAAGGGTATCTTTCTGAAGAAATTCTTCCAGAACTTGCCAAAAATGATGTGACTTTTTCAAAAGAATTATATACAAAATTAAGAGATTGCTATGAACAAGATGATGAGCTGTTAAAAAGGCTTTCCGATCTTATCCTTACTGAATCATATGACCCAAAAGAAGAAATTCAAGCCCTCTCTAATTTCCATCAACGTGCAGTAAAACCACTTCTAGAGATCATAGTACAGGATCATTTTTACAATCCATTAAATCCAGGCTATGGAAGAGCTCCTATTAATGCTGCTTTAACACTAAAAAAAATTGGTGATAAAGAGGCTATTCCCTATTTATTCAATGCGTTAGGGAAAAGCTTTACTGCCGATGAAGTGCTCATAGACGCCCTTATTTCTTTTGGTCCTGCAGGAGAGGAGTTTTTACAAAGCCGTCTAAAAGGAACCCCTTACACTAAAGATAACTATCTTGCCGCTATGGCTTTATCCTCGTTTGCTGTAAATGATGAGACCGCAAAACTTGCCCTCTCTTTGCTTGAAGAACCCTCCACTTTTAATCACAGCTCCTATTCTTCTTACCTGATTTGTATTTGTGAAGGGCTCGAAAATGAAGAAGACAGGAAGAAATTTACACAAATTGCAAATACTTTGGGTTTAAAGAAAAATCTAGCCGATGAAATGAAGATCATTCTTTCCTTTTGGAAGAATAGTACTTGACCTTACCTAGCTGCTTTGATAAGTAAAGAATAGATAAACATTCTTTGGTCTTATGGTTAACCCAATCATTTATGTATTAGCAGGTGGAGAAGGGACAAGGCTTGCCCCACTCACTATGCATCGATGTAAACCTGCAGTACCTTTTGCAGGGCGCTATCGTCTGATAGACTTTGCCCTTTCAAATGCCCTAAAAACCAAATATTCAAAGATCTACACCCTTACACAATATTTGAGCCATTCTTTAAACTCGCATATTCAGGAAACCTATCGTAATAAAATTGAAATTCTTACAGCAAATCATGCTCATTATGATGGTACTGCTGATTCTATAAGAAAAAACCTAGCAACACTTGAAACATCTGATGCTGAATATGTGATTATATTATCGGGTGATCAACTTTACTCGATGGATTTAAATGAGATGGTTGAAAGTGCAAAAACCTCTAATGCTGATTTACTTATTGCAACCCTTCCTATAAACGAAGAAGAAGCAGGGCGAATGGGTGTAATGAAGATAGGTCAAAATAAAGAAATTGTTGATTTTATTGAAAAGCCTGAGGATGAAGAGTCCTTAAAAAAGTTTGCTTTAAAGCCTCATACTACAAAAAAAATACACGCTTTAGATGAACGGATTTTTCTTGGATCGATGGGAATATATATTTTCAAAAGAAAAGTTTTAATTAATTTACTTAAAGAGAATTCAGGCGTTGATTTTGGCAGAGATATCATCCCCTATCATCTAAAGCATGGGACAGCCTCTGCCTATGTTTTTGATGGTTACTGGGAAGATATTGGGACTATTACCTCTTATTATAAAGCAAACCTCAAACTTCTTGAGCACAGTCTATCTCTTGATCTTTTTGGTAAGGAATGCTTTCTTCATCCAAATATTTCAAATTTATCCCCTGCCTTTATCTCAAACTGTAAGATTGAAAAATCTGTGATTTCTGATGGGTGTAGTATTCATGCAGAAGAAGTATCTTACTCTCTTCTTGGTCTAAAGACCACAATCGGTGCCGGATCGATCTTACGAGGGGTAATTACTTTAGGAAATATTTCAGCAAATACCTCAACTACTATTGGGAAAAATTGTTATCTAGAAAAAGTGATCGTTGATGAAAATGCGATAATAGAAGATGGGGTAGAACTATCACTTAATGGTATTTCTCTTCCTGATACAGATATGGGTCCTATTACGATTAAAAATGGGATCATTATCGTAAAACAAGGTGCTTTTGTACCTAAAAATTTCCATATTCTAGAAAATAGGGAGTATCGCTCAGCCTAACTATTGGTACTAAATGTGATGATAAGGTAAACTTAAATTATGAACGTATGGACTATTTCAGATCTTCACCTCTCTTTTGGAACACCTGATAAAAAAATGGATGTGTTTGGAGAAAAATGGCATAACCATCCAGATAAGATAAAAGCGCACTGGGAACATTTGATCAAACCTGATGACTTAGTATTAATCGTAGGAGATATCTCATGGGGGCTTAAGCTTGAAAATGCTATCCCTGATTTAGAGTGGATCGATGCTTTACCTGGGAAAAAAGTGCTAAGTAGAGGAAATCATGATCTTTGGTGGAAATCTGCATCAAGTGTAAGAAAGGCCCTCCCCCCCTCTTTAAGCATTATCCACAATGATGCCTACAACTATGGAGATATTTCTATTGGAGGAACAAGGCTTTGGGATCATCCTGATTTAAACTACTATAAGTTTATTGATATGAAAGAAATAAAAGGTGTTAATATCAAAAAGAAGGAGTATTCTAACGTAGAGGTAGCTCACGATCAAAAGATTTTCCAAAATGAATTAGACAGACTTTGTATGAGCCTTGATGCCATGAATCGTAATGCTAAATATAAAATACTTATGATTCATTACCCACCGATTCCCCCAGATCGCTCTGATAATGAATTTTCAAGGCTTATTAAAGACACAGGAATCACCCATTGTATTTATGGCCATTTGCATAACCTATACCCAGATGCCCCTGTAAATTTCACTAAAGATGGGACCAAATATATATGCTCGGCTTGTGATTACATCAATTTTTGCCCGATACGCTTACTGCACGATCTTACCTAGTGAGCGAAAAAAGACCAAAGGCGATAATTGAAATAAGTAGCCATAAAGAATAAATTCGTGGATTTTTCAGTCTGCGACCAATAGCCTTGCACAATTCTATTAAAATCCAGGTCCAAATCACTCCTAATAAAAGACTAAAGCCAATTTGCGTGAGTAGATCTAACAGAGGGGGAAAAGACAGTCTATTTTTATAGAAAATTACAATAGAGCAATAAAATACAATGAATAATCCGATAATCTTCAATTTCCTTATTTTCGTCAGGGAAAAGTGTAAAACTCTTGCAAACTCTAAGATTGCATACATTGTACCCAATGCAAAAAAGGGTGTTAGCAGGATATTCTTATAAAAAATAAGGGTTGATTCAGTCATAAATTAAACTCTTGATTTCTTGAAAATAATTCTTCTCGTTTTGTTTAGCTTTTTCAACCACATCATCTAAAACTCTACTAAATCCATCCTCTAATAAAAGTAAAGCGGCTATTCTAGTAGGCCCAAAAGGAATAATCATTAATAAAGCGCCGGCAAGCATTTCAACTCCCCCAATATATGCATTTACTAAATTAGAGCCTTCTAACTCATTATCGATTGAGCCATTACAACAAAGACCGTAGGAAACATTGAATTCCTGATTGAGATTAAACATTAACATAAGTTCTTGGAGTACATCCTGATTCCCACTAAGATCTATTTGTAAAATCATATCCTTCAAAGGGGGAACACTGTAACCCAATTGAATAATTTTACTTCGTAAATTCAAAATAAAATTCTTAAGATCATCTTTTCCTCTTACTTCAATTTCTTGATCTGAAAAATAGTCAAGAGTATTAATAACAAGAGCATCCATTTCAGATCCACGAAGATTTGAGAATATCATTATAAGAACTAGAATAATCCTCATCATAAGAATCCTTTATATAAATATATATTTTATACAAATATCTATAAATCAACAAGTGTATTTTTAATTATTTCACAGATCACACTCGTTGAAACCCACTTCCTCATAAAGCCCTATTTTCAGTTATTAAACCACCCGCTCGCTTTGCTCGCTAAAGAACACAGAGCTCACAGAGAAAGACAGTAACCATCCTTGTATAGTCATTTGAATTTTTGCATTTCTTTGTGGGCTCTGTGTTCTTTAGCAAGCTGTGCTTGCGGGTGGTAATATTTTCATTTCGCATTTTTAGATTGCAATTTCTTTATTTTTGATCTGCTGTAAGGGATGTAAGTTTTATTAATTTTAAAGCTCGCTCTTCTTCTACAAATGGGATAAATGCATTCAATAAGGTGATTATTTTTTCTTCCTCAGGGCCCCCAATTTTTGATTCTATGTAGGTGGATATTACATTTTCAAGATCATGGGCAATATATAAGGTTAAGCGCTTAAAAAGCTCTCTGGGTGCATCACTAAATTGGGCATTTCGATGAAGGATTTCTAGCACAGCTAGCAATCCTTCGTAAAGCTTTGCATCGGCTTGATGATCTTCGTAAATGGCAATTGTATGATCGAGCTCATCACAAACGATGGAAACAGTTTTTTTTTCCGGTAATAACCTTCTCCAAAGCTCAAAAACTAATAAATAAATTTTTCTTTTACCCTCTCCGTTTTCGTAAATTAGCTTATCGACAAGCTCCTCAGGTGTATCGATTTCTATGCAAAATGAAACAAAGGAATCGGTTGTAAAATAGATCCCTAATTTCTCTAGCGAAAAAAAGATTTCTGAAAGAGCCATTTGTCTATAATCAAGACAATCCCATTTCGCATCAGTAAACTTACCCTCCCTTAATTTATTAAGAATGAGTATGTTATAGTAAGCTCTACCAGAAAAAAGCATGGTAATCTTATTTTAATTTTTAACACACTCAGGTTTATCGCATTTATCCATTTTCTTCAATCCTAATTTCACATATGATTATAAAAACCCATTTTTTTATTTATAAAAAGTGAAAGTTAATACTAATATTTTAAATAACCTATGATAAAAAAACGTACATTTCATTTCTTCATTGTAGAAGTTCTCATAGCTTTTCTACTTATATCTATGACTATACTTCCGTTTTCCTCTTATCCATACAAGACTTTTACTAAACAAATAAGACACCTTGAGTCCCTTGCCATAGAGCCCTATTTTATCCCCACGTTTTTAGAAGTAATGCAACTGCCCGAGGATGAAGAAGCAAACCTTCCATCCCTACAAATTCCTTTTGGTCCTGACGAAACGTTAACTTTAGTACGATTGGCAAAAATAAGTAAAAAGTATGATCCTTCAAAATCCTCATCTGCTTTAATTACTATCGATGTAACACTCAAAACTCCTCACCTTTGTAAAGAAAGGCAGATGAAATTTTTCATAAAGAACCCCGAGGTTACATGAAATATAAACCCCATCTCTACTTTAATCCAATCACAGGAAAGTCTAAAGTTATCTATATAGATATAAGATCATTGCAAAAAAATGAGACCTCTATTGATGCTCTTTCAAAAATTTCACAAACTACATTTTCACCATTAAAAATGTTAACAGTAAAGAAAAAATGCCATT
>CAMAXK010000017.1 GCA_945862365.1 Chlamydia trachomatis
AAATATGTTATAATTATTATTTAATTAAGAAATAGGATGTAAAATGGATATTACTCTAGATAGACCCCTAATGAAGGCAGAATTCTCAGTAAATCAAGAGAGAAATAGACTTCTTGGAAGGATTGATGTAATAAAAAAAGAACTTAAAAGCCCTAGGACATTGACCATTGGAATAATATGTACCTTAGCGGTGTGGCAGATTGTATTGTTAATACAGCTTAAATTAACCAAGGATAAATTAAAAAAATTACCTGAAGAACGTGTTGAATTGGTTAAGCCTATTGCCCCAGGTCCACCTGAGCTACCTCCTTTAGAAAAAAAATCTCCAAGAATAGATGATAAAGTAAGGGAACTTACAGCTTCAAGTCCTGATCAACAATTAGAAATGACAAGAAATCATTCCGAAGCGCTTGAAATCGATTCAAAAGATCCTTTAGATAGTGAGATAGAAAAATTAGAAGGAGAAATTGCCGAGCTGGATGATAGACTTTGTTTAAAAAAGCAAAAAACTGTAAATGATTTAAAGCAATCTGACCCCGCACCAGCTTTTAAAAAATCTAAAGCGGATTTAAAAAATGAGAGAAGAAAAGAAAGATATGAAAATGCTTTAAAAGCAGAAGCTGCTGCAGAATTCTCTGCTACTAAGATACAAAGTGCAGCACGAAGATGTTTATCTAGGAATCATTTTAAAGGTGCGGTAAAGTCTGCGACAGTTATTCAAAGTCTTGTTAGAGCCTTTCTTTCTACAAAAAATTTCCTTTTACATAAATCATCTATTGTAAAGATACAAGCTCTATTCAGAGGGATGATTGCAAGAACTATTGTGAAAAAAGAAGAAGAAATGGTTAGAGAAAAGAGATTCAAGATAGATAGCATAGTAAATGCCTTTAAAAAGGCACAAGGGGCAGAAGATAAAAGGGTTGCTTTTGCACAGTTAAAGACCCATATGGTTGCATCAAGACACGAAGAATTAGAAAAAACGTTAGAGTTAAAAGAAGAAGAGAGTTATATGTTAGACCGAGAGCTTTATCAAGCGGCACTGAAAAACGAAAAGTTAGCAAAATCGCTTGTAATTGCAAAATTTAAACTCGCTCAGAAAAATTACAATAGGATTAGATTAGAAAAAACAAAAGCAAGAGATGAGGCACGAAGCATTGAACTTGCAGAGCTTAAGGTTAAAAGACTACAAGAAAAGCAACTGTCAAAAAGCTAAGGTTTTCTTTTTGAGGTGCTTCCATAAATCAATACCGATTTTAGAAAAGAGTTTTTCTAACTGCTTGATGTCAAAACCAACCACATTATGAAAATTTCCATTAATTTTTTCAACTAAAATACCCCCAGCATCTTGAATACCGTAAGCACCTGCTTTATCTAGAGGGGAAAAGGTTTCAATATAGGTACTTATCTGCTCCTCTGAAAGCTCTCTTAACGTAACCTCTGTCTTTTCATATTCGGTAAAAACCTGATCACCTACGGTTAGGCAAATAGCGCTTCCAACGATATGGGTAGTGCCAGAAAGGCTTTTTAGCATGGAAAAGGCCTGCTTTTTATCATGCGGCTTACAAAGATACTTTCCATCAAGATAAACAATTGTATCAGCTGTGATAATAATGCAATGAGGGTGCCTTTGCTTTAATTTTTTCCCTTTTCTCATGGCAAGAGTGGTTGTATACTCTTTAGGAGAAAGATCAGTTGAGATATCAGATTCATCGATGTCTGCTGAATCAAGGGTGTATTCAAAATCAAATAGAGCCATGATTTCACGTCGTCTAGGAGATGAACTACCAAGGATAATATCCTTATGCATCTTTTTTCCTTTTGCAAGTTTTTTTGCAGGTATGGCAAGATTCTGGGCTTCCACATCGAGAAGATATATTTTTCTTCGCAAAAGCTAAAAATGTGACTGCTAATCCTAATCCAAGAAGACTAATAAAAAATGTGAGGAAAAAATTCATTAGTGAGATCCTTTTCCTTTTCCTTTTTGAGGAATTACATAATCGATCCATATTGGGGTAATATAGGCACAAGACTCATCCTCGGTCATAACTCTCATATAGTAATAGACAAAATCACTTTTTTCATCAGGTGATTTAAGGGTGATTTTTGAAAGTGGCTCAGAATCATTTAAGGTAAATTGATAGACATCTTCAAGGTTTTCAAATGTTTGAAACTTGTCTAGATTTCGATAGATAATGATTTCTTTGATTTTACATGTTGCAGATACTTTCCCTTCAATATAACGATTAAACTCTAGTCCTGGCTTATCGGAAGTGTTTAGCTCAGATCCCATTGGCTGGCCAGCTATGGTAAAGGTGACGACAATACGAGATCCTGTTGTAGCATAGCAACGTCTATTATAAAGGGCGCTAAAGAGATTTTCTCGAGAGTAGTCTTTTGAAAAAATGGCGGTTAATCCATCTGTGTATTCAATTTGATCATTTTCTACGGTGTCGCTGTATATTCCTCTATGATCTGATCCACCGGCTACAAACCCGAAACGGCAATTTCTTGAAAGAGCTTTTTGAATGGAACCCTCCTCAGTTTCAGTCATCCCAGTCTTTCTCCCTTTAGTACGGATAGGAAAAGGATTACCCTTTTTGGCGCTACATTCTGAAGATCCAAATTTATTAAAAATCTCTACCACACGCTCAAATTCAGGGTTAAATTCCTTAAAATTAAACGAAAAGCCTTTAGCCATGGTTAAACAAGGAATTGAAAGTAATTCCTTTGGGGTGTGAGAGCGGTAAATCTTTTTTAAGGTATTAGACTTAGAATCTTTTATACGAAGTAAAGGTTTGTTATCTTTTGGATAGATAAAATGTCTTAATCCCTCTTCAGAAGGCTCTCCAAACCACTGAAATCCTAACATGGAAACAAAGCGCTCCTCTTCATTAAACTGTGCAATTTGGGAAGATAAAAGTTTCCAGTCACCTTGCTGAGTCTCTTCCTCTCCTTCAAAAACCGAGGAGGCGTAAAATTGCAATGCATGATCATCTCTGAAGCAACGAAGAGCATTTTCCACATCTTCGGCTGTTTTATGTCTTTTAGATTCTGCATGAAGAACACCCCAGAAAAGACTTTCTGCTGGCTCGCTTGTACACTCAATAGGAGGGGAGTGGTAAATATTTTCATTTTGTAAATTTTTTAACTTGATACGATAAGTTCCAGGTTCGTTAAAATAAAGATTCGGGAGGGATAAATAACCTGTTTCTGGAACAAATAACTTCCATTTTAGGTTTTCTCTCAACTGATCATAGGAAAGTTCAATCAGGGTATCTTCAGGGGCATATCCAGTAAGGTTACCAAAAGCATCTTCGAAGCGAAGTATAAGATCAAAACGATCATTTCTAGAAACAATAGATGGTCCAATAATACGAATATTACTTAATTCACCACCCTTGACATCCATATGAAAAATTTCTGGATCTTTTGGAAAATTTCCCTTCCCTTTTGTGTCTACATAGAGATGAAAAGGTCTTCGTCTTTGGATGTATGTTTGAGCCATATTCTTCTTATCAGTGGTCTTTCCAAAAGATCCCATAGTAATAACAAGTTCTTCTCCAGCTTTTACAGCTTTATGAAGGATGAAGTCAAATAAAGGGCGACCATTTTGCTCTACAATATCAGGAATAACTCTTTTTTCTCCGCCAGCTGTAAGCCAAATACAGTTGAGCTTGACGTTGCTTGCAGCACTTGGCACTTGCCAATTGCCCTCTTCACCTCCTGAAAGGGGATCAAAACGTAATACAGTACCTTCGGGAAGGTTTGTACCTGGAATGTAGATAAAATTCCAATTACCACAATGTCCAGCTAAGGTTACAGAAGGGTGAGTCTTACATATCGATCTTGCCATTTAAATTCCTTTTTTCTGCCAAGTATAGAGGAAAATAGGATAAAAGTCGAGCTTAATTCAGATCATATGAGAAGTTATGAGGCGGTAATTTTCACTTTTAAAATTTTTCTCTCATTACTTGATAAAACTTTTATCTCATACCCATCATAGTGAATGATAGAACCAGGCTTTGGAATAATTCCCATGGTCGTAGAGATAAAACCACCAACTGTCTCATACTCAGAGTTGTGAGGAAGTTTAATGCCAAATTCACGTTCGGCATCGATAATGCTTACGTTTGCCTCAATAATCCAGCCCATATCATGAGTCTTTTTATAAAGGAGCTCATCATCTTCATCATGCTCATCAAAGATCTCACTACCGATTAATTCTTCCACAATATCTTCAATAGTCACAAGACCTTCTGTGCAGCCATACTCATTTACAATAATTGCTGCATGAATTTTTCGAGCACGCATCACTTGAAAAAGCTCAGAAATCTTTTTGTTTTCAGGGGCATAAAGGATGGGGGTTACAAGTGAAAGGATAGGGGTCTTTTTTTTCTCTTCAAGATCATGAAAAGCTCTTTTAAATGTGTATTCGAGCACATCTTTATATAAAAGAACACCGGTAATATGGTCTATTGTATTTTCAAACACAGGAAGTCTACTATAACCCTCTTCAATAAAAAGAGTTATTGCCTCAAAGATCGAAGAGGTATCTTGCAAACATTGAATTTTGATTCTAGGAATCATGATCTCTCGACAGGTTTTATCATCAAAGTGAGCAAGGGAATAGATATACTGTTTTTTTATAGGCTCTAAAGAATCAATTGATTCATTAGAAAGTAGCTCAAGAAGGTGGTTCTTAAGTTGGTTTTTTTTTAAATCAGTTGGGGCTTTTGGAGAGAATTTTCTTTGAAACAGGATGATTGGGTAGGTAAGGGGGATGAAGAGTACTAAGGGGATAAGAATTGGGTAAGCAAAGAGTTTTAAGACCCCTTTTTTGGCCATTTTTGTAATAATATTGGATAAGCCCAGAGTTGCTAAAATGATTGCTGCTATAATCATTCCTGAAAGAAAAAAATAGAGGAAAGGCACCGAATTGCTAGACACAGGGTAGGGGATGTCGTTGGAAATAAGGTAAACTAAGGCACTTGTGTAGAAGGATAAAAGCATTATCTGCTTTGTGTGACCTAAAAGACTCATTAAAGACTCAATATCACCCTCTGGGAGAGCTTTTTTGAGCCATTTTAAAGGGGAAAGCATCCGATAAGCAAAAATTTCAGATAACTCTGTTTTAGAATAACCTGAAAGCGCCGTTCTAAAGGCATAGATAATCAAGGAGAAGGCTAAAAAGATCAACGAAAAGTAAATCTGAGACAATATCATAATTCTTATCTATATAAAGGATGAGGATTTGAAAGAAGTACTTTTTTTGAAGAAGCGTAATCTAGAGCTAGATCTTCCAAAGCGTGAATAGCTTGCTTTTCTTTGGGAGTTTCATCTGTGTGTCCCAGAAAATGTAAAATACAGTGGACAATGTAGCGAGAAAGCTCATGGTAGGGGTTTTCAGGAGAAAAATTTAAAGCCTCTTTAGGGTTTATGAAACACTCTCCAAGAGTGTGATGAATGCCTTCTTGCTTAACTTCAAGACCGTCAATGGGGAAGGATATGCAATCTGTGGTATCTGTATTTTCAAAAAAAAGCCCATGAAGAACCTTAATTTTCTCTTCTGAGATAAAATGAATGATGATTTCATCAGTAGAAATCTTAAAAAAGCTCAAGATCTCTGTGGTAAAACGCCTTACTTCATCTTGGTCGATAGGTAAGGCATTTTGATTGTGATACTGAGTGATCTGTGGATTCAATATTATGAAACCACTTTTGTTTTAGGAAGGTGAAATACTGATGCACCTTCTTTCCACTGATCACGATCCTTTAAAAGCTGGATTCTCTCAAAACGCTTAAGAACATTTTTCTTTTTAGCGCCGGTTGTTGCTTTACCATAACTACGATGTCTAGACATTATTTCACCTTCGGGATAAATACGTTTTTACTTTTTAGGGCATTTTCGTGTTCTTTATACCCTTTTTCTAAATTGTCTTTTTTCGGGCCAGTCTTAAGATCCATGTTCACATTTCTTTTTCTATGAGATCTTGCGCGTCTTTCGCCCTGCTTACTTTGTCTTGTCATAAGATTCCTTTACTTATACTTAAAATAAAATGAGTATCATATATTAGTAGAGCTTTAATTACAAGGAGAACTTGCTTTTTTTGCCCCA
Organism: Chlamydia trachomatis; assembly: GCA_945862365.1. GTDB lineage: Bacteria > Chlamydiota > Chlamydiia > Chlamydiales > 2-12-FULL-49-11 > JAJACQ01. The sequence continues at coordinate 6,116 of CAMAXK010000017.1, forward strand.
TTTCTTCCTAATCCCTTTTAGGGGCGTAAACACCACATGATATTAAATATTTGAATGCATCTTCAACGCTAAAATCTATTCTTTGTAGGTACCGTTCTTCGGTGAGAAGGAGAAATCCAGATAGTGGATGGGGGGAGGTGGCTACAAACACAGTTTTTAATGTAAATTCAGTTTCTTCGGCTTTTTCCTCACCCTCATGTAAATGGAGGTTAAACGGTGCATTTCCAGTCACAAGTCCAATGGATTTTGAATGTTCGTTCGGAAATGGGACGGCAACGACTCTACTAAAAATTTTTTTATCTTCAGAAAGAAGAGCTAAAATGATATCCCTAGAGCCTTTATAAACTTTATTGATTAAAGGGATTTTCATCATCCAATAGTGAATCATTTTCATGAAATAGTGAAAAACAATCCTTTTGCCTAAAAAGCCAAGAAGCAACACCCCTAAAAATAAGGCGACAAGAATTAAAGCTCTAGATAGAAGTACTAATGAAGTTCTGTGTTGTTCAAAATTGATGTAATTTGCACCAAAAAGGGTAATAAATTCTTTTACATGCTCCAAAAAGGGGGCAGTAAGTAAATCTACTAAAAATACGAAAATAAAGATTGTTACCCCAAGAGGGAGTAAAAGAGCAAGTCCTGATAAAAGGTTCTTTTTCATGTTCTACCCTCCTTTGTAAGATGTTCAGCAGTTTTTTCGATTTCATCCGGGTGTACAATACCACAAGAGACAATAAATTTAATCGCTGCCTCTGGCTTCATTTTCAAATAATAGATATCTTTGATGTTATAGATGATGGTGAAACCTGTGGTTGGGTTTGGAGTGGTTGGTACGAAAACAGAGACCATTTCATGACCTGCAGCTTTATTAATCTCCTGAGGTGCTTTTTCAGAAAGAAAACCTATAGTGTAGATTCCTTCTTTTGGAAAGGGGACAAGAACTACTTGTTTGAAGGATTTTTTATCTTGTCCAAAAAGATGGGAGACAATTTCTTTACTTGTTTTATAGACCTTATTGACTAAAGGGAGTTTATGGAGAAAATATTCCCCAATTTTGATGAGCCAATTTACAAAAAACCATCTTGCAACCATCCCTAATAGGAGGATAATAAGAAATAAACCTATCAGGATAATCACTTGGCTGGTAAGAACCACCACCTGATCTCCTCGTAGGAATAGTAACCCTTTTTCTGCAATACGGGTATTTCCCAAAAGATTGGATACAAAACCTACAAAAGGGTTGGTTAATAATCTAACAACAAAAGCAATAATAAGTGTTGTCATTACAATTGGTAATAATAACACAAGACCTGTCAAAAAATATTTCTTCATATTTTAAAGTGTATAGGAAGAAGGGATTTAATTCAATTTCCTTTAAGAACTCGATCCATCTCTCTTTCTTGAGATTTTTTCTTTAGATCGGCTCGCTTGTCGTAAAGTTTTTTACCCCTACATAAGCCAACTTTAACTTTTACATACCCAGTTTTTGTAAGATACATAGCAAGAGCAATTAGTGTGTAGCCTTTTTCTTCTTTTTGCTTTCTAAGCTTGATAATTTCAGATTTATGCAGTAAAAGCTTTCGTTCCCGCTTTTCTTCATGATTAAAAAGATTACCAAACTTATAATGAGCGATAAAAGCCTGAGCTAAAAAGGCCTCTCCATTATGGATATGAACATAATTATCTTGAAGGATGCCCCCTCCCTCACGAAGAGACTTAACTTCGGTGCCGACAAGTTTAATTCCAGCCTCTAGGGTATCAAGCACTTCATAGTTATGATAAGCAATTTTATTAGTTACTAAGTCTTTAAAGTCAGATTTTTTCTTATTCATAAAGGTATGTTAGCCTTTAAGGGTCCATTTCGTCGAGAAAAAAGAGTAAAGGACAATAAAAACTACCCCGATGGAAAAAATACTATTAAAATGAGGGACAAAGTGGGCGGCATTAGCTCCTATAATAATAAGTTTTAAACCGATCCAGCCAATCATGTAATAGGCAATTTTTTCAACTGTTGGGTGTTTATTGATAAAAAGGAGTAAGGAGCTTGCAAAAAATCGGAGCGTAACCACTCCAAAAGCCCCACCTACATATGCTACCCATATTTTTCCTGCTACTTGTTCTTCACTATAAAAAAAGGATAAAAGGCCTAAAGCTATGAAAATTGAATCTAAGGCGAACAAAACATCGGTTAATTCTATGGATATAATTCCGCGCAAAAGAGGTATAGGCTTTAAGCTACCGGTTTTTTTGCTTTTATGGTGAATGGTGTGAGAAATGGCTAAATAAATTAAATAGATCCCACCAAGAATTTTTAGTGAATCTACAAGAAATAAAAATGAGGCAAAAGCAATAATCAAAGCCCTAAAAAGAAGTGAGGACCAAATACCAAGAAGCAAGGCTATGCGTCTGCTTTTTATTTCAATTCGATCAAGAATTAATGAAATGGCTAATATATTATCTGCAGAAAGAAAGATCTCCACAATAAATAACATCAAAACAATGTAGAGATCTCGTAAGGCAAAGGTTTGAGGATAGAAAAGACTAGTTAGGAGCACTGTTTGATAAATACTTGTTAAGTTTATTTTGCGCCTCTTCGTAAGAAAACCATGAACTCATCCCTTTATTTAATAGACTTGAGTAATGACCACCTCGTGTAGAGATAAAGCACTTTGATAAAAGTGTATCACGGCTGATCTTTTTTTGCGAATTGATATATGCGTTCATTAGATTATCGGCATGATCTTTAAATTTCATACTTCCTGTACAAGAAATAATCAGGGGAGCACGTTTTACCCCGCTAATTAAGTTTTTTGTAGGATAGGAGTAGTGCATACTGATGAAATTTTCAAGAAGCACTGAACCTACGGCTTCATTCATACAGGTAAATGGTCTATCTAGGATTAAATCACAATCATGCTTTGTGGCAAGATAAGCAGCAGGGGCTGAGCCAAATGATTTACCATAAAGAATTACCTCACCTCGTAATCTTTCATAGGCTGAATCAGCAATAGATTTACACTGATCCCATGGAATAAAACGCTTACCTTCTTCATAATGATAAAAATCGACAGCAAAAACATTATACCCTCGAAGAGAGAAGTTCAGAATCTCTCGAATTTGCATGGTTAGGGGGATAGAAAAGTCAAGAAAGATTAAAACAACCTTTTTTTTAGCATCTTTAAGAAAGTGTACCTCACTTGGGAAGGAAAATAGTTGAGAAAGATTGCTTCCTGAAAGATTTGCCTCAAATAAGCTAAGTAATTTTGTATTTTTTGGGTCTTTTAAGAGCTCTCTCCACTTTCCAAATACCTTCCCGCTATTTTTCTTTACCGCAGTAAATGGTAGATAAAATCCTTCAAGCCCAGATGCATCAGAAACAAACTCTGCCCCCAAATCTTTAAAAAAGAAATCACTTTGTTTTTTTAGTCGGTGAAAGCCAGTAAAAGGGATCGATTCTTCCGGTGAGGCAAATTCTACCTTATTTAAAGCAAGCTTATGCATAATAGGCGCTGCAAATAATTGAATTGATATAATATAAAGTAATAATAATCTCATAATTAACCTATAATTAATGTCTTTATCTTTCCTATAAAGACTAGGTTAATTTAATTAAACAAAAACTTTACAATTTGTTAATATTTCAAATTATTCACTATCGATTTGCTTATTACGGTCTTGCTTAGTCTGGCTTCGTTGACGTTTTGTCTCAAGCATTTTTTCTTTAACTTTTCTTGATCTTCGTTTTTTTTGTTTACGAATTTTATCTATTTCCTTCATGCGAGCTGTTTCTTTTTTCTCAATTTGTTCAAGGTATTTTTCAAGTAAACGGCGCCTTGCATAAAATCGGTTCATTTCTCTAGATCTATCTTGTCCACATCGAACTGTAATTGCTGTGGGGATATGTTTTAAAAAGACGGTGCTACTTGTTTTATTAATCTTTTGCCCACCAGGGCCACTTCCCAGAATAAACTGTTCTTCCAGGTCATCTTCGTAGATTCCAGCCTCTTGCATTGCTTTTTCGAGCTTTTCTTTGGTATCTTTGCTAATCATGAATTCATTTTAGCAATTTGGTGTTTTTTAAAATACTGATTCATTTTTTCTACGTAAATAAACACAACAGGGGTGACAAATAGGGTGACGATTTGAGCAAAGATTAATCCTCCAACAATAGCAATGCCCAATGCTGCTCTACTTTTTGCAACACTTCCTCCAATCCCTAAGGCAATTGGGACTGCGCCCATCATAGCTGCAATTGTGGTCATTACAATGGGTCTAAAACGAAGAGAACAAGCTTGAAATACAGCTTCTTTTGAAGTAAGCTTTTTTTCTTCCATGATCTCAAGAGTAAAATCAATGATCAAGATACCATTTTTCATTACGATCCCAAGAAGCATTAATATTCCAATAAGAGCATAGATTGAGAGTGTATTTCCAGTAATTAACAAAGAAAGAATCCCTCCTAAAAGAGCAACTGGTACATTTGAGATGGCAGTTAATGGATGAAGAAAATTTTCATATAAGATACCAAGAATGATATAGATTACAAAAATGGCAAGTAAAATAAGCATTATAAATTGTGAAATAGCCTTGTTAAACGCAGCAGTGTTTCCTGCGGCAGCTTTCATTACGTTATCTGGAAGAATGTCATTTGTCAGTTTCTCCATTTGAGCAATAGCGGTGGAAAGGGCTACATTATCTGCTGTGTTAAAAGAGATGGTCACAGAAGGAAGAGCATTTACTCTTGTGGCAAGTTCTGTTCCGACACCAACTGAATCATCTATAAGAGAATTAATATTAACCATTTCCCCATAGGGAGAATTTGCAACGTAAAGTGAGCTGAAATTTTGTTGAGAGATCCCAAATGGTTGCTCCATATCCATAATCACATAGTACATGTTTTGAGGTACATTTATTTTTGATATGTAAGTTTCTCCTAACGAATACATCAATGCATTTTCTATTTCCCGAGCATTGATATTTCCATAGCTATGGGATTGATTTCTTAAGAGTCTTGTATTGAGAATAGGGGCGTTTGTTTGAAAATCTGTACTTACATCTTTAAAGTAGGGGGAGGCGCTCATTGCAGAAATCAAGGCTTCGGCACTACTGTTTAAAGCCTCTTGATCAAAGCTTCGTAAAATGTATTGATTGCCCGCTTTTCCAGCCGTAGAGGCCCCTACTTGAAGATTTATCAATGGCATCGATTTAAAAATAGTTTTTAGACCAAAACATCGTTTTTGATTTTCTTTGGTAAGATCATTCATAATCTTCCAAATATCTGGCCTATTTTTTTCTTCCACAAGGTTATAAAAGACCATCCCTTGATTATCTGTTGGTGTAGATTCAATAGTAGCAAAATACTTTAGATAAGGGTTTTCAAGAGCCACTTTATTCATCTCTTTCATCTCCTCACTAAAACTTTGAGGAGAAGTGCCAGCTGGCATAACGGCAAATCCTTGAATCACACCAAGATCGTTATCAGGTAGGTAATCTTTAGGGACAATGGCAAACAAAAAGCAGGAAATAATAGCAGAGGCTGTTGCAAATCCAAGCACATAGAATTTATGATGAAGGGCAAAAACAAGGGCCTTTTCATATTTTTTTTCTACATAATTATTCATTTTTTGAGAGAACATTTCCATTTTAGTCAGTTTTTCATTATGAAAATTTGATAAAAATCGACTACAAATCATCGGGGTTAGCGATAAAGAGATAAATCCTGAAACAAGAACGGCAATAATAATCACAGCGGCAAGTTCATGAAATATTTGTCCAATCACTCCATCTAAAAAAAGCATGGGGATAAAAACGGCGCAAAGGCATAAACTCATAGATACAATAACCGTTACGATTTGCTTAGATCCTTTCAACGTTGCATCATAGGCATTTAAACTCTCTGTTTTTCCCACTCGAACAATATTTTCTAAAACGATAATGGCATCATCGACTAAAAATCCGATCGATATGGTTAAAGCAGATAAAGAAATGATATCTATACTATAGTCAAAGAGTTTCATAAAGATAAAGGTAGTAATTACTGTGATCGGAAGAGATATGAGCGGAATCAAGCTATCTTTTATTTTACCAAGGTAGAGGTAGACTACAAGAATAACCAAGACAAATGCAATATAAAGGGTGTTTTTCACATCATCAACGGCTTCTAAAATCCAAGTTTTAAGCGAAAAGGGGACCGTTAAGGTAAGATTTTTAGGTAGCTGATCATTGAGCTGCTCAAGCAACAGCTCGGCATTTGAACAAGCTTTTACAGTATTGTAATCAAGCTGTCTAAATAGACCTAAAAAGCAAATATTTTCTCCCTCTGGAGATTGTTTTGTAAACCATTTAAAGGAGGATTTATCATTTTGAAGTCCATCTTCAACTGTTGCAACATCTCTTAACCTAACTGGCGCTCCTTCTACAAATTTTACGATCAAATCTTCGTATTCTGAGGCCTGTTTAAGCTGCCCATCTACTTTTACCACCATGCTTGTATTTGGCCCGTAGAATTTACCTGTGGGCTGTTGAACGTTGGCATTATTGATAGCATCCTTTAATTCTGCAAAAGAGATTTGTTTGGCAGCAAGCTTTTCAGGATTGACATGAACACGAACAGCATAGGGAAAACCATGAATATCAATTTCTGCAATTCCTTCCACAGTTCCTAATTGCTGGCCTAGGTAGCTATATCCATATTCATAAATTTCACCTGTTGTGGCAATATCAGAGTGAATTGCAATATACATGATGGGTGTGTCAGATGGGTTTACTTTTGTGTAGGTGGGGGTTTGGGGAATATCAGGAGGAAGTTCTGCTAACGCTTTTTGAATAGCCTGCTCTGTCTCTTGAGCTGCTATATTTATATCCACACTTTGATGGAATTGTAAGATAATAGAACAAGTGCCGTAATAGTTTTGTGAACTGACCACCTCGATCCCTTGCATGATAATAAATTCTCTTTCTAAAGGGGCAGAGACCAAGTTGGCAATATCTTCTGGGCTTGCACCTGGATAGGAAGTCATCACTTGAATCACAGGAAATTCGACGCTGGGGATAGATGCTACAGGAAGTGATTGATAGCTAATTATCCCAAAAGTGACTAAAGCCACCATTAGCAAGGTAGTAAAAACAGGTCGATCGATAAATGGTTTAGAAATATTCATTTAGCTTGATCCTTTGTGATGATTTCACACATTACCCCTGGCATTACGTTAATTTGACCCCTTGTCACCACTTTATCACCCGGTTTTAAATCTGCGATCACATGGGTGTATTTCCCATAAGAATCGAACTCTTTGATAGCTTTATAGACCGCCTTTTTATCTTCGCCAACAACAAAGACAAATCTTCCTTTGCTTCCTGAAGTAATCGCTTTAGAGGGTACTAAGATGGCATTTTCTTCTTGTTTTAAGATGAGATTTGATTCCACATATTGACCAGGCCAGAAAAAGTCATCCTCATTATCAATTTGAGCACGTAAAGGGACCATCCCTGTTTGTTGGTTGATGGTATTATCCACAAGAATTAATCGAGCCTCTCGTAGCTTATTTTCACCAGGGACGGAAATATCTACTTTTAAAGGGGTTTTTCCTTGTCTATACTTCATTATCCCTGAAAAGTCTTTTTCTGGTAAAAAAAAGTCGATAAAAATAGGGTTTACTTGATTGATTACTACTACAGAGGTTCCATTATTTGTAATTAAATTTCCTTCATCAACCATTTTTTTTCCAGCAATGCCTGAATAGGGAGCTTTGATAAAACAATAGCCAAGATTAATCTCTGCAAGTCTTATGTCTGCATCATTTTGCATGACTAAAGCCTCGTTTTGAGCAAGCTCTTTTACATAGTTTTCAAAGTCAAGAACAGAGACATAATCATTTTTAAGAAGGGTTTCATATCTTGACACAACTTCTGCAGAATAAAGTAATGCAGCTAGATTTTCTGCACGAATTGCTAGAGCTTTATCAAGTTCGGCAGCATAAGGTCTTGGATCTATAGTAATTAAAAGTTGACCTTCTTCTACTTGATCACCTTCATTAAAATGGATTTTTTCTAAAACGCCTTCTACTTGAGCTTTAATCTCTGCAGAATTAAACGCAGTGCAATGACCGATTGCTTTTAACCCAATAGGAATGGTTTGACTAACAACCTCGTCAACTTCAACCCTTGCTACATAGGTTTGAGTTGCAGCCTTTTTTTCACATCCAAAGAGGTAAAAACAGAGAAAAAGGAAAAGTAGTTTTCTAATTTGCATGAAAATTCTCCACATTTTGAGTCGATAGCATACCTGTGGCAAAAGATAGGGATATAATGGATGTATAGTAATCTTTTTGCGTAAGGATATATTGAGATCTTGCATCTGCTAAAAAAGCTTGCGCGCTCAATAAATCCAAAATTGACACGATCCCATGTCTATAACGCTTTAGCATCGCCTCATTTTCGACCGTTGCTGCATCTAAGTAATTTTTTGTATCCATAAGACGGTCTTTTGCAGAATTTAAATCGTTCATCGCCACTTGAATTTGCTCGATGATAGAAAGTTCAGTAGACCATAAAGCAGCCTCTGCTTCTTTTAACAAGGATTTTTTTGCCTTAATCTGATTTTTATATAAAAACCCTTCAAAAATAGGAAAGCTAAGATCTAGGGCTACAGAATAATTACCCTGATCTTTAAAACCATCTTGATACCAATATTCCCCAGCATTAGCTGTGATGTTTAGCTGAGGAAGTAGTTCTGATTCAGCTATTTTAATATCTTCTCTTGCGGCAATTACATTTGATTGGGCGGCAAGATATTCTCCTCGACAAGCTTTGGCTATTTTTAATAGCTTATCAAGATCTTCTTCAAAAGGGCAGGGGCAAATTGTTTCTGGAAACGACTTAAGATCTAAGGGGGTGTTTGAGGGAATGCTTAAAGTAGCAATAAGGGCTGCTTTACTGTTTTCCATCGTATTTTTAGCATTGGAAAGGTTTACTTTTTTTTGGAGAAAATTTGTTTTTGCCTGAAGCATGTCTGTGACTGAAAAAATACCAGCAAGATATTTATCGGAGGCTGCCTTATAAGATTCTTCTGCATCATGAAGGTCTTCAATATCTGCTTTATACTGAGCACTATCGCTTAAATAGGCGTAATAATTTGTAGCCACTTCTTTCATCACAGACTGCACACTTTCATTGTGTAAAAAATTGCTCTGTTGAAGCATCCAGAAATACTTTTTCGCAGTAGCCGATCTTCCACCACCATCAAAAAGTAAATAACTTAAGGAAACAATAGGTCCATATTGAATCTGTTCATTCATTAAAAAACCACTAAGATTTGATTGAGTGTTAAAAATAAATCCTTCCCTTGAAGCATTAAACTCACCGTCAAATCCAAAAGAGGGGAGATAGGGGGCTAAATTTTCCCCATAGCTTGCTGCCGCAGCTCTTGCCTCTGCCCAGGAAGATTTTGTTGCCGGATTGTTGTTCAAAGCAATGGAAAATAAATCCCCAAGTTGATTATCTATATTTTCATATGGAAGAAGAATCTCATTTTCAAAAGATAGGCTAGATAACTGCTTTGTTTCCCTTTCCGAAGGGGTATAAAAACACAAATGAGTAGCAGGAGCTTTTGAATAAGGGTGTAAAAAAGCTGAACTTTGACAAGAAATAAGAGGAATTAAAGCTACTATAGCAAGATATTTTTGCATGGATTGATGTTGCCTACACATAATCGCACCGTATATTTTATATTGATTTTTATCAATAAAAATATAATTATCCAATTTATGGAAACAAAAGGTTATTAATGAAAAAAATCCTACCACTACTTTTACTTTTAACAGCACCATTGTATTCTGCGCTGGCCCCTTTACCCCAGAGTATTCGAGAAATTGAGGCGATTTTGATGAATCCACAGCTTGCCCAATATCTACCTTCTTGCGACCAAATTGATCAAATCACAAGAGTAGTTGATGGCTATTTGGTCATCACACAAGCCCATATCCTGAAGGTGACAGTAATATATGATACCTCTGCTAGAATCGGGCCTAGAAAATTTACTTTGCAATTTACTGAAGCAAAACCGATAAAATCTTGATTTATTTTCTTAATTAAGACATAATTTATCTATAAATAGGAGAAATTATGTCTTTAGAATTAAAAAGAATTCCACAATCAGAAAAATCATTTTACAATATTGATGATGGTTTGGTTTTTGAAAAAATTATAGGCTATTTGGGAGATCGTGCAATTTGCAATCTAAGAGTGGCAAATTCTAAATGTAATAATTTTATAACTCATCAGTTAAATCATAATCCTAATGCTTTAGATAGAGTATTACGCTTATATACCCCTACAGAAGCGTTCCCACTAGAGGGGCTTGTAAATAGGGTCCGTAGTCAGTTATTTGAAACAACATTGTCTATATCAGAAATAAAGGTAAATGAAATTATTGCTAATTTTATCGGTGAAGATATGGAAGAATCTGATATTGATGCAAGAGGTTGTTTAGATCTTCTTGGATGTATGAAGAAAGGAAATATTTGCGGAAAATATGAATTTTCCGCAAAAATTATCAATCAATTAATTTATTTAAATAATGAATCTGATATAGATCCTCAGTTGTATCCTAATATAATAGCAGCTGTTCTAGAGTTAGGTAAGACTATCCCCACTAATGAGATACCAGAAGTAAAATCTCTTAGATATTCACTATTTTCTGCGCTTGATAGTCTAGTTACAGATGCATTTGCTCAGGAAGATGAAGAAGATGACGAAATAACCGATGCGGCTCAGTTAATTATTGATAAAATGGGAAGTATTTTAAAAATGATTGAATCTGTTGGATCCTTTACAAGCGAAGGTGAACTAGTTAAAGATACTAGAATCAAATGCTTACAATTGCTCATTAATTTAATTGAAGCTGGAAAAAATCTAGGAGTTGAATCAATCTCTGAAGATATACATGGGCAATTATCTAATATACTACCCCTTATGCATCATATATTTACTCATATAGATGATCAAAATCTTGAATCTATGAATTATGTTATTGAATTTTTATATGAACTAGATCAAGCAGATCATATAGATGAAAAATATTTTAATGACATTTGTAATTTATTAAAAGATCTTCCGAAAGATAGTGTTGCAGCAAGAAGTGCTTTGATTACAGTGGTAAGAGAAATTTATGGTAACTCAGTATCTAACTATGGAACGCCTGTTGCTTTGTCTAAAGATAATCTCTTGGATATATTAAACTTTTTTAAACAATCTCAAAACCAAGAAAAATCAAGATTTATATCACTAGACCTACTTACGCATATATATATAAAAGACCAAGATGCCAGAATAGGGATCGAAGCAGAGGTTGAGCTTTTCCTCAATATTTTTAAGAGTTTAGATCCACACGCAGTAAAAGACAAGAAAGAAAGAAATGTATTCATCGAGCTTTTTAATAAGATGTCAGAATATAGTCCAGAATTGAAACAAAAATTAATTGGTAAATATTAATTTAAATAAGAAGGTTATATGGATTCAATATCACAACGATTTGCTCAACCACGAAATTTATTATATCATCCACTTTTATTTCTAATTATAAACTATCTAGATGATCGTGAAGTATGTCATATTACTCAGGTAAATAGTAGATGTAATAATTTGATATCCAACTTATTAACAAAATGTTCGGATGCCTTTTCCATAGTATTTCGTTTCTATCACCCAATACAAAACTATCCATTAAGCCTTTTTGAGTTTCATAATTCCCCACAAAAAGCATGTGAAGATATATTAAGAAGTAGGGTCCGCTCTTTATTTAATCAAACATTAACTATCCCGGAAGAAGCGGTTAAAGAAACTATTGCCAAACTTATAGATAAAAATATTTTTATTTTAGCAACCGATGAGGACTATACTGAAAACCTTTTAGCTCTTTTTAAGGGGATGAAAAAGGAAGATATTCCTGGAAAATATGAAGTGTATTCTAGAATTTTCAAAGAATTTACAATTTTATATGAAGAACATAGAGTGAATGAGGCACAAGCTGCTGAAATTGAATCTGAGAATTTAAAGTTATACCAAAACCTTCCTAAAGAATCTACACTTGAAGTAAAAGCTCTTGGATCAGTTGGATTTAATTTTTTGCTGTTACAAGCAAGGTATTTAAATGATGATACAGATTTATTCGATGAAGATTTAGATGATGTAGATTTTTAATTGAAAGTTATAATTTTTAGACATAATGTAAATTATCAGACCTTTGAAGAAATACAAAAATTATATGTTATATCGTGTCTGAATAAGGGGTTTTTATTACGATTTTTGATTTATATATCGAGGAATCTTTTTTAGCTCTTTTAGTTCATACTTGATGTTTTTTTGAACACCTTCGTTTTCGTCTATAATGGTAACATTAACAATAGTTCCATCTTTATTAAAATCGATTATTTTAACCCCATTTGTAAGACCGGCTTGAAAAGCTGCACTTCCATCCAAAACTCCTTTTACATACCCACTAGATAGGGATTCTTGAAGCTTAAATCCAATATAGTCTTCCCATTCTAGATGATAGTCAGAGCTTACAGCTTCTTGAAAAACAGGGATAGTATCTCCTTCGATTACAAATTTTTTGACAGAAAGAAGATCTTGCTGATCAATATAATTACCGAGAAGATTGAAAAAGTTATCAAATGAAAATCCTTTATTATTTTGCTTAGATAATTCTAATAAATCGTACATAAAATTATCTAAACTAAGATCTTCTGACTTAGATTGGATTTTTGTATCAAGGTACAAAGCCAATACAAATCCTCTATCGTAAGGCAGCAGTTGAGTAGCTCGATCGGTCCAGGAATTTTTTACGATAGTGTTATTAGAAATATTATGAACAGGTGATGAAAAATAATCGATTAGAAAATTATTGATTAGATTAACATATTCTTTTTGAGATATAATCCCACTATTGTAGTTTAACTTAACCGAGTAGTACTCCGTAAATCCTTCTGAAAACCAATACATTGAACCTTCTGGTTCACAGGACCTGATCTTATGTCCATTCCATGTATGGAAGTGTTCATGGCTTATCAGTCCTGCTAAATTTTTTAGATAATCATCTTTAGAGTCATTATTATCCCCTAGAAATAATGAAAAAGTATAGGTTAAAGCAGTTCCTCCATAGAAATTCTTGGTATGAATAGGGATTGCTGAGACTAAGTAATATGGATATTCGTAGTCATTCCAAAAATTTCTTTGTGACATCACTATTTTCCCAACTAAATCGGCAAATTCATCTGCTGAAAAAGGCCAATTGCCTCGAATTGCGATGTAGATGGGATGTGACCCTGGATTGCAATTTATTATTTGAAAATCCCCTGCTAAAAAGACATATGTGGGTAGGTCATTAGAAAAGCCTTCTACTTCCTGCACAATCTGCCCCTGTCCAAAGCTGTTGGCGATCTTCCAATCACCTGGTATGTCGTTCCATTTTAGAATAATCGACATTTCTCCATCTTGCTCAGAGGGTATAACAAAAATTCCATGTCCGATTCCATAAAAAAATTCATGATTTCCTAAAGGTCTATAATAATTTTCACGGGAAAGGTTCTCGGAAAGAAGTTGTACGCTATAGCTAAAAGTGATTAAGTCGTTGGGATTATGATGAATAATTTTTATATGAGGTTGATCAGTATTTTGAATGGTATGGTTAATACAGCTTAATTCAATTATATTTTTTTCTAATTCTAATTGATTTGCCCACATATGAGGTAATTTCAATTCAGTTGTACCAGTTTTATTTCCTTGAAACGTACATTCAACAATCAATTTATTATTTGAAATTTCTTTAAAAGAGAAGGTGTAGCAAATAGCCTTTAAAGGCTTATTTGAAAAGCTGTATAAGGGTAGAAATACGATTACTAGTAAAACAGTTGTTAAAGAAATTATTCTTTTCATTTATAAAAATCCTCGAACGTTAATTATGCCATTAATAAGATGTAGGTGCAAGAAAAAACTCTCCAGTTTACTCTACCTGCCAAATATTTCCTCTTTTTTCGAGACAAAAGGTCTTGCATCATAAAATAATTCATAACCAATGATTAAATCATTTTGAAATGTTAGAAGTACGGCAGCTTTTATAGTACCTAGTGGATCTGGGCATTCTAAATTATAAGCAATCATTACCTGATCCAAATTACTGCATGCAGAGCGTATAACAAGATTATTGAAAATCGACATAAAATGATTTATTGAGTTAAGTACTGCATCCTTCCCTTTAACTTCAGCAAGTGGGCTTATAAGATGCACATCCACATGAAGATACTTCTCTATCATAGAGAGATCTTTGTTATTCATTCCATTGTAATACGCTATTGCTGAAGATAAATTTTTTTGTGACATATTTTTCCTTAATGTAAAAAAGAGTTTGATTTAATTAATTGATTATAGTACACTATATTCAATATGTCAATACCAAAGAAACGTTCTTATAATTCTACCTTACGCACTGAGCGGTCTAAAAGAACCAAAGAAGCTATTTTATTAGCTGCAAAAGAGTTATTTGAATCTAAAGGGTTTCAAGAAGTAACGATTGAGGAAATAGCGCTTAAGGCAGAAATATCCGCCCCTTCTATTTACGCCTTATTTCAATCAAAGCGCGGACTTTTACTTGGTTTGATGGATGAATCGCTCCCCTCAGAACAATTTCAAGCGCTTGTTGAACAAGGGAAAAAGGAAAATTGCCCCCTCAGACGGCTTAAAATCACAGCTAAAATCACAAGAGAGCTTTATGATGCTGAAAGAAATCAATTAAGTTTTATCCACGGGACCTCAATATTAGATCCAATATTTAGAGAGTTAGAACATCTCAGAGAGAAACGTCGCTATGATCGACAAAAAGAGACTGTTATAACCATGGCAAATGAACAGGTTTTTAAAGATGTACATACTCTTACTCAGATTAGGGATATCCTGTGGGCGTTTACTGGAAGAGATTTGTACCGCATGCTTGTAGTAGAACGTGGGTGGTCATCAGATGAATACGAAATATGGCTAGCAAAACTACTTATTGATACACTTTTGAGTTAATGCCCTTTACTACCTAGACTTCTTTTTCCTTTTCTAGTTTTTTTATTGCTTCTTTAAGTTCGCTTTTTTGTTGTTTGCAAATTGCTGCTCCCTTTTTGTCGTTTTCTTCAACACATCTTTTTTCATTGTCAATCACTGCAGAAAGTATTTCCCGTAGTTCAGTTAATTTTGGTGATTTTTTTACTGACTGTGGCGAGTTAATTTGTGGGAATTCTGCTATTGTAGACTGTCTTGATTTTATTTGTTTTATCTCAGCTTGTATAAGTTCTAGTTCCCCTAGAACAGGTTTTAGGTATGTTTCAATACGAGCATCTTTTGCCTTTATATCTATCTCTATGTTCTTTATATTTTCTGTTAATTCTGCTATTTCTTTAGGAAGATCTGGATTTTTGTTGCCACTTTTTACTAACTTTTGGCATTCATTTAACTTTTTTTCCATTTCAGCCTTCATTTCAATCCCTTCTCTTAGCTTTTTTAACCCTTTTTTCTTGAGCTTTTCTTCCTTTATCTTAAGCTCCTCTTCTTTTTTCTTCAAAGTTTGCATTCTCCTATCTACTCCAACCTGTACCTTTGAAGATGGTGTCTTTTGTTTAAACTTCTCACCAACAAATAGTTCAATCTGCTTTGAATCTCCTGAAAATCCGCTATTAACAGAAATAGGTGGTAAAGTCTCATCAGATCTTTTCATAGCTCCCCCAGATTTTTTTGAATCTTGTCTATGAGGTTCTTGATTAGGGCTTTGTGAACCTGTAATTTTTGGCATAATAAATCCTTGTATAGTTTTTATTATTAATAATAATTTTTTATGATTAAAATTATATGTTTATTTTAAAATATAAAAACTTAAATTATAATAGCTTGTATTTTTAACAAGAATTGGATGTGTCCTTTACACCCGAAATATTTGAAAGATTTTTGAGATAGATGAATGAAGTCGATAAGTTAGTGAGTTGACTGTTAGATGACTAAAAACTTTAAAAAGTTCAGAAATTTTAATTGGATTATTTGAGAGATTAAGTTCTCTAAGTTTTATTAAATTGAAGATGGAATCTGGTAGAGTAGAAAGATGGTTATTAGATAGATTTAGTGTTTCAAGCATTTCTAGATCACAAATTGCATCAGATAGGTTATAAAGATCGTTATCATTAAGGATAAGATGTTTAAGGTTTACGCATTTAGCGATTTCACCGGGTACATAGTTTAATTTTTTGCTTGATAGATCTAAGCTAACAATTTGATTAAGCTCCTCTTGATGATTATTTTCTACAAACCATGCTTTGATTTCCTCTATAGTACCTGTTGGGACATTAAGATTATGTGGTTGTTCACGCAAAGAATTACTAATCATAGCGATAGAATGATCTACTATCTCTTTAGGTCTTTTGAAAATTCTGCTTGTATCTTTAGATATTATTAGATGAAAGATATGGTGAATAGAATGCTTTTTTGCCGACAATATTGATGTAAGTACAGCTGCATCTGCAATCAACTTTTTAAAAAGGAGGTTTATGGCACTTGTATTATCAATTCCTCTAATAGGTTCTAAAGTTAACCCTTCTAAATAAGGAAAAACATCAAGATTTTCTCTCTCTAATTTTTTAAGTAAATTCAGCAAATAACCTAATCTAGCACTTTCTATACCCCTTGATATAGACCTACTTTCAAGTGGACAAAACTGAATTACTAACCAAAGTGGACCTAACGGAATGCGCTGCAAAAAAAACCTTATCGTTTAAATTTCAACTAATTATATGTTTTTTTAGTAAAAATTAAACAAAATAAATAAGAAAAAGTTCCTACACAATTTTGATGGTTAAGATTTATCTTTTCCTTGCTTTTTTTAAAGCTTCTTTGCTTTTTTTAAAGCTTCTTTTGCAGCATTAAGCCGATTCAGAAGATGGCCTCTATTTGTATCATGGTCAGCTGTCACAGCTTTACCCTCTTGTCGCATGGCTTCTGCAGTCGGAGTGTTATTAAATAAGTTTTGCAAATCTTTAACATCCTTTGTTAGATCTTTTATAAGTTTTGCTTTAGCTTTATTCTCGGCATCTGCCTTTGCTTTTTCAATTAATTTTTGCTCTTTTGCAGCTGCTCTTCGCTCTTTTCTATCTGCTAATCCTTGCTCTTTTACCTGTGTTCTTAGTGTTTCTCTTGCATGTCTTGCATCAGTGTTCCGATTCGTGTTTTCGCTTATTTGCTCTTTTGCAGCTGCTCTTCCCTCTTTTCTATCTGCTAATCCTTTTGCTTTTAAAGTTCCTGCATTCTGTCGTGGACTATCAGTAACACTTTGTATACTTCTATCACGATAATCATCGTATTCTTTTTTTTGATCATTTGATAGCGGGTAAATATAATTATTATCAAACGAAGCAATCTTACTCTCACCATCTTCATTAAAATATTGTACCTCTGCTGCGTTTTGACCGTTTAATTTTGAGTCTGGACTTATGACTACACCATAAATAAAATTATTAATACCATATATCTGATGTTCATGAATAGATCTACTCACAACCACAATATCGCCCTCCTTATGATCCACTTTCTTAGGGACGGTTTGTGTTGGCTGACTTTTCACTGGAAATTTTTTGACAAAGCTAGTTTTAATTCCTTGTAAATAATCTTCATTTTGAGGCTTTTTTTGTCTATTTTCTGAAGTTCCTCTCGTTGCCGTTTGGGCTGTAAATCTTGTAGATTCAACAGGTTGTCTATTCTCTTGAGGCCTTGAGAATATTGCTTTTACAAACTGAGAGATTTTTGATGCAACTTGAGTGAAGATGTTACCCTTACGACCATTGCTAGGTCCACAGCCAACTGTTACAGGACGACCCCCCATATCCCCATTTGCAGGAGAAACCTGTGGTTGATGAGAAGGTGTCCTTGGTCTACCTATATTATGTGGGTCCATAATAAATCCTTTGTTAATTCTTTAATTGTAATAATAAATTTATATTAATTAAAATAAAGATTATTAATATTTTTATCCTAATTAATTAACGTACAAGACGTAAGGGTATTTACCCTGCCATTATTCCACTTGCTATGCATGAATTTGATGCGCAAAAGAAGTTTGATAGTTGTAACGCATTTTTCTGTACCACTGTGCCCTTAGTGTCTTTGTGTCTTTGTGTCTTTGTGTTAAATCTGCATTTTTATTTTGATTTCTTTGAGCCTAGCTTTTTAATTTCAGCCTGTACTGCATTGAGTTCTTCTTTCACAGCTGCTAAGGTTTTATCTAACTCCTTTTGTTTTGCTGCAAGCCCCGTAGCCGCACTATCGATGTGACTTCTTAACATTGTTATAGCATCAGCAAGATCTGGATCTTTATCCCCTCTACTTTGTTCTTCTAAATATTGGCTTAATCTTGTCTCCATTTCACCCTGAAGATTAATTACCTCATTTAGTTGTTCTAATCCCTCTGCTTTGAGTTGAGTTCCCCTAGCTATAATCCCCTCTTCCTTCACCTCTAAAGCCTGCCTTTTTAACTCTAATTCAGATGGTTTTCTTACCGGAGGGGTCTTTGCTCCAAATACTTCTCTAAAAAACTGAGTAACCTTATTCCCCCCCCCGGTTTTAACATGAAGTTTACGAGTAGGACCACCGGATTCTTTCATAACCCCTTTGCTCTTATTTTCATCCGGTACTTCTGGTTTGTGATTAGAGCCATGGGGGCCTGAAACTCCTGTCATAATAAATCCTTTATTAACCTTTATTAACCTTTATTATTAACAATAATTTCTTATTAATTTAATGATAGCTTTTTTATAACACTCTAAAAATAAGCTTGTTATAGAGGTTTTCTGGAAATAATGTAATGTTTTGACAGTTATATCCCTTGAATTAGCCTCCTTGTATCTAACTTATTAATTATTAGTTATATATGGTTTTTTATATTTAATTATTCATTAAAATATAAATTGATCTTTTAATTAATATTTGATATAATTATTGTAAATTTAATTGATATTAAAGGCTTTAGAATGACTTTTTTAAACGTAAGTGAGACTAGTTCTTACCCAAGCTATGAAACTACTTTGGGTACATATTGTGAGGAAAACAGCATTTTTTTAAGCTCAGCCATGCTTCAGCTAGTTTCTACTCTTGCTTATGAATATTTGGGTAACAAATCGTTAGAAGCTTCTCAAATGCTTTATGGGGCAGAGCTTCATGGGGATCCTTATTTTGAACCCAGACAATCTATATGGGAGGAAATTCAAACAACTGCTTCGAATATATCTACTAGTTGTAAATGGGTTAAAGATAAGTTTTTTTCAGGGATAAACTATGTTAAAGAGGGTTTTAGTTATTCAAAATCCCACAGCCATGATTCATTGTTAACAGGATTAAGAGCTCAATTACCCCTTCCGAATACTGATTTAGGTGAGTTTAGCTCAACTGCAATAGTTGTTTCAGATATTGAGATAAGTAAATATAAAGATCATATTTTTCCAAACTCAAATCTTGTAAATAGCACAGTATTTCAAACAATGAATCAAATATATCAATTGATTAAAAGGGGTGATAGTCAGGTAAAAATAACTGGTACTGAAGAAATGAGGGGAATTATTCTTTCTGATATTAAAACTATCCTATCTACTCAAATCGGAAGAGACTTAATTTATAGACTTCATAACAACCCATTATTTGATGTACCCATTAAAGAATGGGAAAGATCTGGTTTTTCCTCGGCTTCCAGGGAAGTATTTATAGAAAAATTTTCTACTGATGAGATGTTTTTTGGGGTAAATGAAAGCGATCTAACTCTAGCACAACCTTTAAGTATAACAACCCTTTTTCATGAGCTTACACATGCAGATAACTTTCAATCCTTCAAATGTAAAAATCCTAATGGAACTGCGAGTTTGTTTGCAGGCAAAGCAATACCTAAATGGACAAACCAAGAAGAGCTTGATACGATTACAAAAACCAATAAATTCCAACATTCCTTGGGTATGGGTGTGTCGCGCTTTTGGCATGAGCCCTATGATAGCACCATTGACAAATTCCAACATTTTTTCAATTACCAAAACGTACGTATTTTCAGAACTGAACCATTAGAGAATACAATTAAAAGAGCTTTTAGCAGCGATTGCAATAATACTAAAAAAGCCATTTGTCCAACACTAATGGATATGTGGACGGTTTTGACAAATTCAATAGCTTTAGGAAATATAAAGGTTTTAAATGTAGCTATGAATTCCCCTTATTTTTTAAATGCTCCTGAATATTTCCAAAAACTGGTCTATAAGAAAATAGATCAAATTAAACCAACATATGCTTAGTTATTCCGATAGGCTCTGTTTGAGGTATCTCAATTGGAAGAGCTCCGACAAGTTGATCTAAGGCGTTACCCACATAGTTTATGTTATTTTCCCCATCTATCTCAAAATAATCATCTTTTAACCGGCCGCTATAGATTAAATGCTTGCTTTGGTTAAAGATAAAGAAGTGAGGGGTCGTTTCGATACCAAATCTTTTGCTTAAATCGCCTGTTGCGTCTAATAAAAGATCAAAATTACAGCCTAAGGTATTTAATTCTTCGAGCATCGCACTAAATGAGTGGTTTGCATCTTTGATACATATCCCTACAAAGGCGATGGATTTTTTGAAAAAATTACTTTTTAGTAGATTGATTTCTTGAAGTGCTTTTTGTGAAGTTTGACATGTGGTCGAAAAAAAGCAAAAACATACTCCTTTATAACCCTTATAATCTACTAATGTGTGAATCATACCATCTGAACCAATTAGGGAAAACTCTGGTGCTCTATCCCCTGTTTCAAGTCCCTGTTTCATTCGTACCTCTGAGGTTTTGTATTGATTTATACCACTGTATGCTCATCGAAAAATAAAATCAACTGTATATTTTAGATTATTGAAGAAAATGAATAATTTCTTTTACCTTACGCGTTTTGAAAGAAGTCAATTCTACACCTCTGATTTAAGCGTAGATATGATTTTAAGATTTTTTAAATCCCTTTCCAAAATGTAAAAAAGAGCATCGGCACGTCCAACTAAAGAAGAGGCTTTTTCAAATTCGTAAATCGCTGCTATCACATCCCCCTCAGTTATTTTAGGGTGATCATAATCCTCATCTTTAACTTCCTTCATGACAAAATATTTTTCTACGATTGAATTTAATTTTTCCGATTTATTTGTTAGTCTTGTAACAGATTGAGTTAATAGTAGCTTACCCCTTTCTAAATTCGCTTCCGCCAATTCTATTTTTTTAGCGTAATTATTTGCATTCATCACTGCAACGTTCATTTCTGTTTCTACTCTATCAATATAGATTTTTGACACATCCACTTTGGGTTTATGTTTTGAAATAAACTCCAGTTTTTCGTCAACCAAGCTCTTTTTTTCATGAGTTTTTCGCAAAAACTGATTCACTTTCATTAACTGTTCTGCTTTTGTTTGATTTTTTTCTTCTTTCACAGATCTTTGACTAGAAATTTTAGTTTTAAGAAAATTTCCTAAAGCAAGTTTACACTCTAAATCTTTCTGATTTATTTCAAACTCTATAGTGTCATTAAAAAGCATTGAAAGCTCAGAGAAGCTTTTAAGCATAGAATCTACTTTTTTGTTACTCCCCTCCTCATAAACTGAGGAGATCATTTCTGTAAAAAAACTCTCCCTTTTCTCTACTATCCCCTTTATAAGAGCTATGTATTCTTGAGCAAGCTCCCCAACTTTGTTTATAAGCTCTTTTAGTTCAAGGGTATTATAAATTCTCAGAGAATCTTTAGCAGACAGCTGCTCTGCTTGTTTTACAAACTCACCTTTTGCAGACAGACAGATCGCTGATGCAGCCTTTCTCTCTTTCCCACAATATTCCCAAATTTCAAAATGATCTACTTCAGATCTTTGTACCTGAGCAGAATTACCTATATCCAACACAAACCTTCCAGATTTTTAAGGGCTAAAGTTTAGTATGAACTGGGCTATATGTTCAAGTAGATTTATACTGTTGGTTTTGGTCGACTAGGGGCTTGCTTTTTTAAATAGGAACCTTCAAGGGCTTTAGGGGTGAATATTGCCCCAACAGCTCTTCCAAAGATTTCAAAAGGGGTAATAAAAGCCCCCAATGCGCCAGGGATTGCAAATAACGCCTCCATTGCATCACAAGGTCTTATTCCAATTAGATTAAACACAATTTGTGTACAAGTTGTCACAAAATACTTAATCGCTTCAAAAACGCGAATAACCACTGCTTGAATAGCCATCATCACACCTTCTAATGTTCGAAGAAAGCAATTGTTATCCTTATCCAGCAACACCTCGTGAGCATCTTTTAGTAAACGATCGCTTTGTTTAAAATGGCATGGTATTGTTTCCCATGGAGTTGAAATTGCAAACATAACTTACTCTCCTTGTAAAATTTAAACCATGTATTCTCATCTTTTATTTTTATTTTTGCAACAAAAATTTTTATTTATCTAAATGTTTTCTTTTTATTTTTGACGCTTGGTAAAAAAAAAGCTCTTTATACTTTTAGGAAAGTTGTATAGAATAAGCTCTTGGAATCTAATTAAAAAGGAACTGTTATGTCTAAAGGTAAAATTTCAGAGAAAGAGATCGTAAAAGTAAAAGCTGGTTTAAAACAAGATCCTTCCTTTTGTTTAGCAAGAAATGCTTTAACAAGAGGGAATCTTCAAGATGTTGCTATGAATTGGGAGAGATTTTCTCTTATTGATCATACTTTTTCAGAAAAAGTTACCCCTGAATTTAAAGCGACCAATCAACATAAAAGTGGAAGATGTTGGCTTTTTGCTGCT
>CAMAXK010000018.1 GCA_945862365.1 Chlamydia trachomatis
AAACTGATATTTCTAAAATTTTAAAGCCTGGTCAGACTGTTCTTGTCCAAGTGGTTAAAGAGCCTATTGGCACAAAGGGGGCACGTCTTACCTCTAATGTTTCCATTGCAGGAAGATTTTTGGTATTAATCCCAAATAGTCCACACAGAGGTGTTTCAAAGAAAATTACTGATAACAAGTCTCGAACTCGCTTGAAAAATTTAATTCAAGCATTTGAGATGCCTTCAGATATGGGGCTTATTTGCCGAACCTCTTGTGTAAATGCCACCACAGATCAATTAATTGATGAAGCTCATGAATTAATTGAAAACTGGGAAAAAACTAGACAAGAGTTTGAAAAGTCAAAAGGCGTAGCTCTTTTATACGAAGAATCAGATGTGGTCAAGCGTACCTTAATTAAGGCTCTTGATAAAGATGTAAGTAGGGTTCTTGTCGATGACATGGCTACCTATAACATGCTTTGTGCGATGGAGCAGAAATACCGTGGTCCAGAAAGTAAGCTAAAAGTGGAGTATTACAGAGATAAATTCCCTATTTTTAAACGTTTTGGTGTAGAAAAGGAAATTGAAAAGGCTGCAAATAGAAAAATTTGGTTACCAAGCGGCGGCTATTTATTTTTTGAAAGAACAGAGGCAATGTATACAGTTGATGTAAACTCAGGTCGCGGACAAAACAAAACCGATGGCGGCAAAGATGTTGAGGAAGCAATCGTTCATGTAAATATGGAAGCGGCCGATGAAATTGCAAGGCAATTATCGATTCGAAATATTGGCGGTCTTGTCATATGCGATTTCATTGATATGAGATTTAGAAAAAATGGCAAACGTGTTCTTGATCGTTTAAAAGCCGCTTTAAAGGAAGATTCTGCAAAAATCACCATTTTGGGAATGAGTGAATTCGGCTTAGTAGAAATGACTAGACAACGAAGCCGAGAATCCTTAACTCAAACAATGTACACTGAATGTCCTTATTGTTATGGTAAGGGGTTGGTCAAAAACTTTGAAAGTGCCTCTATTGATTTAGAAAGAGCTATTTCTGAGCTTGTTCATGTAGGGGAAAATTACGCTCTGGAAATCTCTGTTCACCCCTCTTTTGATGAGTTTTTGAACAAAGAAGATAAAGCTTATTTAATTTCTACGTTTGAAGAAAATAATGCCAAACTCTCTTTTAAACTTAATGATACACTTCATATCAGTGAATTTGAAATCTATAACTCAACAAATGGAAAGTTGCTTGAAGTCTGAAATACGTAAAATCTTGGAAAATGAGAGGGAAAATCTTACTGAGCAAGTATACTTCCACCTTAAGGCTCTTTTTGATGGTTTTGCAGAAGTTGCCTTTGAAAAAAATCTTTCTGTCATTGAAATTAAAAGGATATTAGAACTATATCTTTCTTTGATCAAAAAAGAGCTTACTACTCCTTCAACCTTCGGTATTTATCATCAGCAAGAAACCTCTCCTATCGATTTTTATTCTTTTGCAATAGATTTTTTTAAGCCCTTTATAGATAAGAAAGATTGTAATATTTTAGGTAAAAAACACATCAAAGAAATAATTGAAATCTTAGACAAAGGAGAAAATGTCATTCTTCTTGCTAATCATCAAACTGAGGCAGATCCCACGCTCCTTGGTGTTTTGCTCGATGATGAATATCCAGGATTGATTAGAAAATTGATAGCCATTGCTGGAGCAAGGGTCACAAGCGATCCTGTGGTTACCCCAATGACCAGAGGACAAAATATTATCTGTGTCTATTCGAAAAGATACTTTGATCACCATCCTGAAAAAATGAAAGAAATGCAGCAGCACAATTCCTCTGCCATGTTACAGCTTAGACATTTACTTAGTGACGGTGGACAGCTTGTTTATATAGCCCCATCTGGTGGAAGGGATCGAAAAAATGAAGAAGGAATCTTATTTCCTGCTCAGTTTAATCCTGATAGTATAGAACTTATGAGAATTGTTGGGGAAAAAGCTGATAAAAAGACCCATTTTTTCCCACTTGCCATGTACACCTACCAGGTACTTCCGCCCCCTGAAAAAATAAAAAAAGAAATTGGCGAAGAAAGAAAATTATGTCATGCTCCAATTCATATAGCTTTTGGTGAAGAGGTTCACATGAACCCCCCTTCCCCAGAAGAAAAAAAAGATAAGGAGTTATTTAGAGTAAAGCAGGCATCTGCTGTTTACAACCAAGTTGTTACTCTTTATAGCGCAATTACAACCTAACCTATAAGGGGCCCTTGATGAACCTAAATAAAGCAATCTATGTAATTTTATTACCATTTACGCTTTTTACAGGAAATCTTTATTCATCTTCACTTTCTGACAAGAGCATCTCTCAAACAGTTCCTGATAAAAACCCTTTAAAAATCTTAACTCCTTCAATGAAAACCATTGAAACAAGAAAGCTCATTTTATCTAATGAAATTGAAGTTTTTTTGATCTCTGATGCTGATGCAAGACAATCATCGGCCGCTATGGCTGTAAATGTAGGGCAATGGAATGATCCAGAAGCTTATCCTGGGATGGCTCATTTTTGTGAACATATGCTTTTTATGGGTTCAAAAAAGTATCCTGATGAGAATTATTTTACTCAGCTAATTCATGATCATGGTGGAACAAATAATGCTTATACTAAAACCGACCGTACTGTTTATATGTATTCCATTGATAATGATCATTTAGATCTTTCATTAGATGTTTTTTCAAGATTTTTCATCGATCCCCTTCTTTCAGAAAACTGTATTGAAAGAGAACTCCTGGCGGTCAATCAAGAGTATAATAAAAACAGAGAAAATGATGGATGGAGAGGCTGGTATATATTCAAAACTGAAGGAAATCCTTCTCATCCTAATGCTAGAGATGGTTGTGGAAATCAAGAAACATTGAAAATCATCGGCAGAGACAATCTTGAAAAATGGTACAAGCAGCATTATAAATCTAATGGGATGCATCTTGTAGTTTATTCTAATAAAGATTTAGACACATTAACCGCACTTGTTGAAAAGTGCTTTTGCGAAGTAGAGCATTCAAAAGAGACAATTGCCCCTATTGCTTATAAAAAAATCTCCTCACCTAATCAAGAAGGTCATATGACCTATATTGAGCCTGTAAAAGATCTAAAGACCTTAACCATCACCTGGGAAATCCCAGCAGGTTATGCAAGTGATTTAGACAAAAAAACCTATTCATTAATTGCCTATGCTCTTTCGCACCGAATGAAAGGCGGATTATACTATCAGCTGAAAAAAGAGGGATTGATTGAAGATTTAAGTTCAGATTCCTGGCATTTAAGTAAAAATCACCTTCTTTTATCAATTAATATGGAGCTAACTGCCGAAGGGGTCCAAAAAACAGATCATATACTCTACACATTTTTTCAAGGTTTAAATAAGTTAAAGCAAAGCAATATTCCCTCTCATATTTACCATGATTTGGAGTCTGTCCTAACCACCTCATACAAATGGCAATCAAGAAAAGATCCTTTTGAAATCACTAAAAGATATGCTGATTCAATGATCGATGAACCTCTTGCTACTTTTCCTTACAAATCAATGATGATTACAGATTTTGATTTAAAAACATCTAGAGAGCTTCTTGCCTATTTAACTCCCTACAACGCTATGTACTCTCTTACAGCAGCTAAAGAAGCATCGCATAGAAATTCCACAAAGGCTGAAAAATGGATGGGGGCTAAGTTTTCAACAAGTAAAATGGGTGATGATTTATTAAATAGCTTTGCAAATGCTCCTTTACATAAAGATATTGGACTGCCAAATCCAAATCCCTATATATCCAAGCATCAAGATCTTTTGTGCTTAAATCAAACAGAAGCACTACTTGATCCAGTACTTCTTGCAAGTGAGGAATCTGCTACTTGTTATTATTGGCAAGATACACATTATTTAGTGCCAAAATCGCAAATTTTCATAAGAATTAAGTCCCCAGAGATAAATGACTCTGCTAAATCTATTTGCTTAAATGATTTATTTGCTTCCTACCTTTCCAATCAAATGGCATCGCTAATTTCTGAAGGTTTATTTGCTGATATTAACACAAATATTTATTCAGGCGAACTTGCATTAAATCTAACAGTAAGTGGTTATGATGATAAAATCGGCAGCTATATGATGTCTTTTCTCTCTAGTTTAAAGTCAGCTTATCCAAATGCCTCTGATTTTTCTCTTATCAAAGAGCAGATGTTATCTGAATGTAAAAGTGCTGCTTGCGATATGCCTTATCTACAAGCAATGAATCTAATGACAAGCATTGTCACAAATACCACCTTAGATCAACAAACTAGACTAAAGACTTTAGAATCAATCACTTTAGAAGATTTTCAAGAGTTTCAAAAAAGTATATTTGAAGAAAACTTTTTAAAGGTGTTTATAAGCGGTAATATTGATAAAGAAGGAGCATTACTCCATTTTTCTGAAATCAAAAGTACGCTATCGTCTAAACCATACAACACACAAAGTCATTATACATCCTCATACAGACCTTTTTACTCTCAAACTTCAATGCCTAAAAAGGTGATCCTAGAGTCATCTGCCTCAGGAAACTCTACAGTGTTACTTATTGATGAAGGCGATTTTTCTTATGAAAAGTACGCCTCTTCTAAAATATTTTCTACCATTATAAAAGAGGCATTTTTCTCAGAACTTCGATCCAAACAGCAAACAGGCTATATTACTGGTTCGCTGGGCAAAGAATTGAATGGAAAGATGCTGCAATACTTCATTGTTCAATCAACCACTCACTATCCTGAAGAATTGCTTGCTCGTTATGAACTCTTTTTAGAAAATTATAGCAAATCTATGGAAGATAATATCAGTAGGGATCGTTTTGAAAAAATAAAGAGCTCTATTATCAAAAATATTGCTCTTCCTACAGAGGATCTTGAAACCTACGCTAAGCAGCGCTTTGAGCTTGCATACACCTATGATGCTGAATTTGATCGAGCACAAAAAATGATCTCTGCTTTAGAAAATTTAACCTATGAAACATTTATAAGCGATGCAAGAGCGTTTATCTCCAGAGAGAATACCAAACGACTTGCCGTCCTTGTCAATGGAACAAGTTTTGACAATAAGTCATTTAGCTATACAGAAACTAACAAAGAAGAACTTGCCTCAAGTAAAAAATAGCCTAAATTCGATTTTGAAAAAATTCTAGTTTATAGATTCAACACAAAGCGCATACTTGCAGTATTTTAACCACCGGCAAGCAATACTTGCGGTGGTAATATTTAAATTCAAAATCAACTTTCGTAAGGTGAGTGACTCATTAATTTAATATGGTGTCCCGTAGACCTCTTTGTAATTCTCTATCTTTATTCCGGTTACTTCATATTTTAAGATTATGATAGACTTGGTCTATATCATCTATATCTTCGATAAATTCTATTAAGGCTAAATTGCTTTCCTTATCCTCATCATTACATTCGATAAGAACATTAGGGGCAAACTCTAAGACCGGGTCGTTTACCTTATAACCTTTCAGCTCTAACGCATCTTTTACTTTATAAAGATCCTCTGGAGCTGTGGTAATGATAAAGACCTCATCGTCTTCCTCATTAAAATCTTTAGCGCCAGAATTTAACGCCTCTTCAAAAAGGGTCTCGCTATTTATCCCTTTTTTTTCAATTTGGAACACACCAAGGTATTCAAAGTTAAAAACAACGCTTCCTGGGGTGGAGATTGTTCCCCCTTTTTTATTGGTGGCAATGCGCATATCTGAGGCAGTACGGTTTTTATTATCGGTAAGGGCTTTACAGATAATCCCAACTCCGCCATGACCGTAAACTTCATAGAGCACTTCATCAAAATTTGACTGATCTTTTGACTGTGCTTTTTTAATATTTCTTTCGATGTTTTCACTAGGAAGGTTAATGGCTTTAGCTTTTGTAATGGCAAGTCGGAGTAATGGATTTGTTTTTGGATCCCCTCCCCCTTGTTTTACAGCCACAATGATCTCTTTAGTAACCGTTGAGAAGGCTTTTCCTTTTTTTGCATCTGCACGCGCCTTTTTATGTTTAATATTTGCCCATTTACTATGTCCTGCCATCTACCCATTCCTCCGAATTAAATCTGTATTTCTCGTAAATCAAGTTGCATTTGTAATTTTCTTTTTTTCTTTTCAGTGCATTGTTCACGCATAAACTTTTCATGTACTGCATAATCTTTAAACCCTAATCTTTTGTAGAGAGAATAGGCAGGATTTCCTTCATACATTTCAAGATGAAGATTAATAATCCCGTATTTATGTTTTGCCTCTTTCATCAAGTGTTTAATAAGCTTTGTCCCTATACCTTTACCACGGTATTTATCTCCAACAACAATGGCAAATAATGATTGCTTGGCAAGTTTTTCAAAAGTGTTTACATATAAAATAGCAAAACCTGCAGGTTTATGATTCACTTCAACGGTATATGCTTGTCCTTTACGGGCATAATATAGCCAGATTTTTATTGCCTCATTCACCTCTGACATATTGCTCATGGGAAAATATTCTAACACTGATGGATCCATTAAATATTGAGATAAAAAATATAAATCTGCTTCTACTAACGTTCTGATCACTGGCTCTTCAATTTCTTTACTCATCGGTTAAAGCTCCATTTCATACACAAGACGTGCTTTTAATTTTCCAAACAGTTCCACAAAATTTTCTTGCTGAAAAACCTTTTTGTAGCCACCTTGTTTTAACAAAGGTTCAATAGGGCATCCTTCAAAAATTTCAAAATGCATAGAATCTAACTTAAATTTTGTTTTAGCAAGATGATTAATATTTTTTAATAATGATTTTCCCACTCCCTTTTTTCGAAATTCCTTTTTTACAATCATGTAAGCCATCGCAAGGTGGGCAACTTTTACATAGGGCATTAAAAAAATGGTAGCCATGCCAATGATTTCCCCTTTATAAGTAGCTGTTAAACTACAGTTATACCTTGCAAATCCTGCCCAGTTTCTCACAAAAATATTTATGTCAGATTCAGAAGAAGGTGGATACCATAACCTTGTCCCCTCATCAATGAGCTGCTCTTTTAAAAAAGTTTCATCACTAAGTTCAGAAAATCGTAAATCGTAATCTGGATCATCGGTAAATAGCTGTTTTTCTGCACTAGTTTCTTTTGTCACTTCCGCCCCTTAATTTTAAATAGGCATGGATAAACGGATCAATATCTCCATCAAGAATTTTTCTCGTATCCCCATCTTCATATTTTGTTCGTGGATCTTTTACCAACGTGTATGGATGTAAAACATAATTTCTTATTTGACTTCCCCAAGAGATCTCTTTTTTCTCTCCTGCTAAGTTTGCAATTTCCTCACGTTTTTCATCTAACTTCTGCTGATAAATCTTAGACTTAAGCATCTTTAAACAAAGATCGCGATTTTTAATTTGAGAGCGCTCTTGCTGACAAGAGGTGACAATTCCTGTCGGTATATGGGTCATCCGTACAGCAGAATCTGTGGTATTGATGTGCTGACCACCTGCACCTGAGGCTCTAAAGGTATCGACTCGAATATCTTCAGGTCGAATATCTATTTCAATATTTTCAGAAATAATTGGGGTAGCATCTACAGATGCAAAGCTTGTATGCCTTTTTCCATTACTATCAAATGGAGATATACGAATAAGACGATGCACGCCAGCTTCGGCAAACAAATACCCATAAGCAAACGGTCCTTCCACTTTTATCGTCATATTTTTAATACCTGCAACATCCCCGGCAAGTTCACTTAAAATTTCTGTCTTCCAGCCCCTTCTTTCTGCATAGCGAAGATACATTCTTGAAAGCATCAAAGCCCAATCACAAGACTCAGTACCTCCAGCTCCTGCATTAATGCTTAAAAAACAGTCTAATTTATCCTCATCCCTTGTAAACATACGACGAATTTCAAGCTCTTCTAAGGTCTTTTCCCCTGAGGATAACTCGTTTTCTAAATCCATCATAAGATCTTCATCTTTGGATGCTTCAATCTCAGGATACATGGCATCAATACTACTGGACAAAGAAAGT
Organism: Chlamydia trachomatis; assembly: GCA_945862365.1. Lineage (GTDB taxonomy): Bacteria > Chlamydiota > Chlamydiia > Chlamydiales > 2-12-FULL-49-11 > JAJACQ01. Next base: position 8,027 of record CAMAXK010000018.1, read on the forward strand.
AAGCGAGATAAAGGGGCCACCCATGATTTTAACTCTGAAATTCTCTTTACCGTAATTTCAGCATCCTCCTTATTCCCCCAAAAATCTTCCTCCATCATCTTATCTTCTAAAAGCTTAAGCTCCTCAACTTTTGACGGATAGTCAAAGATACCTCCCCATACCAGAAACCTTCTCCCCGAAGATTTTAATATCCTTTGATAGATTCTCTCTCATAGGCAAACCTTTTTTATTAAAAAATCATAGCAAACAATCACCTAAAAGCCAAGAACCAATCTATGTTTCTGAAAAAAGAGTAACTTTATGAAAATATTTCCCTTAGGAAGAATTTTTTATCCATCTTATTGTTAGATTGATACACATTCTCATATAAATTAATTTTATATGTTGTTGACGAATAAATAAAACCCTGGCAAACAATAAGTAATAGATATATTTTAAGTTTAATCAAATCTTTACTATTCAGGAGAAACAAATGGCAAAGAAAGCAGCAGCAGCAAATTCAGCTTTTATGAAAAAATTAACACTCAGTCCAGAACTGCAAGCAGTTGTTGGTAAAGGGCCGATGCCTAGAACTGAGATTACTAAAAAATTATGGGTTTATATCAAGAAGCATAATCTTCAAGATCCAGATAACATGAGAAATATTAAACCAGATGAAAAACTAGAAAAAGTTTTCGGTAGTAAAAAAGCGATTTCTATGTTTAAAATGCCAGGTCACATCAATAAACACGTTGAATAGACAACCCTTAGCATGATATAATCTCCTAAGAAATTAGGAGATTTTTTTTGTTCAAAATAAAATTTACCATATCTTACGATGGAACCCATTATTTTGGCTGGCAAAGACAGCCTAATAAGCACTCTGTTCAGGAAGAGATCGAAAAAGTTCTAAGTAAAATTTTCAACAAAGAAATTACTATTCATGGAGCTGGAAGAACAGATCGAGGCGTTCATGCCAAAGGTCAAGTTGCCTCAGTTACCTTACCTAAAAAGATCCCCCTAGCTAAGCTACTAAAATCAATGAATTCCATGCTTCCTAACGATATCCTCATTTTTGACTTAGAGGAAGCAGAGGCTGATTTTCATGCAAGATTTAGTGCAAAAGGAAAAATTTATAGTTACCATGTTTATACAAAACAGCTCCTTAATCCCTTCAAAAGAAACACCTGCTATCACCATCCTTATCCATTAGACCTCTCTTTAATTAAGCAGGCAATTAAAGTGTTTATTGGAACAAAAGATTTCTCTTCTTTTGCTAATTTTCTAGGAAAAAGCACTAAAGCTCCCTCTCCCATAAAAACTATCTATAGCATAACTCTTGAAGAAACAAACGATGGATTTACCCTTACCTTTCACGGAGATGGATTCCTCTATAAAATGGTAAGAAATCTTACCGGAGCACTACTTGATATTGGTAGTAAAAATATTTCTATTTCTGAATTAACTACCATTTTAGAAAAGAAGAAAAATGCCCATGGACTATATCAAGCTCCTGCTCATGGGCTCTTTCTAGAAACTGTGCAATATAATTGATATAAATGCCATTCATCCGTATAATTGCAGGATCGGAAATAAGCCGATGTGGCGGAATGGTAGACGCGGAAGATTCAAAATCTTCTCTTGGCAACAAGGTGCTGGTTCGAGTCCAGTCATCGGTAATGTTTGATTCATACTTCAGCAAGAAAAAACTTGTATGCTTTGATTTTGATGGGCTCTTAATTGACACAGAGCCGCTTCATCACCTTGCCTATACCGATGTCTTAAAAAGCCTTAACTTTCCCCTTCCCCTTACTTTTGAAGAATACTGCGGTATTGCCCATTCAAAAAACAGAAACCTATTTGCAGAAACTGTAAAAGCAAAGCACCCTCACTTTACTATGCCCTGGGAAACTCTTAGAGCCCATAAAACAAATCGCTATAGAGAGCTTTTAAACGAAGGTTTAATCAAACCTATGGAAGGGGCAGAGGCGCTTGTAAAAAAGCTTCATGATCATAAGATCAAAACCTGTATAGTCACAAATTCATATCGAAGTGATTTGGAATTAATTGCTAAAACCCTACCCTTTATTCATGACATCCCCCTTATTCTTGCACGAGAAGATTATCCTCACCCAAAGCCAGCCCCTGATGGGTATTTAAAAGCATTAAAATATTATAAAACACATCCAGATAGGGCTATTGGGTTAGAAGATAGCGAAAAAGGGATGGATGCATTAAAAGCTGCCGGCATACCAGCATTATTGATTAATCAAACCTCTGAAATCACCTCTTTGACCACTCTAATGTCTGATAAAACCATGAAATGATTTATCCCAATCTAAGATAATAGCTTCCTCTTTATCCCGATCATATCTTACATCTACCGACACAACTGGATGGTGCATCCCTCCTATGATGGAATGCTCCCCTTCTTTACTAACCATTAAATGAAACTCTTTGCTAGTGTATAAGATCGACCCATCTGCCTGCTTCACCTTTTGGAATTTTTCCTCTGGATATAAATCTATAATTCTTTGAATGATTTCCTCTGGCTGATTTTCTAATCCCTCTACAGTAAAATCAGCCTTACAGCCCATCATATATCTTGAAATTTTAGACTCCCCTTTCATTAAGTAATTATGATGCTTAGGACATCTATGCCCTGAGGTGACTATCACTTTTTTATCAAAGGAGTTTTGTACTTTATTTAATAGGGTAATAAGGGATGGGTAAATAAACTCCTCCCCATCTTGATAAGGAAGACCATGATCATGTAATCCGCCGCAATCTTCAAAAACCTTATCTCCTGATTTTATAGATTTTGCATCTTTAGAACCTCTGCATCGTAATGTATTCATCGTAATCTTAGGATACTTTGTTTCATTTTCCCATGGATATAATTCTCGTGCTGCAAGCTCCAAAGGATCTATATGATAGACTTTTTCTGAAGATAAGCGATAAATCTTTTCATAACTTAGATTATTCTTCATTCTCTGCTTTTGACTTCTTTCATCTGCCGATGAGCAGCTGGTGAAAAGAAGAACAACTATCATGATATTTTTTTTCATACTTTACATAATTGCAAAAATCCTCTTTCAAAACAAGGAGTTCCTAAAAAGTGAATGGATAATTAAATTAATTATGATTTAATTATGTAATGTTATATATGAAAAATAACAATACTTAATCAAGTCTTTATATGAAGAGTGTGTTAGTCATAGATGGATCCTCTGCTTATCTTGATGCTATTAAAGAGCTCACAGATCGCCATTTTCTTGAGTTAAAATGGACTAAAAAGGGAGCCTCTGGCTTAGACATGCTTAAAGCACAACCATTTGATGTGGTTTTTATTGAACTTTCCCTTTCCGACATGGACGGCCGAGATGTAATTGCTAACATTCATGAAATGAACTTACCTGTTCAAATTATTGTCCTTACTGAAGTAAAAAACGTCGTCAAATTAAGTGATTCGCTCCGTTTTGGTATTTACGATTTTATGATTAAACCCCTTGATAAGCATAAACTTGAAAATACATTTAATAAGCTTTTATTGGAGAGAAAAGTAGAGGAAAAAAAGACCCCCTCTTTCATCTTTGAAAGCGATGTAATGAAAAAGCTGATAGCTGAAGTGCGTTTAATTGCCTCTTGTGGGGCAAATGTTTTCATTCATGGGGAATCAGGCTGCGGTAAAGAAGAAATTGCTAAAATGATTCATTCACTATCCCCACGTAAACAAAAGCCGTTTATTAAAGTAAACTGCGCTGCAATTCCCGACACTTTAGTAGAATCTGAATTCTTTGGTCATGAAAAGGGAGCCTTTACTGGAGCCTACCAAACAAGACAAGGCCGCTTTGAAATTGCCGATACTGGCACCTTACTTCTTGATGAAATTTCTGAAGTTCCTTACACATTACAAGCAAAGCTATTACGTATCATCCAAGAAAAGGAGTTTGAACGCATTGGCTCTACTGAATCAAAAAAGGTAGATGTAAGGCTAATTTCAACCTCAAATAGGGATATGCTAGATGCTATTGCAGAAAAGCAATTCCGTGAAGATTTATACTATCGTTTAAATGTAATTCCCATTGCTATCCCCCCTCTTAGGGAAAGAAAAGAGGATATTTTGCCATTAACAGAACGATTTCTACAGGTTGCGGCAAAAGAAAATGATCGATCTGTTAAAATTCTATCAGTTGAGGCTCGAGACAAACTGCTAAACTATCATTTTCCTGGAAATGTTCGAGAGCTCATGAATATCTGCCAAAGATCTTCTATCATGGTATCAGGTGATATTATCAAACCCGAGGATATCTACCTTCAAAGTGCAGGTGCATCAAAAGGAACTAGTCTTGTGCCTAAAAACCAAACTTTAGATCAAATTGAGGCAATGGCTATTTTGCAAACTCTTAAAGACTGCGCTGATAATAAATCAAAAGCAGCAGAAATTTTGAATATCACAGTTAAAACTCTTCGAGCAAAACTTGCAAAAATTGCTTAATCGGATACATTAGATGCCAAATATTGAATAATAGCAAGTGTGGGCAAATTTTGATACCACTGTATTAGAGAATTTCCTAATTCATAGTCTGTTGTTTTCCAATCTAGCAAATCCAAGTTTTTAACATATCCAAAAGGAAGCTTGAAAATGTCTATAGCTAAACGATTTACATATTCCTGAATTTTTTTTGCAAAATCAATTAACTCCCCTTCTGATACATCAGATTTATGATTACTCCCTCCAATTGTAACAGTTGGTAAAAGAGTGCTTTTTCTACAAAAATGACCACTTGTAGGCTTTTCATCCTTCCAAGCTTCTGGGTAAAGTAAAGATATTATCGCTTCAGGTTTAAATCCCTTTTTATTAAGGGCATTAGATTGATTTCCTTCTCCTCCATGTTTATAACCAATCCCGTGTAAAAATTCTATGATTCCAAGAGCATTATTGTAAGCATCAATAACCCTTGAACTTAATTCTTCAAGATTGGATTTTCCACCTAAGCCCCTTTTGGTAAGAAATTTCTCCGGGCTATTTGCTAAACCTTCTATTTTAAGCTTTTTATACCTATCTACATGGTCTGATAGTTTTCTTTGCATTACTTCGCGTTCTGGCTTAGCGTCCTTATTATAAATTTTTATGCTGCATAAAGTAAATTTATGTATATAGGCTGTATAGTCTTTTCCATTATTATGATTAGAGTGTGTTTTGACCCACAAAGATGATTGTTCAAATAATTTGGCTATCCTTTTATGAGAAATAGTTCCATTTAGCAAGTTTGTAGTGCTATAATAATCTAATTGAATATCTTCAATTAACGAACGAACCTGACTTACAGTTGGCTTAATTAAAAATGCCATAAATTTTCTCCTTGCTCTAAAATAGTATGAGCGGAAAATACTTTACAAAATCTAAATATTATTTGCACGAAATTTTTCTCGTGTTTCATAAATATCTAAAAACTTTTGAGGAGAATCAGCTTTTAGGAAAGGATTTATCTTCAGTTCTTGCTTGAGCGTATGAAAAAGATCCCCTTCCTTCATATCTTTTTCAGAGAAATGTTTATCTAAAAATTTGATAAAGGCAATATTTCTCTTATTATAATCATGACCCGTTAATAATCTTGTCTCTGCTGGAAGTTTTTTGATTTTTTCAAACGCATGAAAATAATGGTGTTCATTTCCTTCAAACATTTTTCCACATCCACCAAGAAAAAGGACATCGCCGCAAAATAGTAGTTTTAGATCTGGGAAATAATACATAAGATGTTCCATCGTATGACCTGGAGCATGAATTACTTCCATCGAAAATGGTCCTAATGAAAGTTCATCCCCTTCACACACTTCCTGATCTAAAAAAGGAAGATCTCTATGCTTTGGACCAATAACTGGTACCTTAGAGTCCCCTTTCAAGGGAGCTGCCCCTTTTATATGATCTTCATCAAAATGAGTAATTAAAATTGCCTCTAAAGTAAGGCCCATATCTTCTATAGCCGCTGCTACCGGTTCTGCATCACCTGGATCAATAGATAAGCATACCCCATTTTGCACAAGCAAATAGGTATAATTATCTTCTAAAATACGTAGCTGATAAAGAGAAAATTCTCCTTCTTCAGAACAATCATCTGTAATAATTTTTTCCATATACCTACCAATATCAGATTTAGAATAAAGAGGAAAGTTTCATTCCTTCCTCCAATATTTTTGAGAAAATACTTTTTGAAAGCTCCTCTTTAGTATGCTCTTTTCCCTCAGCTCTTAATTTTTTCAATAAAGGCTTTTCTAACGAAAAAACCATTCCTCTAAAAAAAATTTTATATGATACATTTTCTTCTATTTCATAGAAAAACAATGTCTCAGATAAGTGATTTGAGAGGTATTTTTGAATCAATACACACATATTATCTAACGAGTCCTTTAGCTCTTTTAAGTGTTCAATCACTTGATAGGCAGTAATGTCAAACTTTGAATCAAGTATTAAATTTTCAATCTTTCCATGAAGATTTTCTTTTTCCTTAAACCTTTTTTCAGCAAATGGTTTTGCGCTTACCTCTTTAAATGTTAACCCATTACCTGTGGCATCGTAGAAGGATCTATCAGGATAGGCTTTTGCAACAGCATCAATTACATCCCTTTCCATCAACCATTTTGTTTCCTGTAATGGATCTTTATCTAAACTATTTTCCCAAGAGGCCAAAATATCTCCACTGTATCGCTTATTCCCTTTTAATCCAAGATCTACACCTGCAAAAAAAATGGGATCACAGCCTAAATAAATAGCCACCATCAATGCAATGGTAGTTACAGATAATGCCTCTTCAGACAAATGCTTTAAAATCCCATAGTCCTTAATATTTAAGCGATCATCCATAAACACTTCAAATAATCCACCCGTTTCAGTTCTTATATAACCAGTGTCAGCTGCAAAAAAGCGAAAAATATCCTTTTGCACACGATTGGTATAAATAAGTGGAGCTGAAAAGACTCTAGATGTTCTTAACCGATCATACTCTTCACTATTTGGATCAATAGCAAAGGCTAAATGAGGAGAAATACCTAATCGATCCAAAGCGGTAATAGTAGAACCTCCTGCTAAAATCAAAGCTTTATTTTTCATCAGATGAAGCTGATCTTTAACTCCACTTAATGAGGGTCCAGCGCCAGCAATCACAGCAGGGGTTCCTTTAAATGTATCCTTCCATAAACCAATATCAAAACTTTGTGAAATTCTTGGTATATTTGCCAGTAAATTTTTACAAAGCATCGGGTAATGGATTAGCTCTCTATGAACACTTGCCTCAAGTACAAGTTTTCTTAAAAAAGTATTTTTTAAATGGGTAAATCGCTTCTCTTCCAACCCATTTTGTAAAAAATGTGCTCTTTCATAGGGAAAGAAAAAAGCAATTTCCTCAGCCCACCTCTCATCATCCATCTCTTCAGCCTTCCATTTTACATGAATTTTCTCATGATTAAATCCTTCATCCATAGAAAGTTCAGAAAAATGTAGTAATTCAGAAAGTGTATTTACCAAAAACACCACCTCAACATGGCTGTTAATGCGCATAAATAGTTTCACATCTTCGGAAATAGGAAATAAGCCAAAGATAAACAAGATCTCGCCAGAAACGATCAAAGGCATCGATTGATACTGTTTATAATCCCCTTCCACTGCTTCAAGAAAAAGGGCCATCGATCCAAGTTCTGGGTATTTTTCCTTTAAACTCATACTTGCTCCAAAAAGACCATCATTCCATCAATCATCTTCCCTTCCCTTTTCCAAAGCTCTTTACCTTCCATAAATCCCTTTTCAATAAATCGATCCCCATGAAAGATCCCCTCATAAATCTTTTGTCCCATCTCATCAAATCTTATTCGATCAAATAGATCCTTTTCTTTATAAATAATTTCTTCCCTTTTAACCCCATTATCATCATAAATCTTGGAAATTCCACACTTTTTTCCCTGATTAAACTCTTGAAGATCAACTACTTTTCCTTTGTGATAGAAGAGGTGACGGCCGTGGGGGATTCCTTTAATAAAAGTACCTTCAAAAGCAAGCTGCTCATTTTTAAAGACCTTACACTCACCATGACATACTCCCCCCATCATTTTTTCCAAAAGGATTAACCTACCCTCTCCATCATATTTCCTTCTTTCAAACTCGGCTTTTCCATTAAAAATATAGCCCTCTTCCCTAAGAGTTCCCCGTTTATCAAAGCGTTGATAAGCTCCTTCCTTCATTAACAAATTTAAAAATTCCTTGATTGATTGTAAGACAGAATAAAAAAATGTGATCTTGGCAAGTTCATCCCCCTCATTCTTTAATAAATACTTCCAAACTTCCCATAGTGGATAAAGAAAATGAATATACAAAGGTTTTGAAGAAATCTCTGAAATCAAACAAACAGCAAGTAGTTTTGTGTAGGAGTGATCCTCTTTTGCCTGTTTAAAAAATGTTTCAAATAGTGGGATCAAGTCATGAGAAAAATAAAGGTCAAACACCCTTTTTACCTGCTCGGTATCCATAGAAAGAGGCTTTGGAAACGTAAGATTCCGTTTTTTTGGTGCTATATGAATTTGATTTACAATCTTTGATCCCTTAAATGAAAATCCTTTAGTGTAATGCTCAATTTCTGCCTGCGGAAAATTTTCTTGTAACATGGAAAAAAAATCCATCCCATAGTAAAGATCTGCCCTTGTGGCTTTACCCTCTTTTAATAAATCTCCCCGTTCTCCAATTTTTGATACCCCATCCATTCCTACTAAAATAATTTTTTTGCAGCCTAAGGAAAGGGCAACGTGAGCTCCAAAATTTCCAGCATGTAATCCTGCGTCAAAAGCAAAACTATCTCTTCCAAGATCATGCATCAAAGCATCCTCTATTTGCCATCCTTTAGAAGAGCCCATAAAAATTTTTGTCCCTCGATGCTTAAATAAAACCTCTTTTGAAGCTCTATTTTGATAAAACAATGGGATAGAAACATGTTCTAAACAATTATACCCTTCCATAAAAGGGTCATGGTCAATAACTGCTGTAAAATCTGGGATAATTCCCTCTGCTAAAAGCAAAGGCAAAGCCGATCCTACAGAGAAAATATAAGGTCTATGCTTCATTTTCTTAATTTCTTCGATAGCACTTTGTAAAGAGATCCCACTGCCACAAATAATTACCTCTTCCCCTAAAAAAAGCCCCTCTAATTCTCTTCCATCGATATACTCTTTTATGTGAAGTAAGTTAAGTAAAATATTGGGTAGAACATCTTTTCCTAATTCTTTGTACTCAGCAAAGCTTATTTGCATTCCATCAACAAAAGCCGCTACCTCTGACAAGTAGCCCTCATATTGAATTTTTTTGAAGACAAACCGCTTTAAAATAGGATAAATTTGCTCTTTATCGCTTTTTGATAAAAACAAACGGGGATGAGGGGAAAATGTCTCTGATTGTAAAAATGTAGCAATTTTTTTATCATCTTCTTCTACTAAGCAAACCATCAAACCTTTTTCTAATGCCTCTTTATAATCAAAAGAGTCAACTCCTCTGATAATAAGCACCTCTGCCTCATCAAATAAAAGGACTTTTTGACACTTTTGTAAAACAACATCCCCTTCCGACACATTAAATAATAATAAAGGATTACTCATTTCAAGCCAGGTAAAGACCTCATTAGTCAATCTCATTTAGGGCCTCCAACAAAACCTGATAGACTGGCAAACCCTTTATCTCAGTGTACTCATTGCCACTTTTTACTAAGGTTTTCACCTCTTTTCCATTGGCAAGGGCAAGAAAGGGAGCTTTTACAAAATGGTTATAACCAATTACCTGATCCACAGCTTTTTCAGTTATATTAATTGCTTTACATTCAACGACTAATAAGGGGCACGTCTCTTTCCCACCAAACACAGCAATATCAAAACGTCTATTAGGAACCTTCATTCCTCTTAAATGGGGAAATGAAGAAAGGGATCTTTCCACCGAGATCATTTCTTTAGGATAAAAGAGTTCATTTTTCATGAACTCTATCAACTGCAATCGTATTTTTTCCTCAGGAAGGCTTTTTTTTTCTATGCTCATTCTAAATCAAGAACCGTTAACTCACGATCCTTATTATAGCACATTACCTTTAATTTTTGATCACTTTCTTCTCGGTATACTAAAAATGTGGAACCCTCTAGCTCAAATCTCATTGAAGCTTCATCAATAGTTAACATCGGTATCCGCTTTTTCCCATGATGAAGCACCTCTAATGGCTTTAATTCATCCTCCATCTCAGAGAAATTTTCATTTTCAATCATGTCATTGATCTCAAAAAGCTCTTGCTTCTTGCGATCTAACACCCTTGAATTAATATCCACTGAATAAATATTTTTTTCATGATGCTCTTGAATTCTTGTCTTCCATTTTCGTAGTTTACCCCTAAGCTTTGTGCAGCAGCTGTCAAACGACTGATATAAATCAGAAGTAGTTGCATGCACCATTACATGAAAATGAGAGAAATGAAAAAGAATTTCTGCCCTATGCTCATCCTTTTGTATCTCAAAAAACACCTTTATGCTCTCGGTTAAAGGACAAAGCTCTATAATTTTCAAAAGCTTACTATAAACATGCTCCTTCATGGTATCTGTCACATGAACATTTCTACCTAAAATCGAAATATTTAGATCATCCATATCAAATTTCTTCGCGCCCTCAGCCATAGCCACCTAACCCTTCTTTACTTATTCTTAATGTTTATCTTTATTCCCCCATTCTTGTCAAAAACAATCTCCTTAATATTATAACCAACTCTTTTAAAGTAGGTTGTATCACACAAACTTCTTTTCCCTTTTTCTAAATCCCCCACTAGTTTACACTTCTAGGATTATTGCACTGGTAGCTCAATGGATAGAGCATCTGGCTTCGGACCAGAGGGTTAGGGGTTCGAATCCCTTCCAGTGCGATATTTTCCTTTAGTAAAAGATCTGTATGAAAAATGAGACGGCATCAGAAGCTATTGTTCTTAAGACCACCCCTTTTAAAGAGAATAAGGTTATTTTGCACCTATTTACGAAAGAGTTTGGGTTAATTAGCGCTATGGTTTCTACCAAAAAGAGCGCTTATCTTTCTTCTATGATGTTGATAGAAGGTGTTTTAAAACGTGGTAGAGGTGATTTTTACACATTAACTGAACCGCATATATTAGATGCTTTTTCAAATCTTCGGCAAGATTTTACCTTGCTACAGATTTCAGCTAAACTGATCAATACTTTATCAAAAACCTTAGTGAAGGATAAGCCCACCCCTGCCCTATTTATTCTTACGAAAAATACGCTGAAAGCATTTTCTAAAGAGTTGTGCCCAAAACCTTTGTACCACTGCTTTATTTTAAAACTTTTACTTTTTGAAGGGCTTTTACCCCTTAATCCTTTGGAAATGAATAAAGATCTTTCTGATGATGAAGGGTTAAATTATTTAACCCTTGCCACTGCAAAAAGTTTTAAGAGCTTAAAAGCTCTTACGATCACCCCCTTTTTGGAGAAGGTGATCGATGAATACGTAACCTTTACTTTAGGTTAAGCTTTGCCTTAATTTCAAAAGAGGCGTAGCCTGCATTATAAATAGCTTTCATAGCCTCAGGGCTTGCACGATCTACGGTCATTAAACGCTCTAAAAGCTTTGTTTCTGCCAAAGATTTCAGCATGCTATCGGTTGCAACACCAAGGTCTGCTAATCGTTCCATCAAAAGTTCAATACGGGTAGCTTGAATATATTTAGCCTTTCCACCAGTTTTTTCTATAAACTGGGGTAAAGGGTAGATAGTTTCAGCAGATCTAGGGTGAACAAATAAAACAGAGGAATATCGATCATGAGACATATTTTCTGGCTTCATCACTCTATGTACAGCTGATTTAAAATATCCATTGCTAAACGCTTCTATAAAATCACCCACATTTATAATCATAGCATCTTCTTTAACAACTACAGATTGAAAGTGACCGCAATCATCCATCACTTCTAACCCTTCACAGCTTGCTTTTGGCAAAATGGTAAAAGCGTCAATATCTGTATGAGCCCCTGCCCAAACAACTGGCTCATTTACCCCTGAATTTGATGGCGGCATAGGATAGTGAAGCATTCTAATGATAGAATCTCCATCGTCACAAATATTTTTTAAAAAGTCTTTCTCTTGTTCTAGAGCCAAAGATAAAATCTCTTGAACCACTAATGAATATTTTTCAAGTTCAGAATAAAAGGCCTTAGCTGGTGTTTCAAAGTCCATAAATTCTGGGAATACATTTGCCCAACAATCTAATTTCAACGCTTGTTCAGGAGTAAAATCCCTCCCCATAGAGTAAAACTCTTTAAAATCTATAAAAGTGGCCCCTTTTGCCTTTTCTCCTCCATAAGGAGCATAACCTCTTTGGTAAAAAATTTCTGGATGAGCTACTGTCATTTTTAAACTCATCTCATGGGCAAAAAATTGATTAAGTGCCTCATATAAATTATCGATAACTTGTTGATTCACTCTAGTATTTTTAAGACCAAAAAAACCACAGCAGTGACACGCATCCTTCACTTTTTGAATAAAAAGATCTTGTTTATCTTTTTGATAATACTCTTGTAAATCAAGTACTGGGATGGTTGACTCTTTTGCCGTAAGACCATCATCTGGGTGTCCTAGAATAGTTAAACCTAAAAAAGCGATTAAATAATACACATATACTCCTGTTGTTTAGTGACTAAACTGATACAGGGTAAGGTAAATTTTAAATTAAATCAAATTAAACAGTGTAATGCGCGAAGGGGGACTTGAACCCCCACGAGAAAAATCCCACTAGCACCTCAAGCTAGCGCGTCTACCATTCCGCCACTCACGCTTTAATAAAGTGGTCTAATTATAACTATCTCAAGAGTAAACATCAAGTAAAAGTTAACTTCTAGGAATGGTGATTTTTTGACCTGGCTTTAAAAGATCGGAATGAAGGTTATTTGCTCGTTTTATTGCATCGACAGAAACCTTATGGTTATGGGCAATTTTCCAAAAAGAATCCCCTTCTTTTACCACATAGGAAATAAACTGTGTTGCTTCCTTTTTAGTAGGAATTTTCACCAGTTCATCCATAGGAAGTTTTCGTTCAGCAGTTTCTCTAATTCCATAGTTTCTAACCCCTGATTGAATCTTTTGCAAAAAGCTCTCTCGATCCGTAAGTCTTACAATATTGACAATTTCCTCATCAGTTAATTGATGTAAAATATAATGTTCATCAATATCTAGCCACATCTCTGCTGCATATCTTGATTCATAGCGGCAATAGGTTTTCAAAAAATACCTAATCATTTCCTTAGGTTTATCCATATTTTCTAAATAAAGGTAGTAAAACCGCTCTATGTCTTTGTAAGTACCGGAAATTAATGTTAAAAGAAGTTTTTCTTTTGGTAGATTTTCAAAAAATCGATTTACAAAAGTGTATATTGCGATAAACTCTTTAGACAACATAAATGCCGATACTAATTCTGTAGGCGAGGCTTCCTTTTGTATTTTAAGCTCGGCAAAGAGCCCTTCTGCAGTAAAAGGGTAGGTATTTTCTTTAATATAACCTTTAATAAGTTCGTACTGATAATCTTTAACATCAGGATATAAGGAAAGAGGGAAACTCTCTCCCCCATCGGTATGAAGAAACATCACCTCTCTTACCTCAAGATTTTCCCCCATCAACGCTTTAGAAAGATCTAAGTAGTGATAGGTGGATAAAATAGCCAGCACCAGGTCACAAATTTTATACCCATCAGAGATTTCGGCAGTATTTGACAGCTCTAAAACCAGCTCTTCAAATTTCATTTCAAAAAAACTATGTAGTAAATCACCATGTTCTTTACGCAAAGCGACCTCTGGAAGCTCTAAATGAACCATAGAAGTAGTATCTTTAATACAAAAATGATAAATTAAAGTACCGCCAAATGCCACATTTATACCAACACTTACAATAAGTATGTTGGTTAAAGTTTTCATTTTTTGTACAAAAGGGTTTTGAAACGATTCATTGTCCATAGGTTTAATTAAAATACCAAAATAAATCTTTCACATAAAGGGTAAAAATTTGCTTGTAAGCAAGCGCTGAATTCTATATACTTTGAGGGTATGAAAATACCACTTTCTTGGATAAAGCGTTTTATACGTACAGATAAGCCTGCAGAAGAGATTGCAGACTTGTTAACACTTGCTGGCATTGAAGTTGACAAGATTGACCGATTAAACTTTCCTTTTGAAGGGGTGATTGTAGGTCACATTAAAGAGGTTCATCCTCATGAAAATGCTGATAGACTGAGAGTGGCTAGAATCTTTGACGGTAAAAAAGATCACATCGTTGTTTGTGGAGCCCCTACCCTTCCTGTAGGAAAAAAAGTAGCCTTTGCTCCAATTGGAGCGATCCTTGATAAAAACTCACCTTCTCCATTTGTATTAAAAAAGGCAAAAATTCGTGATGTTGAATCAAAAGGGATGCTTTGTACGGAAAAAGAATTGGGTATTGGACCAAACGGAGATGAGCTACTTTTTCTTGACGACTCTGCACCTGCTGGAATGGATTTTATTCAATATTACAAAGATCCAATTTTTGATGTAACCTTAACTCCTAATCTTGGGCACTGCCGCAATATTATAGGAATTTGTCGCGAACTTTCCCGCTACCATAAAGAAGAGATTATCCACCCAGAAATTAAAATTGAGCAAAGTACAGGGAAAAAAGTTTCAGATCTGTTATCTGTAGAAAATGATATCAAAGAGCTTTGCCCACAATTTGCCGTAAGAGTTGTCTCTGGTATCGAATTAAAACCCTCTCCTGTTTGGATGAGGGATTTACTTGAAAAAGCAGGAATAAATCCTATAAATAATGTGGTTGATATCACAAATTATGTCATGCATGAATTAGGTCAGCCTTTACATGCCTATGATTATTCAAAGCTTAAAAGTAAGAACATGGGGATTCGTGAAGCAATAGATGGGGAAAGGCTTACCACTTTAGATGGGAAAGAGCGCCACCTTAAAGAAGGTAATTTAATCATCACAGCAGATAATGAACCTATTGCCCTTGCAGGCGTTATGGGAGGAGAAACTACTGCTGTTTCCTCTTCAACCCATACCATTATTTTAGAAGCTGCTGAATTCTGCTCTGCACGAATTAGAAAGACCACTAGAGAGTTAAAACTTCGCACTGACGCCTCTTCCCGTTTTGAAAATGGTATCGATGGCGGCTCTTTATTATTTGCCCTTGATTATGCTGCTTTCCTCTTACAAGAAATTGCAGGGGCAAGTGTAGCACGTGGGGTGATTCATGAAGCCATTTTATATAGACCTTCGTTTCAAACAGTAAGACTCTCAAGAGTAAATAAAATTCTTGGAACAAAGCTATCTCTAAATGAAGTGGAGACATTTCTTTTAAGCCTTGGGTTTACAGCAACAACTGATGGTGACGATTTATTACAACTTAAAACCCCTTCCTGGCGACATGATATTTCAGAAGAGATTGATATTATTGAAGAAATCGCCCGTGTTTATGGCTATAACAATATTGCCGTAGAACATCCAAAACATGTCACCTCTGTCGTACCTCACCATCCTTTATATATCGTTGAAAAATTACTTCAAACAAAGCTTGCTGGTGCCGGACTTAATGAATTTATCACCTGTAGTTTGATTAGTAAAGAATTATGCGATTTAAACATTAGCCATGGACTCTTTGAAGTACATCCAGTAGAGGTAATGCATGCAAAGTCATTTGATCAATCAATTCTTCGCCCATCCCTTCTCCCAGGAATGCTTGCCTCAATGTCTCATAACAAGAATAATGGAAATACACAAATTGCTGCTTTTGAATTAGGTAAAATCTTCTCTACAGTAAAAGACAAGGGATTTGCAGAAAATGCTGCTTTAGGGATCTTACTATCTGGGGAATGCCATCCTCAATATTTTGATAGAGAATCAAAAAAGTTTGATTTTTTTGATTTGAAAGGGATTTTAGAAAATCTCTTTAAGGGTTTGTTTATCGAAGGTGTGACTATTGAAGAGAGCCATCATAAAACCTTTCATCCAGGGGTTCAAGCAAATATCACTGTCAATAACGATATTATTGCTACCTTTGGGAAGGTACATCCTGAAATCACCACAAAAATGAAGCTCGAAGAAGAGACATTTTTTGCAGAAGCCAGTACTTATCTTATTGAAAAATATAGAGTGAAGCACCCAACCTTTAAAAAGATTTCAGCGCTTCCTTCCTCTTATAGAGATGTAACCTTTACGATGGATAAAGAAAAAATGCTTGGTGAACTCTTTGCTCTTTTAGAAAAATCGCCTTTTCCAGCTCTTAAAGAATCCACCTTAAGATCCATCTATATCGATGAAAAAAATACACCTTTGAAAAAAAATGTCACCTTTAGATTTCTTTATCGTGATGATGTTTCAACACTTGATGATGCAGCAATTAGCTCCTGTCATGAACAAGTGATTGCTTATATTTCAAAAGCTTTATAGGTTTTATTTTTTCCCTTGCAAAAAACAACTCGATAAGCGATCTTTAAAGTTACAACTCTTTATTAGGTGAGGAACTTTTATGTACAAATCACTATTAACAATAGTAGCTGCATCTGCTCTACTATCATCATGCGGAACAAACTCTAATAAGAGTGAAGTTGTTTCCCTAAGATGTGTTCACAAATATGGCTATGACATCTCTCCAGAAGATTGGGAATCTCAAAAGCCACCAGGTAAAGTGCTCACTACTTTTAGAAGTGGCAAGACCATCTCAGAGTCTTACGAAGATAATTTAAAGCATGGAGAACGAACAGTCACTTTTGAGCATAGTCAAACTGTACAACTTAAAGAAATCTACAAAAAGGGAATTCTTACAAAGCAAACAACTTACAGCATAAGAGGCGTTCCTGAGCAAGAAATTATATTTAAGTCCCCTACACATCAAATGATTACCACATGGTATGCAAAAGGGACTCCAAAATCTTCTGAGGAATTTAAAGAT
>CAMAXK010000019.1 GCA_945862365.1 Chlamydia trachomatis
GGGGAGGGATTTGATGAAAAGGCCCTTCTTTCAAAGATTGAGGGTCTTGAAGAGGGAGAGGAGCTTTCTTGCTACACTCAGGATAATCAGATGTATTTTCGAGTCATGGTTGTGAAAAAGCCAGGGAAGGAAGAACACAATTTCCCTTCCTTTAGGCAGGCAAAGAATAAAGGTTATTTACGATTACTCTTGGATAAAAAACTCACTTCTTTAAATAAGGGAAAAGAGGTTAGCGATGTTGGGAGAGAAGCTTTAATGCACCGTCTTATCAAGAAGGAGGCAGGGCCAATCATTGCTAAAGAAATTATTGATGCAGAAAAGGAAAAGCTCTTTTATTTAAATCATCAAAAAAAACGTCTTAAGGAGTGGAAAAGCCAGGAAGAGCCAGCTACTACAGATGAATTGTTAAAGCAGTTTTCTATAGAGGTAAGTAGTGAGGTAATTGGTAGAGAGGGAGAAAATAAGCATATGGCAAAAGAGGAATTTTTTGCCTTACAAAAAGGAGATATTTCTTCCTATCATACAATTGGTAGGGGGTCTGTATATTATGTACAACTTGTTGCAAAACAAGTGGATAAAAATAAGCTACAAACTCTTTCTAAAAAGCTGTATCGTGAACTTGCAGATGAGGCTCGGGGGAGGATTTATTCAGCCCTTGTTGATCATATCGAGGAAAATAAAATGATTGAATATTCAAGATTTAAGGAAGGTGTGTAGTATGAAAATGACAGATACTTATGAGTGGGTTTTTTTTGATGGCAAGATTGTAAAATCAGGGATCACAAAAAAGGCTCAAAAGGAAATTGGCGAGATTGTTCATATTCGTTTTCCTAAAAAGGGGCAAAAAATTGAAAAGGGCGATCCTATTTTAGTTCTTGAGTCCACAAAATCAGCAATTGATACCTATGCTCCTATATCTGGCGAGATTGTGGAAGTAAATGGGGCTTTGATGGAAAATCTAGGGCATTTAAATGCAGATCCTGAGGGAGCCGGATGGCTGTTTCATATTAAGCCGTCCAATATTGATGAATATCACGCTTTAGAAGATTATGTCTAAATTCAACTACGTTTAAGATACACTTTTATAGTCGGTAGAATTTTGCGGTGTTAGCCATTACAGAGGTGACTTGTTCAATGGTTTTTGTCACTTTTGTCACTTCAAGCCTTGCTCCAGAGATGTTAAAGAATATCGAGTAGGAAGAGGGTTTGTTTACTAGGTGGTCGAATTCGTATAAAAGCTTAGGTCTTTCTTTATCGGTTACATCCATGACCATGATGCTTTTTCCTGAATCTATTTTATAAATTTCAGAGGGATTTGTGTGGGGAATATTTTTTAATAAAATAGTTTGCATTACATTTCTTTTGTCATAAGAAAGAATGCGTATTTGGGGATAGCATTTGTATGGACTTGAAACCCGATGACGCAGTGAATGAATAAAAAGGGGTGAGTAACAAAAATCAAAAGTCGTAAGCGTTTCCATGAATAAAATATTAATAAAAAATGGAATTTATGTATAGAATTATTCACTTTCTAAGAAGATTGATGCCTGAAAAGGCCATAAAGGCTAAGGCGATCAATCCTGTGGTAATAAAAGTAATGCCCATTCCTTTAAGCCCTTCGGGGATCTCTGAATAGGAAAGCTTTTCCCTGATGGAGGCAATAAGTATGATAGCAAGGTACCAGCCAAGGCCTGTGCCGGCGCAAAAGACGATGTTGGGGATTAAAGGGTAACTTCGAACAACGCTAAATAGGCATGCGCCCAATATTGCGCAGTTAACTGTTATTAGAGGAAGGTAGACCCCAAGGGCTCGGTAGAGGGGTGGAAAAATGATTTCTAAGATGACTTCAAGAATTTGGACAAAGGCTGCAATGGTGGCGATGAAGATGATGAGCTCAAGATATCGGATTTCTATAATAGGGCGAATAGGAATCCAGGAAAGGGCTAAAGCGCCAGTTAGAAATCGGTGGACAAACCAATTGATGGTCCCTGAAAATGTAATTACGATAAATACGGCAATTCCTAGGCCATTTGCGGTTTTTAATTTTGTAGAGCAGGCAAGGTATGAGCACATCCCCAAAAAATAAAACAATAAAATATTTTGAATAAACAAGGATTGGAGGAAAACTCCAATCAAAGAAACGAAAGTGTAATCACCAATCCACATAGTTTTTCCTATAATTTAAATCACTATACTTTTTTATTTTAATGTAATCAAGTGTGAAAAAACTTTATTTTTAAGGAATAGTTAATTATACTCTTAATCAAAATAACTAAGGATGTAATAATGACATTAAGATTAAGTCCAACAAGTGTAGTATCTCTTTCTTTAGAAGATCCAGATTTTAAAGTCCCTATTCGTGAAGAAGGTATTTTTGTCCCTTTTACTAGGAGGGATATTGAAGAAATCAATGATATCTTAGCAGGTTCGACGGAAGAAAGAGTAGAAGAGGTTGCAACTTCGGCTATAAAGCAAAAAAGTCGAAGGAAACCAAAGAAAGGGAAAAGAGAACCTGATCAGGATTATAAATTGATGGAGGTGTTTGCTGCTTCCCATTCTCTTTTTGAGGATAGTAGTCCTCCTACTGTAACTTGTACCAATAGAAAAGTAGAAATTTCATTATTATCACCAAATCAAAGACCTTTTAAATTGTCTAATAAAGATAAAAGGGTTGCTTTGTACGAAAAATTAGATACTTTTTGTAAAACGCAAGCAAAGCATTTTGTTCCACAGGTTTTGGAAGAAGCTTTAAAAGAAATCAAGGATAATGAGGAATCACTCTTATATGATACCGGTCATAAATTTATAAAAATCAAAAATTCTATTCAAGATGAATTTAGTATAAACTTAGGGAATGTATTAGGTAAAAAATCCACAAAAAGGCAATTGATTAAAAGCAAAAAGTCTATTGAGGATGAAAAAAGATACTATCTAGAAAAATTTTCGAGAAATTTTGATGAAGAACTCACAAAACATAGGAAAGGGGAAAAGGCTTATTTTCCACTAGATACAGTAGGTAATCGAAAGGCTAGAGCTTATGAAAAAGTTTTAGCAAAAAACTGCTTTTCGGAATATATGACTGATTATTCAGTAAGGTTTCTTTTCTTAACTTATGAAAAAATGAGAAAGGCTTATGATAGTATATTACTTGATTTTGCAAAATTGTTTGAATCAAACGAAAAGATATTTGTTAAATTGATCATAAACATGCTTAGAATTGAAGATGCAGAATATATATCCATATTAAATCAGCTCAGAGAAGATTATCCAGATAATAATAAGATTGTGATCGAACTTGCAAACCAACTCTATATGGTAGATAAATTACCTATTGAAATAGATAAGGAAAGAGAATTCTTTAAGGCCTTTTATTTACATACATTTAATCGTTTTCATACTGAGTCGATGGAAAAAGTGCAAGAAGAGTATTTGAAAGAGTTAGATATCTATCAAAAAATAGTCTATGAAGATGTGATTTTAAATGGTAAGATCTATATCAATCAAGTATGTAAAATGTGCGGTATTGTAGATAAAGCTCAGATAAAAAAGTTGTTCAATGAATTTATTAATGATTTTTACTGTAATAGTCTTGATTGTCAAGCGTGTGAAAGTAATTGCTTGGAAAGAGTGGTTGAAGTGGCTGAGACAATTAAAAGAGAGGAAAGAGCTAAGTAATGATTTATTTAGCGTTTGATTTTCTAGTATTGTAGATCCAGATGAAGATGCCAAGGATGAAAAAGGCAGAGGGGGCAAGGCTCATTAGATTGCAGGGGACAAGGTAAGAGGGGTGTTCTGCGGTTGCAAAAAACATCTCTGGAAGTATTTTATAGCCAAAGAACGAGTTTGATCCAAAAAATTCTCTTATAAAACTTACTGCAACGATGATCAAACCATAGCCGGTAGCGGCCCCTGCCCCATCTAAAAAGGCAATAGCAGGGGAGTTGTTCCGAGCAAAAGATTCTGAGCGGCCCATCACGATGCAATTGGTGATGATTAAGCCCACAAACACAGATAAGGTTCTAGATAGGTCAAAAAAATAGGCCTTAATAAATTGATCTACGATGATGACAAAGGTGGAAATAATCACAAGCTGAGCAATCATTCTTACACTATCTGGGGTAATTTTTCGTACAAGGGAGACAAAAAGTGAGGATAGACTTGTCACAAAAATTACGGCAAGGGCCATTACTAGTGCTGTTTTCATTTGAATAGTTACAGCAAGAGCAGAACATATTCCTAAAACAGCGACAAGAATTTGATTCTCTTTAAAGATAGGATCAAAAAATGCCTTTTTAGCGGTGATCTTTGTCATAAACAAAGAATACCTATTATTTTATTTATGTGAAGATTTTTTATCTGCTTGTGTTTATTCCTTCTACATTTTAAGCTCTTGCCGAAAATAATAAGGAGAAGAGGCTATGACAACAACTGTATATAATTTTGATGATGGAGATCCCTTTGCTAAGATGAGACAACAAAAGCCGATATACCCGAATAAGGATCCTCGCTTTATGTGCTCAGAGTGTTCAGGTATTACATCTTCTCCAAATGTAGAAGAGATAAGGTCTGTTGCTCAAAGTGTGTTTGATAAAAAAGCAAGTGAGAGAAATTTTCAGATTGAAAAGGACAACTTTCTGAAAAAGATAGATATATATATCGGTCAAAAGATTAATGATTTTATAAAGGAATTAGAAGAAATCAACAAAAAGCAAAGTTTTGAAAAGGTTCTTAAAGAGTTTACAAGCAGATTTCATAAGGGGGCAGACATTGATTTACCAATGATTTTTAAATCTAACCTTTCTGAAGAAAATAAAAAAAAATTTAATGAAACCTATTCTATGAATAAAATAAAAGAAGGTTTTCCTAATCTTTTTAAGGATGTTTTGCTAAAGGTTCGTGCCTCTTATCTCTCATCAGAGAAATTTCAAATAGTAATTGAAACTTTGCGATTAATTATTAATAAAACAACAAATGATCCACAGGCGCGCCTTTCTTTGAATAAGACCTTAGAAAAGACTATAAACGAATTTAGCTCTTCTTTTTCCATTTTAAATCATTATGAATTTAGAAATAACTTAACCCATATAGTCCTAGGTAAATCATCAGTTTAAAGGGTGCTTTTTTGGATTTTTCGCAGAAGGGGAATGTAGGGCGATAAAGAGGTTTTAATCGCATGACTTACCCCTTGTGTGGTGATGGTTGCCCCGGAAATTGCATCAATTGAGTATTCTTTGTCATCGGGTGGTAAAAGCGTTAGCATCTCTTTGGGAACGAAATTTAACCCAAAGGTTTCAAGTTTTTTTCCATGAAAGAGCGATTTTCCTATAAACAGCTGACCC
The DNA here is from genome assembly GCA_945862365.1 of Chlamydia trachomatis. Classification (GTDB taxonomy): domain Bacteria; phylum Chlamydiota; class Chlamydiia; order Chlamydiales; family 2-12-FULL-49-11; genus JAJACQ01. The sequence continues at coordinate 5,340 of CAMAXK010000019.1, forward strand.
CAGGAGGGGCTGCTAATTTCGGCGCCAAGACCTGGGGTTTCCTTTTGATCATACCAAGAGACACCGATGATAGAAAATCCATTTTTATCAATGCCGATATATCCATAAATAGCATCCCATAGGCCAAAGCCATTGACAGGAAGGACGATTCCTCCCCCTTTAATTTGAAAAAAGAGTTTAAAAGGTAACATAAAATACCCTGACTTTGCCCCCATTTCTAAATATGTGCTATAATCAATCCCTTTTTGTTCAAAAGTGAAGATGTTACCTAAACTATCTGTAAGCATTGGGGTAAGCTTTTCTTTAGTGAGCTCATTAATTTGTGTGAAAGAGGCTATTTTTGGTAGTAATGAGGCCGCTTTTAGCAACTCTTTATTTCTATAGGTCTCTTCGGCCTTTATTTGCAGTGGTTTTAATGAAGTGGAAACGGTTGAAAGAATAAGAGCTGAAATACCACACATAACAAAGATAAAAAGGTAGATTTGTAGATTTTTTTTCATAGATACCCTCTATTATAGACGACTTTTCCTTTAATCCCCTTTTTACGATACGAAAGGGTGATTCTATCTAAAAGAGGGGCAAAACTATTTGCAAATAAAATAGCAAGCATAATTCCTTCTGGGAAGGCAGGATTTATTAATCTGATAAGAATGGTAAGACTGCCAATAATTGATCCATAAAGGATTTGAGCACTTTTTGTGGTAGGGGATGAAACAGGATCTGTGGCCATAAAAATGATACCAAAGGATAGCCCTCCTATGATTAATTGTTTATACGGTGGAAGAGAAAAATTTGCAGGCGTATCCATTCCAGACATAGCATAAAGAAAAAAGCAGCCTGCAGTAAACAGTGCTGCAAGCATTGCAGGAACAATAATACGAAATGATATAAGCCCTGTTAAAAGAAGAAGCACAGCACCTATGTGAATGGCGCTTTTTGATGTTTCGCCAAAACTTCCTGGCATGTTTCCAAAGTAAAGATTTCCATCGTTATAGGGAGCTACGTTATAAAGAAGCTTTGCAAAGTGAAAGGCGCTTTCTAATTTCTCTTCAGGGATTTTCATTTCATTAATGAGAAATTTAATGTGATCAGTGGGTAAAAGTTTATCGATAACAAGCTTTTTATTAAAGATAGAGAGTCTTTTTATAATTTCTGATTTTAAGCCAATTTCTTGAGTAAAAGCAAGAGCGGTAGCATCGATTTGAAGCCTTGTCAATGATGCAGATTTTTCTACTAAATTTAATGCTGTAGCAGTGGTAATAGTATCGTATGAGTCAGGGTGTAATGCTTTGTTATATTCAATCACATTTTTAGCTATTGTAAATTGATTACTTCCTACCCAGATATTTCCTGTCATATAACTTGGAAATGAAAAGTAAAGAATGCATCTGCATACTAAGGCAGGATTGAAAATATTCATTCCAGTGCCCCCAAAAACCTCTTTTCCAAGGATAAGACCAATGACCACACCAAATACGGTCATCCAGTAGGGCAGAGTTGGTGGAAGAATTAGGGCAAACAAAATTCCTGTGACAAAAAAACCTTCTGAAACAGGCTTTTTTCGTATGGAGGCAAAAATAAGTTCAATGATGCCGCCAGTTAAGTAGATAAGGATAAGCTGAGGGATAAAAAGTTTGCATCCTTCTAGAAAAAAAGTTGAAAAATGAGAGTAAAGGAAATGGTAATACGATGAAACAGAATTGGATGATTCCAAATACTTAGTCATTAATGGAATATCCACCTTTTTATAGAGGGTACTTAAGGCACCAGAATTTACGATGGCAAAAAAAGTGGCCGGTAATAAAGAGATGACCACTAAAGTCATAATTCGCTTTATATCGATGGGATCATGCACAAAAGGGGCTTTTGTAGGCATTTTTCCTGATGAATAAAAAAAAGATCTGGTTGTTTGTTTTAACGTAGAGAAGAAGTATTTCATATAGATAATTTATTGTAGTAACAGAAAAATTTATTGTCATATTTTTTTAGTTAAAAAGGAATTTATTTTATTTAAGATCGAGACTATGATATTAGGAAAGTAACTACACATATGAACATGAAACTATCTATTAAAAAAAGAACCATTACTTTATTTGCAGTCGTCCTCTTTGCTGGGCTAGGTTTTTTTTTCAAAGGCAATATCCTTCATTTTGCTTTGAAGCGTTATGTTTTATATAAAATTCCTCTTGAGGGGCAGTGGGATTTTAACTATTCCTTTTTGTCATTACAAGAAGGTGGTATAGCTTTTCATGATGTTGTCTTGGGTGCATCCGATGGCTCTGCTTCATGTAAAGTGGGTAAGATTTTTTGTAAGGGGCCAGAGCTTGAAAATATTTCATTCACCAACCATTTTTTAATTGAAGGCTTAGAGCTATCATTTACAGATCAAATGTTAACAGGGGTATCTTTAACAGCTGCGCAAGTTCGTTCTATTTTAAGCTTTTTGCGACAAGTGGAGATTAAACATGGGGTAATGCACATCCCTAATCATAAGATTGAATTTTCTTTGGCAAAATCAAAATCTGCTGAAAAACTAGGAGAACTGATCTTTTATGAAGAAGGTCAAGGGCAGATAAAAGCTGAATTTTCTACCTGGGCAAATTCTTGGCTGGTAGATTTAGAGGCAAGGCAAAGTCGCCTTTCATTTTATAAAGAGTTTATGGACTTTTTTATGGGTGAGGCTTATGCAGATTTGATCATTGAAAAAGGAAAATTTGATGGCAGGGCGTTTATTGCTATTGGATCAGATAATAGTGTAAAGGATGCAAGGGTTCATATGAACCTTTTAGATGGGAAAATTTGTAATAGAAAGGCAGCAATTGTATCCTCTTTTGATCGTGTATTTATTGACTTGAAATACCCAACAGGTTTTGAAGAAAAAAGTTTTATCGAAAATGTTAAACTTTCTGCTTCAATGGATAAAGGGGAAATTACTGCTTATAATAAAGAAGGGGGCACACGTTTTGCTATAAAAGATTTATCTGGGTTTATGAATTTAGATGCTTTTAAAAAAGCAGATGTAGAGTTTTCAGGATTTATTGAAGATGGCGAAAGGCTTTTACCTATTTCCTTAGTGGGTAAGCCTGCAGAAAAAAATAGAAAAGGATTAGAGCTTGATTTATCACTGCAGTTAGATCCAGTATTTGGCCAAAAAGCCCATGTTAATATGATCTGCTTACATCAAGGCGATGACTTTTTATTAAAAAGTAGACTTGATTCCTTAGAATTACGTCAGATGCTTGTTTTGCAAGTAGGACTAGGGTTGATACACTCAGGATTTAAAGATTACACCATCAATAAAGGATCGTATTCGTGCGATTTACAAATGGTTTTTGGCAGTTGTGGAATAAAAGACTTTTCGATAAAAAACTTATCGTGTACTGATTTTGGCATCTATTCAGAAAAAAATGACATAGGGTTTGAAGCAAAACAGATGAAAGGTCAATTTGAGTTTGATTTATTTCAAGATTTGACAACTGCAGTTCCTTTTTGGGAAATTGAACTTCTTGAGGCAAATGTTGTGATAGGTAGAGAAGAAGAGCCCTCTCATTTTTTTGAACATGTGAATATGAAGGCTTCTGCTAAAAATGGCGCTTTTATTGACACCACTATAACAGGGGAAATAAATGGAACTAAAGGGCGTGTAAATATTGATGGTTCGATGGAAAGCCCTATTGTAGATATGCTCATGACAGCCAACGCAAATGATGCCCTAAAGTGGTTTAGTGCACCTGTAAATACTTATAATCATGAGTTGATGCTTTCCTCACGTCTAGAAAAAAAAGGAAGTGAGTATACTGGATCAGGGGTTGCCACGATTACATCTGACAGTGTTGTTTCCGAAGTAAGCTTTGATACAAGAGGAACGTGTTTAAATGACTTAACGGTACAGTTTTCATCTGAGCAGTTTTCTGGTCTATTTTTTCCTTTTTTTAACGAAATTACTGGATTTTCTTGGTCTCTGAATGGAAATTATTCTTTTAATGGAACTTATCAAAATGGCGATGTGGACTTATATGTAAATGGAGACCAGGCAACTTATCGACAAAAGCACTCCTATATAAAAAATGCCAAGGGCTCAGCTCATTTTATTCGTAACGGAAAAGATAAGAGTTGGCAAGTAGATATTTCCCTTAAGGGGGGGCAAAAAAAGATCTTTGCCGATAAGAATCTATTTTTAGAAAATGCAGATATTGTTGTTTGCAATAGGGATACTTATTTACAGATTCGTGATTTACAAGCCTATATGGACATTGATGAATTAGGAACAAAGGTGCTAGCTTGTGCAAACCAATTTGATATGGATGGATCCGGTGAGTATAGATTTGATTTTGCCTTAAAAAATAGTGATTATGAACTTTGCAGAGCAAAAGGGATTTATAAGGATAATGAAGTAATATTAGGGGAATATTCTCATTTATTAGATAGAGACATTATTTTGAAAAAAGCTTGTTTCCTTGATGGGGTAGATGTTGAGGTAGAATGCCCTGTTGATTTTGATGATGTACTTTTTCCAAGATTTATTCGAGATCAAAAGTTTAAAGAGACAGTAGCAAAGCTTGTGATTAAAGATGAAGAAGTGTGTCTTACGACCTTTTTAAATGAGCATCCTTTAAAAGTTGAGAAGAAATTATCTGATATTTCATTATGGATAGATAATCAACATCTGACTTTAAAAATTGCCGATAATACCCTTGTTTTTAACCCAAGTGAATTCAATAGCCATCTTGGACATGTTTGTTTAAATAGTTGTTTGGTTACAAAGGATGGATTTTCTTTTGAAGGCAAACTCACTTCTGATCAGGGCTATTTTTCAGGAATTATTGAAGGTGCCATGAAAGATCAGTGGGTATTTTCTGGTAAGGGGATGGGAGGTGTTTGTTATGGGGGAGAGAATAAATATTACATTGATTCGTTAGAGCCATTTTCATTTACAATAGATAAGAAAAGTTTAGTGCAAGATGGAAGGTTTTCGGTACGAGAAAATGATCAACTTCTTGGTAAATGTTTTGCAAAATCTATTGGTTTTCATGATGGACTTAATAAAATTTCTTTGCATGGGTTGGTAGGGACTACGTTTAATTCAATTTTATCTGATAAATTTGGTATTGATGTGGATGAAGATGAAGTGGAGTTTTCAGCAGAGGCAGACATTTTACCTTTTGAAGAGGATTTTTGGTTTAGCGGTCATATTGATCAGAAAAAATTTACTATTTACGAAAGAGAAATTGATGCAAAAAGCATTCTTATTCGAGGTAATCGTCATGCTTTAGTCGTGGATTGTAAAGTTCCGTTAGATAAAAAAGAGATCGATGTTACGACTCACCTGTTTTTAGATGAAAAAATCATTTTTCAAATTGATGGTCATCTTGATACAAAGAAAGTGTTAGATGTGCAAGGAAGTTATGGTGATGAATTAGAAATTTTACGATTAAAAGGGAATTTATTAGGGATAGAGTTTGATGTAACACCAACAGAGCGTGCTGGAAGACCAATCTTTAACACCGAAATGCATTTAGATTTTAATGAAATGCAATCTATTCTTCCAGAAACTGCAGTAGATGTGATTAAAAAGTTAGGTCTTTGCAAGGGTATTGATGTGATAGGAGAGATGTACTTTGATAAGAGCCTTTATTTTGATGGCCTGATTAAAGGTACCGATTTTGACTTCCTTCAATTCTCTATCAGCAGTTTATTTGGAAAAATCTTACTAAAAGACAATGTCTTTACAATTAGCGATTTTTCTATTGCTGATCGCTCGGTTATATCGGAATGTAAAGAATTAGTGTTTGATGCACGTCAAGAAGGAGTGCAATTTTCTACAAAAAATTTTTCTATAAGCAAGCTTCGTCCTTGTCTGCTTTCTAAAAAGGGGGAGAGAAAGAAGATTTCCAACCCGTTTATGATTGAAAAACTTGAATTTACTGACATACATGGAAATTTATCTGATAGAAAAAGTATCAAAGGAAAGGGGTCTATTTCTTTTGTTAACACCTTTGATAAGCAAACCAATCCCTTCTTTAGTTTTGCTAAAGAAATTATCGGTAGAATTGGACTTGATCCAGTGGTTATGATCCCTGTATTTGGTGAAATTGATTTTTCTTTAGAAGATGAAAAAATCAATTTTCTAAAAATGCAAAATTGTTTTTCAGATGCTGGAAGGTCATATTTTTATCTTTGGCATAAATCAAAATCGTTTTTAGATTTTGATGGGAACATTCACCTTGATATAAGGATGAAACAATATGTGTTATTTAAATTTGCTGAATTATTTATCATCTCTTTAGACGGTCCGCTCTCTTCACCAAAAGTATATCTTAAATGAGATGGTTAAAAGAGCTTATCTTTCCTGCTGTGTGTAACCGCTGTAAAGAGCCGAACGAAAAATATCTTTGTAACCTTTGTCTACTAGGTCTAGAGCTTAAAAATGTAAGGCCATGGGAACCTTCTGCCCATTTATTTGAATCAAAAGCTCCCTTTTTATACGCAAATAGAGCTCAATACAGAGAACTGCTTATTGCCCTTACGGTGGTCCAATTAAGTAAACTTAAGTGGAGGTATGGAAGGATTCAAAGTGAGCCGGAGTTTATCTACCTACGTAACTATTTGGAGAAAAACACAAAGCTTTATGGTCACAAAACCCTTTACTTGATTCATCGTGAAAATGATCCTATTCTTAGAGAAGCGATCAGAAAAGATAGCTTTGTACTCATTATTTAATTAATGAATTCTGTTTCTTCTAATAACACTTTATAATGCTCGGCGCCATGGTGTTTTAGCACCTCACATTCGTATTTAAGAATTTTTTTCAAACTTGTATCATCACAATGGATGAGAACCTTTTCTAGTAAAAGTACTGTGGTTCCCACATTTACATACTGATGTTTTGTAAGTTTGTGAACAATATAGGTAAAATAGTATACCAGCTTGAAAAAGAAGGGGGTTTTTACAGGAACATTGTTATTGATTATATGGAGGATATTTCCGTAAAAATAGGGTACCACATCAAGAGGGTTTACCACGCGAAAAATGCCGTAGGAGGAGGCTGTTTCTGCTAACGTTTTATAATCCTCATTACCGATAGCAGGGGGGGCAAAGGCGTAGGTTTTTATATTAAACTTATTAGGATAGGTATAGTTGATACCAATTGCAAGCAACCCTGTGGCAGCTCCGCCTTGACTGTGGCCTGTGAGGATAAGATCTGTCCCTTCCTTTAGGGTACTTAAAAACTCAAAGATTTTTCTTGCAATCGCGTTATATTGCAATGCAATTCCTGTAGATACTACTGGATTTAGAGAGGTTTTTAAGGGGATAGGGAATCGGCTTTTCCCAAAGACGGCAATATCGACAAATAAATCATAAACCTTTTTAGGTTCGGTTCCTCTGATGATGATAATATATTTATTTTCTTCCACTTTTTCTATAACGATAAAAAAAGAGCCTAATGATTGCATGATTGCCCACACACCTTCATAGCCATCATATACCTGTAGAATTAAATCTAGGCAAACGGCTGCTTCTTCTTTTACATAACCTTTTTCCATATGATTAATTATATCAAAAGAGGGTGGTTAAGGATTAAGTGGTTGATATTAAGACTCCATATCCTGTTGGATCATTTGAATTTGACGTCTTAACGTTTCGTCATTTTCCATTTGCTTTTTCACTTTATTCCAAGAGTGCAACAGGGTAGAGTGTGTTTTCCCTCCAAATGAGGAGGCAAGCTTCATCAAGCTATCATTAATCATCTCTTTAGCTAGATACATAGCCACCTGGCGAGGGAAAGCAATTTCTTTGGCTCGAGAGTTTCCTTTCAGATCTTGAACGCGAACATTATACATGGAAGAGACGCTTTGAAGGATTTTTTCGACACTGACTTTCTTTTTCGGAGCAAAAGAGAAAAGCTCACTTAGTGTTTTTTCCACAATTTCTTGTGTCACTTCTAAATTCATTAATCCGCAATAGGCTCCAAGACGATTAATAGCCCCTTCAAGTTGTCTTACGTTATTAAAAATATGTTCGGCAATAAAAAAAGCCACTTTATTAGGGATGATAATTCCCTTTTTCTCCGCTTTATATTGTAAAATGGCTACCCTTGTTTCTAAATCAGGAATTCCAATATTTGCCACAAGTCCCCACTCCATTCGAGCAATCAACCGTTCAGAAAGCTTTAATTGGCTCGGCGGCTTATCACTTGTAATTACAATTTGCTTATGATCGTTAATCAGCGCTTCAAATGTGTTGCAAAATTCCTCTTCAAAATTAAGCCTACTTTGTAAAAACTGAATATCATCGACAAGTAAGATATCAAGATTGCGGTAGAATCGTTTCATTTTATCTACGGTCTTATTTCTTAGATTATCCACAAGATCATTGATAAAGGCTTCAGTAGTAATACACTGTACTCGTAGCTTTTTATGAGTTTTATTGATTTCATGGGCAATACTGTGAAGAAGGTGAGTTTTACCAAGACCTACACCGCCATGGATGAATAATGGATTGTAAGATTGACCAGGACGAGAGGCAACCCCAAGAGCTGCTGATTTTACAAATTGATTCGATGGTCCTTCAATAAAATCTGAAAAGGTATAACCTTTATTAAGACGTACACCAAGTCTTTGTTCATCCCCAGGGGTAAGTATTGTTTGTGGAAGGGGGGTTCTATCCAAAACCTTTTTCTTAGGAGGTTCAGCTATGACAAAATGAATCATAGGATTTTTATTTGAGTCACAAGGAAGAAACGAAGCAAGCTCTTTTTTATAATTTTGCAATAGGTAATCGCTTACAAAAACATTGGGAACTTGAAGAGTGATTCCTCGTTCATCCCCTTTGATCGCCGATATGGGAGCAAGCCAGTTTTGAAACTCTGCAGCCGTACATTTTTCCTTCATGAAAGAAATAAACTCATCCCACATATGTTTTGTTTCTTCAATTAACATAAAGAATATAAAGCTCCTATTTCCACAATAATTTGATTTATGAACAATGTTTCCACAAGCTGTATAATTAGCTAATGTTATGAATAAACTCTAACACCTATGATAGATTCCCTACAAGTTTTTTCCAATAAAAAAAAAGGGTTAAGTGGTAAGGTCTTTATCTGTAGGCAAGAAGAAGAGCTTCTGCACTATTTTGAATTAATGGTTGTTTTGCTTTTGTTAATTGAGCTGCAAGTGTGATTCCTCTTGCATTATAACCAAGAAGAAACAAGGCCTTTGCACGGTTTAACAGGGTCTCTTCGTGCTTTGGATCAAGCATCAGCGCTTTATCAATTAAATTTAAGGCTTTTAAATTATCACCTATTTCAAGATAGATAGCACCTAATGTTTGTAGATCGTAGGCATTTTCTGGGGATAAAATAACGAGTGCTTCAAAAAACTTTAACGCAGTATCAAAATGACCTTGCTTGATGTAGGTATATCCTATAAAACGAAGATCTTGTAAATCTTCTTCTCCCCATCCTAACAGGTCAAGCCAGTTAATATCACTCATGGTTAAACCTTTTGAAATCCTGTTCTATTTCCAATCACCGATTGGATCCCTTCTTGAATCTCTTTGGCTTTAGAAAAAGCTAATTTTAAGGCTTTTGCTTCATTTTGTACACTGCTAATATTTGCTTGATAAGTCTCATTAGGTAAACTTGGACCAAGTTTTTTAATGGCTGCTTCCTCAATATCATTTACCCTGTCTAACAAGGTATCAACAGAGCTAAAAGCAGGGGCTAATTGGTGGGTGAATAAACGTCCTGTTTGATTATTAAAACCTTTAGGTTCTTTAATCAGGCTAAAATCCCGATTTTGCTGATCGAGATTAAAGAGTTGATCTGTTTTTGAGAAAGTGGAAGGATTTACTCGCTCTAGACCGACTCTTTCACTAATGTCTTTGGAATCATTTGTTAAATCCCAATTCTCTGCATGTCTTTTTTCATACTCTACAGAGGTGCTTAACGAAATGTTATAAGTTGTTGTAGGGGAGCCCTGTATATTTTGATCTGCCATAAACCAAGGCATAACAAAAAAGATTATATTATTCAAATATAATCTTTATTGTGTTTAAAATATATAAACTTCCCCCCCCCAAAAAAAAGAGGGGTTTTAGTTCTAGAATCAGATTACTCTTGATCCACTACGTTGTTTTGAAGTAATGCAGCAGCTGCTTGAGCACGTAGGTGAGCTTGTACTACAGCCTGATTATTGACGGCGTTTGCTAAAAATCTAGGTTGACGTTGAACACGGCCCGGAGCATTTAAAGCGTTTGGATTGGCTTGAACCGCCTGATTTGGTGGCGTTACAAATCCATCTTGTGGACCTTGTTGAGCTTGTTGAGCTAGCTCTAGAGCTGCCATTTGCTGATATAAAGCGATATATGGATTATTGATTCCGTTCATAATTATTTCTCCTTTGGTTTTTTTGTAACGATTATACTCCTATATTTTGGATAAAGTCAATTAAAAGTGGCATCCATTTTGCTTAAAAAATAGGCTAATTAATGCATATTTTTTCACTATTTATATATAAAAAAAGTGTTTTCCCACAAATTCCCATTTTTCCTACTTTTTGTAATTCCTTTGCGTGTCAACTTTTGCAAAGTAATAATTTTAAAATGGAAATTTTTTCCCCGCTTTTCGTTGTAAAAATAAGGGAAAAAAGGTATTCTGTGGGAAACGGTGGGAAATTAGGCGAAACTAAATATGGCGATGCAATTTTTTAGTGGTTCTTACAGCGCAAAACTTGATGAAAAGAGCCGTTTTGTATTGCCACAAAATTTGCGATATCAGCTTGTAGAAAAGGGGGAGCTTTCCTTCTACATTGGCCTTTCTATGGGGGGATGTCTTGCTATTTACAAGACATCAGAAATTGAAGCTTTAGCGCAAAAATTTCAGCAAAGAAAGCATGTGGCAAAATTTCAGAGATTTTTTACCTTATTTTTCTCCACTTTAGTAAATACAACTTGTGATAAAATTGGACGCGTTAGTTTGCCGATGGAATTACAAAAAAGTATCGGCATTGACAAAGAGCTTATGATTACAGGTGCGATGGATAAGATCGAAATCTGGCCAAAAGAGAAGTATGAAAAGCTATTTTCTTTGGAAAACATAGGATCTGCTGAGTTTGATGCTTTGATGGAAGAGGCTTTTGGGGAAGAAAAAGAAGAGACACACACAAATTTAGAAGAACTATTGAAAAATGTACAAACGACGGTGAAAATTTAATGAGAAAAACGGCAAAGACAAAAGATGAGAAAGGATTTCCTCACATTTCAGTAATGAAAGATGAGGTGTTAGAAAGTTTTGAAGGCAGATCGCTTAAGGTGTTTTTTGATGGAACATTAGGAGCAGGAGGCCATGCTGAGGCAATACTTGAGGCGCACCCTGAAATAGAAATCTATATAGGATGTGATCAGGATTTAAATGCTTTAGAGATAGCTAAGCAACGATTAGTAAAGTATTCAGACAAAATGCGGTTTGTTCATGGCAATTTTTCTGATTTAGATAAACATCTTACATCCTTAGGGGTGAAAGAAGTAGATGGTTTTTTTTTGACCTAGGAGTGTCGTCTATGCAATTTGATGAAGAAGATAGAGGTTTTAGTTTTATGAATGATGGCCCATTAGATATGAGGATGGATACTACAGCAACCCTCACTGCAAAAGATATTATCGCTGAAATGTCAGAAAAAGAACTAGGTGTGATCTTTAAGGATCTTGGTGAAGAAAGACTTTGGAGAAATGCTGCATCTGCCATTACAAAGGCTCGAAGAAGAAAGCCTATTGAGACAACTAAGCAATTAAAAGAAGTTATCGAGGATGTTATCCCAAGACATGGAAAGACTCACCCTGCGACAAAGATTTTCCAAGCAATTCGGATGTATGTGAATAAAGAGCTTGATGCAATTGAAATTTCTTTGAAAAAGGCGATGAAAGTACTTGCCCCTCATGGACGTGTCAGTGTTTTATCTTTCCATAGTTTAGAGGATCGTATTGTAAAAAATATTTTCAGATCTGCCTCTGAGCCGGTAAGAGATTTAAGAGGGATGAATATTTCTGCTGCAAGCATTAAGGTGATCACTAAAAAGCCTATTGCATGTAGTAAAGGCGAAATGATGAGAAATAGACGTGCAAGAAGTGCAAAATTGAGAGTGGCTGAAAAAATTTAGTAGGAATCATATGAATAAAGGGCACTTAGGAAAAATATTGGCATGTGTAGTTTCGTTTTCTGCAGCCTTATTTGCCTATTTAGATGCTCGAAATGATGTGACAAGGCTCATGATTGAGCTGCCAAGGCTCTCTTCTGAGCTTTCCTATATTGAAGAGCACAATACTATTTTACAGTATGAGGTAGAAAAATTTGAAAATCCAATGTTTCTTTTAGGATTATTAAAAGAAACAGAGTATGCTCATTTACTATCAAGCACGAAGGAAGAAATCATTGCTATCTCAAATAAAGATGAGAAGATAGAGATGAAAAACACTGTAATTAAAGGATTTACAGGTACATCATTACTTGGAACAAGTGTAAGATAAGGGAAAGATGTGCAAGATGAGATAAAACAATCTAATGGAAGATCATTACTCGTTGGTTTTGTTCTCATTTTTTTATTTGCACTCATCCTTATTCATTATTATAAAATACAAGTTATTGAACATGATAAATGGGTAAAAATTGCCGATAGCCAGCATCATTTGGTGGTAAAAGAGCCCTTTCATCGAGGAAAAATCTATTGTCGATCAGAAGATAGCAAAAAAGGTCGCCCGATCGTGATGGATGTTCTCACCTATCATTTGTATATTGACCCTATTCGTATCAAAGCCTCTGTTAAAAAAGAGATGATTGAGACATTAGGGGCTATGCTTGATATAAAAGATTTAAAGAGACATTTTTATAAAGAGTCTAGGTGGCGAAAAATTCAATCTTTTTTGACTCTTGAGAAAAAAATGGAGATTGAGACCTGGTGGAAAGGGTTTGCTAAAGAGCACAAGATGGCTCATAACTTGTTAACGTTTGTAAAGGATTATAAGCGCTCCTACCCATATGATCACCTTCTAGGTCCAGTGCTTAGCACTGTATATCAGAACCGTGATGAAAAAACCGGTCAGGCAGTTCCTATTGCAGGGCTTGAAAAGATGTTTGATAAGCATTTACAAGGAGAGGTGGGGAAACGGTATTTGATGCGCTCTCCAAAATATGCCATTGATGATGCCAAACGGCACGTGGCGGCAAAAAATGGCAGCGATATCTATTTAACTATTAATCATCAAATACAGGCAATTTGTGAAGAGGAATTGAAAAAAGGCGCCGAAAGGGTGAATGCTAAGGGTGCAGTGGCAGTAATGATGGATCCATCTAATGGGGAAATTATTGCAATGGCGCAGTATCCATTTTTTTCTCCAGAGAAATATGCAGAATATTTTGAGTCGAAAGAAAAAGAGCAATTAACAAAGCCTAAAATGTTAACCGATGGATTTGAGCCTGGGTCGATTATGAAGGTGATGACTATGGCTATTTGCTTGAAAGCAAATGAGAGGTTGCTTGAAAAAAATCAGCCTCCAATATTTAATCCTTATGAGATGATTAAGGTGGATAATCCTAATTTTAAGGGGAGAAATCGCCCTTTAAAGGATATTGCAACTCATAAATATTTGAATATGTTTTTAGCTATACAAAAATCATCAAATATTTATCCAGCTAGGATTGTTGAAAAAGTGTTAGATAAACTTGGTCCCAAATGGTATTCAGATCAGCTTTCAGAGGTGTTTGGCCTTGGAAAAAAAACTGGATTGGAAATGCCTTATGAAAGCCCTGGGATGATTCCTATTTATGGAATGAAATATAGCAATGGAAGAGACCAATGGTCAGCGCCGACCCCATATTCTCTTGCCATCGGTTATAATGTGATGGTTAATGCAGTTCAAATGGCAAGAGCTTACTCTGTTTTTGCCAATGGGGGGTATTTAGTAAGTCCTACCTTGATAGATAAAATAGTCTCTCCTGATGGTAGAGTTTTGGAAACAAAGAAAAAAGGAAAAAAGAAAGTTTTATCAAAAGATATTGCTGACTTAATCTTGCAGGCGTTAAAGTATACTACAAAGACAGGTGGATCGGCCACCTTGGCAGATATTCCAGGCTATTCCGAGGGTGGCAAGACAAGTACTTCTGAAAAAAATATTAACGGATTGTATTCAAAAGAGACACATTGTTCAAGTTTTATAGGAAATGCTCCCGCAAAAAATCCTAAATTTGTTTTAATAGTAGTTGTTGATGAACCAGAGAAAAAATTTGTCAGTGGTTTTGGAACAACGCACTTTGGTGGTAAATGTGCAGCTCCAATTTTCCGAGAGATTGGAAAAAAAGCACTGCAATTGATGAAGGTACCTTATGATGACCCGTATGGATTTTCATCGGGTGATCCAAGAACGGTGAAGGAAGAGGCCGATTGGTATAAGGAGAGTAAGGAGCTTAATGCAATTTACGATAAGTGGAATAAAAACTAATTGTAAGGGTGAAGATGAAATTAAAAAAAGTATTAAAAGACATCGATACGATACAGGTAAAAGGTTCAAAAGAGATAGAGATCACCGGGGTTTTTTCCCATTCTAAAGTTGTTTTCCCAGGTAGTTTATTTATCGCAAAAAAGGGAAGGGAAACAGATGGTAATCATTATATACAAAATGCGATTCAAAATGGAGCCTCTTGTATTGTGCTTGATATGTATAATCCATTTTTATCAGGGGTAACCCAAGTAATTGTAGAAGATCCTGCAGCAGTAGAAGGAAAAATTGCGAAAAACTATTTTGAAAACCCTTCGGCAAATCTTACTATGTGTGGCATTACTGGTACATGTGGAAAAACAACTGTTTCTTACTATACCAGGTATCTACTTGAAAGTGAGTCTAAAACAGGGCTCATTGGTACCATTGAAACAAATACTGGCTTAAAGAGATTTAAAAGCTCTCATACTACACCTGATGCAGTAACTTTAATGAAAATTTTAAAAGAGATGAAAACTGCCGGTTGTAAAAATTGTGTGATGGAGGTCTCTTCTCACGGATTAGATCAAAGACGTTTAGATGAAACCTATTTTGATATTGTTGCCTTTTTAAATTTATCGCATGAACATTTGGATTATCATGGGACGATGAAAGAATATCAGAAAGCAAAAGAGAGGCTTTTATCTCATCGTAAAAAAGATGGTATTGTTGTTGCTTCACTAGATTCTCCTTGGGGAGCATCGATTAAAGCTAAAATTCCAGAAGCAGTCACTTTTGGATTCTCTTCAAAGGCAGATGTGCACGCCTTAAAAGTGGAACTTCTAAGTAATGGATCGATCTTTACCTTAAATATTGCAGATGAGCAAAAAGTGGTAAAATTTCCCCATATTGGAATGTTTAATATAGAAAATGCACTAGCTGCTTCGGCAATTGCTTATTCATTGGGAATTTCTTTTGAAGATATTGTGACTCGTTTGGAGTCAATGCCTGGAGTTGCCGGAAGAATGGAGAGGATTGAAAACTCTTCTGGTCTTTCTATTATTGTAGATTATGCGCATAAAGTAGAGGCATTGGAAAAAGTTCTGATCACATTAAAAAAGATTACAAAGGGAAAACTCATTATTGTTTTTGGATGCGGTGGGGATCGTGATAAGGAAAAACGGCCGCTTATGGGCGCTATTGTAAATAAATACTGTGATTTTGCAGTCTTAACTAATGACAACCCAAGAAGTGAGGATCCTTCATCTATTATTCAACAGATAGAAAAGGGGATTACCACGTTAGATTATGTAACAATTGAAGATCGAAGAGAAGCGATCCAGTATGCGATCAGACAAGCAAAAGTGAATGATACCATTTTACTTGCCGGTAAAGGTCATGAAGAGGAGCAAGAAATTGGAGGTCAAAGGCTCAGTCTTTCTGATAGAATACTTGCAAGAGATATGGCATCTGCTTTATAATAAAAAAATCTATGAAGATTTTAAAACACTTTTTCCTTCTTTGTCTTACTTTTTCTCTAACAGGTTGTTTTCAATCCAAGGGTGCTAAGTATACAGATCTCATTATTGAAAAAAATCTTCATGGTCGCCATACAATGCCTATTATTGTTCTTGACCCTGGCCATGGAAATTATGATCTTGGTACCCATAACAATCTTTGCGAAGAAAAGGAACTTGCTCTTAATACCTCTCTTTACGCAAAAACTGAGTTAACAAAAATGGGCTATCGAGTAGTGATGACACGTTCTCACGATGAGTTTATCACTTTAAAAAAACGTGCACAAATTGCCAATGATTTAAAATGCCAAGTGCTTGTGAGCATTCATTACAATGCAGCCCATAATAAACAGGCAAATGGAATTGAGATCTTTTATCCAAAAGAGGCAAAACCATGGAAACAAAAAAGATCTAAACTGCTTGCACAAACGATCCTTCGTAAAATGATTGTAAATACTGGAGCAAACTCCAGAGGGATCAAAGAAGGCAATTTATGTGTGATAAGAGAAACCAATATGCCTGCTGTGCTTATTGAGTGTGGATTTATCACAAATGATGAAGAATGTCATAAGATGATCAACCCTTCCTATCAAAAAACGCTTGCAAAGTCGATAGCAGAGGGATTAGACGAATACTTTCAACTTTAATCAGGGGGGCGGTAGTGTTTTGGCGATCTTTGTCCCTTTTTTGGTCTCTAAATATCTATTAGACTTCATATGGCTGAGTTATTCGGCTGCTCGGTGGACAATATATCTTTACATCTAAAAAACATCTATACGACCGGAGAATTAAACGAAAAAGCAACTACCGAGGAGTCCTCGATAGTTCAACAGGAGGGGAAGCGTTCTGTAAAGCGTATGGTATTGTTCTATTACCTCGAGGCGGTAATTGCCGTTGGCTACAGGATTAATTCAGAACGCGGTACTGCTTTTCGTGCTTGGGCTACAGATAAGTTAAAAAGCTATATATTTAAAGGTTTTGCTATAGATTCTGAACGATTTAAAAAAGGCTCAAAATTCGATTCGCGATTCTTTGATGAACTCTTAGAAGAAATTCGGGAGATTAGAGCTAGTGAGCGTATGGCTTATCAAAAAATCACAGATATTTATGCAACATCTGTTGATTATTCAAGTAGCTTAAATGATACCCAAATGTTTTTTGCTACAGTACAGAATAAGCTACACTTTGCTATAACAGGAAATACAGCGGCTGAAATTATCGCTGATCGAGCTCACGCCTCAAAGACTAATATGGAATTAACTACTTGGCGCAGAGCGCCAGATTCAAAATTTTTCTATCGGATGTTAAAGTTGCTAAAAACTATTTAAAAAAAATGAAATAGCTCAGCTTAACCGAATTGCTAATATGTATATTGATTATGCTTGAGTTTCAAGCAGCAAGAGGAAAAGTGATGCTCATGAAAGATTGGGCAGAAAAATTAGATGTCTTTTTGAAATATAATGAACAAGAAATATTGGTCAGTCTAGGTAAGGTGTCTCATGAAGTGGCTCTAGCTCTTGCAGAAGAGGAGTATGTTAAATTTTGTGCTATTTAAGATCAAACTTATAAATCTGATTTCGATAAACTATGCGAAGCTAGCAAATCTTTATCAACCAAAAAATGAACAAATTTCATCAAAACCACTACCGTCCTTAGCACATTTAATTTTTATATAAAAAATACATTGCAACTTAAAATTTAAAGATTTAGCATTGTAATTTTTAATAATTTTTGAGTTACAAAGTGAAAAAATTTATATTTACATTTTTAATATTTCCATT
>CAMAXK010000020.1 GCA_945862365.1 Chlamydia trachomatis
ATGATTCCGACAATCCTGATCCTTATGCAAATGGGGGTTTATTAAAAAAGCTTAAGGATGAGATTGCAAAACTTGCAACCGAGTTAAAATCTGGTTCACTTCAAGATCACATGGCCGAACTGGGGCAAATATTAAATGATCTTACAAGCCTTAATGGCAACGTTGTAGGACAAGATGCTGAGTCTCAAACAGCTATGTCAGGATACATAGGAGGTGCGGCTAACGTTCAAAAATACCTTGCTGATCAAACAGGTACTGCTGATCAAGATGATATCAATCCATATACAGGAAAGCCCAATATAGATCCAAAAACAGGCAAGCCTATACAGGTAACTGCCACAGTTGCCCTTCAGCATGAGCTTTCCTATTTATCAAATAGTCCAAAAACTGAATACGAGTTAAATTCCGATGGGACTCCTGTGGTCGATCATACGGATCCAGATGGTACTAAGCACTATCGAAAAAGTCGTATCTATGAGTTCTTTAACGACCCATCCAATAAAGGGTTAAGTGATTCTTTACAAGGTAACATCAATACATTGGTAAATAGCTTAACTGATGGAACTTACAAACCAAGTATGAGTGGAACTGCTGGTTATGTAATTGATCCAGCTACTGGAAAGCTTGTCCCAGGTAGCGGGTCAGAGATTAACATTCCAGATGGAGCCATTAAAAATGCCTGGGATAAGGCAAACAATAAACAAGATCCTTCGATAGTAACAAGGATGCAAACTGCTGCAGGTGCGCTAAGTAGCACCTTAACCAGTGGGTCAGCTGCACTGCAAGCTGTGGCCAAATCTGATACCCAGCAGTATCAATCTGCTCAAGGGGCTACAAATAACTTTTTGATGGATTGGATAACTCTAGAAAAATCAATGGTAAAAGGACAGGTAAGTGGGTAATAATTTTTTAATTTGCAAAGGAAGGGTATAAATTTTAAATACATAAGTTATTGATAATAAAATATTTATATATTTTAATCTTAATAAAACCTTGATATTAAAATTAGAATTTGATATAATAAAGGTAAGGAAAATAGAGCCTTAGGGCTCAAGGAGCAAATAATGGTTACAGAAAAAGTAAGTGCAACTTTGACAACAGTAGCACCCTCGCATGTAGGAGCCCCTCCTGCTGATAGTCAACAGGATAAGAAAGCTGGTGCTGCTTTATTAGCTCATATTGGAGTTTATGCAGAAGAGGCTGAGAAGTTTACGAATCAATCTAAAGGCAATGGTTTAGGTGCAGAAGCTCCTTCTTCAACTCCTCCTTCAGATCCATCTGATTCAGATGCAGGTCAAAGTGACTCCTCTGATTCTTCTGAGCCTGCTCTTCCGCCGCTTCTTGCCCTACTTATGGCAGGGATCACGATTGAGTCTCAGACAAACGGACTTATGACAAGCTTAGGGACTATGTCTTCTGCTATGACAGCAGCTTCGACAAACGCTGCGGCTGCCTTAGCTGCAAACCTAAAGTTATTCTATGAGCATGGTAATGCTGATGGTAGTATATCAACACAAACCACAACTACGCATACATACGCAAAAGTAAAGATCACAGCAACCAGGGAAAGAATAAAGGACTCTCCAGGGGGGATGCCACAGTATACTACAGTATATACCTATACAATCGATGGCGTAACGAAAAATGGTTTACCCCCTGGTTATAGTGTACAACCAGGCGATAATGTGCCAAACCTAGATAAGGATAGCAATGCTTATGGTCCAGTAGATGGTAGTATCTCTGTGATAACTAGTACTACTACTACTACTACCCCTTCAGGTGGTGGGGTAGCTAATGCAACGGATCCTAATGTTAGAAGTGAGATAATGTCTCGGTATCAGACAATGCAAAATGATGCCAATACTACAAACACACAGTTTGGAACATTGTGCGCTTTAGCAGGAACAGGTCAGCAGCAATTAACTCAATCTGTAAACACTGCCGAAGGTGATCAGTCATCTACGATACAGGTAGTAAGCTCTTTAGCATCAATGATTAACGGTTGGGCAGGGGTGTAAACTCAGGTTTAGCTTAACAGTGATCAAAAAGCCTCCATTTTTTGGGGGCTTTTTTTTTATCTGATTGAGAATTTGGGGCTTTTATTAAAAATTCATATTATATTTAACTTATTATATGTGAGTGGTTTATGATATTTTATCTTAATAAAACCTTGATATTAAAATTATAATTTGATATAATAAAGGTAAAGAAAATAGAGCCTTAGGGCTCAAGGAGCAAATAATGGTTACAGAAAAAGTAAGTGCAACTTTGACAACAGTAGCACCCTCGCATGTAGGAGCCCTTCCTGCTGATAATCAACAGGATAAGAAATCCGGTGCTGCTTTATTAGCTCATATTGGAGTTTATGCAGAAGAGGCTGAGAAGTTTACGAATCAATCTAAAGGCAATGGTTTAGGTGCAGAAGCTCCTTCTTCAACTCCTCCTTCAGACCCATCTGATTCAGATGCAGGTCAAAGTGACTCCTCTGATTCTTCTGAGCCCGCTCTTCCGCCACTTCTTGCTTTACTTATGGCAGGGATCACGATTGAGTCTCAAACAAACGGACTTATGACAAGCTTAGGGACTATGTCTTCTGCTATGACAGCAGCTTCGACAAACGCTGCGGCTGCCTTAGCTGCAAACCTAAAGTTATTCTATGAGCATGGCGAAGCTGATGGTAGTATAGCAGCCCAAACAATAACAAAGACTTCATCATCGATAAATTTAAAAATAATTAAAAATCCAGATGGTACATACGAATATCAGTATTCTACTGATAATAAGACTTGGGTGGATGCTGGACCTGCTACAATTACAAATGGTCAACCAAGTGCCCCTAAACTACCTGCTGGCTATGATGTTACAAGTAACACGATCGGGGGTATCCAAATTGAGGCTGCTGCTGAAAAAGCAGGATTAGCACCAGGAGGAGAATCGTTTTCTGTAACATGTGACAAAGAAAGTACTACCTGGGAAGCTGGTGGAATTGCCGATACAACAGATGCCACTACTAGAAGTGAGATTATGGCTCATTATCAGACAATGCAAAATGATGCCAATACTACAAACACACAGTTTGGAACATTGTGCGCTTTAGCAGGAACAGGTCAGCAGCAATTAACTCAATCTGTAAACACTGCTGAAGGGGATCAGTCATCTACTATACAGGTAGTAAGCTCTTTAGCATCAATGATTAACGGTTGGGCAGGGGTGTAAACTCAGGTTTAGCTTAACAGTGATCAAAAAGCCTCCATTTTTTGGGGGCTTTTTTTTTATCTGATTGAGAATTTGGGGCTTTTGCTAAAAATTTATTTTATATGCAACTTATTAAATGTGAGTAGTTTATGATATTTTATCTTAACAAAACCTTGATATTAAAATTAGAATTTGATATAATAAAGGTAAGGAAAATAGAGCTTTAGGGCTCAAGGAGCAAATAATGACGATGAATAATTCTACGGTAACTTCAGCAGAAGATTTACAATTAAGCGCATTACTTGCGGCAGAATTGAATGCTACTGAAGAAAATACTAATGCTACAGAAATTAATAAGAAAAAGGCAAAGACTACTAAGGTGTTATTAAGTGAAATTAGTGCTTTATTAGAAGCTGTAAGCAGTGGTAAAAAATCAGCTCCTGCCAAAAAAGGCTTGTCATCTAAGGTTGCAGATCTTGTTACTTTAATGAAAAGTAACCCTAAAAAAGTGGCAACGCTTTTAGAGACGTTAACTGCTAAAGGTGGAAATACAAAGCAATTATCAAAGGTTTTACAAGCTTTATCTATTGCATCGGCTACAAATCAGATCTCAATTTCAGATGTGACTGCTTTGATTAATGCGGTAAAAAAGGGTCCTGAAGCAGAGGAAAGATTTAAGAGTTTGATGAATGATGCTGATAAGTATATGAAAATGGCTGATCAAGCTATGGATGCACAAGGTGTTTGTAAGCAAGAAGCTATGGATCATCCAAAGGTGAAGGCTATTTTAGGCGCTATATTAGGAAATGCTCCTGCTCCTGCTCCTGCTGATAATTCTAATGCTATGAGAGATGTGAAGATGAAGTTTGCCTTAGATCTTAGTCTATTGATGTCTTCGATATTTACAGAGCAAAATGAGCAGAGTAATCAAATGACTGATCTTGCTAAAGCTATGTCTACTTCATCTAAAAACATTTGTGATGAGCAGATTAAGGCTCAACAAGATGAGCTTGCTAAAGAACAAGCAGCTAATAATAAGCCATGGTACGAGTATTTAATTGGCGCTGTTGTGATGCTTGCCGGTGCTGCTTTAACGTTACTTACAGCAGGAACAGCTGCTCCTGTGGTTGCTGCGGTTTGTGTTTCAGTAATAGTTGGTGTAACGATGATGACGCCTGCTGGTGATGCTATCACTCAAGGTTTGAACACAGCATTAGGTGGATCTAATCCATCAATCGGTGCTCAAATTGGTACATCATGTATTATTGCTGCTATTACTACTCTTTTAACACTTGGTGCAGGTGGATTTACTACAGCTGCAGAAGGTGCTGCAGAGGTTGGCGAAGAGGCTGCTGAAGCTGGTGTAGCTTCTGCTGCAAAAGGAGCTGGTAAGCTTCAGTATAGCATGGATGCGTTAACTGCGGGACTAGGAAAAAGAGCTATTGGTACATTATTGCAAAACATTATCGGTTCAGGGATCTTAATCCAAGGGATTCAAGGACTTATGCAACTTACTCCAGAGGGAAGAGCTGATTTGCAAAATGATTGGGTTGAGATTGGACTTGCAGTTGGTGGAGCTATAGTGAGTTTTGGAGCTGCCTATGGTATGGGTAAAGTAGCAGAGATTGGAACAGATGAAAGAACAGCAGTTTTGAAAAAAAATGGACTTGAAGATGGAGGGTTAAAAGGGTCAAAAACATGGAGAGATATCGTAACTGTTTTTGATGCTGTTGCAACTATTGCACAAGGTTCTGTAAGTATTACTAAGTATTTTCTAAACAAAGATTTGGCAAACGCTCAGAAATTTCTAGGTAGTATACAAGCAGAGTATAGTGTAGTACGATTTAGTCAAGATCAACTTCAGGCTCTTGAATCAACTATAAGCACTCAGTCGCAAGCTGAATCTAAGCAACTTATGGATATTCAAGGTTCTGTGCTAGATTCAATGGGAGAGGAAAATCAAAATATGATCTCAGCGATTGCTGGATAACCTAAAAGTGAGGGAAATTCAGGGGCAGGAAGAGTATTCCTGCCTTTTTTATTGATCGGTAAATATTATAAGTAATTGATAATGAGTCATTTAAATAATAATTAATAATTAAACTATTGAATTAAAATCTTAATTATGATATAATTAAGTTAAGGAAATAGAGGCCTGAAGACTAAAAGGGCTGAATCTAAGAGTTTATTAAATAATAAAAGGTGGGGGAGATTATGCATAAGGTAGTACAAAAATCAGATTTTTCAGTTGCTATAGAAGGAACAGAGAAAGAGGCTAAAAAGGTATCTGAGCATGGTAAAGCGGCTATTTATACAGTTCTTGGGGATGTGTATGAAACAAGCGATGCAAAAGAAAAAGATGCTAAGTCTGGTTTATTAGGATCTAATAACTCTGATGATCAGGGTGCAAATGGTGCTTCTGATTCTTCTCAAGATTCTGGGATTCAACTATTTGGTGGAAAAAACTTTTACATGAGTAATGGTAATCCGTTTCAAATGTATATGGATCTTTTGCTATCAAGAGGCAAATTAATGGAAATAAACAGTGACTTAAAGAGTTATACAGAGCTTGCGCAATCAGGTCTTACACTTAATGATGATGGGACAGTTTCTGGTGATGGATCTAAAGGTTTTGCTTCAATGATATATAGTCAAACTATCGATGCTGCTAATCAGCAGGCGCAACAAACAAACTTGCAAGGATCTCAGGAATTATCATCAGGTGTCTCAGACATACTTGCTGTTGGTTTTACCAACGCTTTAGCAGGTAATGTTGATAAAGAACAAAACGATGTGGATAAGCTGGAAAATGCTCTTAGTAAGTTAGATACCATCGATACAGGGGCTGCTCATGTCGGTGAAATTCAGAACAAGATTACAGAGGAGAATAAACTAGCGGCTATTTCGAAGTTAAAAAATAATGAGTATGACGTTACAAAAGAGGGTCAACATTTTGGATCGGTGGAAGAAGTTAAAGGTAATAAGACATCTTATAAAAAAGATACTAGAGAAAACACTGAAGGTAACGAATTTAAGATTCCTGGGACGGATGTTTCGGTAGAAGATGCATATGCTTGTGCAGGTGTTCCGGGACAAGAGCAGATTAAGAAAAATTTCACCTCTAAGTTGGATGAGGCGAAAAAGACGTTAGAGAAGGCGTTAAAGGGTCTTGATAACAAAAGAGATCGTATAAAAACAGTGATTGGTGCGTTGAATAAAGCTACTGCATCAGGTTTATTATTTGGAAAACAAACATTTATACTGAATCAAGCAAAGGCTGAGGCTGAGAAACAAGTGGATCAAATGCTACAGCAATCACTTCAGAGTGTGGAAGGTTCTGCAGGAACAGCTTACAAAAACTCTCAAGATACGCTTTCAAATACTCTTTCTGAGCTACAAGGTATCATGAGAAACATTAGAACTGGGGGGTAATTGTAACCCGCTTAGGTTTAATGCGCTACTACTCAATCCCTACCAAGAACATGGTAGGGATTGTTTTTTATAATATATATTCAAATAAACTCATAATTATGCTATAATAAAGTTAATAAATAATGGTTAAATATTATGAGTTCAATTCCATCAGGACAACAGGGATCATCATCATCATCATCAACAGCGGCTAATGCAGCGGCTAATGCAGCGGCTAATGCAGCGGCTAATGCAGCGGCTAGTGCAGTTCCAAGCTCTAAACCAGAGAAACTTTGGATTTGGATAGAGGGTGGAGAGTCAAATGAATTAGCTAATAAGGTTATGAAGGATGTAGGGACTGTTTTTCAAGAATTTAAAGAGAAACTTGCGAGTAAATTGTATACGGAAAGGTCTAGTGGAAATCCTTCTGATGAGTGGGGGGTAGATAAATTTAACGTCGATATAAATCTTAAAACGAAGAAAGTTGAGATACAACTTAAAAGTGATCCAAAAAAAATAATGACCTTAGACTTAAGGTCTATGGAAAAATCAGCTGAAAACAGTGCGTTATGGGACACTGCAAAAAAAATCGAACACTTATTAAGGGATCATAAACTTCTAATTGAGACTAAAGATAGTTTGGATAACCATGCTGATGCCATTTTTAAACATGAGCTTGCTCCTCGAAAAGGGGAAGATGGGTTTATAAAGTCTATTAACCGCTTGCCAGTTCATGATGTTACGGCAGAAATGATGATAAATGCACAACCTACCGGTAAAGAGAAAGGCTCTTTAGGGTTATGCCATCAATTGATAGAAACCAGAAATTCAATCAATCCAATAGATGTGACAGGGGTAAAAAACAAAATTGCTGAAGCAATGAAACAGCAAGAAAAGATTCTTAATCAGAACCTTGCTTTTTTAAAAAAGCAGCTTGAAAAGCGTAAAAGTGATATCGAAAAAGGTACGGATGAACTCGTTGTAAGGGATGCTAAGCTTTTACAAAAACAAATTGCAGAATATGAAAATGTTCCGAGAGGGCTTTTGCAATTAGTTCTTACTTTAAGAGAGCTGGATGGACCAGCTATACCAACACGATTTGAGATGAAAAATAGAGCTGAAAACATCTATAAAGTAATTATTCAACTATTTGAAAGAGATGAGCATATAGGTGTCTCTGCCACTGGTAAAGATGGTAAGGCTAAGCATGTGATTACAAGAGAACATGAAAAACTTGCAGCAATAATTGCTGCAGCAGCAACCTTTTCTCATACAATTGTACCTAATGAACCGTCGGCCCCTAAAGAATACGGTAAAATCTTTCAAGATGGATATCAAAAATTCTTAGAAAGACATCTAGTTGATCCTAATACTCATTTGGGGGTGATTGGTTCTTTACTACGGTTAGAAACAGTGGACCAAATCACTTCTGATGAGGGTATAAAAGATACTGAAATACACTCTTTAGTAGATACTAGAGGTATGTCTTCAACATTAGTAGATCAGATTAATGGGCATCTTCGGGGCCTATTTCCGAGTTCGGCAGCTGCCGTTCATATAGGGAATATTAATCGACCGGGAGCAGCAGTCACCAACCAAACTTCAGCAAGTGCAGCAAGTACACCAGCAGCGACACCGCCGATAGGGAAAAGACGGAGGGGGAATCTGGTGGAGGAGCTTGAGAGAATCCGATTGCGGAGGGAGGCGGCAAAACAGAGTGCAGCCACTGCGGCAGCCACCACCCCAACTACGGCAAGTGCAGCAAGTGCAGCAGCACGGGCTGCAAATGGTACTGTTGTATGTGATCCGCAGTTTGATAATATGAGGGATGAGGTGGTTGAGATAGATCCCAATAACTCGATTGGGATAATTAACAATAATCCGATACCTAAAGTACGACCTGCAACAGTACAAGTTATGGAGAGTCAGAGGGGCTCTTTGGGTGTTGGGGAAGAGATTAGAAAACAATTTCATGCAAAAACTATCAAAATTGGGTATGGAATCGCTGCAAGTAGTGCTGCACCTTGGGGCGGATCCGCAACTTTACTGCAAGATCCCACCAAAGACGTGCACGGTATGACGGTAGCAAAGATGGGAGTGGAGAATATACCTGTTCAAGAAGAGTCGTGTGTAAATAGCTTCTTACTGAAAGAATGCAATAGAATTAAGCACATGTCACTTGGAGATCAAAGGGAAGAGGTAAGGTTTTTACACAATAAGGCTCAGAACTTTTATAAAAATAACCCAAATAAAATAAATTATGGATATAATGTCCGCGCTGTCGAAGGATTTATAAATGTAACAATCCCAGGTCTTGTAAATCAACAAAATGGATATCTTGAGTTAAAGAGGCTTTTGTTTGCCGCTTATGCTAAGGATCGTTGGGGGATGAAAGATCCGGTGGGGGGAACGATAGATACAAATGCGTTTTTTGGGAAAGAGGCTGTAGATTATACGAAAAGTCCAGATGCAAATGTGTATTCTAGGGCTTTTACTCATACTTTAGGGCGTTCTTCTGAGGATCAATTTATTTATGCCTCTGTGGCTAATGCAGATCCTAATGGAGGAAATACGAATACTGGGGGTATGAAAAGAACATCCAATCCTAAAGCTATAAATAATTATGCCTATTTTAGAGAGACGGTAAAGTATGCTTTGATAGGTCAGCTAAGGCTTGCTGCTGAGACAGGGTGTACTCATTTTGTGGCTTCTCGACTAGGAAATGGTGTTTATGCAGGAAATCACATGGCAAGCAAAGCAAACGGATGGAAACAACCACCACAAAGTCAAAATATTAAAGTAGATTTTCAAAACATATTAAATGAAGCATTAGATGTAAAAGTCACAACAGGTGGTCAAGAGGTGCGTTTGCGCGATCTATTTGATAGTGTAACCATTGCAGACGTTAAACGCCCCCCTAAACCTTAAGAGCTTTTCTCTTTAGGGGCGCGGTGGATGATAGGATTGCCTTTTTTTTCTACGCAACTTTTATTGATGATGATCTCAGTGATATCTTCATCAGAAGGTGCTTCAAACATTAAGTCGATTAGGGTGTTTTCTACAATCATACGCAGAGCGCGGGCTCCTGTACCTGCTTCCTTAGCTTTTACTGCGATAAACTCTAGGGCATCGTCTGTAAAGCTTAGATCTACATGATCTTCGGCAAAGAGGTTTTTGTACTGCTGGATGATAGAATTTTTTGGCTTTGTAAGAATTTCCATCAAATCATGGATAGAAAGTTCATTACAGTTAGCAATAGAGTTAAAACGGCCCACAAATTCAGGGATCAAACCATATTTAACCAAATCACCTGTTTCTACTTGTGAAAGTAGGTAGTTCATTTCATTAAGGTCAAAGTGCTTTTTCTCTGCTTCTTCATCAAAACCAATAGCCCCTTTTCCTAAGCGTTTAGAAATAATTCCAGGTAGGTGTACAAAAGCTCCGCCAACGATAAAGAGGATATGTTCTGTATTTACTTTGATATACTCTTGGTTAGGGTGCTTGCGGCCACCTTTTGGAGGGACGTTTGCAATCGTTCCTTCCACAATCTTTAGTAAGGCTTGCTGAACCCCTTCTCCTGACACATCTCTTGTGATGGAGACGTTAGAGGTCGTTTTTCCAATTTTATCGATTTCATCGATATAAATAATCCCTTGCTCAGCACGGGCAATGTCATAATCAGCATTTTGCACCAGTCGAAGGATGATGTTTTCTACATCTTCTCCCACATAGCCTGCTTCAGTAAGGGTGGTTGCATCAACGATGGCAAAAGGAACGTCAATTGCTTGCGCTAATACTCTTGCAAGAAGGGTTTTTCCAGAGCCGGTAGGTCCAAGAAGAAGCACGTTAGATTTTGTGTAAGAGGCAGAATCATTTCGATTATGAGCGCGGATTCGTTTATAGTGATTGTACACAGCTACAGCTAATGTTTTCTTTGCAAGATCTTGACCAATGATATGTTCATTGAGCTTTTCCACAATTTCTTTTGGCTTTAAAGATTTCATCTCATGCTTTGTTTGCTTTTTTGAGATGATATCTACACAAAGGCGGACGCATTTGTCACAAATGTAAGCATTTGGTCCAGAAATTAATTTTTCTACACTGTCTTCAGGTCTTGAGCAAAAGGAACATTTTGCCATCTCTTCATCATTACTCATAGCTTACTATAGCCTCTTATGTTTTCAATATCAAATTCTACCAAAATAATGAGTTTTGGTCTCTATTTATCTAAGGGGACTATATTGTTGCTGCAACGCTTTGGTTTACCACATGATCGATTAAGCCATATTTCACAGCTTCATCTGCGCTCATATAGTAATCTCTATCAGAATCTTCAATGATACGATCTAGATCTTTATTGCAATGGCTAGCAAGGATTTCAGACAAACGTCTCTTTAAATAAATAATCTCTTTTGCTTGAAGTTCGATCTCTTTAGAAGTACCGCCTACACCACCAGAGGGCTGATGAATCATCATACGACTGTTAGGTAGCGCATAGCGTTTACCCTTTGTGCCAGCACAAAGAAGTAATGCCCCCATAGATGCAGCCATTCCAATACAGTAAGTGTTTACCTCACACTTTAAATATTGCATCGTATCATAAATAGCAAGACCTGCAGATACAGAACCGCCAGGGGAATTGATATAAATGCTGATAGGTTTTTTTGGATCGGTGGATCTTAAAAAAATAAGCTGAGCTATGATGCTGTTGGCTACATAATCATTGATTTCTGTGCCTAAAAAAATAATTCGGTCAGCAAGAAGTCTTGAGTAGATATCAGTAGTTCTTTCTCCGCGTGCAGTTTCTTCTGTTACATAAGGTACGTATGACATATTGATCCTTTTTTACTGTTTATTCTCTATTCATAACTTGGAAGACTATAGCTAGTCAAGCCTTTTTATTTAGGCTTTTTGCAATTGTCTTATAATGTGATCTTCAGCTTTTTGCATCATCACACGAGTAAGTACCATTTGCTTCTGATCTTCTGTCATAGATTTATATTGCAGCTTTTTTTGATCTGCATAAAGCATATCAAGTACAGAATCAAAAGAGCTATTCATATCTTCATGACCTACAGAAATATGATTTCTTCCAACAATGTTGCGACATAGGTAGAATAATCGGATAGCTTGAGTAGATTTTTCTTTGATCTCCTCTTTTTTCGCTGTCTTTTGCTCTTCAGACATTTCCTCTTCCCATTCTCTTTTAAATTCAGCATCTTCGAATAATTGATTCATTCTATGATTTGCTTCCCTTTCAAGAAGAGATCCAGGGATTTCAAAGAGTACTTTTTCAATCATCTGATGCTCGATAGAATCGCGTAAAATTTCATCTGTTGCTCTTGCAGCTTTTGAAGCTACCAACTTTTCAAGTCTTTCTTTTAAGACAGAAACATTTGGTGCACCAAGTTTTTTTGCAAGGTCGTCATTAATTTCAGGAAGAATTGAGGTCTCAATAGCTCCAAGAGTAATTTTGATCTTCTTTTCTGTAAAAGCTTGTTTGTCTTCTTCTGAGGCAGAGCTGTCAGGTTTAGAAATACCTTCTATAGATTCACCTACAGTTAGACCAATCACAAGATCTCTCATCCAAGTGACCATTTTTCCTTCTTTTACTTCAAATCTTGCGTTATTAAAGACTCTAGATGGAGGGTTTTGATCAAGATCATAAATATCTAAAAGAACAAAATCTCCTTCCATAACAGGACGATCTTCAATTTGCTTCCACTCAGCATAAAAAGAGCGAACGTTATCTAATTCTTCATTTACACGCTTTTCATCAATAGTGTCTGTTTCATGCTTTGGCAAAGAAAAGTCAGCAAGATGGATTTCTGGAATGGTAGGTTCTGTTTCAAATTCAAAAAATAATTTTTTATGCTCATCTTTCCCTTCAGTATGGAAAGAAATGTTATTATTTCCCTGTAAAATTGGAACTTTTGCCTCTTTTTGACATTCGGCAAAGCATAGGTCGGCAAGACATGCGTCAGTTTGCTGATGAATTTGAGCGCTATATTTGCTTTCAATAATATGAGCAGGTGCTTTTCCTTTTCTAAATCCAGGGATAGAAACATCTTTAGAAACTTTTTTAATAGCTTCTTTTTTTGCTTTTTCCCAAAGAGGAGCTTTCGGGGTTACAGAATATTTTACACGGCAATGAGAAAGAGTTTGTTTTTCAAAAGATAAGTTATCATTTTCCATTGTTGTGGCAATGATTTCAAGCTTGTTTACGCTTTTGTGGTTTGATTCTTCAGAGATTGCAGAGCTGTCTTTTTGCTTTTTAGCCATAATTCCTCAAGCGTTGTATTGATATAAGAAAGCGGGTGATGAGATTCGAACCCACGACCCTCACGTTGGCAACGTGATGCTCTACCACTGAGCTACACCCGCAAAAATTAAAGGTATAACGATAATACATCTTTGTGATTTCGTCAACGAAAATAATTTAGAAGGTTAAATCTTATCCGGTTTAAATAAAAAATGCTATAAATTACCACCCGGGGCAAAGCTTGCTTAAGAACACAGAGATCACAAAGAAATACATTAGAATTTGAAAAGGTTTACTCATTCAAAAGATTTTCTCTGTGTTCTCTGTGATCTCTAGTGAGCAAAGCGAACGGGTGGTTAAAAAACTGCAAATAGGGTGCTTTGTGTTGGAAATGATAGGGATCATTGAAAATTAAACACAGAGGCACAAAGAGACAAAGGCACAAAGAATACAGCTATATTTGTTTAAAATACTGCAAATAGGGGGCTATTAAACATTAGTCATTGGTTTTAAGTAAATCAAGGACATCTTCCCACGTAAGTTTGGAAATTACATCATCATCAGTACTTACAATTTTTTTGACTACCCCTTCTTTCTTCTTCTGCATTGCTACAATCTTTTCTTCAATTGTATCTAAGGTGACTAGTTTGTAAACAGAGACGTTTTGTTTTTGTCCCATTCTATGTACCCGGTCAGTGGCCTGGTTTTCAACTGCAGGGTTCCACCACATATCGTAATGGATCACAGTGTCAGCTCCTGTTAGATTTAGACCTGTTCCACCTGCTTTGAGCGATACTAAGAAGATAGGGTTGTCTCCCTCATTAAACTCTTTTACAATTGACATACGATTTTTTGAGGATCCATCAAGGTAAGAATACTTAATTCCCTGAGCTTCAAATTCATCTTTCATAATCTTCAACATTTTTGTATATTGAGAGAAGATAACGGTTTTATGCCCACCATTAATAAGAGTTTGCAAGAGCTCAAGAAGTAAGTCAAATTTGGATGAATCTTCTGCCTCTCCACCTTCTTTTGCAAAAATAGCTGGATGACAGCAGATTTGTTTAAGTCTTGTAAGGGTAGCAAGAACATGGATTTGAACTTTATCAAAACCATCTCGTTCCACAAGTTTGGTAAGTTCATCTTTAGCAGTTGTTGCATATGAGTTGTAAAGCTCTTTTTGAGATGGGGAAAGCTTGCTGTGGAAGACAATTTCTGAAACATCAGGTAGATCATCAAGCACATCGGATTTCATACGGCGTAAGATAAATGGTGCAACTTTTTTCTTTAAATATTTCAAACTCTTCTTCAATTCATCATTTTTCGGACGTACATATTTTTCTAAGAATCGATCGTAGGATCCTAAGAAATTAGGCATCAGGAAGTCAAATAAACTCCATAGTTCATCAAGGGAGTTCTCAATTGGCGTACCAGATAGGATCAGTTTATAATTAGAGGTTAGCAGTTTTACAGATTTTGCGTTTCTTGTAGTTCTGTTTTTAATATGTTGGGCTTCATCTAAAATCGCATAGTGAAAGACAGTTTTGTTATAAAACTCGATATCTTTTTGTAAAAGGCTATAAGAGGTGATTACTGCATCGTACTCATCGATAGTGCTGATCAGTTTCTTTCTTTGATTTGGTATGCCATCGACCACTAATGTTTTAAATTTAGGGTTAAACTTATGAAACTCTTCTTTCCAGTTATAAAGAAGGGAGGTTGGGCAGATAATGATCGATGGGGATTTTCTACCCACGCTACTTTGCTCTAAGGTGACAATTGTTTGAAGGGTTTTACCAAGACCCATATCATCGGCAAGAATACCACCTAGGTACATATTGCGCAGACGCTCTAGGTAATTTACCCCCTCTATTTGATATGGACGTAACACAGCGTTAATCTGAGATGGAATAGCTGAGAATGTAAGTGGTTTTTCACCAAGCATCTGAGCTCTAATCTCTTTAAGACGAGGGGTCATTTCAAAGGTAACAGGCAGGTCATTGAATTGTTCAGCATCGATATTGGCAATACTCCAAATAGGGGATGGGAGAATATGATCATCGAGTTTTTTAATGCCAAGTTCATCAAAAAGGTTTACAATTTTCGAAAGAATCGGAAGATTTAGCACTAAGATTTTATTCATACGGCTAGAATCTGAGGTGCCTGGTCTTTTTTTATAGCAAAGTTCCAAATAAGATCGTTTCGATAGAATGCAATCCCAAAGACTGTCCATTCTGATCCCTTTTAAATTTCCATCTACTTTTAGTTCAAGATTATAAGAGTCCAGTCGATCAGTATGGGAAAGAGAGAGGGTAAAGGTGGATGTATCATAAATAAACTGATCGAGAAGATTTTGTGGGCAGTTGAAGGTGATAATATGTTTGTATTCAGGTAGTCTTTCTGTCATGAACTCTACTACTTTTTTCTCACTCTTTGTAACAAAAGCACTTTGTTCTTTTTCATAGACAAAGTCTAAGAAGAGGTTATCGATAATAGCTTTTTCTTCAGATAGATTTCGGGCAAGAAGGCCTGCATCATTTTGGAAAAGATCAAGGTGTTCTGAAGTTAATGAATCAGCAATTGCTGGCACTTTAAAATCATTATAGATAAATTCTAGACAAGCTTCTAATTCTCCATCAAGATAGGAAATATTACATTCTCCTTTAATGGCATGAACATAAGGTAAAGTTGTAAATTCATTAAAAATTTCTTTCCCTGAAATGGTTGAAAAAGCAGAGAGCTTATCTAAGCAATTTTCAATAAATGTTCCAAACAGTGGTTTACAAATTGTAATCTCACGAAGGGACATAAGGTGGATAAGATGTTGTCTTGTAATGCTTTCTGAAAACATGTAGAAAATGTTTTCATGAATAAAGGAAGGGGAGGCGCATTCAAAGAATAAAGCATCTTCTAAGGCAATAGATTGCTCACCTGAAAGGATGGATGGATTGATTAAGATCTTAGAGGCCGGTGGTTTAATGTACTCTAAGTTCATGTTAAAGGTGGCAAGAGTAGGCGAAAATTGTAACGGAGTATCTAAATTTTCGTAATAGATTCCTGGTAAAGTGTGGATTTCAGCGCTATTTTTTGATCCAGCAGGAAGCGACTCATAGGCAGGTTTAAAACATTTTGCAAGCAGCAATCCTAATGATTTTGTTTCAATATAGGCACACTTTTGACCACGTTCGGTAGTTGCTTTATCATGAACGCGTGCATAGTCTATTAACATGCGAACAATATCTTTGGTAGCATCTGAAAATGAATCAGAGGAAAATAGATATTTTTTCCCACCAATTTGTAAAGACTCTTCGTAACGGATACCATCTAAGAAGTTTTTGGCATTTGGGATATGTAGGGGTTTTGATCTTGAAGGCAATCGAAGGGCAAACTGAAGCTCAACAATAGGCTTTGTGTCATCTTTAGATTCAGGAAAACTGTAGATGATCATAATTGATGCTTGCGTTACATCTGTCTCAGGTTTACTTTGAAAAAATGGGGAAGTAGCAAGAACGTTAGATGCAAAGATGTATTCTTGCATCAGCTCTTTTTGAAACTCAATATCTTTACGTTTTTCTTCTTTAGTAACTGCATCTTTTACAGCTTCTAAAATTTCTTCCTTTTGTGAATCTTGTACTTCATCTAGATCTGAGTTCTTGGAAAAAGAAACTAGCATTTGATCTAAGTGTTCTTCTAGATAAAAAAGTAATGCCGCTAAATGCTGACAGTCGTAATGGTAAGGACAATCGCAATCAGAATCAATGGTTTCGCAATCTATGCGGTCAATTTCGATAGAACACTCATAGGCGTTTTCAAACTGTCCATCTACTTTTGCATGAATTCTTAAAGAGGAAGAATCAATATTGACAATTTTTGCAGAGGTAACTTTTTTCTCTGTAAAAAGATCTTTACCTTCTCTAAGAACGTTTTGGGAAAAGTCTTGTTTTAATTTTCTAACATTTAGCATAAAAATTCTAAAAACCCATCTAAATTTGAGAATACTCCTTTTTACCTTATTTTTCTTCAGACTACAAGTAAAAAGAAATATCAATATACTCTTTAAAGGTAGTAGTTGCTCCTAAATAAAATCTCTGTTACCATAGAAAAACAGATTATAATAACAGAGTTGACGTCCATGAAGGAATTAGAATTTATCAAGAAAAAGGCTTTAATGCTTAGCAAGATGGCTACTGGAAATTGGAAGAAACTTTCAGGACTTTTTGCAAGTGATATTGGTATCGACTTAGGTACAGCAAACACGCTTGTTTATGTAAGAGGAAAAGGTATTGTTCTTGCTGAACCATCTGTTGTAGCTGTTGATTCTGTAACTGGAGAAGTAATTGCAGTAGGTCAAAAAGCAAAAGCTATGCTTGGTAAAACACCAAGAAAAATTCATGCGGTTCGACCGATGAAAGATGGTGTGATTGCAGACTTTGAAATTGCAGAAGGGATGTTAAAAGTACTGATTAAAAGAGTATCTCCAACAAGAAGTATTTTTAGACCAAAGATTTTAATTGCTGTTCCATCTGGTATTACTGGGGTGGAAAAAAGAGCTGTAGAAGATTCAGCTCTTAGAGCAGGGGCTCAGGAAGTAATTTTGATAGAAGAGCCTATGGCTGCAGCAATTGGTGTAGGGTTACCTGTGCATGAACCTGCTGGAAATATGATCATTGATATTGGTGGTGGTACCACAGAAATTGCAATTATCTCTTTAGGCGGAATTGTTGAAAGTAGATCATTAAGAATTGGTGGAGATGAGTTTGATGAATGTATCATCAATTATATGAGACGTACTTACAACTTAATGATTGGTCCAAGAACTGCTGAAGAAATTAAGATGACCATTGGATCTGCTTATTCATTAGGAGATAACGAATTAGAGATGGAAGTTCGAGGAAGAGATCAGGTAGCAGGTCTTCCTGTGACTAAAAGAATTAACTCTGTAGAAATTCGAGAATGTCTTTCTGAACCTTTTATGCAGATTGTTGAAAGTGTGAAGTTAGTACTTGAAAAGTGTCCGCCAGAGCTTGCTGCAGACCTTGTGGACAGGGGTATGGTTCTTGCAGGTGGTGGCGCGCTTATGAGGGGATTAGACGATTATTTACGTAAAGAATGTGGCCTTCCAGTTGTTGTTGCTCCTCATCCTTTGCTTGCTGTTTGTTTAGGTACAGGAAAAGCATT
Organism: Chlamydia trachomatis; assembly: GCA_945862365.1. GTDB lineage: Bacteria > Chlamydiota > Chlamydiia > Chlamydiales > 2-12-FULL-49-11 > JAJACQ01. The sequence continues at coordinate 18,047 of CAMAXK010000020.1, forward strand.
AGAATATACAGATCAGTTTAAAAAAGGTAGAAAAGCTCAAGTAGTTAGATAATTTTTACCACTGAAGGTTGTGATGAAGGTTCAAATAGATGCCATACAGAAAAAAATTGAGGCTTTTGTAACCCTTTGTAAACCAGATAAGGTGATACTTTGTAATGGAACTAAAGAAGAGTACCAACATTTTATCGACCTTTTAGTAAAAGCTAAGATGGCTATCCCTTTGAAAAAAAAGGGATGTTATTATTTTAGATCAGATCCAAAAGATGTAGCCAGAACAGAAAGTTCAACCTTTATATGCAGTGAAACTAAAGATGATGCCGGTCCTACAAATAATTGGATTGATCCTAAGATCATGAAAAAGCGTTTATCATCCCTTTTTGATGGATGCATGAAGGGTAGAACAATGTATGTGATCCCTTATTTGATGGGGAATAATGATTGTGAGTTTTCTAAAGTTGGCATAGAAGTAACCGACTCTTTATATGTCTGTGTCAACATGTATATTATGACTAGAATGGGTAAAATCGCTTTAGATCAAATAGAAAGCGGAAAGCAACCAGTCATTGGTCTTCATAGTGTTGGCTTGCCTTTAAAACCTGGGCAAATGGATTCGTTTTGGCCTTGCAATGATGAAAAAGTGATTGCTCATTTTCCGCAAACACGAGAGATTTTTTCCTTTGGTAGTGGTTATGGGGGCAATGCTTTATTAGGAAAGAAATGTTTTGCCCTTCGTATTGGATCGTGCATTGCTAAAGAGGAAGGCTCTTTAGCCGAACATATGTTAATTATAGGGGTGAGCAATCCTAAGGGTAAAAAGAAGTATTTTGCCGCAGCCTTCCCTTCCTCTTGCGGAAAAACAAATTTAGCCTTACTTAAATCAGAATTGCCTGGCTGGAAAATAGAATGTGTAGGAGATGATATTGCGTGGATGAAGTTTGGTAAAGATAAGCAATTATATGCGATTAATCCAGAAAATGGATTTTTTGGGGTTGCCCCAGGAACATCATGGAAAACAAATCCTCATGCGATGGAAATGATTCAACAGGATACCTTATTCACAAATGTTGCATTAAACGGTGATGATGTATGGTGGGAGGGAATGAGCGATCAGGTTCCAGAAGGGTTAATCGACTGGCAAGGAAAATTGTATAACAAGGAAAGTGGAGAAAAAGCCGCCCACCCAAATTCAAGATTTACTACCCCAATTTCTGCTTGCCCCATCCTTGATCCAGGAGCAAAATATGTTACAGGGGTGCCTATTTCAGGAATAATCTTTGGTGGTCGACGGGCAAATTTAACCCCACTTGTGATCGAGGCAAAGGATTGGACGATGGGTACTTTATATGGTGCAGGGTTATCGTCAGAAAAAACTGCTGCAGCCGAAGGGGTTACAGGGGAGATGAGACAGGATCCATTTGCAATGCTTCCTTTTTGTGGGTACAATATGGCAGATTATTTTCAGCACTGGCTCTTTATAGAAGAGAAAGATCCTTCAAGAAAATTACCTAAAATATTTTCTGTCAATTGGTTTAGAAAAGATGAAAAGGGAAAGTTTCTTTGGCCTGGATATTCGATGAATATGCATGTGATTAAATGGATGTTTGAATCCATGGATGAAGATGCTGAAAAGATGGAGACCCCTTTTGGTTATATTCCTAAAAATATGGAAGTAGAAGGTGTGGATGAAAAGGTTTTAAAAGAGCTTTTGACTATTGATGAAAGCGCCTATAGGAAAGAGATGTCTAGGATCAGATCGTATTTTGTAGACACCTTTGGTGACAAAGTTCCGAAAAAGATCCTAGATCTATTAGATACTATTGTTTAGATATCTAGCGTTGAAAAAATTTCATTTTCTTTAAAGAAAAATAAAACTTCATTGATTGCATTTTCGTGGCTATCTGAACCGTGTACAGCATTTGCATCGATCGAATCAGCAAAATCTTTACGAATTGTACCAGGTTTTGCCTCAGCTGGGTTTGTAGCTCCCATAATTTCTCTATTTCTTGCCACAGCATTTTCACCTTCAAGAACAGATACAAGAACTGGACCTGATGTCATGAAAGAGACAAGGTCAGCAAAAAAAGGTCTTTTTCTGTGAATGTCATAAAAATTCTCTGCTTGTTCTTTTGTAAGATATAGCATTTTTGAAGCTATAACTGATAAACCATTTTTTTCAAAACGTGTAAGAATTTCTCCTATTACGTTCTTTTTTACTGCATCTGGTTTGATAATAGATAGTGTTTGTTGTATTGCCATTTAATAACTCCGTGTTAATTTGAGCAATATTATACTCTAAATGGGGGATTACAAGCAAGAATTGGTTCTTTCAAAGAAAAGTTTTTACCTAAATAAAATTCTTTGAGCAATGCATTTTCCACTAGTTCCTCACTTGTTCCTGTGGCAAGAAGATTGCCATTATGTAAAAAAAAGCCTTTATCAATAAAGGAGAGAAGTTCATGAGCATTGTGATCGGTGATAAAAATAGTGATTCCTTTGGATTTTAAAAAGAAGATCAGTTCCTTTACATCTTCGATAGTTTTTGGGTCGATGTTGGCAAAAGGCTCGTCAAGAAATAAAATCTTTGGTTCAGTGATTAAAGCTCTACTAATTTCTACCCTTCGTCTTTCACCCCCAGAGAGCTCTTTAGCTTTTTTCTTTTTAAGAGGTAAGATGTGTAATTCATCTAGTCTTTTATCTAAAATAAAGCTCTTTTCCTTTTTTGTAAGCTTTTGCTGCTCTAAATAAATCAATAAATTCTCTTCAACGGTTAACTCTTTGAAAATAGAGGGCTCTTGGGATAAATACCCAATTCCCTTTC
>CAMAXK010000021.1 GCA_945862365.1 Chlamydia trachomatis
ATTATAAATGAAGTATACCCTTTAGAGGGGTTATTAAGATTCACGAGCATTCATTGTAATATTGATTCTTTTACAAGATTAAGGGCAGCTATTGCAAATAATCGTAGCCCACTTACCATTGAATTAATACTCGAATGGGTTAAGGATCACTATAATAAGCATGGTATATATCCAAAAAGAACTAGTGGAATAATAGAATTTGCAAAAGGTAAATATGAAGGGACAACCTGGGCTCATGTAGATACTGCGCTTTCAGAAGGGCTTCGTGGTTTACCAAAGGGTTCATCCCTTCCTAAGTTTCTCGAAGAAAAGTTTGGTGTAAAAAACAACATGAATTTACCCCCTTTTTCAAATGAATTGATAGAGGGGTGGTGCATACTTTTCTACAAGAAGTATGGTATATATCCAAAAAGAACCAGTGGAATAATAGAATTTGCAGACGGAAAATATGCAGGGATCACTTGGGATCTTGTAGATACTGCGCTACAGACTGCAGGCAGAGGACTTAAAGAGAAATCATCTCTTCCTAAGTTTCTCGAAGAAAAGTTTGGTGTAAAAAACAACATGAATTTACCCCCTTTTTCAAATGAATTGATAGAAGGGTGGTGTATACTTTTCTATAAGAAGTATGGTATATATCCAAAAAGAACCAGTGGAATAATAGAATTTGCAGAGGGCGAATATGAAGGGACCACTTGGAAAATAGTTGATCGATCATTAGTTCAATCTGGTAGAGGCTTGATTGGATACTCCTCTCTTCCTAAGTTTCTCGAAGAAAAGTTTAGTGTAAAAAACAAGAAGAATTTACCTCATTTCACAAATGAATTGATAGAGGGGTGGTGTATACTTTTCTACAAGAAGTTTGGTATATATCCAAAAAGAACCAGTGGAATAATAGAATTTGCAGAGGGAAAATATGCAGGGATCACTTGGGCTCTTGTAGATACTGCGCTACAGACTGCAGGCAGAGGACTTAAAGAGAAATCATCCCTTCCTAAGTTTCTCGAAGAAAAGTTTGGTGTAAAAAACAAGATGAATTTACCTAGACTTTCAAGCCAAATGATAGAGGGGTGGTGTATACTTTTCTACAAGAAGTATGGTATATATCCAAAAAGAACTAGTGGAATAATAGAATTTGCAGAGGGTGAATATAAAGGGACCACTTGGTCTCATGTGAATAATGCACTTTTAGAGGGACTTCGGGGTTTACAGAAGGGTTCATCATTAAAAATGTTTCTTAAAGAAAAATTTAATTTAAGACATATAAAAGAATTACCACCTTACACTGAAGACTTAATAATTGAATTTATACAAGAATATCACGATAAAGTTGGTAAATACCCCAAATATAAAAGTGGAACTATAATAACCAGTAGGAAAGAGCACTCAGAGGACACATGGGCTAGTATTGATCACGCGCTTAGAACAGGAAGTAGAGGTCTCTCAAGGGGCTCATCTTTAGCGAAATTTATAAAAAATAAGATTGAATACAAATTATATCTTCACGTATGAGAGCTAAAATCTATAAATGGTTCTAATTTAGGGATCTACAATCTTAGAAAATATCTTAAAAAACCTTTTATGATAAAATTGTAACTGTTAATTTTAGCCATCGGCCTTGTAGTGCATAAAAACCTATATTTACTTATTAAAATGTAGAATACTAGATTTACCAGAATGTAAATCCTTAACATTCACTTTAATACGTGCATCTTCTCCTATCTTAGATACTAGTATTTTTTCTTTAATATGACCAGTTTTACAATCTATTATATAAACTTCACCTGGAAAAAGTTCCAATTTCGAACCTTCTATTTCAGATAAAAAATTTAAAACTGATAGTTGGATAATAAGTCGATTTTCAACTACTTCAAAAGAATCTCCTGTAAGAATAATGCCAGCCATTCGATCAGTACCTAGCGTTGCAAAGTCAATATAGTCTACATCTCCTAAATCTTTATATTCAGATTCTAACATATTAGGAACTAATATGTTTAATTTCTTATTTTCGTTTTCTCCCTCAATTTTTTTAATATATGATTTAGTTGTTAAAAGCTCTTTTTGAATTTTATCTGCTAAGCGATGAAAACTTATATTTTCATAAAGAAGCTCACTATGAAAATTATTTAATAGCCATAGATTAATTTTTCTGATTTTAGCTCTTACAAGCTCTTGATCCTTCTCAGAAATTTCAAAAAGTCTTGCAAAAGGAAATCCACAAATAAGATCCCAAGAAAGATACTTTGCTAAAGAACTCCTTATGAATTCAAAATCTGTTGTGATCTTATCTCTATAATCGACTAAACCATCAGCTAATAAGTAATGGGGGTCTTCTAGAGAACAATATTTCAATTGATGATCAATTTTTTTCAGTAACGATTCTTTCGAAAGTTCATTGTGAGAATAAAAAAAATCATAAGCAATTTTATGAAGATTTAATAGATTTTGCTCTAAATCAACTTGATCAAGCTCAGACATTTTCAAGAAAAACGGAGTTAAATCTAAATTTTTTGCATGTTTTTCTCTAAAATTGCCTTCCCCTATAGCTTCTAAAAATAATCCCAAAGGAAAATAAAGTCCATAAAATCTATCATAGAAATTAGGAATAGAATCGTTTAGAGATTTGAATAGATTCTTAGAAAATTCTCCCTCACCTTTTCCAATTAATTTTCTATAAATGTAATTATCATACAAAATTCTATGCTTAAACTCAATAATACTATACCTTTTGATTTCATGATCTTAGGATTATAGCGGCTACCGGACTTGAACCAGTGACCTGCGGATTATGATTCCGTTGCTCTACCGACTGAGCTAAGCCGCCATAGTAAACTATTTTTTATCACCAATTTCTGGTAATAAAAAGAGCCAGCCATAAGCAAGCTCTTAGTAAAAAATAGCGGGAGACGGACTCGAACCGCCGACCTTTGGGTTATGAGCCCAACGAGCTTCCAACTGCTCTATCCCGCGTTAAATTATGGTGATGATCATAGCAGAAATCGTTTTTTTATAACAAGCTATTTATTAAATTTAATGCTTTTTCTGTTGCACCTTCTGATTTTGCTTTGATTTCAGTTATTTTCTCTTTACAAATTCTTCCTTTTTTTAGTCTAGATTGAACTTTAGTAAGAATTTGATCAGACCTTACTTTTTCTCCCACCTCAAATTGTTCCACTATTGTTGTAAGTGAATGTTGATTAAAAGTATACGGGCCATATAGTACCGGTGCACCTTGTCGTACAGGTTCATAGACATTATGCCCTCCTGCATTTTCCACAAAACTTCCCCCAACAATTGCTAACTCACTTTTACTGTAACATTCTTCCAAAATCCCTAGCTTATTTACAAATATCACTCGTTCATCCCCTCTTCCTTCCTCATCAACAAAGCGCCAGGAAATCTTTGATTCTTCTAAGATAGTTTGCACCTCGTCAAAGCGGTCAGGTCTTCTTGGAGCAAGTAGAAAGCTTATATCCTCACTTAGCGAAGAAAGCTCTTGTAGAAGAAGGGTTTCCTCACCTTTATGGGTAGAGCCAAGAGTAATATATCTTCGGTTTGTTGGAAGAAAAACCTTTTCCTTTTCTCTTTGTTGTTTATTTGAAGAATCAAGCTTTAAGTTCCCTACGACCAAGATTTTTTCCTTAGCGACATTTAGGCCAGAAAACTTTTCTTCCATCGAAGAATCTTGAAGCAGTAGATAATCAAATAGATTAAATAGGTAAGTAGAGAAAAATGGAATATTTTTAAACCTTTTATAAGATCGATCTGAAATTCTACCACCAACTAGTACCATTTTGCATCCATATCGTTTAACTTCATTTAAAAGATTAAGCCAATAGTCACTTTCTGTAAGGATAAATAGATCAGGCTTTATCTGATTTACTAATGCTTTCATCGAAATTTTTAAATCAATCGGTAAAATAATGACCTGATCTATCTCGTTTATCTTTAAAGCGGCACTATAGCCAACAGAGGTAAATGTGGAAAAAATGATATGGACATTATTTTGCATTTTTAATTCTTCAACTAGCACCTTCACAGAAAGAGTTTCCCCTAAAGAAGTAGCATGAATCCATACGCATTTTTTACCATTTGCGCTTTTAATACTCTGCTTTTTTATTCCTAATTTATATAGAAGCAGCCCTAAAAATTTACCATGTCTAAATCTATCATAGGTGTATTTAATAGAGATGAATAGACACCAACATGCCACAAATATACTATAGATAAATTTCATACTCAGCTCTTATGAATCGCTAACGACAAAATTAACTAATTTATTGGGCACATAGATCTCCTTTAAAATGGTTACTTGAAGATATTTTACTACTTTTGGATCAGCTTTTGCTTTAGCAATAATTTGCTCCTTAGTAGCTTTTCGATCAAAAGTAGCCGAACTTCTTAGTTTTCCCATTACCTGGAAGACAATTGTCATTTGATCATCTTCTAGATACTTCTCTTCATAACTAGGAAATGAGGCATACACAATATCCTCTGACTCTCCAAGAAGAGCAAAGCATTCTGCTCCAAAATGCGGAGCAAATGGGTAGATTAATTTAACAAGGCTTAACAATGATTTTTTCGGAAAGTGTTCTAGATCAGAAAACTTATTAATAAATTCCATCATTTTTGCAATAGCAGTATTAAAGCTTAACACCTCTAGATCCTCTTCTACCGCCTTGATCAATCGATGGGTTAACTTATTTGCTTCTAAAGTTTCCTCTTCTACAATCTTGGTAGAAACGCACATTTCATACACGCGGTTTAAAAATCGTTTACAACCAGAGACCGCCTCACTTTGCCACACCTTTTCTTTGTCAAAAGGGGTCATAAATAATTCATACAATCTCAATGAATCTGCACCAAACTCTTCGATGATCTCATCGGGAGAAACACCATTGAGTTTAGACTTAGACATTTTCTCAATGGATTGATGAACAAGAGCATGACTTTGCTTTTCCCTAAATTCTCCATCAATTTCTTCCACATCATCAAAAAGTACATATCCGCCGCTATCTTTTTTGTAAGCCATAGAGGTTACAAGACCTTGATTTCTAAGAGATTGAAATGGCTCTTTAGTAGAAACATAGCCTAAATCAAACAACACCTTATGCCAGAATCTTGCATAAAGCAGGTGTAGCACTGCATGTTCAACCCCCCCTACATATAGATCAACAGGCATCCAGTATTTCTCTTCCCTTTTCCCCCATGCCTCTTTGTTGTTATGTGGATCGCAAAATCTTAAGTAATACCAACATGATCCTGCCCATTGAGGCATCGTGTTGGTCTCTCTATAACCTTTCTTTCCAGTTTTTGGATCGGTAATTTCTACCCATCCGCGCATTTTTGAAAGCGGGCTGTTTCCATCTGGTGAGGGCAAAAAATCCTCCATAACAGGTGGGGTAAGAGGGAGCTCATCTAATCCAAGCACACGTTTTGTGCCATCTTCTTCATGAACGATCGGAAACGGCTCGCCCCAATATCTTTGTCTAGAAAAAAGCCAATCTCTTAGCTTATAACTTGTGCAAGCAAGACCTAATTCTTCTTTTGATAAATAACTAATTGCTGCATCTTTTGCCTGATCTAACGATAATCCTTCAAGCTGTAATTTCTCGTTCGTGCAATTAATGTAATTACCCTCCTCGTCAGTGACAGAAGGAATTGCAAGTTCGTATTTTTCTGCAAACTCCCTATCTCGATCATCATCTGAGGGAACCCCCATCACAGCTCCTGTTCCATAAGAAATAAGGACATAATCTGCCATCCATACTGGAACTTTCTCTCCTGTCACAGGATGAATCACATATGTTCCTGTAAATACCCCTGTTTTTTCTTTTGCAAGCTCTGTTCTTTGCATATCATTTTTTAAGGAGGCAGCTTTTTGGTATTCAGCGCATGTGGATTTATACTTCTTCAGCACAATTGACTTTGCCATTGGATGCTCAGGGGAAATCACAATAAAAGAGACCCCGTACAAAGTATCTGCCCGTGTGGTAAAACAAGAGATAACCTCATCACTATCCTCTATTTTGAAATGTACCAAAGCACCTGTGCTCTTTCCAATCCAGTTACGCTGAAGTTTCTTTAAATGATCTGGCCAGTCAAGATCATCTAGATCATTTAAAAGCTGTTCAGCATAATCAGTAATCTTTAAAATCCATTGCTTCAAAGGCTTTTGAATCACATCATAGCCCCCTTCGATAGATTTACCATTTTCCACTTCTTCATTTGCAAGAACTGTACCAAGCACCTGGCAAAAATTTACTGTCACCTCAGCTTGATAAGCAAGCCCCTTTTCGTATAGTTTAGTAAAGATCCACTGCGTCCATTTATAGTATTTTGGATCTGATGAGGCAATTTCTCTATCCCAATCATAACTTAAGCCCAAGGCTTTCAATTGTTTTTTATAGGTCTTAATATTTTTTTCAGTGGTAATTTGTGGATGAGTACCTGTTCTGATAGCATATTGTTCCGCAGGAAGGCCAAAACTATCCCAACCCATAGGATGAAGGACGTTAAACCCCTTTTGTCTTTTATATCGTGCAATCACATCAGTTCCAGTATAACCCACAACGTGACCTACATGAAGGCCGGCTCCACTTGGGTAAGGAAACATATCTAAAATATAGTATTTAGGCTTTTGTTCATCAATTTCTACCTTATAGGTTTTTTTTTCATCCCAAGTCTTTTGCCATTTTTTTTCAATAATTTCTGGATTGTATTTCTGATTCATTATCTTTCCTGCCTATTTACTTTTAAGGTAAGTATAATATCGAAAGAAGATTCTCTATTCAATCTAAATTTTCTATTGTTTCTTATCTTTAGTCCTTTTATGATAGAGGGAAATTCTACTAAAAAAAAGGTAACATGCAAGATATACTCATAATTAACCCCTGTAAAGTTATCTTAGAAGACTTTGATTATAAAAGGGATTTGAATTTAAGACTGTATCTTGAGACCCTTACGAAGGAAGATATTACTGTATTAGAGGAAATTTTATATAGTCCCCTTAAGGTATCGATCGAAGAGCTCTCCGAAAATACAGATAAAACCACAAATGAGATAGAAAAAACATTAGAAAAGCTATCTGTTCTTGGATTATTTGAATTAAGTGGTGATACATTATTTATTAATAAAGAGTTGAGAAAATATTTTGAAATATTTATTCAAAAATTTACTGAAGATTTTATCCCAAATTTAGATTATTTTCGAGAAATTCTAAAATTAGTCCCTATTCACTGCATCGTTTCTTGGTATCATATCCCAAGAACATCAAATAATATATTTAACTCAATTTTAGAAAAACATTTAAAAACACCAAAAGTTTATACAGGTTACATTAAAGAGACTCTTTTATCTGATGAACCATTAAAATCTCTTGTTGACTATGTAATGCAAAGCCCTACAGGTTCTGTCGAAGCCACCGAAATCATGAATAAATTTGGCCTTTCAAAAGAGGAACTTGAAGAGAAAGTTTTATTTCTAGAATATCATTATATCCTTTCAAGTGCCTATGAATCAGAAAATGGGGAATATAGAAAATACCTCACTTTATTTGATGAGTGGAAAAATTGGAAACAGCTTGAAGTGAAAGATCCTTCTAAATCAACTTATATTAATGAAGCTGATGTTAGAAATAATATGGAAAGTGAGTTTTCATTTATTCAAGATATGTCATTAATGTTAGAGCTTTGCGATAAGCTTCCTTTAAAAGTTGCCTTCAACCAAAAAGAAGAGTTGTTTTATCTAGTTAACGCCAGCTTAGAAAATGAAGGGTTCCATGATTCATCCCCACGCTACTTAGCGCGAGTAATTAATAAAAATTTACTGCTAGGTTTAATTGTTATTGAAGATGATGAACTAAGACAGACTCCTCCTGCAGAAAAATGGCTTGCCACACCGCTTAAAAAAAGAACCCTGATCACATTTAAGCATCCACACAATTCGCTATCGCATAAATGTGACTTCTCTTTTGAAAGACACGACAGAAATATCATTGAAGTGCAAAAAGCCCTATCGAGAATTGAGCAAGGATCTTGGATGATGTTTGAAGAATTCATTAACCATCATTTATCTACCTCTAACATGTTAAAGCAGGCTGAATTGATAAAAGTGGGACGTGTATGGAGATACGAGTCTGCAGGTTATGATCAAGATGAGATCGCTTTTATTAAAACTGTGATTCTTGATTGGCTTTTTGAATCTGGAATGATTGTCTCTGGTACTTATAAAGGTAAAGATTGCTTTAAAGTCACCTCTTTAGGTTACGAGCTTTACTCATAAAAGTTGTTAAAATTGTTTTCTTAGCCTTTTATATGCATCAAAACTTAAATTTAAAAAATGATGGTGTAATCCACTAGTTTTGAATATCTCATCTAATGAATTTTTAAACTGGGCCCCTAATATATTCCCTTTTTCTAATTTATAGCGGGAAATATGCTCATCCATCTGCGATCTTAGTTGTTGGATTTTATTTATGATCTTTGTTGGATCTGCACCTTCTTTCATCGATTCTTCTTTTAAAAGAGCACAAGCATATTTATATAAATTATTAATTTCATTTTTTTTACGAATAACTACAGCGCTTCTTCCTTGATAAACAGCGTTTATAGCCTCTTCGATAGAAAGATTTTGGTATTTATATAGGTAGCTAGCAATAACTTTTGCAGAACGTCCAACCCCTGATTTACAATGCACTGCTACATTTCCAGCTTCTAGCCCTGATCTAACAAGTTCTACACCATTATCTAGATCTTTAAAGCTTACCTCAAGACGGTCAGGTGTCGAAATTAAATATTGAGTAGTAGGTAAATCTTTCGTTGCATTTCTAGGATTTTTGAATTTGCCATATCTAATATTTTCATTTTTATCATTTTTGATCTTATAAGGACAAGCTGATTGAAATTTGATAGATGGGTTTTGTTGCTCCCAATCTTCTTGCATTGCTACAATCGTCTTATAGTTATTTTCTGAAAGCCAGTCAACTCTATCCATAGTTGGGGTGACCATCAAAGTCAAAGAATTATTATTTGGCGCTACAAAGATGGTGTTAGCAACTTTTCGAGGCTCGCTTTTGTCTTCTTTTTGGAAACCAGGTTGGTGACCTACTAAGTTGCAATGATCTAATCTTTTCTCACGAAAATTAATGCTATCGAGTGTAACACCACTTACATGGAGAAATTTGTTGTACAAACTTTTATTCGTTGCAATTACGGTTAATGTAACAATTCCAATAACTAGTAATGAAGCAGCAACGGCAATCAAAGGAATAATCATTGTAGCCAATGCTGCAATGATTAAAGCAAGTCCCAATATTGCGAGGGAAAATGCGGTAGCGCCGATACCAAAAGTAACATTTTTTTTATTATTAGGGATAGGGCTGTAATTGCTAAATCCTTTATTATCAGTACTTGAAAGGATAGAGACAGTTCGATTCTCTAAAAGTCCACCATCTTTTTTAGCCTTAGGGGGTTCTATGGGCTCAATTTGAGGGGGTATTTGTGGATATGGCGATGCATGAATCATAAAAATTACTTTTTTTATTTTTTAATTATGATATAATTATAAAAATATTAGTTTAATAAGTAAAGTAATGAATAAAATTAAATTAGCAATCTATTGAAATTCAAGGGGTTAGGTGGTGTTTAAAGCCTGTATTAACGACGTTTTTGCCTTACGAAGGAAATTAAACTTCCATCAATTAAGGATTCAAGCTCCCGCTGAGAATAGGCGTGAATCAGAGGAATTTCTTTCCCTGTAGTTTTGTTCTTCATGATCAAAGGCTCTTTAGTTTTTAAATGGGCTCTTAAGTTGGTCATGATAAGCTCATCATACATCGAGATTTTGTCATAATCAGATGGATCTTTGAAAGTTAAAGGTAATACGCCAAAATTAATCAGGTTTTTTCTATGAATCCTTGCAAAGCTTTTAGCAATCACAGCCCTTACCCCCATAAATCTTGGGGAAATCGCTGCATGCTCGCGAGAGGATCCTTGGCCATAGTTACTTCCCCCAATGATAAAAGAGCCTGTTTCTCTAAACTTCATAGCCCTTTCATAATAGTCTGGGTCAAGCCTTGAATAGGTGTAGGTGCTAATTTTAGGAATATTACTTCTGTATGGTAACACCTCTGCTCCAGCTGGAGAAATTGCATCTGTAGAGATGTTATCCCCCACTTTTAAGAGTACTGGAGAATCTATACTATCTGGCATTTGTAAGAATTCAGGGAAATCCCCAATATTTGGTCCTTTAATTACTTTTGTGAGATGACCATCTTGGGTAGGGGCTATTAAATCTGAAACAATAGTCATCTTCTTGGGTTCAATATATTTTGGATAGTCCATCTTTAAATCTCTTGGATCTGTGATCACGCCGGTAATAGCTGATGCTGTTGCCGTTTCTGGACTGCAAAGATAGACTTGATCTTCCTTTGTACCTGATCTACCAGGAAAGTTTCTAGGAGTGGTACGTAAACTTATTGTATTAGTTGCAGGAGCTTGCCCCATACCAATACAGCCGTTACAACCTGCTTGGTGAACGCGCGCGCCTGCTTTTGTAAGGTCTTCTAAATAACCCGCCTCTATCAAGTAAGTTAAAGATTGTCTGGAAGATGGATTTACATCATAAGATACATTTGGATGGGCAGTTTTTCCTTTCATCATCATTGCAGAGATAGCAAAATCTCTTGGACTAGGGTTTGCCGAAGATCCAATATAGGCTTGTGAAATAGGTTTTCCTGCCACATCTTTCACCCTTACCACATTTCCAGGGCTCGATGGCATAGCAATTAATGGCTCTACCTTAGATAGATCAATTTCGTCATGAAGATCATAAGTGGCATCATGATCGGCTAAAAGTTCTACCCAGTCTTTTTCTCTATCCATGAGTTTAAAAAACTCTTTAGTCAATTCATCGGATGGAAATACAGTAGTTGTTGCCCCAAGTTCTGCACCCATATTTGCAATTACATGCCGATCCATGGCAGAAAGGTGCTTTAATCCAGGGCCATAATATTCAATAATCTTACCCACACCACCTGATACATCATGACGGCGTAAAAGTTCTAAGATCACATCTTTAGCCGATACCCAATCAGAAAGCTTTCCAGTTAATTTTACACCCATAATCTTTGGCATGATGGTATAAAATGGCTCTCCGGCAATGGCAAGGGCCACTTCAAGACCACCGGCACCAATGGCAAGCATCCCAAGAGATCCTGTTGCAGGAGTATGACTATCTGAGCCAAGTAACGTTTTTCCAGGCACGGCAAATTTCTCACAATGAATCATGTGGGAAATTCCATTCCCTGGCTTAGAAAACCAAATTCCAAACTTTTTTGCCGCCGTTTGTAAAAATATATGATCGTCGGGATTTTTATTATCACCTTGAATCTGATTGTGATCTACATACTGACAAGAGATGTCAGTTTTTGCACATTTTAATCCAAGAGCTTCTAGCTCAAGCATTACCATTGTTCCGGTTGCATCTTGAGTGAGGGTTTGGTCTATTTTTAAACCAATTTCCTCCCCTGCAGTCATCTTGCCAGAGACTAAGTGACTCTTTATCAGTTTTTGTGATACGTTCATTCCCATATTTTATAGATATAGTGAAATCAATTAGATTTTACAATAGAAAAATATAAATTTTACAATTCTTGTGGATAAGGTCTTTTATTCCAATAGGTAGGACCATAATCATAGGTAAGCTGATCGCCCTCTTTGATAAGCTGATTGGCAAAAAAGATCACATGATAAACACCATCGACCACAAATCCTCTTGAGCTTACATTTGGATGAAAGCTGTGATTTAAAAACCTCGTAAAATTTCCTTTTTTCTCTGCATCTATAATCCAAGGTGTGCCAAAAAAACCAACCATATACCCAAAAATATAGTTATTCTCAAGATCCTTTTTACCCCGTCTTGCCCTAAGCTCTCCGGCATATTCACCAATATAGCTAAGATAAGGGATAGATTTTTTTGCAAAGACCCCATAGCCAACCAGAGGATTCACCTCTTTTAAATAAAATGGGATAGATTGCTGAGCACGAACATTTTTTGCATATAAGCTTGCCACCCAATGATTATGTTTTTTATCAAAAAGAGGAAATCGTTTTCTTGCAGCACGCTTTTTTACTTTTTCCAGCACATTTAAAGAAGCTGGCTCGATTGTGGAAATGTATTTAATACCAAACTTTTTCTCAATTTCTTCTTTTGTTTCAAAAATCTGACCTATACTAGCCTCCGATAGCAGTTAACCCTAAGAAATGCCACCAGGCAAATCCTACTGTAAACCAAATAGTCAGATTGACCACACTCATGATAAATCCAAGAGAGAACCACTCTTTGGTAGTGACATACCCTGACCCAAAATAAATCGGCGCTGGGCCACATCCATACGTTGTTAAACTTCCAAATAAACAGCTAAATGCTCCAAGTACTAAACTAGCAAGCATTGGCGGTGTTCCTACTGCAATGCACAATACTAAAAATGGTACAAACATTGAGGTGATGTGGGCGATGTTACTGGCAAATAGATAATGAGAATAGTAGTAAATCGTAGCTATCATTACAAATGAAAGCTGCCAATGGCTTGAATGAACATAGCCCCCTAAAAACTCACTAAAAATCCCTGTTACACCAAATTTCTTCAAAAATGAGGCAAGGGTGATTAAAGAGGCAAACCAGATCAATGTATCCCAAGCACCCTTTTCACCCATAAGCTCATCCCAGGATAAAATATTCATGGCAACTAATGTTAATACACCAATGATTGCAACAACAGTTGCATCTATCCCTAACATGGAACCAAAAGACCAGAATAAGATCATCGCGATAAATACAGCAGTTAATCCTATTTCATTTTTTGAAACTGGCCCAAGCTCTGCTAGTTTTGCTTTTGCAATCTTTTCCATGCCCTTTGTTTTCTTCACTTCAGGTGGATAAATTTTATATAAGATATAAGGTATAGCAAGTAAAGATACAACCCCAGGAACAATGGCTGCTAAAAACCACATCGACCAGCTAATATCGACCCCAAAACCAAGAGCTAAGCTCTTTAGCATAGGATTACCAGACATTCCTGTTAGAGAAATTCCGCTAATTACTGCACTACATTGAAACACCGTTTGCATTAAATAGGCGCCAATTTTTTTTCTCGACTGCCCAGGATGGCTATCAAAAGCCTTAGATAAAGATTCAACAATCGGATAAAAAATACCCCCACTTCTTGCAGTCACTGAAGGAATTGCTGGTCCTAAAATAAATTCTGTAAAGACTAAGCTATAGGCAAGACCTAGCGTACTTTCCCCTGCCAAACTCATCAATTTATATGAGAGTCTTAACCCAAGGCCTGTTTTGATAAATCCCCGAGCAATAAAAAAAGCTGCCGCAATAAGCCATACAACAGGTTGAGAAAAGCCAGAAAAAGCCTCCTCAAAACTTAACACTTTTGTTAAAACCAAGATAACCAAACTGAGCATGGTAATTGCACCAAGTGCTATAGGCTTAAGTATCATTCCGGCGAGAGTAAAAACAAACATGGAAAATACATGCCAACCAGCTAGCGAAATCCCTGCAGGAGGGGGCATATACCAGATAAAAGCCCCTAAGGCTGAACAAAAAATAAATTTAAATAATGAGGGTGAACATTTTTGTAAAAATGTAGTTTTAAGACTTCTTACCGACTCTAGCATAATATTTTTTCCAAATAAGGTTTTAACAAATGAAGAATACATGATTTAGCAAAATTGTGCATCTTTTTCTTCGAATTTACTCTCGAAATCAGCTGTTATTGATGTAAGGGGTGATCCACTATCTAAAAACAGGCTCTTAGGTAACTTACATTCCCTTACTTCCCTTTTATTTTGTACCCAGTTAAGACCTACAAAAACCTTCAGCCCATTTCTTGGTATCTGTGTTTTAAAAAATTCTTGAGTATCACTACTTTCTTTTTTACATTCATCCACAATTCTTTTCAAATCAACTCTTGCAGTAGTTTCTACCAATGATGACGAAAGATTCAAGCTCGATAATCTTTTGGCAAAAACCCATTCGGCGTCTAAAACACCACTATCTTCCGTAGCATTTAAATGAATTTCTTCATCTGCTTCTTTACATAATTGATACTCTTTTCTTCTTATGGCTTCAGATTGATATTTTTGTAAGTAGTCTTTCATCTCTTTAATTTCCGGCACGTAATCTGTATCAAGCTTTAAAATTACGGCTACTTCTTTTGCAAGATCAGCCTGCTTTCTTCTTTCCCCATTTACACACTCGGTAGATCTGGCTAAAATAAACGCTATAAAGTAGATAACAAATGCAGTAAGGACAACCCCTGAAATTGGATCCCCTACTAATTCACTATATTGATCATAAACAACGATTAATAAAGCAGTAAGTTCCACACCCAGTTTTATTCCTTTTTCTACCTCCATTAGTTTTTTAACTTTTCTTGAATCTTCCTTAGGAATTTTTCGTAAATAACTAAAAATTATTTCTAAATCCTGAAGTTTCGTATTTACAATGGTTAATTCGTCCTCTAGGTTTAAATCAATCTGTCTATTCTCCCTTTTTAGATAACCTTCAATTTTTGCACGTGCTGATTCAAGGGCCTGTGTGATATGGTCTCGACCAAGATTAATATGCTCTTTTATCCTTAGTAGGCGCTTAAACGAAATTAGACGATACTTATTAGAAGATCGAAATAACTTCCCACAGCTACATTTTTTAGATTCAACCCCATCATTCATTGCTTCCTTTGTACTAACATACATTGTGGAAAGATCATCACCAATCCATGAATCCTTTTTAAAACCCCCACCATCAACCCCCCAACTGTTTAATTGGGTTAAAGCCTTATCCAACCTTGCTTCAATAGTTTCAGGACTAAGAGCTAAAAGGCTTTTTAGCTTTATCAAATCCCCACAGGAAGTTAACCCCTCCCAATAGTTAAGCTTTGCCTTAAAATCTTCAATTTGAAAATCACTATCATACTTAGGATTGTCTGATTTTTGATCCCTTACCCCTAAAACATGCTCAAGCAAACCTAATCGTTGATTATATTTATCCACACTCTTTTCTACTTTTTCCTTAATCCTGCCAAATCCGATGGATAATATATTCATAGAAATACGAAGTATGGGACCAAAGCTTCTTAAGTTAGACTCTGTCTTAGGGGCAATTGATGTTGTATTTAAACTGGTTGAATTATCTTCAAAAAAATTTTCGTAAACTTGAGAAAGGGCATTTTCAAATAAAAGACCAATCAAAGCACCACTTATCCCAATATCTAGGGTAATTATACTAAACGGGAGCCAAAATCCTCTATCCTGATTCCAATAAACAGCTCTTTCTAAGCTATCTCTTCTTTTGGCGTACTCACCTGCAATTTTCATTCGATTTAAACATCTACTCATTCTTGAAAGTATATGATTCGAAGGGGTCCAATCCTCTTCTACTCTCCTTTGCTTCATTGACCGAATTGCTTCATAGCAAAAAACATTCAATGTTAAATGATCTCGATAGAAATCTGAACTTGCATTATCCCATTCCTTTTGAACTCTTTCTGGATTAATTTTATCCCTAGGCATAGCTTCAGCTTTTTTCATTCTTCGATCAAATTCAAGCTTTTGCTCATTAGACTCTTGAAATCGTAATGAACTATTTAAACTGTTTCCTAATTCAATAGACATTTACCTACTCATCCTCCCTAGAAATAAGAACATACTGAACTTCTCCATAATTTATTTTAGCTCTAAATTTTGATAATAATAGTCCACTTTCTAAATCATCATTTTCTTCTTCTTCATCATCGGCATCTGAAGAAGAGGTGGTGGTAGCCGAAGAAGTTGTATCTGAAGAAATCGAAGGGCTTCCTTGGTCAGTGGATAGATGCTTACTGCAAAGTTCTTTGTATCTTACAATCCTTTCCTTTAATTTTGCAATTTTCCTTTGGTCTGATGCAATCCGTTTTATCGTATGAGATACTGCGTTAAATGCCTTCGATAAGTCATTTGGTTCAATTGTTTTTTCTACCTTCGAAAAAGCGACAGAATTATTCACATTTTGAGTTTGAAATACATTAAATATAATAAGGGCTAATAAATTTACCCCATAAATAGCTACAGGTGCCGCTGGAAATATTCCACATTCTTTATAAATAGTTGATGCATCCACTAAAAGCCAAATAAATCCTAGTGGAGCAACCACATTGACAATTACTAAAGCTATGAGAGCATTAGCTCTAGATAGTACCACCCTACCTTCTAAACTTTTTAATGTTTCGTTCACTTTTGTCACACCATTTAGTGCTCGCGGCAAATTCGTTTCAAAAAATTGATTTTCAAAAACAGGACAAATGTGCTCTTGCACCCTTTGACATGCATTTGTAATAATCCCTACATCACGATTTATTTTTTCCATACTTTATTTTTCTCCTCTTTTTTCTTCTTCTTCCTCTTCTGATTCTTTATGCTCTGAAAGTCTTATAGGTGAAGATGCTTCTGTTTCTGAACCAGGAAGAGTTGTTTCAGAATCAACGGCATCGGAATCCCCACCTACTTCCCAAATACGATTTTTTGACCAGTCCCGATTTAATGCCTCTTGACTAAACATTGAATCAATAAGTGGTTTTCCCTTCCTTTCCATAGATCTATTTTTAATTCCTTCCACCATTTCTATGACAACAGATTTAAAAGCCGAATTATTTCTTGTATTGCCTTTTTCTAATTTCGACCTTATTTTCTGTCTTTGTAACCTTATTTCGATTGCATCAGAATCCTCTGATTGAAGATTTTCTCCATCACTATCTAATAAAACATCTGGAATATCTTTGTAATTTAGTAGAGCATAAGGATTGTTTCTTCCTTGATAAAGGATATGTTTACATACGCCTTTATATGCCATTTTCCTTATTCGTTGATCTGTTGCCTCTTTCCATTTTTTACAAAGGGTGAAATACAAAATAAGATCTTCCACACCTGTTACATAGCGCCTTAACCCTTGCAATCTTCTAACCTGAATCACTGCAAAAGCCTGATTGTTTCCCTCTATAAGAAAACAATCAGTTCCCTTAGAATAGAAAAATACAATTAATCCCATACCTAGAATAAAGACCCGTAATACAATATCTGTATTTCCCTGAATCTCATTTACTAATCCCCATACTATAATACATCCTGTAAGAGCTTCAATAACTACCTGTACCCACATATGACAAGATCTTGCATAAGAAAGATCGGGCATCTTGGTAGGTAGTTTATCCACCGTATTAAATATAGTAAGCATCTGATTTTTAACATCTGTAAGAATTTCAATGTCACTAGAAAGATTACACCCCTCTTTTTTTTTCAACTCTTGTTGCCCTGACTCCATTGATCTTATGTATTGATTATGAAGTCTTGTAAGAGTATTATCTGCTTGCTTAAGATCTAAAAGGTCGATTCTAACTTTATTTGCTAATAAACATCCTTTTTTACTGGGTACTGAATCAACAGGAGAGTCCGCTGGGCTTTTTTCCTCTTCTTCAACCGATCCTTCACCCTCATCAATAACTTGTAACCCACTAAAATCCATTCCACGAGAGAGTCGTCCTCTCAAGATATCAAGTTGCAATTGAGCATGTTTTACCTTAGCGCGACTTTTTCCCTTACCTACCATATCCTCTAATAAAGCGAGATTTTTCTTATGTTTTTCTTCCTCACTATGCAAATGGGTTCGAATTCTTGATGTGGCAGCCTGAATCACTAAAAGAACAATTTGATATATGGAAGTTCCTCCTGATTTTTTCACAAGGCTATCTGCCGTTGTTACATTTCCCATTACCTCATTAGATTTATAATAATTTTCAATATTGAGTAATAGATCATTTAGCATTAAACCGGCATTACAAATACCGCCAATACCATCAAAAATACTTAAAGATCTTGCATACCACCAACGTCTATTTTGCCCACAGATTTCTTCCTCTCCCTCAAGAAATCTTATTGCGCGTCGGTTTGCTTTTTTCATATCATCTACAAGGCCCTGCATCTGCTTAATTTTATACTGACCCGGTTTATATAAACCGGGACTGCTGATTAAACGATATTCTACGTTCATAATTGCTTCAAAATTTTCTAAGGCATCCTTCCATGAGATTGCAACTTCCTCAGGGTTTATATCCCCCGGCTTTGTCGCCTTTATCACCTCAAGTTCCTTTCTTAATGCCGATCTATCCCCTGAAGTGGAAACGCTCATTTTAGCCCCTTTTCTTAAAACCTAATATAAAGAGAACAATAATATAAAAAAAAATTACAGTAAATAATTTACTATATAACTTTAAAAAAATATCCCTACTAACTAACGCTAAGAAGATTGCAATCTTTACCTAAAACCCTCTTTTAGAAAGGAATAAATAGTCATTTAAACGTGCAATTACAAACAAACTCGTGAATAACGCAAGCTCGATTGCTTTCAAAGTCAGATTTGACTTTTCTATTGAATCTAAGTAAATATCTACAAAAAACAATACAAAAAAACCCACCTCAAAAGCCATTTGCAAAAGATTTCTGAACTGCTTTTCATCAAACGACCCCTTCTTTTCAGTAAAGGCTTTAGATGATGAGCTCTTACTTATCAGTAATAATGGCTCTTTTAAAGGAATGTTAAACTCAGACCAAAGTTTCCACATCTTAAGCCTTGAAAGACTTTTCTCAATAACGTGACTACCTTTTTGATCTAAAGTTAATTCTTCTAATAAGGACATAACTTTCATTGAGTCTTTTGCTCTCTTACATAACCAATCCCTTATTCCCCAGCCAGCTGCATTAAAGCACAGGATAATAATCATGCCATTAATATTCTTAGAAGCACCTGAAGAGCTTGCCGTAGTAAAATTTGTCAGGCTATGATTTAGCTGAGCATCAGAAGCCTCCCTAGATGAAAAGACATTTATAAACATCACCGCAATGGTCACAACTCCAATGATACAGTCTAAAGCAATCCCCACTTTTGACATAACGATCGCAAATGCCTCTCCATAACACACTTTTTGCCCTCTTTTGAGCAAATCACAAGCCCTCGAATAGATAATTCCCATCTGACCAATCGATACCTCCATTTTCTCTACTAAATTCGGTTGTGGTAACCAATCCGAATGGGTACTTGCAGCTTTAGCTGCTGCAATATCTAACGCCTGAAATTCCCCCACCTCACTATACCAATCATCATACAAAACCCCCACTTCCTTAATCTCTTCTGCAAAACCACATCCCGTACATTTTATTAATTCCATACTTTCTCCTCGTAAAGTAATAATAAAATTTAAATTAATATTTAATTTTAGTAAATAATTATTTTAACAAAATCTATACAAACTTATGTTGTGATATTTACATAATTGCTCATAAAGAAAATCTATTGTTTCTTCAGTTTTTCAAGAGCAGCTCTTTCTCTCTCTTTTGCCCGGACAATTTCTACAGCCTTTTCATAAGGTTCTCGAAGAGTAACAGTCGAACTGCCATCCTCCTTAGAAGTCTTTTTGGAAACCGTGCTATAAGAAACCTGTTTATGATTATTAATTGTTACACCATCAACACTACCTTCGTCATATAACTGCCCCATTTTATCATGAAACCTGAGATAAATATCTGCCCTATAAGGAGAAAATGGATATTCTCTTAAATAAGGTCGGAGTCTTTCATGTTTGTTGGTAATTTCCACAAACCTTTCAGTTAATCTAACAATTAACTCTCTAGCCTCTTCGATGGTGGTTTGTTTTTTCATTGCAAAATTAACAATAATACTTTGTACATCATATGGCATACTTGCACCACTTGAACATACCTCTACACCAAATTCTTTTATCGCCGCTTTTGCAAATTCATTAATCACCTCACTTACATACCTTTCATCGGGACGTTCTATTCTCTTTCTTTTACCCTGAGGAGGAGGAGGAGTCTTCTGTTTTATCCCCCTTTTATAATTTACTGAAAGATACTGTTTTTTATTTGTATCCCAAGCTGCCAAAGCTCCATGTGCTAAGCCATTTTCGTATATAATTTTAGTCTTTAATTCACCTGTTTCATAAGATGTTTTTTGGCTTCCGCTTAATTTTCCTTGCTCATTGTACACTAAAATTCTAGCATCTTTCATTGGTTGCTTAGGTTCCATTTTATAAAATGTAATATGCACTCCTTGCTTCACCCCTTCACAAAAATATCCTTTAAAAGCATCATTCCCATCCTCATGCCATCCATGAAGATGACCATGAGCTTTACCATCCTTAAATGGCAGTTTTGCTTTTAAGGTCCCATTTCCCCAATAATCAACAAACTCTCCTTCTCCAGTTGGCTGTTGCTTAATGGTTTCAGCAATTTTTTGAATAAATACCTCATCAAATATTTCAGAGATCAAACCTTGAACCATCTCAAGGGCCGCCTTATCCAAAGTAGTCAC
>CAMAXK010000022.1 GCA_945862365.1 Chlamydia trachomatis
CTATAAAATCCTTTTTTTAAAAGATGTTGCAAATCATCTTTAAAAGCGCCTTTTTTCCCTTTGACAAATGGGCTTAAAAAAATAAGTTTGGTATGTTCTTTTAGTGCAAAAATGCTCTCTTTGATCTCTTTTTCTGTAGCAGGGGCAACTTTTTCTCCACTAATTGGGCAATAGCAGGTGGCAAGATTAGCAAATAAGAGCCTTAAATGATCATAAAGGTTGGTAATTGTTCCCACAGTAGAGCGCGGATTATGAGATAGAGTTTTCTGCTCGATGGCAATAGTTGGGGCAAGTCCTGATATTTTTTCTGCCTCAGGAGATTGGAGTTTTCCAATGCCGCGACGAGCACTTTTAGATAAAGAGTCAATATAACGCTTTTGCCCCTCTATAAAAAGGGTATCAAAAGCTAAAGAGGATTTACCAGAGCCAGAAACTCCAGTAAAAGCAATCATCTCCCCAATAGGTAAAGTAACATCCACACCTTGTAGGTTATGAACTCTTACCCCTTTAAGGATGATTTCTTTCTTTTTTTTCATTAGAGCAAGTATCAAGGAATAGCCATTTTTAGTAAAGGTAGCAGAAAAATAAGTAAAAGTTAAATTAGCCTTGTTCAAAGCTATTTTTTAAAGTGTTAATTATAACTAGTTGAAAATCATGTACATACATTATTTTTTTTAGAACCTCGTTTATTTTAAATAGAAATTTTAATTAAAATATGATATAATTAAATCATAATTAATTATGGGTTTTATAATGACTTTGCAAATTGAAGCAGGTGGGGCATCAAAGTACGATGGATTCGAAGCTGGATCATCTGGGGTAAGGGATGAACTCAGTGAGAAAGTTACCTCTTTTGCCTGTCAGGTATTAGAAACTACTCATGCATTAAAAGAGTTTGCAAGTCTATATGTACGATTTGAAGATGAAGGTTTTATGGTTGGATTGATGAAAAACCTTCATATACAACCCTCTGGGCTTGCGAAAATCCAAAAGCGGGTTAACATTCTAAAAAATAGAGTTATTAAATTACAAGGGCAAGACCCTCGTGTTGAAAAGTTATTTAATCAAATGGTAGAGGTGGGAATTAAGGATTCAACCCCAAGAGGCGGATTGAAAGATATTAAAGCTTCTGTATACGATTTGATCAACGAATGTAACATAGTTGATGCAGGGCCTTTTAAAAAACATGGGACGATCTGTATAAAAAAGGAAGCACTTCCAAATGTTCAACCAATAAATGTAATTACAGAATCAGAGCTTATAGAGATGAAAGAGTTAAGAAATAAACTTTTTGATCCTGAAGCAGGTGTCATAAACATCCAGGGAGGGGACGACTTTATTTTAGAAGTTAAAGGTGACTTGGATAAAATGCTCGCCTTTGAAGAAGGAAGGATAATTATTAGAAAATTGTGCGAGCATAAAAAAAATTTAATCATTACGCAGGGAAATCCTGAGTTTAAGAGAGATACTAATCAATTATTAATAAATAATAATATCGCTCCTTTAATAGGTTTTACTGAAAATGTGCATATAAGCATCCCTGCTCCTCGGTGGATTACGTTATCACATGAATTAATCCATGCAGTACACAATTACGATGATCCAGACATGTTTGAACAAAATGTATTCACTTGGAAAGCTTATGGTTGGAGTAATGAGGAAGAATATCTTACTATTGGAGATCCAGAAAAGGAGATCGATCCACTTTCTGAAAATGGCTTAAGGAAAAATACACTCCATTTATTAAGAAAGTATCATAAAGGCGGTGTGTCTAAAGAAGGTAATCTTGCTTTAGATATGCGGATGTGTGAATTTAATTCTATAGATGGGGATTTTATAAGAATGATGCGAAAATATGAATTATCTAAAAAAGATATTTTTACGATATTTCGTAAATGCTCCCATTCCTGGTCTTCAGCGCTTGCATCGGAATTATTAAATCATAAGATAGGAAGAGAAGTAATAAAGCATTACCTCCAGGTGTTTTTTTTGACTGCAAAGGTGAATAAGGATCAAAATATATTAAATGAAATTGCTTTAGTATTTCCGGATGAATTTAAGTCTTTGACTGAAGATCAAAATACGAATTTGTTTGTAACGGTTATAAGGGTGATTGGTAATATATTTCCTATAGTTTTTAGGGAAGATCCTAAAGTAATAAAATTTGGTATAGAAGACATTGACGAATATATTTGGGTTAAAATATCTAATAGTGAATGGTCGTCAGATATTGTGAATTTATTAATAGAAAATGATATTGCACAACAAGGATTAAAGCAAGGATTTGAAAAAGTGTTAAGTAAAGCTATAGAAGAAAATGATATAGCGTTTGTGAGCAAAATATATGCAAAATATCCAGATGAGGCCAAAAAACTAAGCTCTAAAGCTATCTTGGAGGGTGTTGTTTTGAATCCTGATTTTGGGGATTTTTTAAGGGGAAGTGAAATTAAATCAGAGTTTTCTAAATTCGATGTGAATAGTGCTATTTCTTCATTTCGACTTAGATGTAGATGTGGTTTTATACTAAAAAATAAATTAGCAGATGCAATAAAAAATTTTAGAGATATTTTATGTTTTTCAGAGGCAGAACAACAAAAGATACGAGAAGATGAAAATATGCCAACTGAAATTTCTCAACTATTTTAAATTGTCAAAATAGGCATTCAACTCTGGAAATTACTTGGTGATAGCTAGTTCAAGTTCTGTAGCAAATCCCCATTATTCTTTGTATGCAGTTTACGCAAATGAACACCAGCTCTTTTAAAGCAGTTGCGTTGTAAATAATTAATTGAAATTCTCAGACTTTTATGTTAAATATTATTATAACTCTCGGAAAAAACCTGGTTCACTAATGTGGTTGAGTGTAGCTCTATAGCCCCTAGGATTTTAACTCATATCTGTGAAGATGGCCCTGCCGATTGGATTAAACTTAGAGCAGTATTTAAATGGAAAGCTCTGACAGATAGTATTATGCAAAAAGTTGAGCGGTTAAATTATTTGCAACGATTGAAATATGAGTTACTAGATACCAAAGATCAATTAGAAAAAAACAGAAGCACTCGACAGGTCAGTAAGCAATTTTATCTGGAAGATATCGAGAAATTTGAGCGGAATAGAAAATTTATAGTGGAAGAGAAAATAGATAAAAAGATCAAAGCTTATCAAAAAAGCATTGATAGAGAGATAAAAATGGAGGAGGGCATTGCCTTAGAGATAAAAATGATTAATAAAACGCTAATGCTTATCAATTTTCGTTTAATCCCAAAGGTGAAAATTGATTTTCTTGAAGAGTTAAATGAGGCAATTGATTATTACAAATCAGATGTAGATTTTTAGCGCAAAAGAGCTCTTGCAAAGAATCGATAAGGTGGTAAACTTAGGTTATGAGAAAAACAAAAATCATTTGTACAATAGGCCCGGCAGTTTCTTCTAAGGAGGGGATTAAGTCTCTCATTGATGCTGGTATGGATGTTTGCAGATTGAACTTCAGCCATGGAACTCATGAAGACCATGGAAAGATTATTCAATATGTAAAAGAGTTAAGGGAAAATTTGCATAGACCTTTATCATTACTACTTGATACTAAAGGACCAGAAGTACGAACAAAAAATACTCACGATTTATTCCTTGAAGAAGGGGAGATGTACCTTTTGCATGGGGAGATGGGGCACGAAGGAATTTGCATCGCTCCAAAGGTTGTTTTGGGTGATTTAAAGAATGGGGATAGAATTTTATTTGATGATGGGATCATCCAAGGGGTTGTGGTAGATTTAGGTCCAAAAGGGTTTATGGTGAAGATTAAAACCTCAGGAACGCTTAAGCCTAATAAGTCGGTCAATTTTCCCGGGGTTAAACTTTCCATACCTTGTCTTACAGAAAAGGATAAAGAAGATATACTTTTTGGGGTGAAATCTAAAGTGGAGGCAATTGCCGCTTCATTTGCCACCTCTGCAGAGCACATTTTAAGTATAAAAGAGCTTTTACGAAATGCCAAAGCCCCCCATATTTTAGTCTTTGCAAAAATCGAAAGTTTGGAAGGGATAAGAAATTTTACTGAAATATTGGAAGTGTCTGATGGTATTATGGTTGCTCGCGGTGATCTTGCTGTAGAATGTTCTTTTGCACAAGTACCGCCTATGCAAAAAATGATGATTGAGGCATGTAATTTAAAAGGTAAGCCTGTAATTGTTGCCACTCAAATGCTTGAATCAATGGTTCAAAGTAAAACTCCCACCCGGGCTGAAGTGTCAGATGTAGCCAACAGCGTATTTGATGGAACCTCATGTACAATGCTCTCTTCAGAAACTGCAGTAGGCAAACATCCCGCCCATACAGTCTCTGTGATGTGTGAAATTATTCATGAGGCTGAAAAAGCGGTAGATCAGGTAGAGCTTATTAAAAATACCTCTCAAACGATTACCTCAAAAATTGCCGCCTCTGCAGTAGCTAGTGCTACTGATCTAAATGCAAGCGCTATTTTAGTATTTTCAAAATCAGGAAAGACAGCAAGGATGATCTCTTCATTAAGACCATCTGCAAAAGTGATTGTGGTAACACCTGAGGAAAGCGCCTTTCATCAATCTGCATTTTTATATGGTGCATGCGCCATGATGGAGAAAAAGGGCTTTGATCATACAGACTTGAATAATGGCGTTATGTCAAAGCTTTTGCAAAGAGGGTGGGTAGAATATGGCGATCTTATCGTCATTACCATGGGCGTTCCCTTCGGCGTAAGCTTTACCACTAATACCGTTCGTATCGAAAGCGTTGGAAACGCGATTTTACGAGGGGAGAAAATGGATGATAAGGAGATCAATCCTATTTGTGGAGAAGTTATCTACTATTTTCCAAGAGGTGACCGCGAGCATTTTGATTTTAGCGATAAAATTATCGTTACAAGTGAATTTTTCGCTGAAATGGGAGATCTATTTAAGGAAGCAAAAGGGATCATTTTACAAAATGCCTCTTATGATATGGCATCAGAAATTGCTTTAAAGGAATTTTCGCTCACTTGTAACGTGCCTTACATAACTCGGGTAGAAGGCGCTATGTCTATACTTAAAGAAGGGGATAAAATCCGCCTTGAGCCCTCCATTGGACAAATATTTAGCTCTAATGCCCCTACTTACAAAGAAATGCTTAAGACGTAATGTTTAACTTTTGAAAAGCTCCTCAAATTTAGGAATTAAATCTAATGTCTTTTTAACAACTTCAGTGTTTAAAATTTTTATACGTTCAGGGAATACTTCGACTATTTTTTCTAATACTGGGATATCTTTATACTTAAGTGCTTTTTGATATAAACTTTGGAAATGACCATAATTCATCACATTTCTTCCATTTTCAGAACTTAAAAATTCTAAGGCTAGTTCTGAAGACCACCGCCTTGCAATTAAAGTATTTAGGACTTTACGTAGGGTATTATCGTCTATATAAAATTTATTTCTATAGCGATAGTATATCCGCTCGAACATATATTTATTCTTCAAAAGAATTATCATAAAGGAGGTGTTTTTAGCTTCGGAAAATTCAGTAAATTCATCAGGATAGATTTCCTTAAACTTATCTAAAACATCTTGATCCATATTTAGCCTTGCCTGGAGGAATAAATTATAACGATTAGGTTTTTTTTCAGGGCCATTTAAAGCTAGCTTAGTTAGCAAATGAATTGCAATCTCTTGATCCCAGGATTTATTAATAATATTTTTCATCACTTCTTTGAACCCATTTTCTGATAGTTCAAATTCTTCGGTTAACAGGTTTTCTTCTTGCAGCTTATTAAATGGGTAACCATTTTTTGTTAAAGCAAGAAGTAAAGGTATGCTTTTACCTGTACCTAAATTTGCGATTTTAATTTCACCAAATTCAGTAGACAGCATTTCTAATACCTTTGTTTCACCTTGTACACTTGCAGCAAGAAAAATAAGAAATAGATTTTTTTCTATACACATTCTTCCAAATGTATTTTTTAATATCTCTTTTATGAGGGGAGGTGAAATTTTTTTAGCACAGCTCATTACAATAGGGGTAATAGTTTCTTCTGTAATGGAATGGGTCGTTTTCAGGTAATTTATAATAGCATGATCTAACCCGATTTTCATTTGATGGAATAGATTATCTAATGATCCAGATGAATGATACCTTCTTAAAAGGTGGTGGGTATCTTTTAGAAAGCGATTTTCTGATATTTCGAATAAATCTTTGGTAGGATCTCCAATAGTCAGATATTCTTCACGATTAGTCCAACGTGAGTCCTGTACTATAGTATAATGGTTAGTTCTTAAAGTCCCTTCAAAGTTGTGAGTAGCATGAATTAGTTCATGAGCAAGGGTTATCCAAAGTGGGATATATATATTTGTATGAAGACCTTTTTTTGTAAGGCCAATTAATACTGATTTATCATTGGTTGCTAATTTTACCTGGTTGTACTGACTAGAATAAACTGATTGTTTATCTCGTCTAATCTTTAAACCCCTTCTAAAATCACATAATTTAATTATTAGCTCTCTTCCAACATCAAAAGTCAAAATTTTATCAAAGTATCCCTGAACCTCTTTGATAAAGGAACCATTAGGATCTTTATCAATAATTTCTACTATACCTTCTTTTGGATTGAAAAGAGCTTCCCTTAATTTAAGCATCGTTTCAAGATCGCTTTGTTTTATGAGATTTATCGGAGGACTACTAGGGAAGGCCTCATCTTTTACACAAATGATTCCATTTTTTTTAAAACATTTTGCATCAATAATATTTTCTTCTCCAACTAGAGCAAGGGTCTCTTCATAAATAGTACACCCTTCAGCATTAGGTGAAACACCACCGATTATTCGATCCCATACATTTTTAACAGAGGGATTTATCTCTTGAACTATTTCGACCCGACCCCTTAGAGAATTAAACCAATCCTGCATTTTTTCAAAGCAAGGAGTCTTTTTATGTTGATTTTCTTTGAATTGAGTCATTAAATCAGAAATTCCATAAAGTCCTTTAAATTCTTCATACTCTACCCCAAAAGCCAGGAGTTCGCAGGCAAGGAGCTTTGTTGCATCTTCTTTACAATCAATAGGATGTGAAATATCAGCTTTTACCCCTCCACCAGATTCCCTTTGCGTTACCATGGTTAATGCGGTTGTACTCATAAAATTACCTTATTAATATTAAATAAGTTTAATTATAACATTTAATAATTAAAATTACAATTAATAATTAGTTTATATAATCGATCCCATATAACTTTTGTCACTCCTTTTAGCTGTTTTAACTCATTTATAATCATATAAATACACCTTTCCATGGTTGATGCCGGGGGTAATTACTCCCCTTTGTACTACCAAAAGGGGACATTTCTATTTAACGAAAAGGGTATTAGCAAAACCCCTGCAGGATTTTCAGATTTAGAAATGGGGGGTGGTGCAGATCGTAGGGTGGTTTAAGGAGGATTAAGTACACTACCGGTGGTTTTACTTCAATTAATGGCAGAGTTTATTCCTGGAAGACTAGGTGGGGTTTGTAGGAAACTCACAGTAGCCGACCTTAATGCAAAACTTATTGAGCTTAAAAAAGCAGAGAATTTAGGTGTATTTCCTTATTTAGCTGGCATGAGTAAGATCCTGCCAATAACTGAAGGAGAAGGTAATCTATATATCATATCTGGATTAGTCAATGACCTATATATGCAAGTAGTTAATGATGCAAAACCCCTTTTTTTGGTTAGATAAGGGTAGCGGCTGCGATGGCTGCGGTTTCGGCACGTAAAACGCCATCAGAAAGAAGGATACCCTTGGCCGAAAGGGACTTTTTGAAATATAGGATTTCTTTATCGGTAAAGCCGCTTTCAGGTCCGATGATAAAGGTGCAGGATTTATCCTCCTTGGTAAAGGGAACCCCATCAAAGTCAGCTAAAAGGTAGGTGTGGTTTTTTGGAAGGGCCTCTTTTCCTTTTAAATAGATAATTTCAGGTAAAAAAAGTCTTTTCGACTGTTTTAGGGCAGAAATTAGGATATTATGAAATCGCTCTTTCTTGCTTGTGGAAAGTTCTGTAAGTTTACTTTTTTTTGCTGGAAATAGATAGAAGGTGGTGATACCAAGTTCGGTTCCTTTTTCAATCACCACTGCAAGGTTTTTAGGTTCAGTGATTGCAAGGGCAAGGCTTTTTTGTGTTAAAAGCGTATGGTGGGCAACGCTTTCCACAGTGATGGTTTCATGGAAGGCGGCAGAGGCAAGAGCCCCTTTTCCATTGATCACTTCTATAATTTCCCCATCTTTTGCACGCATGACGGTTCTTAAATGCTTAAGCTCTTCTTTGGAAAGGTTAATAGGGGTGCCTTGTTCTAGAGGCCCATCTTGATAGTATCTGTGGGGCATTATTATTTTCTTTGATTGATGATTTCAGTATTGATCGATGTGTAGTTTTTAGAAATTGTAAAAGATTGGTTCACAACAAGCCAAATCACCACTGCTACACAAAAAGAGATGAGTTTACGAAACCAGTTGTCTATGAAAATTTTATGTAAATAGGCTTTCATGCTTTTATTCCCCAGGAGAACGATTTTTTAGGCTCTTCGGTAGGTTCTTCTTCGGAGCTAAACAAGCTGCGGATAATCACTTTAAAACGCTCTCGCTTAATACCTCGGGTGATGATCCCTTCTCTTGCAATAGACACCTTACCACTTTCTTCAGAAGCAACAATAATTACTGCATCGGTGGCGATGCTTAAGCCCACAGCAGCTCTATGTCTTGTGCCGAGATTTTTTTGAACATGAGGGGTGTCAGCTAGGGGAAGGATGGCTTGTGCTGCGGCAATTTTTTGATCCTTAATAATAATTGCTCCATCATGAAGTGGGGAATGTCTTGAAAAAATGGCATCAATTAACTCAGAGCTGAACTTTGCTCCAATTTGACTTGATTTATTGATGTAATCTTCCAAAGAATCTTCTTTTTCAAGAACGATTAAGGCCCCAGTTTGTTTAGAAGCAAGGCTATAGACAGAGTCTGTAAGTTCTTCTAAAAAAAGATCAAAATCATCAATTTGCTTAAATCGTTTACTCTTAAAACTAAGCTTGGATAAAGCGACCCGCAGTTCGGGTTGAAAAATAACGATGATTCCGATAGCTGCCACATTTGCAACAAGAAGCATGATTCTATGAAGGACAGGAAAAGGTAAAAGAGAGGAAAGGGCAAAAATAAAGATGAAGGCTAAGAATCCAAGGATAAGATCCATTGAGCGGGTATTCCAAAAAAATGAAAGTAAGTAATTGATCATCACAGTGATGATGATAATTTCAATCAGAGGATTAATGAATGAAAAAATTCCCAATGCTGCTAAATACTCCTTATGTGTATAGATCCCTTGTGTCTGTTTTGTTTTAAAATATCAAGCAAAATCTAACCCCGCAGCAACTTTATCACCAATATGGATGATTTTATAATTTAGGTAATTACCCACTTTAAGACCATCTTCTCGAGTGATCTTTCCCTTCTCACCCATACATAAGCCTATAAAGTTTAAACCAGCGTTTTTTTGCTTTTGAATAAAATTGAGCATTCTATAGGAATCAGATAAGGCTCTGGAGGTTGTACAAAGTTTATAAGCATAAGCTTTCTTCATCATCATTTTGCCTAAAATGCGATCAAGGGAAGGGGGTGTTTTTTCAAAATCATGATGGGAGGCAATTACTTTTACATGACCTAAAGAATTAAAAAGATCGTCTGATAAATCCCATTCGACATCGAAGTAGTCAGGACCAATTAAGGAGAGCTTTTCTATTTCGTTTTCAAGTGATAAAAGCGATCTACGATAGCCTCCGCCACTTCTACTTGATCTTAATGTAAAAATCACTTTTTTATCTGCTTCTTTGCAAATATCTCTAATTTCAATAATTTCTTCTTTTGAGATATTTTGGAAAAGATCAAGCCTTAGCTCAATACCATCAAGGATCTTGACAGCCTTTTTAATTTTCTTGGCAGCATTAGAAAACGTAGGTCCTGTGATTACGATAAATTCCATAGTCAAAATTATTTAGTTTGCATATAGTTTATCCGAATCAATATTAAATCGCATCTATTAATTTCTATGTTAACAACGAGTGCAGAAGTAGTCAGGTTTTTAGCTGGGGTAGAAAAGCGGGGTAGAAAAGTTCTACTCATTACAGATGATAATATTGAAAAAATTTATAAAAATTTACTAAAAGAATTAGGGTTTAAAATTTTTACTATTCCTGCTGGCGAGAGCTCTAAATCAAGGGAAATGAAGGCCTTGATAGAAGACTTTCTCTTCTCTGATGGATATTTGATGGCCACAGAGCTGATTGCATTTGGTGGTGGTGTGGTATCAGATCTTACTGGCTTTATTGCATCAACCTACATGCGTGGGGTAACTTTTTCGATTATTCCCACAACTCTTACAGCATTTGTAGACGCAAGTGTTGGTGGAAAAAATGGGATTAATACCTCGGCTGGAAAAAATGTTTTAGGTACCTTTTATAACCCTGAGGATGTTTGCTTAGAAGAGCGGTTTTTAGCCACCCTTTCTGAAAATCTCTATTTAGAGCAGTATTCTGAAGTAGTGAAAATTACTCTCACCAGCGATTCTAAACTATTTTTTTCAGAGGATAAGCCGCTATTATTTATTCGTAAACTTAAAGAAACTATTGTAGCCCTTGATAAGGTGGAGCCCGGGGTAAGAGAGGTTCTGAATTTTGGTCATACTTTTGCTCACGCTTATGAAAAGGTATTAAATTACACAATTTCTCACGGCCGAGCTGTTTGGATGGGTATATACTTTGAAGCTCTTTTAAGTGTTGAATTAGGCTATCTTCCAGATAATGAGTGGGAAAAAATTCGTAAGTTTTTTATTACCCAAAACATCGTTTTTACCCTTTGTGATCAGATTACAGCCGAGCAGCTCTATGAAGCAATGTTAATAGATAAAAAGAACAAAAGTAATGAGCCCTATTTTGTTCTTTTAGAGGAGATTGGAAAAGTTTATTCTCCTAATAACACCTTTTCACATCCAGTGAAAAAATCTGTTATTTTAAACACTTTTTCTAAAATGAGGAATGTGCATTTATGCAATGTGTGATAAAGCCTGGTAAAATAGCAGGGGAGGTGTTTATTTCGCCTTCAAAATCAGAGACAATGCGAGCTATTATTTTTGCCGCCATGGCAAATGGAGTGTCCACCATTAATAACATTTTACTCTCTCCTGATACCTTTGCGATGATTGAAGGAGTGAGGGCTTTTGGTGTAAAAGTGGCTCAAGAGGGAACATCACTTCAAATCCATGGTGTAGGAGGTAAACTCTTACTTCCTGATAAAGTGATTGATGTGGGAAATTCTGGGCTTGCGTTACGTTTTATGATGGCACTTTCAGCCCTTGTAGAAGGAGAGGTGAAAATCACAGGGGATGAATCAATTCGAACAAGAAGACCTGTAAAACCGTTGCTTGATGTGTATAGTCAAAATGGAATGAGCGTTTCTACTTTTGATGAAAGCGGGATAATGAGTATTAAAGGAGGGCTTAAACCAGGGTCGATGGTGATTGAAGGGGAGGATTCTCAACCTGTTTCCTCTTTACTATTTTCCACAGCCTTTTTAAAAGAACCCTCTCAGATATTTGTTTTACGTCCAGGAGAAAAGCCATGGGTAGATCTTACCCTTCATTGGTTACAATTTGTGGGCTGCTTGGTTGATCGTGAAGGATATAAGATCTTTAATGTGGAAGGAAATCTATCCTATAATGGCTTTAAGGTTACAGTCGGTGGCGATTATAGCACCGCTCTTTTCCCAATTGCCGCAGCTTTAGTGACAGGTGGAAGTATGAAAATTCACGGTTTAGATAAAAATAGTGCTCAAGGAGATAAAAAGGCTTTAGATATTTTTAGGCAAATGGGAGCAACCATTGAATTTGATCAAAATAATATTTTAGTGGCAAAACTTCGAAGTAAATTACAAGGTGTGGATGTCGATATTAACCATTGTATTGATGTACTGCCAATACTTGCCGTCGTTGCCGCTTTTGCTAATTCAAAGACTGTCATTAGAGGGGCAGAAATTGCCAGATATAAAGAATCTAACCGAATTAAAGTGATGGTACAACAGCTTTCAAAAATGGGGGTGAACATTGAGGAGCAAAGCGATGGATTAATTATTTTGCCATCAAAGCTTACAGGGGCAAATTTATCGGGGGAAAAAGATCACAGAGTGGTGCTTGCATTAATGGTTGCTGCCGCAGGAGCAAGTGGTATAACGGAATTAGATGGATCAGAGGTGGTTATAAAAAGTTATCCTACAGCTATTTATGATTTTATTAATTGCGGAATGAAACTTACCTTGGCGGTCTAAGATTGGGGTCGAATTCATTTGGAAAACTTTATACAGTGACAACTTTTGGAGAGTCTCATGGGAAGGGAATTGGCTGTGTAATTGACGGCTGTCCTGCTGGAATAGAGATTTCCGATGATTTTTTTGAAAAGGAGATGAAAAAAAGAAGACCAGGGCTTTCTCCTTACACATCTCCAAGAAGCGAAGAAGATCATGTAGAAATTTTATCTGGGGTTTTTGAAGGTAAAACTACAGGAACGCCGGTTGCCTTATGGATTAAAAATAAAGATGCCATGAGTTCCTCTTATGAAGAAGTAAAAGATATTATTCGTGTAGGGCATGCAAATTATCCCTATTTAAAAAAATATGGGATTTTTGATTATAGGGGAGGGGGCAGAGCTTCTGCAAGAGAGACAGCTGCAAGAGTTGCAGCCGGTGCTATCGCTAAAAAGATTATAGAGCCCATGCAAGTTGTTGCAAAAGTGATTGAAATGGGTGGAAGGAAAGAGGGCTTTGCCGATTTACTTAAACAGGCTATGTTAGAGGGGGATTCTTTAGGGGCTGTGATTGAATGTAGGGTAAAAAATGTCCCTGCAGGTCTTGGGGATCCTGTTTATGAAAAAATGGAGGCAAATCTTGCCAAAGCAATCATTTCTATCAATGCATGCTGCGGCATTGAGTTTGGTGCAGGATTTAAGGCAGCCACAATGAAAGGTTCTGAGCATAATGATGAAATGGAAGATGGTAAGTTTTTAACAAATCACCATGGGGGAATTTTAGCCGGTATCACCACAGGAAATGATATTGTGTTTAAAGCCGCATTTAAACCAGCCTCAAGCATTAAAAAAGAGATGAGAACAATGACCACTTGTGGAAAAAACATCCTTTTTAAACCAAAAACTAACGTAAGACACGATCCATGTGTGGCAATTAGAGCTACTGTAATTGTGGAGGCGATGGCAGCACTTGTTTTAGTGGATCATTTACTATTAAATAACAGCTATAAAACAGTAGAAAATTCTGTTGGTTTAGAAAAATAAAGAGCTAAGTTTGAAATATTTATAAAATAAATCTAAAGAATGTAGTTCTTTAGAACGCCGCGACAGTAGTTTAATGATTTAAGAGCGTGGGAATGAAAGCCTTTAACTTCCTAGTGAGAATTAAATAATTGTTATAAATTAGAAAAAACTTTAAGTTAGGGTTTATCTAATTTGTAAAGGGCTGTTTTTCTATGGACGTTACTATGTTATCTCGCTTACAGTTTGCGTTAAATATAAGCTTTCATTATCTTTTTCCTCCTATGACCATAGGTCTTGCTTGGATTATTATCCTCATGGAGGGGTTGTACTTAAAAACCAAAAAAACAGAATATTACAAGATTACTAGGTTTTTGATTAATATTTTTGGCCTTTTCTTTGCTATGGGTGTGGCCACTGGTTTTGTTCAGTTATTTGCCTTTGGTAACAATTGGTCTCAGTTTTCGAAATTTGTAGGTAATATTTTTGGATCCATGCTAGCAGCTGAAGGGGTGTTTGCTTTCTTTATGGAGGCAGGATTTTTAGGTATTATGATTTTTGGGTGGACAAAAGTTAAGCCTGCAACACATTACGTTGCAACAATATTGGTAGGTCTTGGAGCAACATTTAGCGCCACTTGGATTGTTATGGCAAATTCATGGATGCAAACCCCTGCTGGATACAAAATTATTGGGGAAGGGGTTCATAAACGGGCGGTTATTACAGATCTTTGGCAAGTATATTTTAATCCCTCTTTTTTAACCCGTCTTGGTCATGTATTACTGGGCTGTCTGTTGATGGGGATTTTTTTAGTCATTAGCATTTCTGCCTATTATGTTTTGCGAAAAAAGCATGCTCAGTTTGGGGAAAAGGTTTTAAAAAAGACACTTTTTGCTGCATTTATTGTACTTATGCTTCAACTTTGGTCTGCAGATAGTTCTGCCAGAGGTGTGGTAAGGGATCAGCCTGTTAAATTTGCTGCGTTAGAGGGGATTTTTGAAACAAGACCCAACACTCCCATCTCATTAATTGGACTAGTTGATATGAAAAATGAAAAGGTATATGGAATATCCATTCCTTCAGCGCTAAGCTTTTTAGCCTATCATAATCTTCATCAAGCAGTGCCTGGATTAAATGAGTTTCCTAAAGAAGATTGGCCACATGTACCTACTGTTTTTTATTCCTACCATATGATGATTTATTGCTGGGGAGCAATGACCTTAGTGGCTATGTTAGGTATACTGTTTAGAAAGGATTTGGGAAAAAGACGTTGGTTTTTGTGGTTTTCGGTCTATTCGATCATGTTTCCTTATATTGCTAACCTTGCCGGCTGGTTCACAGCAGAGTGTGGAAGACAGCCTTGGATCGTTCAAGGGGTGTTAAGGACATCTGAGGGTGTATCTCGTGTAATAAGCAGATCAGATGTGATCGCATCATTGATCATGTTTACCTTTATGTACATTTTAATGGGTGTGCTATTTGTCTACCTTTTAAATAAAAAGATTCAAAAAGGGCCGATCTTTGATGATGCACAAGATAATAGCAACACTTATAGAGATCCATTTTTGGAATTAAACAAATAAAGAGGGAAGTATGTCAACAGAGTTAATGCAACTATTATGCTATCTAATTGTGGGAGCATCCGTAGTTCTTTATGTAGTATTAGATGGTTTTGATTTAGGGGTGGGTATGCTTCAGATTTTTGCTGGAGAGGATAAACATCGACGTATTTTTCTAAATTCTATCGGCCCTTTTTGGGATGGAAACGAGGTTTGGTTGATTGCTATTGTTGGATCTTTATTAATTGCATTCCCAGATGTTTATGCAATTATATTATCAGGCTTTTACCTTCTTATTATGCTCATGCTTCTAGGGTTTATTTTACGAGCCGTAGCCATTGAGTTTCGATCCAAAGAAGAGTCTTTAACTTGGCGCTATTTTTGGGATGCTATCTTCTGGGTAGGTAGTATAGTGATTACATTTTCTTCTGGGGTATTGCTTGGCAATTTACTCATCGGTGTACCTTTAGATCAAAATAGAGAGCTCTATTTCTCATTTGCGCAAAACTTTAGTCTTTATGCCACTTTTATGGGTTTTTTTGCCATCTCCCTATTTACTATGCATGGAAATCTCTTTTTATTGATGAAAACAGAAGGAAAACTTCAACAAAAGCTTCATCAGTTTGCAAGAGTAACTACACCTGCCTTTTTTCTATTTTTTATAGGGGCGACCATTTGGACCTGGTTACAACTACCTCAAGTTACAAGTGTTTTTCTAGTTTATAAAGCTTTATTTTTTGTCCCAGTATTACTTGCTATCTGCATGGGAATGATCCCATTTATGATTAGTGTGAAACGCTATGGCTATAGCTTTTTATTCTCGATGCTCACTATTACCTTGCTTTTCTCTCTTGCCTTAATCGGCACTTTTCCAAACTTGATACCTTCGTCTTTAAACTATGCTCAAAATACTCTCACCATCTATAATTCAGCGGCTCAAAGAACTACTTTGATTGTAACGCTTGTAATTGCTGCAACAGGACTGCCTCTTGTTTTCCTTTATGGGGGGATATTATACACCATCTTTAGAGGTAAGACACGGCTTACAGATCACTCATATTAAAAATAAGTGGGTTTATAAATGGTATTGCTCCCTTTCCACCCAAGTTTCTTTCTTAGGGTGGAGTAGAAGGAGTTATCTTTATTTGGAAAGCTTATCAACGTGAATACTTTTTTGCTAAGCTTTATTGTGGCGGTCTCTTTTGGATTTAAGTCAAATGAGGCAAGCCCATCCATTGTAACAGTAATTGCCTGATCCTCTGATATGGAACGTATTTCTATTAACGAGGTGTCAGGGACGATAAAGGGACGAGTGGTGAGAGTATGGGGACATATTGGTGTGATGGCAAGAGCTTTAAGGGATGGATACATGATAGGCCCCCCTGCAGCAAGGGAGTAGGCAGTTGATCCTGTTGGAGTAGAGATAATGAGCCCATCTGATTCAAAGGTGTTAAAATACAAACCGTCGATAGTTACTTCAAGATCTACCATGCTTTTGATCCCGCCTCTATGGAGCACAACATCATTTACCGCTTGAAAGGTAGCTCCTGTTGAAGAAATCGCCTCAATCATCAGCCTATCATGACTTTTCCAGTTTTTGCTTACAATATCACTAAGATACCCCTCAAATTCCTCTATCCTGATATCTGCCATAAACCCTAGAGAGCCAAAGTTTATTGCTGTAAATTTTGGACTGTCGCGGTAGCTATACTTATCGACAAAGTACAACAAAGTGCCATCGCCTCCTAGGGTGATAAAAAGATCGATCTGTGTGGTTTTTTCAATTAAAGGAAGGGTAAAATGACCTTTAACCTCTTCATCAATAAATACTTCAACGTTATTGCGGTGTAAATATTCCACAATAGGCATAACAAAATTTTTTGCTGGTGCTTTTTTAGAACTTGGACATATCCCTATCTTCATCTTAACAATAGCTCACTTTTCTTCACTCTTAGCATGTAGAATGCAATTTTACTAGAACTCTTTTTGTATGTATCTATTTTATTTGCTATTAGAAGATTAAGAATCCAGGTGGTGCTCTTTTTCGTGGATGAAATCTTTTTCAACAGGGTTGCCATCTTCATCGGTGATTAATTCTTTTTCCCTATTTTTCATTAAGGTAGTAATGCGTCTTTCTGCAGCATCAATTTTTGTATTACAGTGCTTAATAAGCTTATCGGCTTCCTCATATAAGGTGATGGATTTATCCAAAGAGATCTCTCCAAGATTGATTTTATCTAAAATCTCTTCAAGTCTTGCGTAAGCTTCTTCAAATGTGGTTTCTTTTGTCATACTGTTTATATTTCCTTTAGGGTTTTGATGGATGCTGCAGCCTTTCCGTCATGCAGCTGGATG
The DNA here is from genome assembly GCA_945862365.1 of Chlamydia trachomatis. Taxonomy (GTDB): domain Bacteria; phylum Chlamydiota; class Chlamydiia; order Chlamydiales; family 2-12-FULL-49-11; genus JAJACQ01. The sequence goes on from CAMAXK010000022.1 coordinate 17,252, forward strand.
ACTATGCTCTCATCATTTTGTAGTTGTTTGGTGGAGCTGATTAATTCATTATTTCCTTCTCTAAAAATCAATGAGTAACCTTTTCCTAAAATATTTTTTGGATTTACTGAAGATAGATGCTCTTTAAGGGCTTTTACCTTTAATTTTGCATTTTCCACCCTCGATTGCGGAGAAAATAGATAAAGAGTTTTTCGCTTTTCTCCAGTCATTGCCTTTTTAAGGGTGATTTGTCTTGCAATGGCAGTATCGATATCTGTGGATAAATTATCCATATTTTGAATAAATATCGACAGCATCGAATAAGGGGAGACAAAGTACCTTGATCCCTCCATCTTGGACAAAGCTTCTTTGTAGATACGAAGTTTTGAATGCGCCCCTCTTACAATCCCATGTTTAACTTTTTCAAGAGCTATTTGCACTGCTTGTTTATCAACTACAACAAGTTCTGCAGCCGCAGAAGGGGTGGGGGCTCGAACATCGGCTACAAAGTCAGCAATGGTAAAATCAGTTTCATGACCACAGGCAGAAATAATGGGGATTTTCGAGGCAAAAATAGCGTCGGCAACTACCCGCTCATTAAAACAAAATAGATCTTCTAAGGATCCACCACCACGTCCTACAATCATCACATCTACAAGATTATATTTATTAAAATCATCAATAGCCCTTGCAATCTCAAGTT
>CAMAXK010000023.1 GCA_945862365.1 Chlamydia trachomatis
TTCCTGATTTTGAAAGTCTTGCAAAAGCATCAGAGGAAGAGGTGATAAAGCTTTGGGAAGGGCTAGGATATTATAGTCGAGCACGGAATCTGTTGCAGGTTGCAAAAGTTGTGGTTCAAAAGTTTGATGGGGTCTTCCCCTCAGACTTAGATAGCATTTTATCCTTCAAGGGAATTGGCCCTTATACCGCAGCTGCAATATCTCACTTTGCTTTTGGTAAAAGAGTGATTGGGGCAGATGGAAATATTAAAAAAGTATTAGCACGATTTTATGGGCATAAAGAAACCATTGAAAAAGAGGGCCCCTTAAATATACTTTTAGATCGATTTTTACCAAAAAAAGATAGCAGTGATATTTTTGAAGGTTTAATTGAACTGGGCGCTACCGTTTGTGCAAGAAAACCAGAATGTGAAAGGTGTCCATTAAGTGGCGGATGCAAAGCTTACCTAGAAGGGTTGACAGAAGTGCTTCCAATTAGAAAGCAAAGAGAAAAAACCATACACATTGAAAGAGTGGTGGGTATATTAGAGACCTCTACCCATATTCTTATTAAAAAGGGGCAAGAAGGGGTGATGAAAGGGCTTTATGAATTTCCTTACTGGGATAAAAATGGAGATCCCTTTGAACAAGTAGTTGAAAGTGCTCAAAATGAATATAATCTTACAGTTGATGGTGTAAAACCTTTAAAAGTGGTTGTTCACCACTTTACAAAATATAAATCTACCCTTTTTCCTTTTCAATGTAGAGTAAAATTTATAGAGACTATTCCTAAAGACTGCTTTTTCGTTGAAAAGTCATTGTTAAAAGAATACCCCTTTTCATCAGGTCATCGAAAGATTCTACATAGTTTATAATAGTTCTTGCAAGATATTGGCTTTTGTGTTTTTTTCCACTTTTGGAGGCAGTATGACTGAGATAAGAAGAGTGGGTGAATGGATGGAAACCATCCCTTATTCAAATAGCCATTTAAAAGTGGATGAGTTTTCAGGATTAATAAAAAACATTGTCGCCGATCTTTCTATTGCCGACGTGATTGACTTTGGCTGTGGCGAGGGAGATCTTTGTAGGATATTTGGGGAAAGTGGCTACTTAGGGTTAGATATTGATGAAAGGTGTATTGAAAGAGCAAGATCAAAGCATTTTAATTACCGTTTTGAAAAACCAAAAGAAATAGTCTATTCTGCAGATCTTTGTCTAGCCTCTAGAGTGTTTAATGAATTAAATGATGAAAGCATTCATGATTTGCTGAGAAGAATGCGCTGTAAATGGTTATTGATTGCAGATTCTTTTGCTCAGGATAAAAATGAAAATACTGTTGTACCATTTCATAATAGAAATCGTGAAAGCTATATTAATCTAATGCGAGGGCATGATTTACTACAGATAAAGCAGTTAATCAAACCATTAAACCAACCCACTCCTACTGAAATCTCACTTTTACTTTTTAAAAAGTGTGGCCGCAATCCAAACAGTTTTTAGATTGATTGTATATTTTCTAATTCATATAATCCCTCTTTCAGAAAGAAGGTTTACATGAATCATGATCGAGAGAAATTTCACTTCCCTTTGAAAATCATTTTATTTCAGTGGAAAATGCCCATTGTTACTTTTTTAGCATTTGTTGGTTTAGCAGCTTTTGGAATGTCAAAATTTCATCCACAAAAATCTAATTTCGGAAAAGAATATAACTATATGTATTCGCTTGAAAATAATATGAGAAATGGATCTAGGATTTCAACAGAAAAAACCGAAAGTAAACTGCTTTCCTTTATTAATTTAAGACCCCTATTTGATGATTTATTTATCGAAGCTTATTTGCAAGAGTCTAATATAGATAAAGTGGACAAACTTTTAAACGATATCCATCAACGATTACCAGTAGAAGATGTAATTGTTAAAAATTTCACCCTTGGATCTTTAGGCATTGAGAAAAAAGAGTTTGAAGTTGCTTATGAAAGATGTATTGCTCTTTTAGAAAACGAAAAGTTAAGTGTAGATTACCCAGTGCTTTATACTTATCATCTTTATAGAGTATTTCTACTTGAGGAAGCTTTGGGGTATAATGAAAAGGCAGCGCTTACAAAAGAGAAGTTAGTGAGCTATTTAAATGAAAAGAAAGATAAAGAGCCAGGAAACAGCAGAGTACTTCGTACCATTCATGCAAAATTAACTAAATGAAATAGAGGGGATAACCATGTCGCTTAAGAACTATATACTACTACTGATGATCACCCTTAATTTTTCTACTTTATTTGGAGAGTTTCAGTTAAAACATCCTTTAAAGGAAAGGCAGCCTGAATGGAAAACAACTGTAGTAAAGAGGTATGATTCTGGCTTTGATCAAGTGGTCGAATTTTCAGAAGTTGTTAATGGTAAAGATGTTGTTGTTAAACGATATGTTTTTTCTGAAACAACTGCCTTGTTGCTTGAAGAAGATGTGACCGAAATTGAAAGGGATGGAAAGAGAGAAATTGTACCTCATGGAACATCTGTTTCATTTTTAAGTAGAAACGTTGTTGCCTCTGTAAAAGAGTATACTCAAGGTCTTTTAGATGGTTTGTGTATTGAATATTTTGATGATGGGAAGGAAGAAAAAGTTACAAATTATAGAAATGGAATATTGTCTGGTCGATTTATTGAGTATTTTCCAACACATGAAAAAAAATCTGAAGGTTTTTATGTCGATGGTAAATTAGAAGGGGAGCTTTGGACCTATTATTCTACAGGTAAACGGAAGAGTAAAAAGCCTTATGTGAATGGTAAACTGCATGGAGAAGGAATCTCATGGTATGAATCAGGGGTGATTGAGACTTATACTTATTATCAAAATGGTCTATTAAATGATACAGAGACAAAGGCAGCTGTTATTGAATACTCTGAAGATGGCCTATTACATTCTATACAGCATTATCTCCTTGGTAAAAAGCATGGGGATCAAGTCGTATATTTTGAAAATGGAAATAAGGAAGGTCATCAAGTTTTTGTCGATGGGTTATTAGAGGGCAAGTGCTTGGAATATGCTCGAAGTGGAGAAATACTTGGTGGTGGAGAGTTTAGTCAAGGCATTCCTATAGGTCATCATTATAGAAATACTGAGTCAGGGCAGCAACTATATAGAGCAGAGTATGATAAGAATGGAAAATTGCTAGACTATATCACTCAGTATAATGATAAGGGGATCCTTATTGCCAAATTTTTTAAGCAAGGGGATAAGTACGATAAAGAATACAAAACATTTTTCGATAATGGATCGCTTAAGGAATCCTATTATTTTAAAGACGGTCTCCTTCATGGTCTTGTTGAAGAGTTTTATCCAAATGGGGTAAAAAAACTAAATATTTTCTATCAAGAGGGGAAAATTGTAGGCATACTTGAAACTTGGTTTGATAATGGCGTGGCAGAGAGAAAGGAGTTCTATAAAGATGGAGTTTTAGATGGCGAATCTTTTAGTTGGAATAAAAATGGCCAACTTTGCTCTACATTATTTCACCTTGATGGGAAGATTGATGGAGTGGTTACTGACTATTATGATAATGGGGTGATTAAAACAAAAGCCGAATACAAAAATGGAAAGTTTAATGGAGTATGCCTAAGATATTTTGAAGACGGTGCAGTTCAGTATTCTGCTAATTATGTGGATGGATTGTTAGAAGGAGAGGTTGTAAAATACTTTGAAAAGGACATTATATTTACTCGAGAGCATTTTGCAGCTGGTGTTCCATGTGGGACTTATCTTCAAAACTATATGGATGGATCTCTTTGTACAACGCATAGCTTTAAAGATGGGCTAATAGATGGGAAAGTGATTGGATTTTACAAAAATAAGAGAAGGGCTTTTGAAAAAAATTATGTACTTGGAAAATTTGTAGGAGAGCAAAAACAATATTTTGATTCCGAAGAGGGAAATATTGCTGTTGTAGAAAACTATAATGAACTTGGACAAAGAGATGGGGAGCAAAGGATCTATTTTTCTAATGGAGAGGTGCAGAGTTTAATTACCTATAAGAATGATCTAATGAACGGTCTTAAGCAGATTAAAAATGAAGATGATGAAATTGTTGAACAAGCAACATATGTTGATGGTAGAGTCCATGGAGAGCTTATCTTTAAATCAAAAAATGGCTCTTATACAGAGTCAAACTTTGTTAATGGACAAAGAGAAGGGAATTTCAAAGTTTACTATCCTATTCACCCTAAACATGGGAAAGTTGTTTACCTTGAAACAGTTTGCAAAAATGGGTTAATTGATGGAGAGGTAAAGAAATACCATATGAATGGTAAACTTTGTGAGCAATATACTATGAAAGATGGGTTAATTGTTGGAAAAGCTTTATATTATGACCCTGAGGGGAATCTTGCAAGAGAGGCACTATTTGCAAACGGTATTTTAGAAGGAGAGCTTAAAGACTTTTTTAAAGATGGGAGCTTGCATAAAATTATCGCTATAAAAAATGGGCTTCCTGAGGGCGAAGAGATCTCATACTTTCATGATGGAAAGATACAACATGTAAAAGAGTATCATGAGGGAAAACTACATGGTTTATCAAAATCTTATAATGAAAATGGCATCCTCATTTTTGAAGCTCAGTATAAAGAGGGATTAAAGCATGGCATATTTAATAAATACTACGATGATGGTAGGGCTAAGCTTTTTCAATTCTACGATGCAGATAAACAAGTGGAACGAAAAGCATTTACCTTAAGTGGGGATGAAAATTAGTTAATCGATGTAGAATTGATAGGTGCAGTCATTTTTTGCGATCCATGTGGTAAGGTAAGCATCAGATGGAAAGGCTTGAGGTGTGATCTTAAGTGCGTAAATTTCTCCATCTTTGAACAAATTCCCCACATAGAAGTTTCTTTGCTTTGTCTTAATATTTAGACCTTTGGTATTGCCCCCAAGAGATACCTCAATGGTTTCACCCTTTTGAACAAGAAGCACCATTAAATTATTTTCTACTAATGCGTTTTCATGATGAAGGAATAACAGATAGTCTCTAAAACTGGCCCTTCCATTCCTTTTACGGAATTCTTTTACTGTATCATACCCTAAATAGGCAAAGGTAGATGTGAGCGTTAATAAAAGCGCTAAGCAGATAAACACTTCAATAAGTGTAAATCTTTGTTTACGAAGGGTTTTCAACAGCACCTATGATGGAAGAGTTGTAAGCCCAAGGGTAGTTTTCTTCAATTTCTGGGGCCTGCATTTTTTTATCTGTCACAAGGTAGTCAATCCACTTTTCTGAATATAGGACAAAGTCTCCCTCACCTAATTTTACTATTTGGAAATCTTTACCCCAACCATCTTGTAAAAGTTTTTTTGGATTTTTTACTAGACCTGACTGAGTTAAAACAGAGGCGGGATTTGTAAGAATATCGTCTAAGGGGGTTCCAGAGGCAAGCTCTAGAGATAAAATATCATAAGCTTCTCTTGAGGCTGTCTCTGTTTTAAAAGCACGCCCTTTTACAAGACTTCCTTTCATATTATGAGTCATAACACCTCCAACAATAGAAATAATGAATATAACAATCATTACCTCAATAATTGTAAGTGGGCTTTTTCTTTTTATTTTCATAATTAAATAATCCTATAGTAAACTTGAAACATCTGTTAAAGGGATCAGTACGGCGAGTAAAACAACACCAACAATGATCCCGATGAGTAATAATAGTATAGGTTGCAACAAAGCGGTAAATTTTTCAAGTGCTGTCTTTACTTCTTCGTGAAATAATGCGCTGATATGCTTTAAAATTGGGGCTAAGGAACCTGAATGCTCACCTGTGGAGAGCATTTTTGAAACTATAGTGGGAAAAAAGGTAGAAATTTCTACTGCTTTTGAAAATTTTTCTCCTCCACGTACTTTTTCTATGATTTTTGCAACATCTTGTTCTAGATAAGGATGCTTTAATGTCCCCCCAGCTAGAGTTAGGGCTTCTAAAATTGGGACTGTACTTTCTAGTAAATTGTATAAACTTGTGGTAAATCTAACGATGGCTATTTTAGTAGCAAGATCCTTTAGAACAGGGAGTTTATAAAAAAATGATTGCATGTATTTTTTTATTTTAGCATTGTTTATGCAAGTAACTATAGCTGCAATATTTAGAGTAAAAATAGAACCTAGAAGATATAGATGGCTGCACATCCAGTTACTGATGGTCAGAACAACAAAGGTAAGGGGATGAAGAGTTCGATCTTCAAAAAGTTCAGCCATAGAGGGGATAATAAAGAGAAAGAGGCCCAATAAAATGACTAAAGAAAAGCAAAGGAGAAAGGCAGGGTAAAGAAGCGTATCTCTAATTTTTTTTTGCCAGCTTTGGTTTGTTTCTATCATAATGGATAATTCTAAAAAGGCTTTATCTAATCTGCCACTTTTTTCCGCTGACTTGATCATGGAAACATAAATAGAGGAAAAAGATTTCTTATATTCAGAGAGGATTGAGGAAAAAGATTTACCATGCTTTACACAATCGGTAATATCTAAAATCATAGGATAGATTTTATCCTGTTTATATTTATCTTTTATTGTAAGTAAACTTTCATATAAAGGAAGATTTGAGTGCAGAAGGTAGTAAAGATCTTTTGTAAAATAAAGGAGTGTTTTGGTGCTAATTTCAAATTTTTCTCTAAACGATTCGTAAGGGGAAAGTTTAGAGGCAAGTATCTTTAGTTCGTTGAGCCGCTTTTTTGCCATAAGCAAATTTTCAGCGTCAATATAGTGATATCTTCGGGAAGATCGATCATTAAGTACTTTATAACGAAATAAGGTCATCTATTCTCCTTTTAGTGCAGAGGTGACTCGTTTTATCTCTTCTTCAGTAGTAATTCCTTCCTCAACATATTTCATTCCATCTTGATAAAGGGTTTGCATCCCTTCTTCTAAGGCAATGTTAGTTAACTTCATCGCATCAGAGGTGGAAGTGATCGCTCTTTTAATGGCAGGGGTGATTCTTAAGTACTCATAAATACCCCGCCTTCCTTTAAAGCCAGAGCCGCTACATTCAGGGCAATGCTCTTTCTTCCCTTCTTTTCCTCCACAAGATAGACAAAGTTTTCGTACCAATCTTTGTGAGCAGACAGAAATTAAAGAAGAAGAGATAAGGTAGGGTTCAACCCCCATATCGGTGAGTCGAACAATCGTTGATGGGGCATCGTTGGTGTGAAGGGTGGCAAATACCAAATGACCGGTAAGGGAGGCTTCAATTGCTATACTTACTGTCTCTTTATCCCTGATCTCACCAATCATAATCACATCGGGATCTTGTCGTAGAATGTGCTTTAACCCTTTTGCAAAAGTAAGACCCCGCTTTTGATTTACGTTAATTTGTGCAAGGTTTTTAAGCTTATTTTCTACAGGATCTTCAATGGTCATTATATTTAATTCTCCACCAGCAATTTCTGATAACGCTGAATAAAGAGTTCGTGTTTTTCCACTTCCTGTAGGGCCAGTAACAAGGATAATCCCTTGCTTTTTGCCAATATCTTCTCGTAAGCAGCGAAGAAAATCCTCTCTTAAGTCAAGATTATCAAGACCTAATAAAACATTAGAGTTATCTGAAATACGTAGAACAATACGCTCTCCAAAAATAACGGGCACAGTACTTAATCGAAAATCAATATCACGACCACCCATTTTAAGTTTAATTCTACCATCTTGAGGCATTCTAGATTCAGCAATATCAAGCTCAGCTTGCACCTTAAGCCTTGATATAATTTGGCTTTCCATTGATTTTGGAAGGGTGTGTTTTTCAAATAAAATTCCATCTACACGAAATTTTACACAAAGAACTTTATCTAAGGGTTCAAAATGAATATCAGAGGCATTGCTTTTTAACGCTTCAATTAAAATTTTATTTAAAATAGAAATTACGGAGGCATTTTCTGTATTGTCTAATAAATCATACTCGCTTGTGTCAGAAAGAAGCTCTGGATTTAAATCGATATAAGCTTCATTTTTTGAGTCTTCGCTTACCGAAGAGCCCCCTGTAAGATAAAGATCTTCCATCTGTGATTGGATGAGCTCTTTTGTGGATAATACTTCTTTTACAGGATGTCTTAAAATGAATCTGGCTTCTTTGATTGCATCTAATTTGTAAGGATCAGCTACTGCTATGATCACAAATCCGTTTTCATAAGAAAGGGGTAAAATGTGATGTTTTTGTACAAAGGTATAAGGAAGAAGAATCTTTTTTTCTACAATATAGTCAAAATTTGAAAAATCAGTGATAAAGTCAAGACCTATGGCCTTTGCCCATTCTTCAGCTTTCTCATTTGTTAGACTATAAGGTTTGTTCATAAGAATTCCCACTACCAAAGAGTAAATTCACGCTATCTTGAAAACGGTATTTTTCTTCACATCTTCTGGATTCATTAATCTTTCCAAGAAGCATTTCTGTGTCCCCTGGACGTCTTTTTAGGCGCGCCTCTCTGATACGTAGTAAGTCAGTGGATGGATCAACAATCACTTTTGGTTTGATGAAGATGAACATTTCTGTATTGTTTGTAACGGTGGAATTGGTTCCAAAAATTTTTGCAAAACCTGGGATTTCGCCAAGGAAAGGTATTTTTGAACTTTTTTCAATGTTTGTAGTAGACCTTAAGCCCCCAATAATCACTGTCTGACCATCTGGAATTCTCACAGTGTTAGTAATGTGCTTTTTATGTACAGAAGGGCGATCATTATCAGAGGATCCAATTGTATCAAAACTTATATCATTTTCAAGGGTAATGAAAAGTTCTCCATTCGGGTTATCTATCCCTTCATCATGAATAGTTGGAGTAATTGTAACAGTAATACCATAATCCTCTCGTGTATAAGAGTTTACCTTTTTATCATGGTCTCCAGAGATCACCGCCCCATTATTAATGGAGATTTGGTCAGTGACAGCTATGGTTGTTGACATTTGATTTAAGGTAGTAGTTGATGGAGATGCTGTAACTACAATGTCTTCTTGAGAAAGAAGGAAGCTATAGCCTATATCCATGGCTGGGATATGTCTTTCTGAATCTTTGCCCCTGCTAAAAAGAAAACTTAAAATACCATGAGATGCTGAAGGTGCATCGTAAGCAATTTTATTAGTCGTTAAACCGCTTGCTGCATCTGCAAGTTTTAAAAGATTGACCCCACTATTTGCTGTGTTTCCAATTTTTCTTTCACAAAGCAGTACTTCAATCTCTACCATCTTTTTTGGAGTATCTAATTTTTTAAGCACATCTTTGATTCTAGAAAGAGTATCTTTTCTCACTACCATCAAGATAGAAGAGGAGGCAGGAAATGGAAAAAAGTGCTCTTTGCTATCTTTTTTGTCTATTTTGGAATTTTTCTCTGACCCTTGTGAAGAGGAAGGTTGTGGGTAAGGATAAGGACCTCCTGGAGAAGGTGGGGTAAATTCATTTGAGCTAGTCCCTGAGCCCCCTTTTGATTCAGATATAGAAAAAGAAATTAATGAGTCATATACTTTGGATAAAATTTCAGCCACTTCTACTGGCTTGCTATGATTGCAAGTATGCCAGTATAAGGTCACTTCACTTGGATCATTGACTCCAGCCTCAGTTTGTCTTAATATCGTCTCAGCTTGCTCTACAATCTCTTTAGATCCAATTAATACTAACGAATTTTCCCCTTTTAAGGTGAAGGCAGAAAGACCATTGCCTCCTTTCATAGACATCATCGGCTTTGAATAATCGGTTAACCCACCAAAATAAGATTTTAGTAATTTAACCGCATCATCTGGTGAAATCTTTTGTGGGGATATAATTTTTGAAATTCTTTGATCATGCTCATCCCATACATTTTCAGCAAGAGCAACAAGAGTTTGGACATCTTTGACTAAGCCCACTATGGCAATCTTTGAGCCCACCTGATAGACATAAGTAGTTTTTACATTTTTAAACTTATCTAAAAAATAAAAGGCAGTTTTAATATTTTCTACAGGAGGCGAATAGATAAAAATCACCCTTGATGTATCACTGATTAGTTCAAGATGTTTAATATCAGAGGTTACCGTATCTACATTTGTATAGTCTTCTTTTAAAAGATAGAGCTGCTTAACAAAAGGGTTTAATTTTTTTACACCAATATTGTTGTGCGTTAAGATAAGGTCGATCATTTTTGGCCAACTTTCTTTTGGAATGGTGAGTAAACAGTGTAAAGAAAGTTTTAAACTAGCTACCTCTGGAGGGATTACATATAAGGATTCAGAGCTTCCATATTCTACCATTAATTTTGAAATGGTAATTTCGCCAAGCTCCCAGATGCCAAAATTGTCGTCATCTTTATTATAATCTTCGGCCTGGGCTTCTTTCCAGGCAGTTTCTATAGCAGAAATTTCATTTTTAAGCTCTTGAATCTCTGAAGTAAGGATAGAGAATGTGGCCTCATCTGAATTTTCAGTAAGTAAGGCTGCTGATGAACTATATTTTTCTTCTAGCTCTTTATATAAAGCGCCTATTTCATCATTTTTTTGAGAATAATCAATGAATTCAAGATTATTTTGTTTATCTACAAGTGCTTGTTTTTTCTCTTCAATAGTATAGGCAAAGCCTTTTATCGCAAGCAAGAGAGAAAAAGCTGTGAAAGTAAAATGTTTAATCAATTTATACCTATAAATAACCTTCATTTAGTATAAAGAAGAGATTCTTTTTGAGTAAGAGGAATCTGAAGTTTTCGAAACTCTTGTCTGCAGGCGTCAAATAGGTAGCCTACAAAAAATTCTTTTTCTTTTTCTCGCTCTATTTTTTCAAAAATTAATAGCTCTTTTAGAGATTTGCCTTCAATAATATCGTTAAAATCATTTAGATGTACCACATGATTCCATGAATTATCCTTTTTAGAAAGCCAATCATGGGTTTTTAAAATAAGAGTTTTACCATTAATTTGCACGATGACTGATTCATTATTTCTCTTGTAGATTTTTTCAAAAGTAAAGCTTGAAAGGGTGGATTTTGAGGTAGGGGGAGAGGTGATGGTCATATTTTTTTCAAAAAATCCTGATTCATTCCAAAAAATCCCTTCTATTTGATTATTTTTTATGGATTTAACTACAAATAGAGGTTTGTGAGCAGTGTTGGTAGAGGTTTTAACCCAGTTATTATTTTCAAAACAAAAGCTCTCCCTTTCTTTAACATAAGTAAAGGGGGTGGCAATTTTCCCGCCAAATTGAATTCTTGGACAATGTTTTGCTTGTTCATAAAGCTTTCCGCCCATCATCGAAAGTAAAGCATCTTCTTTAAATGACTTAGCACTTTCAAGACTCTTTAGTGCTGCTTTTGCCTCAGAGGAAAGTAAAGATTTATTCTTAGAGCTTTTTTCAAGAAGAACTTTACTAGAGGTTTTATAGATCGGTTCATTGCTTTTATTTAGGTAGCATAATTCAAAATTAAGCTCTAATCCATTTCCTTTTAGTGAAATAGGAGTAAGAGAAAATGGCGTTTTTTGGGCGCTAAATTTAATGTTTGATGGATCGCTGCAATCTAGGTAGATACAGGCTCGTTCTTTGGTAAGTAACGTCTTATTTCCAATCGAAAGTAAAATGGTATCTGCGCTAGACCCTTGTTTATCAGGTCTATAGTTATAGTCTATAAACATAATAGTTGATTCAAGGTCAGGAATAGGGACATAGACGTTATTTTGCTTTTCCAAAAAATCTTTGTTAGTGCTTAAGGTCACTTTGGACTTTGAATACTTCTTCTCAAAAGGATTTTTTTGACTCTTTTTCCCAAAGGAAAGGTCAAAATCAGCCTCAAAAAAATAGAGTATCAAGATAAGAAAAGGGGAAATAAGAGTGGTAATGAAAAAAAAAGCAGTCCCAAAACGGATGACTTTTTCCCATAATCTAAAAGGTATTCCACTGATGATCATATAGATCCGGCTTAATTATTAAGTGGTACTTAGTATACTTGTCTTCTTTTTTAATGTAAATCTTTATAAAGGATAAATTGACATTGCCATTAATACAATAATTAATTAAATAGTGATTTAAAGAATCATATAAAATTATTTCATATTATTATGAATTAAATAGGGGAAAAAATGGGAAGTAACGAAGATACTAAAGGAAAAAAAGGCTTTACTGTTTCAGAATTAGAGGGAAAAGCCAAACAATATGCATCAGAAATAGGTCTTGCTGTCATATTTTTTCTTACTGCGATATTTACCCTTGTTTGGGGACCATCAATGAAGTTTTGGGCGATTTTACTTTCAATGATTTTTGCCATTACAGGTGCTGTAATCCCGAATTCAATGATGAATTTACTATCCAAAGCTCTTGATTTTGTCTACCGTGAAAAAGTGATGTTAATTGTTACAGGTACAGTACTTATGATCATTGGGATATTTATCCCTGCCATCATATTTGCATTTGTAGGATTAATTGCTGGTGGGGCATTATCTCAGTCTATGAAGAATAAAGCTTCAAAAATCACTCTATCTTCTGAAGAGCAAGATCATTAATCATCTTCTGCAAAATCTTTTGCTTCAATGAGATACTTTTCATCCTTAGTAGTTAAGAAGGAATACAAGGAAAGAAGACTTTTTTGCCCGGCAAGTTTTTGATGGGCCGCAAAGCGAGCTTTTCGGGCAGTACCTACCGGAAGCTCTTTTAAAATATTTATCCATCGATCTCCAGATTTTCCTTGAATAAAGACCCTTGCCTTTTCTTTGGATTCGGTATTGCCGTAAAAAGTAAAGGTCTTATCTGCAAGCAAAATGGGAGCAATTTGGTCATTAAAGTAGCTTTTTGTTTGATCGCTATCAGGGAAAGAGATGTGGATATCATGAAGAAGAGGCCGTTTGATATGTTTGAGCATCATAGCAAATTTTCGAGGGAAAGAGGAGTGGGTTTTTGTGTAGAGAGAAAATCCATGATTGATTTTAGCTAGTAAAGAAAGCATGGCTTTATTGTTTTTATCGCTAACTGATGCTGTATACATAGAGAAATTGCCCGAATCAATCGCTGTTAAACTCTCTAAGACATCTTGATCCAAGCGGATATTATGCGCAAGATTTCCATCGGAAAGAAGGATACAAGAGTGATGAGCTATATCATTGGCAGCTTTGCTCTTTTCAGCTTTTAAAAAGGTGACTAAATCTTTTAAATGAGTTTTATTCGATTGTTCCTTTTTTCTTAAAGATCGCTTTGCATAACCAAGAGAGCTTGCCGATGGAGAAACGCTTTCTTTATGTAATAGCTCAACTTTACCATTTTCTAAAAACGCAATATTAAACCTTGAATCAGGCTCAAGATACTGCATAGATCCGATGATGGCATCTTTAAACACTTTAAATCTATGAGGTTCAATGGAGGAAGAGGTGTCCAAGATATACAGAATTTCTAAAGGCAATGGGTTAAGGAGATCATTTTCGTAAGTCTTTAAGGTACAAGCAAAGTCGCTTGGATGAGTTTGAGTCGAGCTTAATAGACGTGTATCTAACGTAAATCCTTCAGAGAAGGAATCTGTTTGAAGTTCATCTAAAGTAGGCCAGTTAAACAGGGCATATTGGGTCATTCTATTAGCCCTATTAGTGTCATGGGCTGCATCTATTAAATCAGATTGAATATCTAGATTTTCTGAGCCCATCAAAGATAGCATAGGATTTAGAAAGAACGATCGTTCATTACTAATCTCAGCAATTTTTGGTAACACTACTTTACCCTCAAAGCCCTTTGTAGAAAAAGCAATCGTATTTTCAATCTTATTATTATGGATAAAGCTTGGTGTCACAGCAACGAAACCATCCTGGAAGATAGGATTGATTGGAATTGTCACATCTTCTGAGGGGATGAAATTGACCGCTGCTAATGAGGAAGGAAGATCCTTTTCAGCAGTGATAGCATTTAACTGTTTGGAAATTTTTCTACTTTGATCTACTTTTGAGTAAGTAACAGCAAGAGAATGAGCCTTTTGTTTTACCTTTGGGGTAATAGATGAGTTGATCTCACTGGAGACAATATACTCATATGGGAGGAGAAACTGCTCAGATTTTGCAGAAAAATCATCTTCATGTGCATCGGTCCCTTTTAAATTGGATAGCTTAATAGAAGATGTGGCCACCTCTTCTAGATACTTTGGAATCGAATCTTTATCAAAGAGTAATGATTCTTTCTCAATGAATCTTTCCATACGGCCAATTCGACCCTCTGCATAAGGAAAATGTTTATCTTCATAGTATGCAGAACTTTGAATAGATGGATGAAAAGGGGACGTTTTGGTAAGGCTTAAAGAGGTAAGATAAACTTCGTGTTCATTTGAGATAAATTCCTTGTTAGGCAATCTTTTTTGTTCGTTTTCTAGGTGAATTGCTCCAATTTCTTTACATGGACGATCATAGACAGTATCTGAAATCTCAGTGAGTTGTTTAGAAGAGGCAATAACATCTATTTTTTCTGATTTAAAGTTCTTTAAGGTATAGAGTTGATCACCATTTACCTTATTTAGAGCGCCGGTTGTAAAATAATGATGGATAGAAGAGCTATCTGCTTGAAAAGGCAAAGTAACAGATTTTGCAACAGTGATATTTGTTTCAATACCTGGAAGGGCTTTATGGACCTGCTCATTGATTGAAAGCTCTGAAATTTTTATTACTTTTGTAGGAAAGGAAGGATCGTAGAGAGTTTCTATAAAGTAATATTTCTCCCTTTCTCCAAAAGCACTTGATGAAAGTGGAAAATCACTTAGTTTGACAAGCATAGAAAGTTCAGTTTCACCTAAAGGAGAAAGACCCTTTTTTGAAGTATTGGATGTGATTTTTGAAAGATAGGAAGTTTTAATTAAATCAGGATTTGGTTTAAACGTCACCTCAGGTCTTGATTCTTTTAAAGGTGTAGTTTGTACAGTGGTGTATTGGAAGGCAATATCGCCTTGGTTTTTTTTCAAAGAGGCTTTTTTTTCGATGGAACAAGATTTTTTTTCAATACCTAAGGAGGTTTTTAAAGCAGGAGTGTATGAGTAGAGGCTTTTTACTTGTGAAAGTGGTTGTGGGGTGCCAAGTAAGGTTAATGCAATCTCTTTTCCCGGTTCTATCAGAGGAAAAGAGGGTACATTGGCAAAATGCAGGTTACTAATATCAATTTTTGCTACCTCTTTTAAAGGGGTAGAGAGCTGGTTTTGAATAATGCCGACAGCAATCTTTTCTCTGAGAGAAAATGGTGCAGTAATAATAGAGGGGAGTGTTTTTTCAGGGGGGATATAAGTATAGATATTGCTTTGCCATGAGATCGCTCTAGGAGGGCCGGTGGGAGTTAACTCAATAACTCTTTCCTCTTCTTTTAGAAAGGAGGGATTTGGAATGATTTGTTCATTTAAAAGTGCAGTAAGAGTAATTTCTTTAAAGTCAGAGGTAAATATGGTTAACTGAGGCTGTGATAAGTGTATTTTTTTAGAAAGTGGAGAGCTTGTCAACTCGATGATTTTATTGGATGAAGAGGCAAACTCCTCTGCTTTTAATAAAAGGGCTTTGCGATTTGCATGGGAAAGTACCTTAAATTCTAATGAATTACTTAAATAGGTTTGAAGAAGATCAATTTCAGCGTGGTTATCCTCTGGTTCAAAAAGAGCCTTTATCTCTTGATATTCTCTACTTTTTGTAAGAGTAGAAAGAATATCATCTAAAAAGTCCTTTGATTTAAAAGGGGTAAGCATTGAAATTTCTTCTTCTTCGGGAGGGGATGAATCATGTAATTGGATGAGAAGATCTTTCACTAAGGCTAGACTTTCTGCTTCCATAAAAACCGGGGCATTCATCGCTTTTTTTGGAAGATAAAATGTCCATTTAAGTTCATTTTCCTTTAGCGGCATTGCAACTGCATGAGATTCTAAATAGTGGTTAAATAGCGAACAATCATTTCTTAAAGAATGAAGCGAGATTTTTGGAATGAACTTTTTGGTGGAGATCTCATCAAGAGAGTTTTCCTCGCCTCTAGGGGTAACGGAGGATATTTCTGTGGCATAGGCAAAAGAAAAGGCAACACTTGCTACTGCTTGAATAAAAATGTAAACCTTCCATGGACGCATTTATTTACCTATGGGTCAAAGAATTAAAACAGCAACCCTTTCTTTAACAGGTACAAGCTTTCTTCCACTCTCTTGGAAAGATATACGCTTGTTGATTCCTTCTGCAGGCTTGTATATAGCTGCTTTGCTTTTTGAGAAAGATCTAAACTCATAGCCATATGATTTTCCGAAGCCTTTACCATCGCCTCCATGCGTAATGATTCAGCGTCTAAAAACTTAATATACATTGAATATAAAATTTTTGCATCCTCACTATCATTTGTATTCTTCTGGTATTTTTCTACCATTGGATCTCTAGTATTGCTGAAGTCTTCACGGATTCTTCCTAAGAAAAAGAGATATTTGATATGTGGGTTTTTATCATTTGTAATAATTGCTCGAATTTTTGCATATTCTAATGCAGCCTCTAAATGAAGCGGTTCAGAAGTTGGGCTTTTTTGTATTTGAATATCTTTTAAAGAGCTAAGAAGTTCAAAAACCGCCCTATTGCTATCTGTTTTTGACGATTTTGGAAGTGTATTAAAGGTTAAACGAAGAGCGCTTAACTTAGAGTACTCTTCAATAAATGTTCTATTCTTATTTTGCATAGAGCCTATAAAATTATAAGTTTCTAAAGCATCATTTTCATTACCAGTTAATTCACAAGTTTTTGCAAGTTCAAACATCGCCTCTTCACGAGCTGTCCAATTCCAATCCTTTCTATGAGATTGTTTTTCTACCAAGGAACGAAGCACTCGTATCTTTTTGGTGAATTCTTTCTTTCTTCCTAAAAGATTTGCATACTTTAACGTTTCCCACTCTAAGAAAGTAGATTCTTTGTCAATAGCCTTTAAACTTTCTGTGGTAGGGTCAAGGAGAATTTCTTCAAGCAGGGCAAAGGCTCTGTCAAAGATAACTTTATTTTCAGGTAAAGATCCATCTGTAGTAAAAATTTTAGGTCTTGAGAAAAGTTCATTTAAATAAGAATTAGCAAGCCATAACTTATTTTCCAATTTAATCGTACTTTCACCAAGAGAAAGGGCGGTGTAGAGGTGATCACGTGCTTTATTTGTCAGTGAGATACTATGTTCAGATGTTTTTGCAAGAGTTAGATATACATTAAATAGCTCTAAATGAAGCGCACCTTTTTTAGCAAGATCAGGGTCAAGGGA
>CAMAXK010000024.1 GCA_945862365.1 Chlamydia trachomatis
GCTATAGAGGTGGCAAATGAGCATTGTTTTTCCCACCATTTTGGAAAGCTCATGCAAAGCAGATTTTTCCCTGTTCAAGCTAAAACCTTATCTTTGTTAAAAAATATTGAAACAGAGCAGTCTGAAATCATCATCAAATCTTGTCTTTCCTCTGATTTCATCATGTTAAGGCTGGAGGCCCTTTCGATCCTTGTACAAAAGCATAATGAAACAGCTCTTGGTCAGGTGGAGGCTTTAATGAATATGGTTCCTAAATACTACCATCCCATGTTTGTGGACTTTTATGCCCTTGCTGGAACTAAATATGCCTTATCCATCATGAAACAGATGATTAGTGATAAGGATCTAAATTTAAATCTTGCCACAATTCTTGCCGCACGAAACTATCACTTAGAAGAGTTAATCCCAAATTTAAGGCATTCTTTAACCCACACAAGCCCAATTATTCAAGAGGCCTCAGCAACGTCCCTTGGCAGTTTTCATGATTCCTACAGTATCTCAAAGCTTGAAGCTCTTACTAAATCCCCCCATGAGGAGACAAAACTTGCCGCTTTGTTTGCCTTATATACGATGGGGCAAAAAGATCATCAAGATGAAATCCTCTCTCTTGCAAAAAAAGATAATTTGTTTGCCATATCTTTACTTTCTAGGATCGAAAAGTCAGAAAAACCCCTACATGAAATTTATTATAGCGATGATAACAATCTACGCATAAATAGTGCTATCTCTATGTTAGATCAAAAAGATCCCCTTTGTGCCGCAGTAATAAAAGATTTAATTACTTTAGATACAGATGTTTACTATTTAGATGTGGTATACTCTCCAGGTAGATCTTTTACTGCCTTAAAAATGTCCCCTCTTTCTACCCTTGAACAGGCTCAAATGTTACCCTCAATGCAAGGAAGAACGATGATGATACAAAATCAGCTTCTTTCCAAATGCATCGATCTGCCAAGAAATACCTTTATGATAATTATTGAAGATATTTTTTCCAAAAAACGGAATAATCTTATCCCTACGGCCATTGCTTTACTTGAAAACTTTGATGATGATGAGTCTAAAGCTTACTTAATCGAAAAGTCAAAATCGTTAGGTGCCCCTTTTATTCGAACAGCCTGTCATCTTTCCCTTTGGAAAAGTACGCAAAATGAAATGCACAAAGAGGCAGTCACTGCTTGGTTAAAAGAATTTGGTAAACACGAAATGGTGAGCATTGCTCAAAAAACGACAAAAAAAGAAGATAAAAAACCTTCCATCACAGGGTATGAATTAACCTTAGAAGAAAAAAGTCATCTGCTCATTCAATCCTTTCTAAACATTTCTGGAGCGAGGGAAAAATCAGGTCTAGACTGTATTTTAGATGCCATGATCAGTGGTCATGAAAAAAATCGCATCCCTCTTGCAGGAGTTCTTTTGAAAACAATTCAATGATTGTGTATAATTTCCGCTATGAGAAATTTTATCCCTTCATTATTGTTGTTCTGCTATGCCTACAGCGGCGTAGATGAAATAAACCTTCAATTAAATAAGCCAATTTTTGTAGAAAAAGGTGCAAAATGCGAAGCTGGCGGCGTGATTAAAACTGATGAAATCACCATCTACGCAAAGAATTTTGAGTACACCAATGAAGGCGGCGAACATAAGGTGTTTGCTGAGGGGAATTTATTAATCAAGTTTGGAAGATATATCATTGTGGGAGATAGTATCTCTTACGATTTTACTGAAAAGCGTGGATTAATTATTAATGGTGTGGGTACTGTTGGAAACATTATCTCTGGTGGTAAAAAAATATTTATTTTCGAAGATGGCTCTTTGGAAATTGAAGATGCTTTTGCCTCAGCCTCACCTCTTGTTAATCCATTTTTTGAAATCACTTCTCCTAAAATCACTATCAACAGTAAAACAAAAGCTACAGCAAAAACAATGGTTGGTAAAATCGAAGGGGTTCCTATTATATGGTTACCTTCCTTTGGTATGACCCTTGATCCAAAGTACAAATCAAAACCACCGCTTATCTACACAATGCGTATTGAAAATGGACAGGTTCCTATTTTCATTGGAAGATACAAGATGTATGATAATGATTTACTGCAAATGTATGGAAGACTTGAGTACAGGGTTCTGTTCTTAGATAAAAAAGTACCTAATCCTCAATGGTATGATGGTTTAGGTGGAGCTATTGACCTTGATTATAAATCAGAGGATTCCAGAATATCTTTTGAGACTAGAAATTATGTCTCATATAACACTTGGTTCTTAGATAAAGATCCAAATAGAGTGAAATTAAGATACCGTCTTCAAGGAAGGTATAAGGGAGTTTCACCTGAAGAAGAAGTGGAAACCCTTCTGCAATGGGATAAGCTTTCTGATCGTTTCATGAGAAATGATTTTAAAACTCAAATTTTTGACATTAATACAGTAGAAAGCACTGAAGCTTACATAAAATACCATCCAGACCAAGCTTACATCACTCTTTATGGAAGACCTCGAATAAATGATTATCAAGGGTTTAAGCAAGAATTACCATCCCTTACTATAGCTAATAGACCAACTGAACTTTTGAATTCTAAAATCTATCTAGAACAAACTTATGGTGCCTCGTATCTAAATTACGTCTATGCAAGAGAGCTACAGGGTGTTATTCCTAATTTTGAGTCAGGACGTATTGCAACTATATTAAACCTCTATAGACCTTTTGGGTATGGTCCATTTAATTTAACACCAAGGGTCGGTTTTGACGGTATCATCTATTCTAACGATATCACAGGTTCTCCAAGATGGCTTGCCGTATGCAACTACGGAGGCGATGCAAATCTTGAGCTTAAAGGTGATTATGAGAAACTTTCTCATTTTATTAAGCCTTTTGTACAGTATAATGGCCTTTCAAAACCTAACACTTCAATCCTATATCCAGGAGCTTACAAAAATATAGGACAATATGTCTTCAGTATTAACGATGGTTATGCAGAGTTAAATCAGCTGATTGTTGGTTTAAATAACGATATTTATCTAACTAAATTCCCTATAGATCTACCAAACTTTTCTCTCAACTTTCGAGCAATGAAGTTTTTTGGAACTAAAAGTTTCACAGAACCCTTGTCTAAAGGTGATATTGAATTTTGCCTCAACTATCCAAAAGTTGAGTTAGGAGCAAAATTTGGATGGAATTTTGAAGAAAACTCCTATGATTATTTCAACGCAAATATCGGCTGGACGATCAATGACTACTTTGCTGTTTCCACCGCATATAGACAAAGAAGCCAATACTATTGGAGAAAGGATAACCAGGATAATTTTATCTTAGATTCGTTTAGAACAATCAATGATTTAATCGAAACCCCTCTTTCAGACCCTCGTCTTTGTTTTGTAAATAAATTACAAGTGCAGATTGCGCCACTATGGACTTTCCAAGTGGAAAATAACGTAGGTAAACATATGCCTATAATAACTGATTTGGGTCAAGTATATAATAATGACCTTAATAATGCTGGTTATTATATCCAAACAAACCTTACGTTATCGATGCTCATATACAACAGCTATAGATTTAAAGTGGGCTATCTTGTGTCAAACTCTAAAAAGGATAATGCAATTAACTTTAGTTTCGACCTGCTATAATATCACCCACTCAAAATATCCATGTTAAGGCGGCATTCCTTTGTGTCTTAGTGCTCTCCGTGTCTTTGTGTTGAATCTGCAACAATGGGGGTTTTTCTTCGCAATTTTTAGGAAATAACTCACCTTATGTAAGATGGGTTATAGGGAGGGTCTGCTACTTGCCTGATCGATCACTTTTTGTCTTTGAGCATCTCTTTTTGCCTTATGCATAGCTTTTAACTCTTCATACCGCAGGGTAACATCTGTATGAGTTTTTTCTACAAACTCTTCTGCTTCTTTAAGCTTTTTCTCGCACTCATCCTTATACTTAACAGCAAGGTCCAAAGTAATGGAAGAATTTTCAATATCGTTCTCAAGATTATGACAAATTACATGTCTGTATAAAGCCACAATACCCAAAGTTAAAAATGACAAAAGAAAATGCAAAAATGTCTTTTGCGTATTTTTTAGCTCAACAACCTCCTGAAGTGTCTTACTTTTTACAGTATGAACACACTCAATCCCCTTTTTTGCACTTTCAAAAATGGTTAAAAACCTATCTTGCTCAAGCTTTGCTTGTTCATGCATCTTTTTTGCATTCAACCAAGCGACATCTTCTACACTTAAAACCTCATTTTTTCCCTGTTTATAGGCATCTGTGAGCCAAGCTTCCCTCACCCTTTTTCCCCTATGCATCGCTTGAAGAGAAGTTAATCCCTTTATACCCTTCTTTAAGTCATCAGAATTTGAGTGCTGCATTCTATTAATAAGAACCCTCATTTTTGCAGCTGAATCACTTGCCTCATAACGCTCTGTTTTCTCAATTACAATTTTACCCTGCCCATTTCTACGTTTTTTTACAGTAAGAGTCCTTGTTTTTAGCGCCTCACAGGCTCTTTCTCTCACATCCTCCATAAAACGCCATTGAGCTGTAATTTTTTCTTTGGTAATATAGTAAGCCCTTGAATGAATCTTATTCTTTGCCGCTTTTACATCTGCACCCCAATAAGCATTATTCACATCATCAAGCGTTAATTGTGGATCCCCAACTGCCGATAAATATGCCTCTAGGGGTTTATGCAAACCATAAAAGGCTAGCAAATCTTCTGTAGACCTAGTTTTTGAAGAGTAGTCATCAAACAGTTTCGAAGAAGACCCTAAACCACCTATCCAATCCCTTGCAAGAGCTCTAATCTTTTCATCCAAATACATGAATAAAAGTATAGAAACACTTTCTTGTGGATTAATTAAAGAAGGTAACTTGATGACAGAAGGATATCTCAAACATTTTTCCCTACATGCATTGATTACCTTTTGGCTTACACCCACTGCAAGAGCCGGTAAACCCTTGGTGGATAACTCCAATTTAGAATAAAGGTTATAGGCCGCTCTTCCGGATATTAATCCAACATCATCACTTGCAATAGCAAGTAGCTCTGCAAAGTCCTTCACCTCTGATTCACTAGCTAAACAAGAGGAAGCTTTAAAAGAATCCATCACACCCCCCTGAATTGAATAATTTTTTTGATCTGCTGTTATCATAGACAAAGCTCTATTAATGATTTAATTTGCTTTTAGTATACCATCCCTTGGCTTTCTTTCAAAACAATTTACCTTTAATGAAAAATTAATTAACATAAAAAAGCCCACCTGCGCGGCAGGTGGGCTTTTTCAACCTCTTAACTCATAACGTTATCTTACTCAGCCCCAGAATTACTTCCAGGTGAAGAACTTCCACTAGTGCTTCTCGATCCTGATTTAAAACGAGAAACAGCCTGAGGATTCAAATTTCTTCTATGCTCCGGAGCAGCTGCTGCTGCACTTGCTCCACCTCCGCCTGCCTCGGTCGAATTTTCTAGATCTTTTAAACGCTTCATACGTTCTGCTACTAATTCATATTGTACTCTATTAAATTCATCAGGGTTAATAATACCTTTCATGCATCTGTTATAGTTAACATTTTGACGTGCCTCTATATCATCTTCAATCTGTTTTTTTTGTAGCTCCTTAGCTTTCCTTTTTTCACTTTGGCTATAGGCAGCTCTTGTTAATTTAGCTGCAGCTAGACCTGCCATCGCTCCTAAACTTCCTTCCAGTGTTGTACTATGAGCCCCTGCTGCACCAAGAGGAGTTTCTCGAACAGCTTCAAATAAAACATCGTTCAACAAAAAATTACCAAACGCGACTAAATTGTTCTTTGTTGCTACACGACCTGCCGCTGATCCTACACTTTGCGCTACATCTTCAACACGTCTCTTCCCATTACGATATGCGCGTTTAGCCCTTTGAATTAGTGTGTTCGTTGCATCAACATGTGCTCTCAGAGCATTGAATGCTAATCTCATTTTTTGTAGATCAGTATGGTGGTTTTTATCTAACATAACTATTGCTTGAATATGAGAAGCTCTTTTTGCCAAAGCAATATTAACCAAATCGCGCCTTTTCTTCCCACGTACCAATCTCTGTATCTTTGTTACAGCGGCTTCTGCTTTTACTGTTGCTCTTTTTTCTGCTTCCGCAGCTGCTTCTGCTCCTGCTACTTTTCCCTTAGCTTTTGCTTCTGCTATTGTCATCCCGGCTTTTGCTGCTGCTGCTGCTGCCACTTTTCCCTTAGCTTTTGCTTCAACTATCGTACTTGCAACTTTTGCAGCTTCTGCTGCTAAGTCTCTTACCTTAGCTTTTGCTTCTGCTATTGTCATTCCGGCTTTTGCTGCTGCTGCTGCCGCCACTTTTCCCTTAGCTTTTGCTTCCGCTATCGCACTTGCAACTTTTGCAGCTGCTTCTGCTGCTATTTTTCCGTTAACTTTCACTCCCGCTTCCTCTGCTGCTGCTACTTCTGCTTCTGCATCTGCTAAGGCTCTTCTTGCCCCTGCCCCTGCTTCCTCCGCTGCTGCTACTTCTGCTTGTGCATCTGATAAGGCTCTTCTTGCCTCTGCCTCTGCTTCCTCCGCTGCTGCTACTTCTGCTAACGCTTTTGTTGCCCCTGCTTTAACAACTTCGAGTGCTTTGTACTCACGTACAAAGTTTTGGATTTTTTTAACCGCGGCTTCTACTAATTTTAAATTATTTTGTCTTTGTGCCTTTTTAAGATCGGCTTTTTTCCCTGCAAGATGAAGAGCATTTTCAACACGATCTGCTACTGCCTTTTTGTCATTTTCAGAAAGAGGTGCTGGTTTAACAATTGGAGTAATATTTCTTTCATTTAATCTCCTTTGATTTTCAACTTCAAGTTTTTTTGCAATCTCTCTTGCAGCTGCTAGTTGTTCATCAAGTGTTGGGGCATTAACTTCACTTTCTCCACCCTGCGGTGCAGCTGCTTGTCCCTTTAGAAATTCATCGAATATCTCTTTTGCTTGTTTCTCAGCGTCTGCTAATGGCTCAGCTTGTGCTCTCTTGTTAAGTTGCTTAACTCGATCTAAAAGCTTCTTCTCTTCTGCAAGTTCCAAATTTCTAAGTTTTTCTCTGGCTTCACCAACCACTTGTTTTCCCTCTTCAGCGTTTTTGGCTCTAAGGGCTCTAACAGCTTGTATTGGTTTAGTTGGAGGTTTCATGGCTGGCTTTCCAACACTTGCTCTTTTATTTCTAAGTCTTTCAAGCCCCGCTCTCAAGCTTTCCTTCCTTTCTATATATGCTTGTAAATCCGCTTTTACCTTTTCTTCTTCTAATTGTGCAGAAACTTGAGCTATGTCTGCTGCTGCTTCCTCTCCATGGGCACGCACCATATCATCATGTAATTGTCTAACACATTGATGAGCTACATTAACAGCAGCCTGTGCATCCACAAACTCTTGCTGAGCTTTCTTTCTTTCTTCACTAGGTTTAGCAAGATAGACCGTTTCATTATCTGAATCATAATCAGAGTCAAAATCATCATCTGAATCAAAACCAGAGTCAAAATCATTATCAAAATCAAGATCTGCATAAAAACCTCTAATTTGTGCCGCTTCTTCTGGATATAGAGGTTGAGAATTCTCTTCTACACATCTCTTTTGTGTAGCTTCACAAGGTTTAGTAATCCCTTCTCTTCCTGATTCGTTAGAAACCTGAGGAACTACCTTTGAAACGTTCGAAGCTGCAGCTGCATCACGTCTTGCAGCAATTCTAGCTTTAACTTCTTGTTGTCTTTTAGCTAAATCTTCAATCTTTTGAGCTTTTTCTAACTTCAATTGAGCTGCTTTAAGGTTTTTTTCAAGTTTTGACCTTTTTATCTGGTGGTTGTTGTAATTATCTTCGGCATCAGATGCTTTTCTTTTAATACCCTTACTTACATGCGTAGCTTTTTTTATACTCGTCTTTGATTCACTTACTTTTTTTTCTGCTTGC
This sequence comes from Chlamydia trachomatis, assembly GCA_945862365.1. GTDB lineage: Bacteria > Chlamydiota > Chlamydiia > Chlamydiales > 2-12-FULL-49-11 > JAJACQ01. Next base: position 7,921 of record CAMAXK010000024.1, read on the forward strand.
TTCACATCATCTTGAGCTTTTATCAATTGGTCATTCAACGCTTTAATGCTTTCACCAGCTTTTATAATTTCAGCCTCTACCTTTTGTAGTTTATTTTCAGCTAGAGCTTTTTGAATGGCAAAAATGATTTGTGGAATAAATGCTACAAAAACCGATAAAATCCAATAAGCGACATTTTTCAAATTTTCACTTAACTTACCCAACTTACCTTCTAAAGAAAATTTCTGATTACCCAGCGCTTGTTTATTAGTAAGCTCCTGCACTAAATTTGTAGTTATATCCCTTGGATTTAAATTCAAAGTTTGTGGAGACCTTGAAGCCTGCACATTTTTATCATCAATTCCCGGAAGCTTTGTATCAATTGTTACTGGGCTGCTTAAAGCTAATGTTGACATAGATTTTTTCCTTAAATTAATTATTAATCATTAATAGTTTATCACATTTTATAATTAAACACTATAGTTTTATGTATAAATGTAAAATTTTAAACTGATGGTTATTAACAAGTTACAATATATGTAGGATTTATTTTTGATAATTAAATAGTAATTGATTTAGAAATACAATAATTAACGTCTTTTGGAAATAAAAATTACTCTTTTATTAACCCTCTCATTGTAAAGGAGTTATAGTTATTATTTGGAAATTCTGGTTAAAAGTTAAAAATCAAATCCGTCTACCCTTGTAGGGCCCCTGCCGGTAGCCGTAAAGCTACGCTTTGGCTTTAACCTTCATCACTATCCGATTTTTCCGCACAATTCATAGCATAGGCTTACGCTTTTGAAAAAAAATCAGGTTGTAGAAAATATGGTAGGTTCCTTAAGCTATTATTTACTATTTGTGCCTTTTTTGCTTTTTGTGCTATCTTTTCTTTTACATCCTCCATAAAATGCCATTGAGACGTAATTTTTTCTTTGGTAATGTAGTAAAGCCCTTGAAAGAATCTTATTCTTTGCCGTTTTTACATCTGCACCCCAATAAGCATTATTCACATCATCAAGCGTTAATTGTGGATCCCCTACTGCCGATAAATATGCCTTTAATGGTTTATGCAAACCATAAAAGGCTAGCAAATCTTCTGTAGACCTAGTTTTTGAAGAGTAGTCATCAAACAGTAAGGTAACTTGATGACAGAAGGATATCTCAAACATTTTTCCCTACATGCATTGATTACCTTTTGGCTTACACCCGCTGCAAGAGCCGGTAAACCCTTGGTGGATTACTCCAATTTAGAATAAAGGTTATAGGCCGCTCTTCCGGATATTAATCCAACATCATCACATGCAATAGCAAGTAGCTCTGCAAAGTCCTTCACCTCTGATTCACTAGCTAAACAAGAGGAAGCTTTAAAAGAATCCATCACACCCCCCTGAATTGAATAATTTTTTTGATCTGCTGTTATCATAGACAAAGCTCATTGAATGATTTATTGTGCTCTTAGCATATCATCCTTTAACTTTGTTTCAAAACCATTTTACCCCTAATATAAAAATCCTACTTACCACAGGCAAGTAGGATTTTTTAAGCTCTACATTTAGAATGCTTTCTTAGTCTTTGCTATGTTAAAGGAGCCTATTACTTACCTGCTCCACCACCGCCTTCACCTGCTGCGTTCAAGTCCTGAGATCCATTTCCTTCTGCTAATCTTGCAAGGTGCTCATAGTGATCTGCAAAATTCATAGGATCATTCGCTAGATTTTCCAATAGCTCATCTACTTCTGTTTTAACGCGACCACCACCCTCACCTGCTGTAGATGAATCACTTTTTTGATCCCTAATTAACTTATACCCTTGTTGAGCTAAATGCAGTCCCCCTACAACCATTTTCTGATAATTAGATCCATTATCTATAAAATCAAGCTTATCTTGATCTGACATAGCATTTAAAAATAATTGCTCTCCCAAACCTAGAAATTGTCTTCCTGCCGATTTTGCATTATCCTTTGTCAAATGTCTACCTAGGTTTTGAATTCCAGCTAATAATTTTCTAACCTTTCCAGGTTCTTGAGCTTTTCTTAGAACTTTCAGTTCTTCTTGAGCAACCAAAGCCTTTGCAAGGTTCCTTATTATTTGTCTTGCAGCGGTTTGTTGTTCTTTTAATTCTGTGTATTCCCTTTCAAAATCCTTCTGTTTTCTTTCTAAATGAAAAGCTGCATGGTCTTGATATTTTTGTTTCGCTCTATCATAAGCAGCTGCTTTTTTAAAAAAATCCGGCTGAAGATACCCTGGTAATCTATCAGCTTGGTCTATGAAAGAAGGCCTACGACCCCCTGTTACAGGTATTTTCTTGATTATAGGACTATCTAGTTTAGATCCTCCACCTTCTTGACTACCCTTAGGATAGGTGGCAACTCCCAACTGTTTGGCTTTCAATGTTTTTCTTTTAAGATAACCACGACAAACGGCCTGTATCTTTGTGGCATAACTATTATATATACCCTCAAACACCTTATCTACTCCAAGTTTTAACTCCTCCTGCTGACGTGTGGCTAGAGCTTTGTTGTTTTGAAGGTTTTGCTTTAATGCATTAAAACCATTTTTTAATAAATTTTTATTAAAAAAATCATCCGCTTTCTTAGTTAACTGAATCATCTCCAAATCCTTTACACCTAATTGTTGCATATTTATATTAACAGCCGCAGGTATTTGGATAGGTATCGTTTTAAGATTAGATCCCTTATTTAATTTATTCTTTCGTCTTCGAGAAGCTTTTTTAAGTTGTTGCTTTTTACGATCCCTCATAGTCTCTTGTAGCTTACTTCTTAATCCCTCTTGACAAATCTCCTCGGCCTTAATAGCTCGAATTTTCCCCTTAAAGGCTGAAAAAGCTACTTTTAAAAGCTGCTTATTGGCAAAATCAACAGCTTGCTTATTCTTTAATCCTTTTCTTTCAAGATCACCACGCACTATCGCCTGTATTTTTAGAGCAGATTCTTCTCTTTCATCATCAACCAGCATCCTACCTAAAGCCTCATACGCTTCTCTCGCTACTTGCCTTGCATTATTCAATCTAATATCATTTTCATTGTCTTCTGGTAGAGCAGGAAAATCTTCTAGTTCTTTTTGTTGTGCTGAAGAAGGATCCCTGACTTTTAGGGTTAAATTTAATGAAGGTTGAGTAATTGTATGAATAGGCATTTTTGTCCCTATTGCCACTAGTTCAAGATCATCCTTTTTTGCTCGGGGCTCTGGAACTATAGGTGTAGGTGGTTGTGGAAATTCAAATGTAGAAGGCCCTTTAGTCAGAGGATCTTTCTTTTTTGCAGCTTTAATATTAGCTTGCTTTTCAGCTTCAAGAGCTTTTACCGCTGCTTGCCTTGCATTATTCAATCTAATATCATTTTCATTGTGCTCTGGTAGAGCAGGAAAATCTTCTAGTTCTTTTTGTTGTGCTGAAGAAGGAGCCCTGACTTTTAGGGTTAAATTTAATGAAGGTTGAGTAATTGTACGAATAGGCATTTTTGTCCCTATTACCACTAGTTCAAGATCATCCTTTTTTGCTCGGGGCTCTGGAACTATAGGTGTAGGTGGTTGTGGAAGTACAAATGTAGAAGGCCCCTTAGTCAAAGGATCTTTCTTTTCTGCAGCTTTAATATTCGCTTGCTTTTCAGCTTCAAGAGCTTTTACCGCTGCTTGAGCTCTAACAAGTTCTTTCTTCAATGCTTCAATTTTATTCCCAGCTTCTAAAACCCTTACATCCAAAGTTTTTAACTTCCCTTCTATAATCGCTTTTTCTATTGCAAAAATGATTTGTGGAATAAATAATGCAAAAAGTCCAAAAATCCAAAAAGTAACGTTTTTCAAATTATCATTTAACTTGCTTACCCTTTCTTTTAAAGGTTTAATCTCACCTTTTAGTCTATTTTCAAGCTCCCCTGCCTGCTGTAAATCACTAGCAATAGCTACTGGATTTCTGCAGGAACTTTGCTCTACAGAGCTTTCTATGATAATTGTCTGGGGTTGCAGAGCACTTGACTCAATCATTGCCGGCTTAACCGAAGGTAAAGAATCCATTATATTCTCCTGAAATTTATTATTAATCATTAATAGAATATCATGCCCAATAATTATATCAAACATCTATCTAACAAATATAAAATATCACTCATTAATTATTAATGAGTTCTAGAATTAAAGAGTTTCTTTGACTTAACTAAATAATAATAAATTATAAAATAGATATAATTAATACTTTATGAAAATAAAAAGTGAGTCTTAATAACCATCTAATTGTAAAACAGGTTCTAAGGTTTTAAATGGACTTTGGCTTTAATCTTCATCACTACCTGAGCTTTTCGCAGGATTCATAGCGTGTTCGATGCCGGCAACAATTTGGGCAGCATCTTCGTCCAAGACTAATCCAACTTCTGGACGCTCTAGTAGAAATTCACCCACCTCTTTACCCGTTTCTCCAATGACTGCTACAACATTTTTCACTGCCTTCCTAGCAGTTTCCGCTCTTTTTTTAACTGCATTGACAAGAAGTTGGAATCTCCCAGGTTTATTGGCTTTAACTTCCTTTTTTACCTCATATCCACCAATCAAACCCTGCGCAACTATTGCTAAAGAGAGATTTTGATTTTCCAATGCTTTATGTTGAGCATCTGCAGCGGCTTTTGCTACCTTCTTCCCTCTATATACCGAATAAGATCTTTGTATCGTATTAGCCGCTTTTTCTAAAGCGGCAGCTTTTGCCGCCTTCTTCTTTCTATATACCGAGTAAAGCCTTTGTATCTTATTGACAGAGACTTCTTGAGCTTCTGCGGCAGCTTTTGCTACCTTCTTCCCTTTATACACCGAATAAGATCTTTGTATCGTGTTAGCCGCTTTTTCCAAAGCGGCAGCTTTTGCCGCCTTCTTCTTTCTATATACCGAGTAAAACCTTTGTATCTTATTGACAGAGACTTCTTGAACTTCTGCGGCAGCTTTTGCTACCTTCTTCCTTTTATATAGCAAATAAGATTTTTGTATCCTATTAGCTGCTTTTTCTAAAGTGGCGGCTTTTGTCTCTACTTTTATTTCAATTGGTTTTTTATTCTTTTCTTCTTGAGGAAGTAGAAGAGGAACTTCAATTTTCTTAATTTCTTGCACTTTTGGCAAAAAAGTAATTATAACTGTCTTTTTAGACTCTAAAGATGGCTGCAGATTTGAAACTTGACCTTCAATGATCGCTATTTTCTTTTGATTTTCTAACGCTTTTACCTCGATTTGGGCTGCATTAATCTCGTTTTTTAGTCGAGCTATATTACCTGATACTTCCTTAACCTTCTCATTTAATTTTTGTAGCTTACTATTAGCTTTAGATTGTTGAAAGGCAAAGATAATTTGTGGAATAAATAATGTAAAAATTCCTAAAATCCAATAGGCCACATTTTTTAAGCTATCACTTAACTCGATCACCCTTTTACTTAAATGCCCTATCTCATTTTTTAGGTTGTTTTCATTTACTTGCATCTCTAATAGATGACTTGCTAAAGCTGTAGTTACCATATTATCTATCCCTCATGTTTATCTTCTTAAGGATAAAAATAATATCAAAATATTTAATAAATGAAAAGATATTTTAAAGAAAATTTAAAAAATTTAATCACTTGCTATATGGAAAATTTATCAGGAGCTATAGTGGTATTAAGTTTCCTTTTTGTTTTCACCTCTAGAGCAACTAGTTGTGGTTTAATTTCTTGAAGCTCTTCTTCTGGCAAATGATCAAAGTAAAGTATCCCATCTAAATGATCCATCTCATGTTGAAGGCATTTTGCGCGGTACTTTTTCTCCTTTCTTTTCACCTTTTTTCCATTAAGAGTGGTATATTCTATCTCTATCTCATAAGCTCTTTCCACATCGGCTGAAATTCCTGGGATAGATAGACATCCTTCGGGTTGGATAAGGGTTTTTTTAGAAAATTTGGTTATTTTTGGATTAATATAGACTTCTGGATCTTCCAAAATCTCAGGATAGCCATCTTCATCTAATATTTCAGAGTAAGTGTTTAAAAAAATTCTTATATCATAGCCTATTTGAGGAGCTGCAAGACCTGCTCCATTATGTGCTTCAACGATCTCTTTCATCTCTTCTACTATCTTTAAGATTTCAGGCGTGATCTCTTTTACTTCCCTACATTTTTTTCGAAGGACGGGATCTCCCAAATAACGTATCTGTTTCATCTGACCTTACTCTGCACTCTCTGATGGAGTTTGGATAGATTCAATAGATGTTTCAGGCGCTATATGGGTTTTTGAAAGAGCATGCGACCAGTAGGTCAACAAAAGACATCCAGCAAAAAAAGCACAAGCTAAATAAGCAGTGATGGTTTTTACCACATCGGCAGTAGAGGCGCCAAAAAGAGATGATCCGCTATCTCCACCAAAAGAGGCGCCAAAGCCTAAGCTCTTGCTCTCTTGCATAAGAACTATCACAGATAGAAGGACCCCTATGCCAATAAATAAAAAAATAAACATGTAAAATAGTAATGACATAACTAAACAACCGCCTCGCTGATCAACTGGTTAAATGACAATGCTTCCAGGGATGCTCCACCAACTAGAGCTCCATCGACATTAGGTATTGATAAAATTTCTTTGATATTCTTGCTCTCTACCGAACCACCGTACAAAATTCGGATGTTACCGGCCGCGTCCCCTGCAATCTCTTTCAATTTATTTTTTATAAAAGCATGGGTTTGTAATATAATTTCTTTTGAGGCTACTTTTCCAGTACCAATTGCCCAAACAGGCTCGTAGGCAATGGTGACTAAACGATAACTTGGTCCAATTAAAGAGGATAAAGCCTCTTCAAGCATATGGGATAACACCTCTTCGGTTTGACCCATCTCTCTTTGGCTAAGAGTTTCTCCCACACAAAGGACAAAAGGCATATTCTCCACAACGGCTCGTTCTACTTTTTTAGTAATCACTTCATTACTTTCTAAAAAAAGGTTACGTCTTTCGCTATGTCCTAGTAAGACAAAATCACATCCCACATCTCTAAGCATAGAGGCTGAAATTTCCCCTGTATAAGCCCCATGGGCGTGTTCAGACATAGTTTGGGCGCCAATTTTAATTTGTTTTGCCCCAGCCATGGTCTTAAGCTCCGAAATAGAAAGAACTGGGGCAGCAATTGCTACCTCAACCTCGTTTTGTAAAGCAAGATTTTGAATAAACAATAAAGACTCTCTGCGGAGCTTGTTCATTTTCCAATTTGCGATAATCAATTTTCTCATAGGTTTATAAGTATATCAAAAGAAGATTTTCACTTTCAAGTTGAAAATTTGTTCTCCATCAACTATCCTATTTAGTCATGCAAAAGACTGATAAAAACCTCCATACCGTCTCTTCCCTAACTTACGAAATAAAAAATCTTTTTGAAGTAAACTTCAAAATGGTAAAAGTGAAGGGTGAAATCTCAAATCTGAAAAAGCAACAAAGCGGTCATGTTTATTTCACCTTAAAAGATAATGCAAGCTCCATATCCGTTGCTCTTTTTGCCGGCTATGCAGGTCAAACTCTTATCCCAAAAGATGGCGATGAAGTGATTGTAGAAGGCGAGGTTTCTGTTTATGCTCCTCGGGGAAGTTATCAAATTATTGCAAAGCAAATTTCAAAAACGGGCGCAGGCGATCTTTTAATGAAGCTTCACCTTCTAAAAGAGGAGCTTTCTAAAAAGGGGTATTTTGATCCTAGTCGGAAAAAACCTCTCCCAAAGTTTCCTAAAAAAATTGGTGTTGTGACAAGTGGAACAGGTTCAGTGATTAAAGATATTATCAATGTTTTATCGCGCCGCTATCCAAATTTTCAGCTGATTTTAAATCCTGTAGCAGTGCAAGGACCAGGTGCAGAACTTGAGATTGCAAGGGC
>CAMAXK010000025.1 GCA_945862365.1 Chlamydia trachomatis
AAATGGAATGGAGCTCTCTTTTCTTATAATTTCTTGAAGAACAACCTTTGGTGTCTTTTTTCGAATATCCAGAACACAGATTCGAACCGCAATTTGAAGAGTTTTGATGTGTGATAACGGATTGTAACCTGTATTTAGGGGGTGAGTTATCTTATGTTCTAAAATTTCTGTGAAAAGGATAAAATCAGAACCGCTATTAATCTCCTGGAGCCAGCCCATATCATCTGAATAAGGGGATAATTCTAAGTTCTTTAGTTGGTTATTGCCAAGCATATGAAAATCATCTGTTAGGTAAAATTTAGATCTAGAGTAAAGGTTTTCCATTAAAAGATCGGTAAATTCAGCCCCAAGGTCCCAATCTAAATTATGATTGCTTGAATCAATGACTTTAACAACTGCAAGCTTTGGTTTGACCACACCATCATCATGAAAAAGCACCTGCTCACTTGTTGAAGTTTGCTTTGCACATCCTACTAATAATAAAAGCAATAGCGATAGGGGGTATTTCATGATCACCTCAAAAATCAAGTATCTTTTATACTATCACAATACTTATCGATTATCAAGAAAATCTGTAGGAGACTAAGTGGTTTTTTAGAAATGTATCTTATTCATGAACCTCAGGGTCTTTTCTTTTCAACCTTTGGAAAAATTCGTAACCTTATGAATGAGTGTTGGATATGTAAATTTTAAAGATAATGCAAATTTTGCTTGAAGTTAATTGATTTTTGAGTGGAATAAACATTAATAATATAGGTTTTATGAGGGTAAGGATAAGTTTTTTGATCTCTCTTTGTTAAGACTTAGTGAATTATTTAGAAATGTATAGGAAAAAATCAATAGAGATGATATAGTGTGCCAAAAGTTTGTTAAAATTGATGAACAAAGTACAATAAAGATAAAATCTCGTAAGGAGGATAAATGTCATTAGATAATGCCGAGCAAAATTTACTAGAATTCGGTAAGGAATTAAATTTAGAAGGTCTTGCTTTTGATGAAAATCAAACTTGTATCTTAGGTATTGATAACACCTTTTCCTTACATTTGACTTATGAACCGCATTCAGATCGTTTATATTTATACTCACCAATACTAGATGGACTTCCTGGTGATATGAAATCTAAATTAGTTTTATATGAGACTCTTTTAGAAGGTTCTATGCTTGGTGGTTTGATGGCAGGTGGCGGTGTTGGAGTTGCTACAAAAGAAGAGCTAATCCTAATGCATGCTGTTTTAGAAATGGCTCATGCTCCTGTTGATGCGTTAAAGAAATTTGCCCCAGCCTTTGTAGAATGTGTAGAGGATTGGAGAGCACGCGCTAAGAAGATCTTTGAAGGTACTTATGATAAAGAGCGTGATGGTCCAAAACTTCCTAATGCACCTGGTCGTCCTGGTGGATCTGGTGGCAGAGCCCCTAACTCACCTAAAGGTGGTCCTGGCCCATCTGGTGGTGCAAAACCTGGTGATTCATACATCAAAATCTAATACCTTAAATTTAAGGCAGTTAAAAAAAAGAACATTTGAAAAAATGTTCTTTTTTTTATTCATAGTCAAAATTCCCCAAAACCTTTTTGAGATTAAAAATTATATATGAGCAGCTTCTAAACCGTTACGAAGCTTTGTAAGAGCTCTTACTATGGCATTTACGTAATAGATTGTCTCTTCGTGGTTTTTTTCAACAAGTGTCTCTATCTGTTTGATACTTGTCATTACCGTAGAGTGGTCTTTTTTGAAAATGAATCCAATTTTCATAAAAGGCATTTTTAGCTCATGACGAAGGAAGAACATAGCAAATTGACGTGGGAGAACACAGTCTCTTGTTTGAGCTTTACTTTGCATATCTATCACACGTATTCCAAAGACTTTAGCAATTTCTTCCAATACTTTATCAGAATTTAGTCCATCAAGAAGGCGTTGTTTGACCAATTTATCGAGGACCGGCTTTACCCCTGCTAGCGATATAGTATCAGATATTGAGCTTTTGGAAAGTGCTTCAATAGCTCCGGTAAGTAAATCTGCTGATGGAAAATTAGTTAATAGGTAGTCTTTGGTTGCAGAGTCGATGAGAAGTCCTAAGGCAGAAACCCTATCTTCCATGATTTTTTTACAAATGTCTTTTTGCTTAGTTTCATGAGTACTTAATAAAATCCCCCATTCAAAACGAGAAACAAGCCTTTCCTCAATTCCCTCAAGTTTTCTTGGGCTAAACATGGAACTTAAGATGATCATTCTTCCAGAGGTTTGAAGGGTGTTAAATGTATGAAAAAACTCCTCTTGTGTAGCATTTTTCCTACTCAATACCTCTATATCATCAACAATTAGTGCATCAATATTTCTATAAGTACGTCTGAAGGTGTCCATTTTGCTGAAACGTATAGCATGAACCACATGATCAGTGAATGTATCGGCATTTACATAAAAGACATTTTTTCCATGTGCCTCTAATAATCCTTTAGCAGCCATTAGAAGGTGGGTTTTACCTGAACCCTTGGGTCCATAAATGTAAACTGGATTTGGGTTCTCTTCTGGAATTTCAGTAAGAGACTTTGTCTCTATATTATAACCAAAAAGCTTTGCTAAAGCTCTATGAGAAAAAGTATTTTCCTCATTGGGATAAAATTTATCAATGGTTGCAGAAGGAAAAATACTATCAGAGGTAAAATTGACCGCTACTTCTTTGGAAGGGATCTTTGTAATTTTTTTCTTTTCATCCGAATCAATGTGTATGCGGATGAATTTACCATTGCTATCTAAAAAATGCTCTTTTGCAAGAGGAAGGATATACTCATGTATCCACTGTGTCTGAAAAAAATCATTGGATTTAATAAAAATATTACAGGCATCAAAACGTAAAACTTTTAATGTTCTAGCCCATTTATCAGTGGTGACCTTCCCATACTTAGTCTCTAAGAAGTCAATGAACCTTTCCCATGCTTCCACTCTATTGTCCGCCCTATTATTTTTATGATATCGCTATTTTCCCTTACTTTCTTTTATCTGTAAATGCGCAATTGCAAATCTGTAAAATTTTTTTAATTTCCTAACTTTTTACTATCTTTGCATCTGTGTTTTTTTCACTATAACGCTTCTGAGTATACCATTGTTGAAATGTTCCTAGAAGGGTTGAAAGTATGAGGTAAATGTTTAATCCTGATGCTAAATTGTAGAAAATGAATAAAAAGACAAGGGTCATGATAGGGCCCATGGCTTCCATTTGTTTTTCCATATCTGTAGGATTTTTCTTTGGACCCTGGATCTTTTTAGTTACCACTTGTGAAAAGTGCATAGAAAGTGCTCCAAGTATTGGAAGAAGGTGAAAATCAGATCCTAGAAATGGGATATTCATTCCCCAAGAAAATAAAATATCAGGTGCCGTAAGATTGTCAATCCATCCTGGTATGAAGGCTACACCTCTTAGAGCAAACTTTGTCTTAAGAAGATCAAACATTCCAATAAAAAATGGAATCTGAAGAAATAATGGCAAAATGCTTGCAAGTGGATTTACCCCTTCATTCCTAAATAACATAGAAAGCTCCATGCGAAGTCTTGCAGGATCATTTTTAAATTCTTTCTCTATTGCCTTTTGTTTAGGAGCAATTTTCTTCATTTTTAACATAGACTTAAAAGCCTTTGCATTGAATGGATATAAAAGCAATCTAAGGGTGATTGTTAGCAAAATAATCGAAATACCCCATGATTTTGTCATCATATGGAAAAAATCAAGAATCGCATTCATAAATTTTGAAAAAGGATCTGCTATGAATGTTAACCATCCACGAACGGTGTTTGTCTTGCTAAAATCAGGATTAGATCCTGTAATTGTATTAGTGAGCGCTGCATCCACTTTTGATAGAATCGGTCCATCAATGGGTCCAGCATAAAAATAATAAGATGTTGGAAGCGTAGTATCTCTGTATGGAGTTAGGATCATATACCCAGGAAACTTATTTACCTCTTTACCTTTTCCACCTACAAAAGAGGCTCTTGATGGGCAGTCTGCCCCTTCAACCTTCACTGTCGTAATACCCTTAGCGGTCTCTCCACGAGGGTTTACAATTAAACTAAAATAACCATTAGTATTTGCTGTCCAATCTGGGGTAATATTTTCTTTAGTGCTAATATCTTTTGGCATTTTAAACGCCTCAAGCTTCATTTTTTTTCCATTAAAATTATAGTATAATAATGATGGAGGGGCAGAACCTGAATCTATTTCGAATTCTGGAATCCCTGAGTTAATGGAAAGAGATTCTACATACCCATTTACACTATTTTTCATTTCTAAGACGTAAGGGGCATCTTTAACAAAACTGTAACTTCTTGTTACATCTTTCCCATTAATTTGTCCTTTAAAGCTGATGGAATCTTCAGAAAATTTTGTTACGATAAAATCAGATACTTTTAGATTATCTTTTCCCGTAAAGGCCATTGCATAATGAGAGGCTGGGACTTTAAATAGAGTTTCCCCTTCCTTTCCAATTACATCCCTTCTCACCAAAGGCATGTACCCACCCTCTTTTGGTGTAATAGCGATACTATGGCCGTAATTATCCATACCTGTGCAATTATGCAAAGGGTAAAGGTTGTTTTGAGGGGACACAAGAGCCATCTTTTTATCAATAGCTACTGGAAGAACCACTGAGGAATAATCTGTTTTTGATCGTAAATTTAAATTAATCTCAGCAATAGCTCCCCCACGAGAGGAAAATACAACTTGCATTTGATCATTTTCTAAGCAATAAAACGTTTCTTTTCCTTGATTATTACTCATTGTATTTGCGGCAAGCAAATTGCTTAAATCAGTCAAATCAAGCGCTGAGGTAAGTTTATGATTGCTTTTATCCCATAGACCTGAAAAGATAAATCCATTTTTAGATTCTTTTAAAGCGATCCCATCGGTCATTGGGGCGTCAAACATAAACGTTGCTTTTCCATCTTTCCATACCGCTGTAGATATTTTTGGTTCAAGGGAGGCTAGATTTGAAACAATAATAAAAGATTCTTCTTCTTTTAAAGAGTCTGCGGCATCTAAGGTTGGAGAAATTTTATCAGAATAAATCACGATGCCAGAATCACTACTTTTGATCTTATGAATTGTTTCATGATCCCTGATTAAAGAAGAAGGGAGGTTTTTTGTAGATAATGTGAGGTATGTGTCACCGAGAGTAATACTAGAGCACAAGGCTTGCCCATCTTGATCCTTTAAAAATGAAATTGGGAGATGTTCTATGGATATATCAGCTAACGAGGTTGTCTCTTTTATAGGTTTTACTTTTGAGTCAAACACAAATGTGTTTAGGAGTACAAATGTACTCATGATAAGAGTTAAATACCATAGCGAACGTTTATTCATAAAAATATTTCCTTTTTTCAATCAGAATCAAAATTATAAGGAATTTTTCATTAAATGTCTACTATCTAGTAGCTTTTTATCTGCTCTAAAAAAGTGGCAAATAACTCTGTATGACGAACATTTTCAAGCCATTCATCATCTAAAATATCATCAAGTGGTGGAAGTGCATCATAAGTAATACATTTATTTAAAAATTGTATCGATTTTTCATACTCGCAAGATAAGGAGTACAAAGCCGCCAAGTGATAGTAGGCTTCAGTAAACCCAAGTTTTGCCGCCTGCGTTAACTTATATTCTGCTTCTTTATAGAAATTATATCTTTCCTCTGAAGAAAGAGAAATTTCAGCCATATGTATTTTTGTTAAGGCATGATCTGAAAATAATGCTGCATCTTCAAAACTTGTTTTTTCAGCAATTTTGAAATGAATCATCGCCTTTTCTAAAATTTCACGCTCATCTAAAAGCTCTCCTAGATGGCTGTAGACAAGCCCAAGTTTATGGTGAATATCAGGAAAGGCAGGATCTACAAGTAAAATCTTTTTTAACACATCAATTGCTTGAACATAGTAATTTTTCTCATTTTTATAATCACCTAGAAGATCTAAAGCTCTTGCATAGTGATATAATGATTCAGTTTCTATAAAAATTGCATTTTTATTTAATGAAATAGCCTGTTGAAAATGGGTGATTGCATCGTTTAAAGTTGCCTCATCGCCCTGTAGCTCTGCAATCTCAAGAAGAGTGCGAGCGTAAGCAAATAAATAAGTACTTTTCATGTTTAAATGAATAGCACGAGTAAAGAATTTGATCGCTCTTTCATAATAGGAAGGATCTCCATCAACTTTTGCAATTACAGAGTAGGTACTGCCCAAATGGTACCAAAGCTTATGGCAAGTTCTATCAATAGATAAGCCTTCTTGAAATTTTTCTATTGCTTGATGGTAAAGATCAGTATCACCAAAGTAATTTCCTTGAGCAAATAGGGAATAGCCCTTAGCAAAATATAAATCAGTTGAGCTATTGTTATAGCTTGAACCTTCATGAGCTTTGTTTTCTGCATCGTATAGAAGAGAAAGTTCTTCTTTTAAAGAGCCGATTTCTGTTAAAGCAATAGACCAAATAGAATAAATTTTTGGATTTTTACAATTTAATGTTTGAGCAAACCCACATTTTTCAATAGCTGAATATAATCTTTTCACTTCTTTTGTCTTTTTTCCAGAGGTGAAAAGTAGCTTTGCCCACGATAGGTAGAACGCATCCCCAGTTGGGTTAAGCTTTGCAGCAGTAATAAAAGACTCATTTGCTTGAAGAAAATGATCTTCATCAGAGGTTGTGAAAAATAGCTTAGATAAACAACGGGCTAGCTGATACCAATGACGCCAATTAGAAGTTTCTTTTGAAATAGCAATTTTTTGATATTTAATAGCCTCTAGAAAAAGTTTTGAATCATTGATTTGAATACCAATGTTTAAAGCACAAGAACTATAGCTACTCCAAAAAGAGGGGCCTAAATTTTCATTTAATGTACAAGCACTTTTATGAGCATTCATAGCAATGTTTAAATCAGAAACCTCTCCAGATTTTTTAGCGATAAGTAAATTTACTTTTCCATAGTCCCAATAAGTTTCTGCTAAAAGATCAGAGCTTTCATTTTTACAATGAGTAATTGCTTTTGAAAGAGCCTCTTTAGCATCTAACACAAAATGGTGATCGCCGGTTGTCTTGCCGAGTAAATATAAAGAAGATCCAAGGGCTTTTAAGGATAGAAAATCTTTACTTTCAATTTCCAAAGCTTTTTTGAATTTTTTATTCGCTATTAGTAGATATTTTTTAGTTTTTGTCGCATTCCCATGCTTAAACAGGGACAATCCTTGCTCATAAAGGATGGAGTAATTAGTTGGATCAAGATTAGAAGCTAAATCAAAAAGATCGCATCCTTCGATTTCGCCACGTTGAAGCTTTTCTAAGCCCTCATCTTGAAGCAATTTTACATGACTACCCTGCTCGGCATTTTCAAAAAAGAAGTCACCAGATAGCTCTGAGTCTTCTGTGAATCGTTCTTTCGAAAATAAATTAGTGGTAGACTTTTTTTTGCTCATATACTTGGGCTCGTCCTTTTATTTAGAGTTTCCTACTTTAGAGGATTTATCTTTTAGTTACAAGCCTAAGAAATTGTTTCAATGTCTTAGGAAAACTTAAATTTTAAACTCTTCCTCTGGTTAAATTTGTTTTTCAGAGTGTTAGGAAAATCCTTATTAATATAAAATTTACTAAAAAAAATATTTAGGGTCTTTTTCATGATTATCAAAGAAAGAATTGTTAGAGTATCTGACACCGATTGCACTAAAGCTTTGTACTTTACCTCTCTTTTAAAATTTACACAAGAGGCCTTTGAAGATCACTTAAGGGAGCAATATCAAGGAGTTTGTAGAAAATTTTCTGATGGAGTAATAGCTCTGCCAATAGTGCGTACTGAGGCAATTTTTCTTTTACCTATAAAAGTAGGGGATATTCTTCAAATTCACCTGCAAATAGAGTTTAAAAACACCTCATTCATTGTAAGGGGGCTCATTTTTCATCAAGGGGTGAAAAAGGGGGAGGTGACCATTTTTCACGCTTGTAAAGAGATAAGTAGCGGAAAGAGTCTTTCATGTGAAGGGTTGTTCTACTAAATTCACATAACTTGTTCATAATCAACTAAATACATTTTCTCTTTATTAAAGAATACAGTTTTTTTTGTTTTTTTAAATAAATATTATAATAAAATAAATTTTATGTTATAATTATTGTATAATAAATTTACAAATGGAAAAATATGCCTTTAATATTAAAATTATCAAGTACTTCTCAGCCTTCACCTACGTCAATAACGCCACCGGAGGGATCCCTTCAATCAGATGAAGTCTCTCGTAAGAGAAGGGTTGTTCAAGCAGAAGGGTCGAAAGAAGAAAGGGGAATATTTGCAGCAGTAATAGAAAGATTTACGCTAAATGGAAATTGTAGGGATTGTAGTAGAAATGCTAAGAGATTATCGAGCAAGGATTTATCATCTGCGAACCTATTTCCAGAAGATAAACAAAGATTTGCTGATGAATTTGCATCAGATTTAAGAAAATTAGATGAAATTAACGGGTATTTGGCGGGTGATGGATCTACCGACCCGTTTTTTACACGAGATGAGATGGGAAATGCAATGAATCAAATTGAAATTTCAGAAGCACTTTTCAATGAAGTAACAGGGGAGGATCACTTTTCTAAACCTGATTTAGATTCTATAGAATTTCTTTTAGAAGCAGAAAGCAGTGAAATGGACCCAAAAGAGATCCAAGAGGTAATAACCAAATTACTGGGGCCTGAGTCATAAAATAAAAAATATAGAATAAAAATAAAAAAGGTGGAAATTATGGAATCTATATCAGCAGATAAATCAGTTTTATTCAATCTCAATCCAGTGAAAAGAGGAAGAGAAAAAGGATTGGATGATGCCGGAGCTAGGAAAGTAACTAGGGTATTTGAAAATGTACGAGATGATCTTTTAAGTGCATTACTTGAGGGGCCTCATCTTGATATTGCTAAGGAAGATGAGATTGATTGGTATTTGAATGTAGGACCTGGTGATGCAAATCTTTTTATGTCACCAGAAGAACTTGCGGCAGTGATGGACCAGGAGATATTTGAAGACCCTTCTAGTGCTGAGTTGTGCATAAAAATAAAAGGATTGGAACTAGAGGGTAAAGCCAGCTTGTAAAAGGCAATAGTTAACTATTTAAGATACTAGATGTTACAATAAAGGTTTAAATATAAGTATAATTATGCAGTGTTCACCTTAAAACAGGGCGTGAACATGGACCATTTAGACAAGCGAGCAGAAGGTCTCCCACAAGACTCTATCCCCCAAACTGTTACTGAAAGCCATAAGATTACCCCTTTAGGGAAAACTAAATCAGGGGGAGCTGCCAAGATTGATGCTGCTGTAAGGGGACGGTTTAATTCTTTGGCAGGTGAGGCTACCCCTACTCTCACCAATAGAGATATTTCACACACAGATGAGATTCTTACTGGGTCAAAAGAGATGTCAGATCTAGAGTTTATTTCCTCACTGGAGGGTAAACTTTCCCTAACAGATGCGGAGGTTTTTAGGCTTGAGAAATTGCAGGGTAAAGTGTCATCCTACGAAGAGGAGGAATTAACCCCCGAAACGAGGGAGATTAACGATAAAATCGGTGCGTTAATGGAAAATTCATCATTTGCGGAAATGATTGATCAATCATTTCAAAGATTAGATCTAATAAAAGCTCTTTCTCAGATTCAAAAAGATAGAGAGTTTATCCAAAATCTCAAAAATGATGCCTATATTGGTATTTCAGACATTGTCAAACTTTTAGATATTTACAGGAATAGATCACAAGTAGGGCTTTTGGAGGATGAAACATCACAGCTACTTGATCAAGAACTCTCAGAGTTAATGAACAGTGCATTTTTTCAAAGTAGCTTAAGAACTGCTTTTAATAAGAATTCAAACACCCTCTCTAATCTAACTTTATTGGAAAGGTTAAAAGAGTATCCATTTGATGAAAGTTTCTCTGATGAATTAGAATTCGACCGCATTGAATTTTCATACTCGTTATGTACCAGATCAGGGCCTTTAGAGGATGGAGAGGTTATTTTAGAGGAAAATAATCACTATTTAATGCAAGCTGAAAGCGATGGCACTCTTTTAGTGGAATATGAGGTAATTGCTTTAAATGATTCTTTAAACAATCGTTTTAGCACATTATTATCCCTTTTAGAGGTGGGGAAAGATTATGCAGTACAGGTCGGTGATCAAACGTTTAGGTGTAAGAAAGAAGCTGACGGATCTATTATCATCAAAGATCCTACAGAGTCCTTCAAAAGAGATTTTATAAACTCCGAATTTGCAGCAGCGTTTTTGTCTATTAATAAAAACTCGGGATCAGAATTGATTCATAATCAAATAGTTTGGTGTAAACTCCCAGAATTTACAAAGATACAATTTGATCAAGATTTATCATTTATAAAATCCCTTGATTTTAGCGTTTACACATTTGCTCAGTTTGAATTATTGGGTGAATTCGTGGATAGAATTTATGAAAATAATGGATACTACCTTCAACAAAAAGAGCAGCTAATTAACATGTTCAAGAGCAAAATCCAAAAATTTTCTAAACAAGGTTTTTTTGGCCTTGTTAAAAGTCAGAATCCCCAAAGAGTTATAAGACTTTTACAACAACTTCAAAGATTGCCTGTTAATGATCAATTTACCAGGCAATTGAAAGCATTTTTTTATGATACTGAAATAAAAATGACCGCTAACTTATTTGTAGAAATAAAGAAGGCTGCAGATGGAGTCAATCAAGAAAATTTTGAAAGTGAAGAACATGATATACAAAGAGGGGAAGCAAATTTTTGTTGTGGATCGATGACTGTTGCAGCGCTTGTTGAAAGGAAACGTAAAACGGGTAAAACGTTAAATCAAATCCTAGAAGATGGTGTCATAAGACATCTTAAACTTGGACCAGAACAAATGGACAGGCTTAGTCATCTTGCAGAGATTCTTACAAAGAATGAAGAAGTCGTCGCTCGTGAGGAATTGATAATGGAGTCTTTTAATTCAAAAGGTAAGGTTGCGTTTGATAGATATGAGCTAATTTTAAATAGAATTGAGAAAGGGTGCGATGGGGTAATGCTCGCAGATGCTGCATTTTTTATGTGTGCAGTAAATGAAGATGAGTCGGTAGAAATCTTTGATTCACATGGATCCTCCATCCCTTTGATTACAGGAGCTCAAAATCCAGCCTACCGAGCCTTTTTTAAAGACAGGAAAAGCGCAGCTGCTTATTTATCCGTTCATAGACGAATTGATAACCCAAGATCTTCTCTTGTGTTTTTTCCATTAGAGGTTAAGCCTAATTAATAGCGTATCCAAGAAACTGCCATTCTAGCAGAGTGTGCAGGGACAAACCGGTGAATTTCCTCAGCTTCCACTAATTTATCCAGGATTAAGCGAGTGATTTGCTTTACAATGTTTTCCAATTCAGGCTTTCTTATATTTTGACTTTCACTTAACTGTATTTTTGAATTATCGGATATGAGTTTATCTAATCCTTCAATAAAAAATTTAATTTTTCCTACATCAAGTGATCTAAGATCTACCAATTGGGAATCGGACATCGCATTGCCTGAAAGGTGTCTTAATTTATCCTTTTGATGCGTATTTATTAGGGTCGTTATATGTTCGATGACTAATGGAACTATCTTTGTTGCAAGTTCCTTAGCAGTTAACTCTGTACTTTGTTGTAGGAATCCCTTTTCAAAATGACCTTCTGGGGGCTGTTTATTTCTGAGTCCAATATACACTGGGTTGACTCCGTTTTGATCAATCTTTACCAATTCGTTTTCGACAAGAGGGTATAACTCTGTAATTTTTTCAACGGCAATTTCAAAAGGTAGGTGAGCATTGTCACTAGATATACCCTTTTGTTTTAAAAAACCTATGTGATCTGAAAATCCAACTTGTAGATATTTTATCCCTCTATTTGCAGCAGCATCTAGAGAATTTTCACCAGTACGTTCATCAATAATAATAAAATCTTTAGGATATCCAATTCCCAGACTCCTTGCTTCATCTATAATAATATCTAAGTGGTATGGGAAAATCCTTGCAAGTGTTTGTAAACCGGCGGAGCTTGGTTTTTTTTGCATGTGTTCAAGATCAATTAAACCTATTTTTCCTACACTTTTTCCATTTTTTTCTACAATATACAAAGGTAGATTATCATAGCGAATCAAGCCATACACGCCATCAATGTTTGAAAGGGGATTCCATGGGGTCGATCCAATTAAATCATCAAGGTATCCTTTTGAAAATAATTTTGTTAATTCACGAACAGCATTATTAAATAATGGTATATTTTTTAGATATATCTCCATATTGTGGTAGTAATTCACATTGATTGGAAGTCGCTCTTCAACAAGAAATTCTCTGCACAAAAACGCCTTGGGAATTATTAAATCAGAGGTATTGAACTTTCTTAAAATGGATCTTACTTCTTGCATTTGATGGAAGCGATCAATAGCTGCTTTTCTATGGGAAAGCTTTAAAACAACCCCACTCATACCCCCCTCGGGTAGGTATACCCTAGTTGCCCCCCCCTCAGCTCTTTTCATTGAATTTGATCCCGATCCAATAGCTTTACTACACTCATGTAGGTACTGGGGGAATAAATGACTAGGTAAAGTAGCTTTTCTAGTGAAATGGCCTCTTAAATGCTTTTGGATGGTTGTAGCTGCAGAAAGTGCCCCCCCATCCGTGGATCCTTGAGATTGAAGAGGGTGTTCTGTAGAAAAACTCATATAAATCATTTTAAAATATCAATTAAATAATAATTATATCATAACTTTTATATAAAATACAAGTGATATGCTCCTAAAAAAGCAATTTCTATATATCATTATTTCATGCCCTTTGAGGACTTTAAAAGATTTAAGTTTCCCATTTCATGTGGTCTACGATTTTAACGTGGGCACTTTTCACAAGGGGATGGGGTAAGGCTGCTTTTTCAATCTCTTCGGGGTGGATGGGTTTTTCAGAGATTAACAAACCTCTTTTATACCGGTTATTATCGCCTATATCTACACAACTCTTTTATGATTAGTTGGTTAAAAAGCATCGAAACGGTTACTTACTATATAATATTTGCTGAATTATTCAAAACTGTGTTATAATAATAGCAAATTTAATTAAGAATTTAATAAAAATAGGAGAATAAAATGAATGGTATTACAAATTTTACTAGTGTTTCTGGAAATATAAGTCCTCATGGGGAAGTGTTTGGAGGAGGAGCTCCTCCTGCTGATGAAGATGTTGGGAGGGTTCAACCAAGATCATCAGTTACACTACCTTTAGATGTATTTACAGTAATAGCAGGGTTTGTCCCTCGTGAAATAGCTGGACTTTCAAGGAAGCTAACAGTAATTGACCCTAATGCAAAACTTGATATGCTTAAGAAAGCAAAGGACCTTGGTGTCTTTTCTTATTTACAAGGTAGATTACTCCTAAAAATAAATGCTCAAAATCTAAATTTTGACTTTATTAGATTAATAAATCGTTTATTTAAACGTGTATGTACTGATGTAGCGTCTCTTGATTCAATTAGGTCTAATAGGGAAAGTACTATTCAGGATGTTTATGGAGTACTACAAGGAACAAATACAAGTCAAATAATTAGGGAAGGTAAAGATCGTGCCCTTCAAAGATTTGCCGAGGTTTTACGTGAAGGGGAGCATGCACTTGCAATCCCTGCAAATTCAACCCCACAACAAATACGAGAAGGGTTTGCAGATGAGGCAAATCAAGAGGTGCTGGGGCATGTTACTCGATTGAATTTAGCTGGGCTAGGATTGAGGCATTTACCGGATGAGATTGGTAGATTTAGAAATCTTCAACATCTTGACTTATCGGATAATCCAATTAGTAGTTTACCGGATTCAATCGCTACCTTACCGGAGCTTAGGCATCTTAATTTACAAAATATCAGGCATACTTATTTACCAGATTCAATTAGGAATTGGTTTCTTGCAGCGGTAAGGAAAAATGGCTATGCTCTTGGGTCTGCAGCTGAAGAATTAAAAGCAGATAGGGAAGTGGTTCTTGCTGCGATAAGTCAAAACAGCTATGCTCTTGAGTATGCAGCTGCCGAATTAAAAGCAGATAGGGATTTCATTCTTGCTGCGGTAAGTAAAAGTGGCAGGGCTCTTGAGTTTGCAGCCGATGAACTAAAAGCAGATAGGGAAGTGGTTCTTGCTGCGGTAAGGCAAGAAGGTAGAGCTCTTCAGCATGCAGCTGCCGAATTACGAGCAGATAGGGATTTCATTCTTGCGGCCGCAAGGCAATATGGCGGGGCTCTTCATTATGCAGCTGATGCATTAAAAGCAGATAGGGGTGTGGTTCTTGCTGCGGTAAGTTATCGTGGCCAGGCTCTTGTGTCTGCATCTGCCGAATTACGAGCAGATAGGGAAGTGGTTCTTGCTGCGGTAAGCCAAAATGGCGATGCTCTTTATTTTGCAGCTGCTGCATTAAAAGCAGATAGGGAGGTGGTTCTTGCTGCGGTAAGCCAAAATGGCGGGGCTCTTGGGTGTGCATCTGCCGAATTACGAGCAGATAGGGAAGTGGTTCTTGCTGCCGTAAGGCAATTTGGCATGTCTCTTCAGCTTGCAGCTGACGCATTAAAAGCAGATGGAGAGCTGGTTCTTGCTGCGGTAAGAAAAGATGGCCAGGCTCTTGTGTTTGCAGCCGATGCATTAAAAGCAGACAGGGAAGTGGTTCTTGCTGCGGTAAGGCAAGATCGCAGGGCTCTTTGTTATGCAGCCGCCGAATTACGAGCGGATCCAGAAATACGTGCCGCTGCAGGTTTAGTCTAAGCGTAGCTCCTTCTGAGTGCATTTAGACTCTTAATTTTTATTCATGAAGGGTACATAAATGTACCCTTCTTAATAAATTACGATTTCATGATCTTTGGGGACTTTAAAAGGTTTAAGAGTTTTTAAGAGGTGCTCTCTTAACAGCTCTTTGGTGAGAGGCTCCTTTACAAAGAGGGTGAGTATTGGTCTTTTTCCCCATTTCATGTGATCTATGATTTTAACGTGGGCC
>CAMAXK010000026.1 GCA_945862365.1 Chlamydia trachomatis
GGGGGAAATTATGGCTGGAAGACTATTTATGGGGGCGGCACTACCTGTTGTCGCTCTAGGTGGCGTTGCATATTGGATGAAGGATAAAAGAGGGGGTCTAAATGACCGACTAGAAGAAAAAGTTGGTGCTGCATATAAGAAGAGAGTAGAAATGAAGGATAAATATACAGAAAGGCATCATCAAGAATTACTTTCTTCGTATTTTTCTACGCATCTTGACGATAGATACAAAAGTATTGAAACTGGAAATTTCTACTCTCGTCAGGATGATATCACTCGAAGAAAATCTTATAATAGAGGCTATCTCGCTCAAATATTCCCAGGAAACGAACGCACTGACCATCATATCTTCATGTATGATGAGAATTTGAAAGTAAACCCTCCAAATTCGGATGAAAAAACTTGCAAGGGTTTTGTGTTTGCAGGATCACCTTCTGACATTGGCCATCCTAATGCAGTAGCTTCTATTTTAGATGAAAACTATATTCGATGTAAGTCAGAATTTGATATGAAAAATCAGCATGATAAGAGCTCGGAGAGTAAGAATAGAAAGATAGACGTGATAATTACCGGAACAACTGATCCCCGTACATGCAGCGAATTTAAAAGGGCTTATTTGAGAGATGTCGCTTACTTGGCTGCAACTACTAAAGGGTCAGTAGATTCTCAGAGTCCTTGCTCAGACACTCCAGTTTTTTATAATAATTCTGAAGCGGAAATGAAAGAAACAGGAGATTTAACTAATCTCTCAGAAGAGGTGAAAGCAGATATTAGGTTAGGGAAATATACAGCCTGCGATTTTTTCACTCTGATGAAAACAAGACAATCCCATGGCAAATACAAACCAGTTGGAGCTATTATTGCTGGGCTAGAAGACGAGAAAGTTTGTGAATCTCTATATTTCGGATATCTTGAAAAATATCTCGCAGCACTTAAAGAACAACCGAAAAAAGATTAGGGCACAAGTAATTCTATCGGAAAAAATCTTACACTAAAAGTTTAGGTTACATAAGATCTCTAATTTTTTAATAGTTGCATCTATTTTAACTAATTGGTTTTTCATGCCCAAGAAGGGTTATGCCTAAAAGAGTTGCTGGAGGTGCAATCCCGTATTCACCTTTTGCTTCATATCCTAAAGATTTCAGCGCTTTTGTCACTTTGTCAACCTCTTGAATATCTTTTACTACAAAAAGTATGTCTATGGTAGGTTTTGTTCTTAGCTCAGGTAGAAAGGTTAGACCAATGTGAACAATTTTATGCAATTATGCTCAAATGGAGCTTTAATTTCCTTTACCTCTAACTCGAATAATAGAGATCAGTTTGGTTTATATTTAACAATTTCTATCTTTTTCATCTTATCAGACGGCATATCAGATTCCATCTTTACACACCAAGTACTCTTTTGAACTTTTTACCCAAACCGATAAGACGCTGTTTTGGCTCATTAGAAAAGACAAAACGCACATATTTACTCGCTGTTTCTCCCCAGCCAACCATTGGAGTTGTTGCATCACCTGATAACAAGATCGGATCAGCTCACTGCTTGTTGCCAGTTGAAAGCAAAGTATAAAAGTTTTTATCTTCGGACGTGAGAAAAGCCAGAGCTAAAGCACTGGATTTTCTCGCGTCCGAGGATAAACAACGTTATGTTGAAAATCGTCTATACAAAAAGCGTTTGATATGTTAAAAATATTTTTTGATGAGATGCCTTTTTGTAAGGGATTTTTTGATTAAGGAATCAAGAGGTGATTTTTAACCAATCCTCAAATATTTACACACGTTAAGAGGGAGAAAGTATGAAAAAATTAGATGTTATAGCTGCGATTTTATTAGTTATTGGTGGTCTCAACTGGTTTTTAGTCGGAGCCTTAAATTTCGACTTAGTTGAATTTATATTTAGCAGCATTCCATTTATTCAAAAGCTGATTTATATTATTGTGGGTTTAGCAGCATTTTATCAGATCTTTCAATGGAAAGCCATTCAAAATCGTTGGAAAGCATAATTGACGATGACGTTGTTGCATAAATAGCTACCTAGCGCAAGTTGCGGATAATTAATCAAAAATAAGTCTTAAAAAAATCACTCCCTTGATTTGGATAGAGCGTATCTTGATTTTTAGAGATGTAAGAAATTTTTTGTGGTTTGTCGTTGAAACTTCGGCTTTGTTGGTGATCGGAAGTGATTCTTTAGCGATTAAAGACTCCTACCAAATCTTTCATGAGTAGCTCCATTTGGTAATGGGGGACAGGATTGCAGCTTGCAATGAATTCGTGGATGATATTAAAAACTACCTTTTGATAGACATGAATAGCTCTTGTGAAATTAACCACAAAAACACAAGGAGAGTGAATGGCTAAAGGCTAACATCACTTAATCTATGCTTAAAACCTCATATTTGAGTTGCACCAAACCGCTTGGATAAGATTGAGTTGAGACTAAATGACACTTTTGTTCTTGATTCATAGTGTTAAAAAGGGGGATGCCTGAACCTAAAACCATAGCAATTATGGATACGGTGATATCATCGACTAATCCTGCCTCTAAAAATCTAGAGACTGTAATACCTCCATCAATCCATACATGTTTAATATTTTCAGCATACAGTTTAGCTAGCAATTCGGTTAGCTCTCCAGAAAATAGTTCAGCTTCATTTCTTACTTTTGTTAGCGTGGTACTTAGAATGATCACTCTTTTGTTTTTGTATGCCCATTCATCAAAATTAGCAACGACTTCATAAGTGTTTCTACCCATAACTACAGCATCAATGGTGCTTATAAATTTTTTAAATCCATAATCTTCATCACCTGTATGACCATAGTGTAGCCAATCAAGATTACCATCTTTACGAGCAATATAGCCATCAATGCTGCTTCCTATGTAGATGGAAACTTTTGGTCGAGAAAGTGAACTCAACTCTAAATCCTCCTTGAATTTGATGGCTGCTTTATAGATTTGTGATTCATTTACTTCTTAGGATGTTGATTATCAATGGCAATAAAAACCTCTAATTCTTGGGGTGAGCCTGATACAAATTTGTCCCCATATAATTCAAAGTCCCCAGTATATGTACGCTCTAAGCTTGGCTGGTTCCAAATATTTCCCCATGTTTTGATCAAACTTGCAGGGTACTCTCCTATAGCGCGAAAGACGGCATAAGAACTTGCTGGAATGGTTTTTGCCACCATCCCCTCAGGAATTGTATCAATGGAGCTAACTGGACACCCGATGATTAATGAGTAGGGTTGAGTGTAGTCCCCTTCATAATCACAATATAGAGCAATAACTTCACTGGAGGTCTTGTTTGGAATTTGACCTAAAATGTCTTCCCCATAAAATCTTCCCCATAGTTTAGGAATGTCTTGGGGACCTGCATCTTTTGCATTGGATGTACGGCATTTGATTCCGATTACTAATATGGCGGGTTTTTCTATAATTTCGTGGATTCCCATCGCGCTCTCCTCTGTAATTTTTTTTTCATAACTGACATAAGATGCGCTTTGACCTAAAAGGGTACTGCTTACAAGTGCTGTTGCAATGGATAGAATTGTAAATGGGGCTTTCATGTAACTCCTTAGGTTATAGCGTGAGGGTAATTTATAACATAATTCACTATTAAATTGTAATCCATTTTTCGGTAAAAATAGTTAATCTTTCGATACAAAGTGAGTTTTGAAAGATGGCTGTTGAATCATAAATAGATATTCAATTTTTATACTATTAATGTTGTGTATATATTACAAGATACAGTAAATTTCTTAACTTTAAATTTAAGTGACTTATATATTATAGAGGTTTCTTTTAAATATGGGGGATATGTGAGCCTTTTAATATCATCAATACGATCTTGCAGATCTAATGTAGGGAAGCAAGTCTTTGATAGATCTTATCAAGTACATACGGTTTTAATCGGCGGAGGAACAAGTGGTAAATCGTTGTCCAGGCTATTTAATAGACATTTGCCCGAATATAATGAATACGCCAATATAGAAGCTATTTCACGAAGAATTTGCAAATTAGAGCAGTGTCATCCTGAATCACCTCGAATTATATTTGGTGATAAGAACAATACATCTGTGATTTTATACCCAGGTGTTATATCACCTCTTATGCATTACATGTTGCATGGTAAAGACGATATAAGGTCTGTAGAGCCGCTTAAAAATTTTAAGGGAAGTGCCACGTTTGAAAATATTGATCGGGAATTTACATCCCTAAGCTCGGTTATAAAATGCGGTGATAAGGTTATAGTCTACATCACAGGTCATGGTGTAGCCTTCTTTGGGGTTAATCTTTGGAATAAATGGGTAACTAGGCATTTTCTTACACCTAAATTTCTCAAAGCGCAGTTAGACAAGCTTCCATCTAATATCTCTGTTCAATTGTGTGTCTCTTCTTGCTTTGCTGGTTGTTATCAGCAACTTTCCTCATCAAGAGTTAGTGTTTTTACCACCTCAAGTGAAACAAGTGTAAGTTACTATCGCGTTGGTGATATTAACGACTACGACTTGCTGTCGTTGCCTGGGTCTTGGGACGAGGCTAATCTTCTTATCGCGTTTTCTTCTCAGAATATTTTGAATGGAAATTATTATGCGATGGATAGTTTGACCCATTTTTTAAAAAATCAGCTAACCAAAAATTCAATTTATTTTAAAACTCAAAAAGTATTTAGAGAAGTCATGAATGCTATGGTTAGAGCAATACCCCTGCCAAATGTTTCAATAATGACGGGTGTTGCCGCACTATTATTTATGGAAGTAGACCCCACAGGTATATTTCGACAATTCAATCAAGCAAAAGTTGGAGTTTTCGTAGCTAAAGCAATACTCCCTATTGTTAAAATGCTTATATCCTTAGCAATTGTTAGATATTTCCCCAAAATACAAGATAGCCTTTCCAAGTCGACTGCTCTACTTAGAGGAAGATTTAAACAAACATATTTATCTAAAAACAGGTGTATTTTGTATGAACGATGGTTGCTTAGGAATTTCTTAGATGAAGAAATACCTAAGATAACTGAGTTATCCTTTGACAATCAAGAAAAGCTTGAACATATCTTTGCTGCTCTTAAAAACCTTAAAAAGATCCGATCAAATGATGAGTACTTTTCCCATTATTACTTGCTCTACGATATTTCTTTATTTTTCGTGAAAACAGCGCCTATACGGAAGATAAGAAAATTTATTGAAATTGCAAAGCCGATTGTTTTATCTGATAGAAATACAAGTTAGATTAGAGAGCGTTTTCTCAGCCTAGTCTGTGTATTCACATGACTAAACAAGATGCACATAGTACTTTTAACGACATCGCCAAAGTGGAAGTCAAAGAAGTCTATTGCACCGCCATTAAACCGCAAGGGAGTATTGTAATTTTTGCTTGATATTTGTTTAATCTGAAATTTCCTTAGGTGTCATGGAATGTGCTAGATAGAAAGTGCGATAACTAAGCTAAGATAGGAGAAATTAGACCGATAAAAATAGCTAACGGCTATTAGGCTTTTGAGACTTCATTTTCGTAGGCTTTTTCTGGGCTGCAGCTATCACGCTTAATTCAGCTTCAATCTCTTCGACTGTAGGCAGGCTTGATTTAAGATCTTTTGGTAGCTTTTCGACCATTTTCACTTCAAATTCTGCCACCCCAATAGGTCGATTGAAGTTCCTTAAGACGTATTCGGCAAAGACATTATCTTTTGTCCTACATAAGATAATGCCAATGCTTGGTTGGTCATCTTTATTTCTAAGTTGATCATCGACGGCAGAGAGATAGGCGCTCATTTGCCCAGCATCACGACTGTCAAATTTCCCAGCCTTTAGCTCTACGATAATGTAACAACGCAGCTTCAAGTGATAAAACAGCAAATCAATATACAGGTCCTGTTGTCCTGCCATAATATGGTATTGTTGGCCAACAAAGGCAAATCCCTGTCCAAGTTCAATTAGAAACTTTTGAATATGGGCGACAAGTCCACTTTCCAAATCCTTTTCCAAGTGTTCTTTGTGTAGTGTGAGGAAATCGAAGACATACGGGTCTTTAAGGGATTGCTGGGCTAAATCTGACTGTGGGGCTGGGAGGGCTGCCTTGAAGTTTGTGATAGCCTTTCCTTCCCTGCGGTACAAATCATTTTCAATCCAGACAGTCAGCATACTGCGACTCCAGCCATGCTCTATCGTTTTAGAGGCATACCATAGCCTCTCTGCTGTATCCTTGATTTTCTCAAGAATTAAGGCATTGTGACCCCATGGAATGGAAAAAATTGGTAGATTATCCAATTGTGCAACAGCTTGTTGCACTTTTCCATAAGCTTGATAAAACGCCCTCATAATGAACAGATTACGTCTTGAGAAACCTTCTATTCCTGGGAATTCATTTTGAAGGTCTTTAGCCACTCTTTCCAGAACTTTGCTACCCCATCCATCTTGCTCTTGTTTTTCAATAATATCTTTACCAATATCCCAATACAGCTTGATCAGTTCCTTGTTAACGGCTATAGCTCCCTTGATTTGGGCAGAGCGTATCTTGATTTTTAGAGATGTAAGGAAGTTTTTGTAGTTTGTCGTTGAAACTTCGGCTTTTTTGGTGATCGGAAGTGATTTTTTAGCCATTAAAGACTTCTACCAAATCTTTCATGAGTAGCTCCATTTGGTAATGGGGGACAGGATGCCAGCTTGCAATGAATTCGTGGATGATCTTAAAACCTACTTTTTGGTACACATGGATTGCGCGACTATTGGTTGCTTCAGGATCGATCAATAATTTTTTCATGTGTGAGAAATGATCTATTAGAAATTTCTGAATCATGGAAACAGATAGTCCTTTACCTAGATAATTTACATCACAGATGAATACATCCAGGGTAGTAGCATTTTCACCTTCTGGGGAAGTAATTAAGAAAGCAAATGGGGTGTCTTTGTCATAACCTATCCAGTAGGTTGTATCACATTTGCCTTCAAAGAACTTTTCTAACCCATTTAGTGTATTTTGTAGCCCGACACCATGCATCCATTTTTGGATGTGTGCTTGTTGAAACCATTGGTGTAATAAGGCTCTTTGAGAAGGTTTAACATGGTTAAAATGGAACTGTACCGATTCTTCATGCACTTTACCTGCTATTAGGTCTTTTGTCAGCCAAAGGATAAGATCATCATCCAATGGGTATGATTCTCCTGGGATGGTGGATTCTCCTTTGTAGGTGATGCCATTACCCTCAGGTGAATAGCCCAACTCAAAATATAGTTTCTGTGCAGGTCCATAATCTTTGTATAATCCTACCCCAATTCCTATTTGATGATTGCCTTCTTGGCTCGCAAGCTTCTCAAGCCATTTGACCAAGGCTGTTCCCAAGCCTCGTTTTCTGTGATCTTCATCAATCCAAATTGCATTGATCTCTGGAATATTCTTATGTGCAAAAAAGGAGCACTCAGGTTTTCTCAGCAAACTACCATAGCCTAGGATTTCATGATTTTCCTCTAGAACTGCCACAGTTCGAGTCCCACTTTGTTGTTCTTGATAATATGAATCCCAAAGAGCTTGGGTTTTTTCTGGAGTAGACCAAGGGAAAGTATATCGAGTGACTATTTTGGGAATATCCGCTTTAGTGAGAGGACGTATAAGGGTCATTTTCTCACGATTTTCAGAGCTTTTGACTAGCAATTGTATTTTTTTAATATTTTCAGAGGTGGAGGCGTGATGTGTATCAATTTTTAAATCATAGGTGGCATCTACATGTACTTTGTGAAATTGGGCTCGAGCCGACCCTATCATCCTATTGCCCCGCTCTTTTTCTCTCTGTTCTAAGACATCAAGAGGCGCATTAACACCTATCCATAAAACGTGAAAATCTTTTAAAAATTTCTTCCACTCATCAATCTGTTGTTTACCAAACGAAACGTCATCGATAATGATCGGATGCCCCTTTTGGGCTAACAAAAGAACTATTTCCTGAAATGTTTTTGCTATTTCCTTGGCATAGGGTCCAGTTTGGAGTTCATGAATAAGATTTCCTGAGGCGTCTTTGTCCTTTCTCCAACTATAACCAAGTGGGGCTTTACCACCCGTCCAATCGTTAATTTTTTCGGGCATCCAACCAATGATTTTATCGATGCCGACATGTAAAAAAGGCTCTTCAAATGTATGTTGCAATGCTTTTGCAAGAGTTGTCTTTCCGCTACTTGATGGTCCATTTAAGTAAATAATCTGTACAGGTTCTTTGTTCATGCTAAGGAAGCCAATTTTTGTTGGTCAAATTTTACGCATTTTTTACGCATTAATATTAAAAGTTGATGTAAATGCAAAAAATTAGTGCTTAAAAGAAATATGCAAAATATTACACTGACTGATTCCAGCCACTTGCGTAAAAAATGCGTAAAATGATCGGTTTTGTGAGGTTTTTGCATAAAAGCACCTACCGGGTTTACAGTTCAGAAGCCTTGCTAATTAAGGGATCTTAAAGGAATGGGGCAACCTGGACTTGAACCAGGGACCAACGGGTTATGAGTCCGTTGCTCTAACCAACTGAGCTATTGCCCCGTAAAAGAATAGATCATTATAGACCACAATCACCTTCAAGGCAAGACTTTTTTTAGTAAACAATGTAGTCTCGTTTGAAAAAAAATCGTTAAAATAAAAAATATTAACCTAAGAGGTCATAAAGCCGTCGGAAGAGCCTTTGAATTCTTTGCCTATTGGAAGAGAACCGGTAAAATATTTATAGTAGATGGAGAGGGCATCTTTATAATCCTCTACGCAGTAAAAGCAGTTAGAGATCCATTCAGATCCTTTGATGGTTCCTTTTTTTAGATTCATTTTATGATTTGAAGCGATCTTTTCTTTCCAATACTCGTAGGGGCCAAAAAGGATGATGGGGGAGGGTTTTTTTGAGCCCACTTGGATACGGAGTGTTTCAAGGGCAAATTCAAAGTCTGTGCCGATACCACCTTCGAAGAAGATGGGGAAGTCTAGGCCAAATTCAGATTGTCTGATAATCACTTGCTCAAGCCGATAGGTCATTTTCCCTTGGATAAAGTGATTCATCGTCTCTTGGGTATTTTCAGGTTCGTGAGGCTTTCTAAAATCAACGGCATGGCCGATGGATAAAAGGCCAAGTTCAGAGGCGATTTGATTGCCCATTGCCATAATTCCAGGTCCGCCGCCTGTGGCTATGGCTATGTTTTTATCCTCTCTAAACAGGTCGTGATCCACTTTTGATTTCATATCGATCAGTCCCAAAAAGAGTTTGCGTAGCTGCTCGATATGGGAGGTGATTTCAAAGCGGGTGCCATAAACCCCGAATATAGTTGCCTGTTCATATTGATCAATTTTATCAATAGGTACAAACAGGCCTGTATCCATATCTCTTCGTGGGATATATTTTAGTAAAAGATCAGTTTTTTTATCTGCCCAAAAGACATCCACATCTTGCTTGGCAAGATTTCTTAAAAGCGATCGATCATCATGGGAAAAATAATCACCATGATTATTTGATGGTTTTGAAAAGTAGATCCCTTTTAGCCGTCTTGTCACATGCTCATTTAGTAAGAAGTTGCCAAGCAGGGTAGAGGGGAAGTTTTTAGTAAATAGGATTCCCTGGGAGGTGATGTAACCTTCTTGCATCGATTTAAGGATTGGATATTCTGCCTGTCCTGTAACGTATTCGTGGATAGTCATTTTTTCCTCACGCGATTTGGCAAAATCTGGTAAAGCTTGTGAGAGGCCAAGATCGCCAACTATCCAATCGTTTGAAGTAAGTTTATCTAGCTGAAACCTTTTTACGATAAACACAGCGCAATTATCCTCAGCAGGTGCTGAATCTAAGGCTTTAAAGACCACCTCTTTTTTCTCAAGCCCTTCTCGTAGAAGTTCTTTATCTGAAAAGAAAAAAAATTCCCTATAAGGCTCAAGAGAGTAAAACTCTAATGGAATATGAGTGATTTCTTCCGTTGGTGGGTTGCTTGGATGTTCTGCGTGAAATTCAAATATATCCCCAGTTGTCATTTGAGGCTCTAGGATATCGGCACTTGCGTGGTTATACCCTTTTGGCAAAGCGTCATGGGCGACACAGGAAAATAGTGTTCGAATGCTCATTTTCATTGTTTTAACTAATAAAAAATCGTTTTTTGGAATAACTCGAGGGTTTTGTAAATGTTGTTGATGGAGGTAAAGAAACCTTCTAAAGGAGGGCTTATTTTCATATAACCCTTTGACAACAGTGGGTAAAAACCCTTTGATATATTCATCATAGACAAAAACACCCTCTAAAAGGGGGATTTTTACCAGCACTCGATGTTTTTCGCTATCATCTATGATGATCTCTTTATTATATTCTTCAGATAGAACAAGTAACGGGTTACCAAAGGCGTCACTTTTACCGAACAGGCGATTTAAATAGTGCGAGGATCGGATAATCCGTCTTGGGTCTTTAGCAAAGAGCTTTCCTACAAAAACACCGGGTGTTAGTAGGGATAATAGACTGATTCCTATAGAATTAAAAGAAAAGAGGGTGATTTGAACTTTTGCTGAGGAAAGGGTTTCAGAAAGTTCTAGATCATTTAGTCTGCTATCGATTCCCAGTTGGGCAAATGTGCTTTTAATGTTAAAGGTAATATCTTCTTTATCAATGGAAAAGCCCACGAAATTTTCATGAATATCTTCTATTAAAATTTCAACTTTTGAAGAAGTTTCGCAAATTTTTTCGATTTTAATGATTTTGCCATCAGGGGAGACTAAATCATAGGGTACAGCATAGGTGTTTTTCGGCATATTCCCAGATATAGAAAATGGGAGGGTTAACTTCAATGATTTTTCTTGAATCTTAAGAGAGAAGGCAATATTATTCAAAGGTTGGAAATAGCCTTAAGGTTATTAGGAAATGTTTGTATGATTGGAATACTTCAGCGAAGTTTTGGGGTGCATGATGGAAGTTTTCATGCTGATGATGTAACTGCTTGTGCCATCCTTCTTTATTTTAAACTCATTGACAGAGATAAGATCTTTAGAACAAGAGATTATAATCGATTAAATACTTTTGAGTTTGTTTGTGATGTAGGTGGAGTTTACGATCCATCGAAAAAGCGATTTGATCATCATCAGTCTTCTTATGAGGGGATGTTAAGTAGTGCAGGCATGATTTGGAGATACCTTTATCAGGAAAAGGTCATTGAAGAAGGGTTGTTCGAGTTTATGAAGGAAAGATTCATTCACGGGGTGGATGAGGTGGATAACGGGGTGAGATTTCCTCCTCTTGGGCATGCTGATTTTTCAGCTGTTGTCGCAAGTTTTATCCCTATTTCTTATGATGCTACAGATGAAGAGATGGATGAGGCCTTTTTTAGAGCGGTGGATTTTGTTTTAAGCTACTTTACCACTCAAGTAAAAAAATATGAGTATTTAGAAAGATGTAGAGAGAAAGTTGCAAACGTTATGTCTTTGATGAATGAGTGTTTGATATTTGATAAAAAGATGCCATGGATTGAGCCTTTTTTTGCTTTAGGAGGAGAGAATCATCCGGCAGAATTTGTGATCATGCCATCTGGGGATCATTGGAAACTTCGAGGGGTTCCTCCATCGTATGAAAAGCGGATGAATGTAAGAAGACCTTTACCAGAAAGTTGGGCAGGGAAGTTAGGGGAAGATTTGCAAAAGGAAACAGGCATTGAAGGGGCTATTTTTTGTCATAAAGGTAGATTTATCTCTGTTTGGGAAACAAAGCAAGATGCACTCAGGGCTTTAAAGCATGTTCTTGGAGAGAAGAGATGACGATTTTTCAGCAAATAATAGAAAAAAAGATCCCTGCACAAATTATTTATCAAGATGAGGATATTATTTGCATTCATGATAAATTTCCACAAGCTCCTGTACATATATTATTGATCACAAAAAAACCGATTCCTTGTATTCAAATGATTGAAGATGTGGATTTACCTTTGATTGGGAAAATTTTTTCCAAGGCAAAGGAGCTTGCTAGGGAATTTGGAGTTGAAGATGGGTATAGAATTTTAACAAACAATGGGGCGTCGGCAGGTCAGACTGTATTACACCTTCATTTTCATTTACTTGGCGGTAAAGTTTTAAGCGGCAAAGGGGGGTAAGATGAAAAAAATGGCTTTTGTTACTCTAACTGTTTGCAATTCGTTATTTAGTGCTTTAGTGAGTACGGAAGGGGAGTTTATTGCTAAGATTTCCTCCTTGATGACGGTGGGCGATCATAAAGGGGCAAGACGCGTGAGTACGCTTACTAAAGATCTTTACCCCGACTCAAAAAACGTTTTATCTTTATATATTAGATCTTTAGCCGATGATGGGTTTTTAAAAGAGGCTCTTTCTCATTTACCTGTGATAGCAGGGGATGAAGATGTGAGAAACTATTTCCCAGTGTTAGAGTCAATTGGTTGGAATTTTTTATTACAAGAGGATGGAATTTCTTCTGTTTCAAATATTGCTTCATTACTTGGCGCCTATCGTACCCATGATGCAAGATGCGTTCATCTTCTTTTAAAAAAGTTAAATTCAACAAATGCATTTGATCGCCATCTAGCTGTAAAATTGTGCATGGCCTACCGTGATTTTCCTTTGAGAAAAAAAATTACAGAATTAATGAAGAGCGAGAAGAACTATTTTGTTAGGCTCATGTTGATCGAAGCTGCTGGAAAGATGAAAATTAAGGAATGTGAAAGTTCATTAAGAGAGATGCTTTCTTCAAGTACACGAACTTTTGAAGAGCGCTGTGTAGCTATACAGTCTTTGATCAATTTAACAGATAAGCCTAGATCAGAGGAGTTAAATGAGCTTAAAGCATCGCACAAAACAAGCATGAGAGAGTTATGTGTGGCTTTGATAACGCATTTTGAAATGCAGGAACATCTGAACCTTTTGATAGAATTTTTAGCAGATCGTCATCCAGGGGTTAGGGCTAAGGCTTTATTAGGACTGATGGTGCTAGATGCCCCTAAAAGTTGTTTAATTGAGGCAAGGGGAAAAATTCATGCCCTTGTTCAAAATGATGTAATGGAAGTGTCAGAGATTGCTAAAGTTGCCCTTTTATCCATTGATACAGAAAAGGGTCTAGAGGCTTTTGAAGCAAGCTTACTTGGGGAAGATCAGAAAAAGGCAAGATTTGCCTCAAGGGTAATAGGTTATACAGGAAATGTTTCAAGCCCATTAATACAAAAGGTTTATCAGCAGTCGACAGATTCAATCGTAAAGGCAAATTTGTGTCTTGCAATGATTGGAAAAAATGTAGACGATTTTGTAGCTGCAAGATATTTATCCCAGTTTTTGAAAGAATATAGTGGTCAAATCATGATGAAGTCTGATTTTGCTCCATTTTTTATTGGAATAGATGAAAGCTTGGTTCGGCACATTCCTTATATTCCAAACTATCCAAATTTAGTAGATTCAATGACAAGGCTTCAGCTTTTGTCTAAATTATCGATTTTAGAGGTGGATGGGGTTGCCGAAAGCATGCGCTCTTTTTTAAAAAATAGAATGTGGAGAGTTTCCTCATCGGCTGCTATAATGATGCTTGAAGATTCTAAGTTAGAAGATATTGAGTTATTGAAAGATCTATTAGAAGATCCAGATCCTATGGTAAGGCTTCAATCTGCATTAGTACTTGCTTTTTATGGAAATGATACAACTGTATCCTCTGTATTAGAAGAGGCTTATGAAAAAGTTAACTGGGAAAAACGAATTATGATCCTTGAAGCAATTGGAGTCATTGGAAATCGTTCCTCCATCCCTTTTGTGATAGAAAAGATGAAAAAGGAGTCATTTATCCTTCAAAAAATGGCAGCTGCAACGCTCCTGCAATGTTTGTATCATTAGTGGTTAAAGCCTTTTAGTACTATTTCTTGTTTCCAATTGAGTGCTCTGATAGGGTCCAGATCATATGAAGGCACTACTAACTAGATTTTTTTCCTTTAAGGTTTTTTCCGCAGCTCTTTTGATAGGAGGTGCTTGTATTGGAGGTGGGATTTTAGGGGTGCCGGTGGAAGCGGGCAATCTTGGATTCTACCCTTCTGCATTAATACTATTAGGTTCATGGCTATTTATGACCCTTACAGCCTTTTTATACGCAGAGGCCTCATTATGGATGGATGATGAAAATGCTCACGTTGTGTCAATTGCAAAACATTTGCTTGGAAAAAAAGGGGAGTGGGTTGCAGTTATTTTGTATCTTTTTATAGGATATGCCTCCCTTGTCGCCTATAATTCAGGGGGCGCCCAGTTAATAGAGCACTTTTCTGAAGGATCTATTAAGCCTGTTTGGTGCAATGTTATTTATGCGGCACTTTTTGGATCAACATTCTACTTTGGAGCAAAGATCGTAGGATTAATCAATATGTTACTTATGGTAGGATTAATCATCTCTTATATTTTAATGATTGGACTTGGGGTTGAAGGTATTACAGTAAATCTTTTGACCTATTCTTCTTGGACAGGTTTTTATACTGTCATTCCTTTAATGATTACCTCCTTTAGCTTTCAGATGATTATCCCAAGTATTGCCCTTTATGTAGATAAAAACCCTAAGGATTTAAGAAACACAATCCTTTTTGGAGCAACCCTTGCTTTAATCTTTTATCTATTATGGATTTTTGTGGTGATGGGAACAGTACCTGTTGAAGGAAAAAATGG
>CAMAXK010000027.1 GCA_945862365.1 Chlamydia trachomatis
AACACCCAATACACCGCCATTATTTTCCGCACCAAATAAATCATTAGAAGCGCTTGAATATGAAGGGGTTGATGAATTTCCTTCAGAGCTTGATTGAACGGCTGCTGCATAATCAGAAAGTTCTGAAAATAAAACCGACTTACGATGCTTTTTATTATTATCTGCAGTGCTGATGGTCTGATCTTCGCTGATAAGCTCTGCTATATTTTGTGATTTGGCTATTTTTACACTAATTGGATCTTCTACTGCCATAATTTGTCTCCTTTGCCTATAAGGGCTTTATTTCTCTACCTCAATTGAATCATTCTAAACACCTGAATTCCTACCACTTAAGGTGATCTTTCAGAATTTGATTGCACCGCTGCTGCATAATCAGAAAGTTTTGAAAATAAAGCCGCATTACCCTGGGTTTTCTTATTATCTTCAGCATTAAGCATCAGATTTTGCAAATCTTTTGCATTTTCTGATTTTAATTTAGCAAGAAGGTCATCTTCTAATGACATAATTTGTCTCCTTTGCCCATAAGGCTCTATTTCTCTACCCTTTATTCTAACAGATTTAGATTAAAAAATAAAGATACAATTAAGAAGAAAAATACTAACACTATGAATTTAAAACATTTAAGATATCATTTTTTTTAAAAATTTATTTATAAAGTTGTAATAAACCCGAAACTCAGATTATAAGGGGGTTAGAAAGATTTTAATGTCTTTCTCTGTGATCTTTGTGCTCTCTAGCAAGCTTTGCTTGCCGGTGGAAATATATGCATTTTAAATTCATCCATATATAAGATAAATAAATTATTGAGTACTTTGCCCTTTTACCATCGCCTTCACGAAATTCATTATGGACATATAGGTATTATTGACTGCACCAGTCCCTGTTTGATACATTTGGACATCATTTTTTGCGACCGCTTCTACGGCTGAGGATCCGCTAGTAAGAGTGGCGCTTGTTGTTCCAGCAGCACTTTGCATGGCCGTTGCAAGCGATGGATCAGGAACTACAGGGGGGGTAGCTGTGAGATTACCTTTGGCTTTAGCCCAAATGTTTGCAATAGCACCACCATCATAATGGTCCTGTGTTGGTGGTTTAGCATTAGGATCCGCCGGTATCAATTTACCATCAGGTATGCTTGTTGAGACGGGGGGCCCACTTGGCGATGTCGAGCTCTTCATCATAGGGGTTCCGTCTGGATTAAAAAGAGGCTGACCGTTTCTTGGATCTTTGGGATCTTCAGAGTTTTCAAAAACCTCAAAATAGCCCGGGGTTCCCGTTTGAGGGTTAGCAACAGGGGGATTTGCACCAGCACTAATGGAAGCTGCATAAGTCTGCAAATTACTGATTAATGATTTACCAACGGCAGGATTTGATAGATAAAAAGAATACAGATTATTTTTTTTATACTGATATTCAGGATTGCCCTTTGGATCTAGGACAGGCTTACCTTTATCATCTAAAACAGGAAGAGGCTTATTATTTTTGTCTAATATTGGTATAGGTTTTCCTGAAGAATCTAGCTCAAACGGTGAAGCTATACTATTTTCGATATAATCTATCTTATGACCTACAGCCACCTCAGGGGCTACAAGTTGAGGGGGTGAGTACTCCTTTCCGGTCGATGGGTTTATATCGGGTACTGGCGTACCATTACCATTTGCAGTATCTCCTTGCATGTCTGCCATCTGAGAAATATATCCTGACATAGCCGTTTGTGCTGCAGCATCTGCACTAACTATGTTCCCTTGAAGTCCATTAATATCTCCAAGAACATGGCTAATTGCAAGCGTTGGGTCAAAATTTCCACTTTTCATCTTAGCCATTATCTGATCAATTTCATATTTAATTCCCGCTAAACTGTATTGATTGTAAGGATTAGTAGATGGATCACTTGGATCTGAATCATTATTATTTATACCTGACATACATTCTCCTTTAAACTATTAATTAATCCATCATTCTTCTTTTGCCAGTCTTTTTCATTCGATTTCTTTTTTTTACACTAGCTTTTGTTTTCGTTGTTATAATGCCATCTTTTTCAAGCAATTTCTCGGCCTTAACAATTTGAATTTTAATTTCTTCTGCTTTTTTTTGGACACTTTTTATCCAGGGAATTTCATTGTTTTCCATAAAAATGGCTATCTGCTCAGTACTTAGGTTTGAGTGTTCAAAATACTCGTCCTGGGCATTTTGAAATAATATCTGTAATACTTTTATCTGCTTAAGTACATTGAGTTTATCCATAAATGTGCCGTGTGTTAAGATATGATTGAAACCTATGTAAGCTTGTAATGTAAGGGCTAACATTTCATCATACTCTGCTTGCTTATCCTTTACCTCTTGCTCTGTATACGCTCTTTGTGCCATAAAAGCCCCCTAGTTCTAACTAAACAACACTCTATTAAACAATATTTAACAAGAAAAAACTTCCCATCAAAAACTATTTCAGTACACTTAAGGTGTATGAAGGATGATTTTGAAACAATTATCGACCTATTTTCTTTAGAAGCAGAGGAAAAGGAAAAAAGACTGGATGAAATTTTTCGTCTATCTATTGCCTTTATTGATAAATATAAGCATATTCAACAGGAAGGAACTGAAAAAGAAAGGGAAGCAATTAGCAAAAAGCTCTCTATCCTAAGGGAAAAAATCTCTATAGAAACAAAAGCCTCTGAAGCCTCTTTATCCCTCTCTTCAAAAGAGATTAAAGAGCTTTCCAATGATGAAAAAAATTTTACCAAAGATCAGTGGGAGCTTCTTCAAAAAACAAAAGTTGCCCTTTCAAAGGAGCAAATGGAGCTTTCAACTAAAAGAAAACTCTCTTTAGAGCAAGGGCTTAAAAAGGCTACACCCCCTTCAGGGCCAAAAAAGAAATCTAAACGTGGAAGCTCCCCCTGGTTGAAATCTTAAGTTATGCTTGATAACCTTATTAGCGATATTGAAAAATATCTAAACATCTCACTTATTAAAGAAGATTCAAAAAAATCTAAAGGTTACCTTCTTACCTTAA
This sequence comes from Chlamydia trachomatis, assembly GCA_945862365.1. GTDB lineage: Bacteria > Chlamydiota > Chlamydiia > Chlamydiales > 2-12-FULL-49-11 > JAJACQ01. The sequence goes on from CAMAXK010000027.1 coordinate 3,011, forward strand.
ATAATGATAAAGAAATCTATTTAGAAGAAGGAGTTAGTGGTATTTACATCAGGGCAAAGATTTGCTCTTTTAATGAAGAGACACTTTTCTCTCCAGAAGATGCCTATATTTATTTAATGAAGGCCAATTTCCTTGGACAAGGGACCAAAGACGCTGTAATAAGTCTTGATGCAGAGGAGAAGTTCTTGACACTGTCTACCCTTATCGCTTATGAAGTAAATTATAAGATGTTTCGTGATCTTTTAGAGGACTTTGTTAATTATCTCTCATTTTGGGAAAAAGAAGTTAATAGAAAACTTCGAGTGGACAAATAAAAAGGAAACCCATATTATTGTCCTCCGAATAAGTCTTATCATTAGATTTTCGAAAGATCAAATAGGTTTATTAAGGTTTTAAGAAAAAGAAGTTAAGAACGCAAATAGCACATGGGGGAACATGACTGGCTATCTTATCTGTGAAGATGGTCCGCTTTCAGAGCGGATTTTCACCTTCGATGAGGGGAATGATTGGGTAATTGGTCGTGATGAAGATCTTTGCACTTTTGTGCTTGAAGATCCTATGGTCTCTCGTAAACATTTAACCATCTCCTTAGATGAAAATAACTTCTACATAAAGAATGAAAGCTCCACCAACCCTACTCTCTTAAACGATCAAGATATTGAAGATACAATGCTTCTTAAAGAAAATGATCTTGTACAAATCGGCAATAACACTTTTCGCTTTACAACCTCTCTTCCTCAAAAAAATGAAGAGGAAAAAGAGTTCAAAGAAGAGGAAAAAGTCGCTGAAAAGCCCGAACCTTTAACTTTAGGCAGCTTTCCTGCTCATGAAGGCTCCTCTAAATGGATGATTAAGGTAATTGCTGGCCCAGCTATTGCTGCATTTTTCTCCTTAAATCCAGGATTTTCTTATGTTATTGGTAGCGACAGTGATAGCTCAGATATCATTTTACACGATCTAAGCATTTCGAAAAATCATGCCCGTATCACTTTATCAAAAGATGGTGAGGCAGCAATCATTGATTTAAAAAGTAAAAATGGTGTGATTGTTAATGGCAAAAAGATTGAGGTCGACACCCTTCTTGAGCCAGGCGATATCATCACCTTAGGAACCACCTCTTTACTCTTTATAGATGCAGAGAAAACAAGGGAGACCATCTATTCCCCAGGCATCACCCATCCCCATGTTTCTGAAAAATCTATTTTTGAAGAGCAGGCAGAGGAAAAACCTGTTGAAGAGGTAGTCAAAACTTGGAAGGATACCTTTATCCCTACAAAACATTTAGCTGTAGCCTCCATTTTTTCAGTGTTTATTTGCATAGGGTTCATCAGTCTTCTTGCACTCTTTAAAAGTTCAGAGGTAACCACCCCTACCATTGACGAAACAAAAGAAATTGCCTCTGCCCTTTCCCATTTTGAAAATGTTCAATTTAACTATAATTCTGGCACCTCCACTTTATTTTTGACAGGTCATGTGCTTACAGACATTGATTATAATGAGCTTATGTATCGATTAAACAATATCCCTTATATTGCTACGATTGATAATAATTTAATTATTGATGAATCAGTATATGATAACATCAACCAGATGCTCTTAAAAAATCCCGCCTGGCAATCTATTTTAATGACGGCACGCTCCCCTGGTCATTTTATTCTTACAGGATATATTAAGGATGAAGGGGAAAAAGTGGCTCTTACTGATTTTTTAAATAAGTATTTTGTCTACCTTAACTTACTAGATAATCAAGTAGTTGTGGAAGATACCTTAAATACTCAAATTGAGAACCTTTTAATCAGCAATGGGTTTGCAAATGTTGTATTTCAGCAAAATAATGGTAGAGTCGTTCTTTCTGGAAGAGCTCATGAAATTCATAAGGATCTTTTTGATAAGGTAGCTTTAGAGCTTGAGGGTGTTCATGGGATAAGAGTTGTGAAAAATTTTGTCATTTTCACCACCCAAAGCTCGGCGGCAATGGACATTACAGGTAAATATAAAATCACTGGCTCGTCAAAATTCGGCAATAAAAGCCAATTTGTATTAATTGACGGGAAAATATTAGGCGTTAATGATAAGCTAGATGGGATGATCATCACAGATATATTAGAACAAGAAGTTCTTCTCAAAAAAGATGGCGTAAAATATAAAATTGACTTCAATGATTAAGAATTGCTAGTTCTTATATTAAGAAGAAAAAATGGAGAAAAACCTATGTTTGGTTTAAATAAAGATAAAAAGGATAAAGGGCCTAAACCTTTCTTTACGTTCCCCTTAGAAAAAGACATAGAGGATGAAGAAAAAGCAAAGGCGATGATAAAAGAGGTTGAAAAGCAGATTCACACCTTAAAAACTGCGATCAAAGATGGAGCAAAGCCTGAGGAATATGAGGCGCTTGGAACTTTACTTCATGGTTACAGCTGTCTTTTAAAACTCTTTAACCATATCCCAGCAAAAGAATAATAAATTAAAAAATAGATTAGGAGACAATCATGTCATATTGGGGAACCATTACATTTAACACCTTGATTAAAAGCTACATCAAGATGCAAAGTCAGGTGCTAAGCTTGGTAAGAAAAGTAGCATCTCATTCATCACAGGCAACACCAGGTAGATTTTTGATGTTACAATTTCAAATGTCTAACGTGACTCAGGTTGGATCATCAATTTCAAACCTACTCTCTCAAGTAAACACCGTGATTTCAAAAGCAATCTCTAACCAAAAAACGCAATAGGAGTAACCAATGTCTAATCAAACGTTTAAAGCTTGTGATAAAGATTTCTTCCTGTTTCTAGAGGCGGGGTTTGTCGCAGTAAATCATATGGATGAAACCTCAGCCTTAAAGCTTTTTATGGCAGCTCAGGTTCTTCGTCCAGAAAATATCTTTCCAAAAATTGGATATGGCTACATGCATATGTGTAAATTAGAGCTAAGACAAGCTGAAGAGACATTCTTATCTGCATTAAAACATGATCCAAAAAATGAGATGGCAAGTTCGTTTTTAGCCATTACAAGAAGTATGATCCCAGGAAAAACCTCTGAAGGGGAAAAAATGCTTGATGAACTGGCAAAAAAATCCTCTGATCCTGATATAAAAGAACTTGTACACAGATCTCATGAATTTATTGATGCTTTCATTAAAAAAGGTGCAACCTCCCCTATGAACCTTGCAAAAGAGACAAAGAAAAAAGATAAACCATAACGTTAGAAGAGATAATAAATTATGGCAGATCCATCAAGCGGCCCACCAGATATTGATAAATTAGATGCAATCTCGTCAAAAGGGATGAATCCTTCAGATGAAACTCCTTCTGATTCATTTAAACAACATATGCAAACACCCACTGAAGATGTGTCAGTGTCCAAAGCCCCTACTCCGATGGATGTGGTTAATGGGCAAAAAATCAGCCCATCTGCACCCCCTACAATGGAAAGTGTTCAAGCTCAAATGAATACAGCAAGTGGATCATTAGGTGATATTAAACAACAGCTAAGCAATAAGGATTTAAACCTTAAAAGTTCAGATAAATACCTAGTAAGAAAGAAGTTAACCAGCGCTCATGATCATATGAAAACAGCTGCTGAAAAAGTGGGTGTAAATACAGGTGATTTTGATGAGAAGTTAAATAAATCAAAAAGCCCAATTGCACGATTTTTGACGATGGTAACCGACGGTCAAAATCAAATGGCCCAAGCGGCAGCCTCAGTAAAAAGTTTAAGTGAAAATGGTCAGTCTATCAGCCCTGCTGAGTTACTCCTTGTGCAAGTAAAACTTAGTAAAGCGCAGCAGGAATTAAACTATACCTCTACGATTTTAGGAAACGCAACCAGCATGATCAAAACTCTATTTAATACTCAAGTCTAATGGAGGCATGTGAGGCATTTCTCCCCAAAAAAGTACAAAGAGTTTGATGATAGTGACTTGTCTTTTCATGTATCAATAGATGAAGTAGAACAGCATCTTGAAGATGTGGAGCTAACTACCGTCCATGGTCGAATCACAGAAGTAGTCGGCATGCTTATTAAAGCTATTGTCCCCAATGTGAAGATGGGAGAAATCTGCATGATTAAACGGGAGGGCGCTCCCCTTCTTGCTGAAGTTGTCGGGTTTACAAAAGATGAGTCATTTTTATCCCCTCTTGGAGAGATGCACGGAATCTCAACTTCTTCAGAAGTCATTCCGATGAATGCTAAACTCAATATCAAAGTGGGCAATGCTTTATTAGGAAGGGTGTTAAATGGTTTAGGAGAGCCACTAGATTTGGAGGAAAAAGGTCCATTACATCTTACAGAAACCTATCCAGTAATTAATGCTCCCCCCGATCCTTTAAAAAGAAAGATTATTAATAAGCCCATATCCACTGGAATTCGTGCCATAGATGCTGTTTTAACTTGTGGTGAGGGTCAACGGGTGGGTATTTTTGCAGCTGCCGGGGGTGGTAAATCAACCCTTTTAGGAATGCTTGCCCGCTATGCAAAAGCTGATGTGAATGTAATTACACTCATTGGAGAAAGGGGTAGAGAGCTTCGAGAGTTTATTCAAAATGATTTAGGTCCTGAAGGGGTTAAACGCTCAGTTATTGTTGTATCCACTTCTGATCAATCTCCACAGCTTCGTTTAAACGCCGCATACGTAGGAACCGCTATTGCTGAGTATTTTAGAGATCAAGGTAAAACCGTAATTTTGATGATGGATTCTGTCACCCGTTTTGCACGAGCCCTTCGTGAAGTAGGTCTTGCTGCAGGTGAGCCTCCAGCACGTGCAGGATTTACTCCATCGGTATTTGCCACCCTTCCAAAACTTCTTGAACGATCTGGTAATTCCGATAAAGGTTCGATCACAGCTTTTTATACAGTACTTGTTGCCGGCGATGATATGAATGAACCAGTATCAGATGAGGTGCGATCCATTTTAGATGGTCACATCATCTTATCTGCAGAACTTGCTCGTCAATACCACTACCCTGCCATCGACATCTTATCCTCTGCCTCCCGTATTATTGGTCATATCATTTCCAAAGAGCAACTTGAAGTGGTAGGAAAGGTTCGTCAAGTGCTTGCCGACTACAAAAAAAATGAGCTTTTAATTCGGATTGGAGAATACAAACCAGGTTCTGATAAAAATGCTGACTATGCCATCAAATATATCGATAAAGTCAATAGATTTTTAAGACAAGGGGTCAAAGAAGATTCCTCAATGAGTGAAACATTGAATCAATTGATGGCGCTATTTAGATGAAGAAAAAAATATATCCATTACAACAAATTGCCGAAATTAAGCAACGTCGCTTAGAAGAGGCTGAAAAGATCCTACGAAATAAAAGAGAGGCTTTGGATAAAGCAGAAAAAGATCTTGCTGACAAAAAAAAACTCCTTACTGCCACTCAAACTTTAAAGCTTGAAATGATTGAAAAGCATTTTCAAAAAATTGAACAAGGAACCACAAGTGATGTTCTTGAAAGGCATGATCATTACATGAAAGAGGTGCTGGGGGTAAAGCTTTCTTCTGAAAAAAAGGCAGTTGATGACCAAAAAAAAGTTGTAAAAGAGGCAGAAAAAGCGTTAGAAGTAGCCAAAGCTGTACGGCTGCAAAAAAATCAAGATCTTGAGAAAATCTATATGCATAAAGAAGAGTGGGCTAAAGAATCAAAAAAAGAGATGGAAATAGAAGAGGCCAATCTTTCTGATGAACTCGGCACTGCTATGCATTCTAGAAAAATGAGAAAGGGGAAAAAATGAACGGATCAAAAAATATAGATTCCAATCCAGATCCTTTCAAAAAAATAAATGATTCAGATCCTGTAGACTCTGAAAAGTTTAAAAAAGCTTTCCGAGTAGAAAAAAGTGAAGAGACGGGCGAAAAGGGTCAACGAAAACGTCCTAAAGAGTTAAATGAGGAAGAAGAGAGTGAAGATGTATCGATCCCCGTCCCTCAAGGACTTTTTAAAGAATACATGACCGAAAAAGAAAAGGGTGCTTCCATTTTAGATAGTGATGGGGGCTCAAACGTCCATTTTGTTACCGATGGAGCTCAAGGGCGGGATACCTCTAATATGTTCATCTCTGATGCTGAAGATGGGCAGGAGTCAAATATTTCTATAGGAGTCTCAGAAAATACCCCTTCGACACCAAATCTTTCAGATAATAATGACGATAATGATAACTATGATGATAGCTATGATAATCCCCCTCCTGAAAGTGCTACCGAAAATAATCCGGCCCCACCCCCTTCTTATTCTGCCCCTGAAAATAGTCAGCTTGATTTATTTACAAATCCCCCTCCTCAAGAGACCCAAACACAGACCCCTGCCTCCAATTCTCAACCTTCTGAGCAAAAAAAAGAAAAGGCTGTTCAAAAAAATCCTTTGAAATCTGTTAAGCGAGAGATTCCTGAACAAAAGGGAGAAGAGATAAAACAAGATGCTTCCCCTGCCCCTACAAAAGAACCCTCTTTCCCACCTGTAAAAGAAGAGGAAGATACAAAGCCGCTAACATCTGAAAACCTTCCATCTGAGGTGAATAAAGATCCAAACTTAAAGCTAAAGGTGGAGATAAAGGATGAAAAAGAGGAAAAGCTCTCCCCCCTTTCATCCCCTGAAAAATTATCTGATAAAGATGGCGGCGGCCATGATAAAAAAGATGATTCTGACAAAGAGAATCATGATGATACAATGGTGCAAGCAGCAGTCCCAATTTCTTCCCCTGCAGGAATTGTTGCCCTTCAAATGACTCCATTTGCCAATATGCCCAGCGATGTGTTCACATTATTTGAAAAAATGGTGGGACTCATGACCATCCAAAAAGAAAGTGGCAAAAGCACTACCACTGTAACGTTAAACATGGCAGGTTCTGTATTTGATAAATCTGAATTAGTTCTTGAACATTATGATACCGCCCCTCACGCCTATAATGTTCAATTTTTTGGAAGTCCTGAAAGCGTTGAAAAATTTGCTAAAAATTTTAGCTTATTAAATAGCGCCATCAATGAGAGCAAACTTACCTTTTCCATTAACGTTCTTCCTCCAAAACTGTCAAAAAACTACGCAAATCGAGTTACTGCCACCTCTGACAAAGGTGATAAAGACGAAGAAAACGATAGTGAAAAAAAGCAGAAGTAATTATACTTGCAGGCTTATGGAATCTAGCATAACACAAAAAATTCCTTTATTAAAAAAAACTTATTCTGAAGATGAGAATGGATCAAAACGGGAAAAAAAATTTCCCAAAATCCATGAAGTAGATCCAGATCAAAAGAAGAAAAAAAAACCTGAAGATGAGGTTCTCTCGATTTTTTCTCCCGCCCTACAAAAAATAGAAATCCCCCTATATACAGAAGTAGAATCTTCTGTAAGAAGATTACAAGAGCTCTCTTTTCCTATTATTCAGGAAATATCCCTTCAAAAGGAAAATGGAATCACTAAAACTTCTTTTACAATAAAAACAAAAGCCTTTGATACAGTAGAGATTCATCTTACATTATACGATACCAATCCACATAGTTATCATGTTCGCTTGCTGGGAAATGAGCAGTTAATGCAGCTTTCCATGCAACATCAAAATATCCTTGAAAGTCAAATAAAATCAGCTATTCCCGCAATTACTCTTCATATAGCCACCCCCCGCTTGTTAAAAAAAGATCGATTCGCTTCAAAAAAAGTAAAAAAATCCATTGAGAAATCTAAACGTAGTTGGTATGGTTCGATAGAGGGAGCATAATGTATGACTACAGCTAGTACCTGGCTTAAAAAAATCACACCTGTTATTTTTGAAACTTTATCCTTATCAGATAAAGGATCGATCCCCCCATTTAACATGAAGTCTTTTATCTCCTCGATGAACACCTCTTTAGGTAGAGATGATCTATCTATTAAGGTTGATAAGCAAGATTTTATCTCTGCTGATGCCTTTTACAAGGGTCTTGGCAGTAAGACCAATTTTGTACCTCTTTTTCTTCATCCACTGGAAGGAAAAATCTATTTTGTGATGGGCACAGATTCCATAAAGGGTTTAATCTCTACTATGGACAAATCAAATGAAGACCCCTCTATTATCTCTATTGAAAATGATGAAGTCATAAAAGGGCTCTATACTTATTTTATCACAGAAGCCATTGATAGCATCATGCAATTGAAAACTTATAAAGGACTATCTTTAGCTATCGGCGAAGGGCCCATTCATGAATTATCAGCCCTTTCCTTAGATCTCACTATTTCTTTAGCAAATCAAAGCTTTTTAGCCCGATTATTAATCCCGAATAAAATTTATAAAGCAATTAATGACCATTTCACATTTATCCCGCCCACACTGGAAAATTTACATAACATAGCCGATGTAAATGTTCCACTTTCTATCAGAACTGGTTCTGTGACGTTTCCAAAAAATGAACTTACCAAAATTGAAGAAGGTGACTTTATCATCTTACAAAACACCTTTTACAAGCCATCTGAGAAAAAAGGATCGTTTCAAATGTTACTTGGAAACTCTCCCCTATTTCAAGTAAAGCTTGCAAAAGATGGGATCAAAGTGCTTGACTACCTATATTTTTATAATGAGGAAAATATGAACGAAGATGAGATAGACTCTCCTTACGATGACGATGATGATGATGAATTTGATTTAGATGATGATTATGAGGATGAGGAGGATGATTTTGAGGATTATTCTGAAGAATCAATGGATGCAGAGGCTCCTTTTGAAGAAAATAAACACGAACTTAAGTCTTTAGAAGAGGCAGAACAAGAGGATGAGGATGAAAAAGATAAAGTTGCTGAAAATCCTATGCTATCTCCTGAAAAAACCAATCTTTCCAAAGTGCCATTAACAGTTCATATGGAAATTGCAAGATTTTCCCTCTCTTTAGAAGAGCTTAAAAAAATGAGCCCAGGATTTAAACTTCCTATAAATATTAACCCTTTACACGTGAATTTAGTGGTCTCTGGTAAATCTATTGGGACAGGAGAAATCATCGAAGTGGGTGATACAATTGGAGTAAAAGTCACAGAACTTTATATGTAATCATGGCAAAATCAGATTTACAAGGAAGGGAAACACTTCCAACCTTTAAAGCCGCAAATTTTGCCCCTCAAATCTCCCAGATTGGCAAATACAAAATTGAGTCGCTTCTTCATACAGGCTCTATGAACTATCTTTACCTTGCTCATGATTTAGAAAATGACCGATTAGCTGCAATAAAAATCCTTGCCCCAAATCTTATCGAAAACAAAGATCTGATCGATAGATTTTTGCTCGAGGCAGAAATTATCAAAAAAGCCTCCCATGAAAATATCATCACCGTCTATGAATCAGGAAAGTGGGCAAAAGGATTGTATATTGCAATGGAATATATTCCAGGAGTTACCCTCACCACATTTATTGAAAATGGGTCCTTTTCTAAGAAAAGGTCGCTAGAAATTATCATCAAAGTCTCCTATGCTCTTATGCATCTACATTCTCATAAAATCATCCATAGGGATATAAAACCTGAAAATATTATCATCACCACTGACGGGGGTGTAAAGCTTATTGACTTTGGAATCGCAGAATTAAAGAAAAGCAATCGAGCTACCCCTGGCTTTGCTAAAAATCCTATCATCGGCACCCCCTCTTACATGAGTCCTGAGCAGAAGAAAAATCCTCTAGGGGTTAGCTACAACACAGATATCTACTCTCTTGCAATCATTACCTATGAATTACTTACTGGCAAACTCTCTTTTGGCAAAGTGAACTTAAACTTAGTTGATGCAGACATGCGAAAAATTCTTGAAAAAGCCCTTAATCCAGATTATCACCATAGAACAGAAGATATCATAGATTTTATCACACAAATTTCCACCTATCTTCGCTCTGATATAGAACAACCCGGACAATCTTTTTCTCTTTCTAACCTTCAAAAAGAGCTTCTTCCTGAAACCCTTCCTAAATATGATGACCTTGAAATAGGATTAACTATTTCCAGCAATACCACCTCCCCTAGAATTTACTACGAGTTTTTTAAACTGGTAGATGGCACCTATTTTATCCTTATGGCTAATACAGAGGAAGGTAATGACACCTCGTTTCTTCCTATTATTAATATCCGAGCAATTATTCACTCTATGCTATACTCCTACCTTCATTCTATGTCAAATAAGCCGTTTCATCTGCATAATTTTGCGACAAAACTAAATGAAATCCTCTATCATGACCGCTTGCATAAAAACACCCTGACTACCCTTTTACACATCAATCCAAAAAACAATACGATCGAACATATCACCTCTATGGAAGAAAGCGTCTATCACCTTCCCTCCAAAGGAGCTGCCCCACGACGTTTATTAAATAAAGCTCCCCCACTTGGCTCTACAATGGACAATGTCTTTTACCCAACAAGCGACACCTTTACCCCAGGGGATATCTGCTTTATCCACTCTTTTTCCCATAAAAGTCTTCCTACTGCGGAAAAAAAAGACCTTGAGTCAAAAGTTATCAAGACATTGATGGATAATAAATTTGCTCAAAGCGGCTCTTTAGCACGCACCCTCTTTAACACGTTAGAAAGTGAGCATTCAAGCTCTTCCCAAAATTTCACCCTAGTACTCAATCATTTATAGCCCTTATAACAAATTTTTTAAAAATAAGTTAATAATATAGCTCACCACCCGCTCGCTTTGCTCTCTAGAGAACACAGAGATCACAGAGAGAAAGACATTAGACTTTTTCGGAATCCCATTTAGTTAATACAGGTTTTGAGATTAAAAAAAAGATAAAAGGGAACAAATAGGTCTACGCAACACCATTTAAAATTAATGAGTTAATCTCCTTACTCAAGATATCTAATCTAGAAACTAGACTTTTTTGCAAAGGGATTTAATCTCTTTCTCTGTGATCTCTGTGTTCTCTAGAGAGCAAAGCGAGCGGGTGGTAATCTATAAATTCAAAGTCACCTTACGTAAGGTGAATTATATGTTGTCGATGAAATAGCTTGCACTCTTTGTAATGCGTCTTGCAATTGCGGTTAACGCTCGACAAATTAGCACCGCCCAAACAGCAAATGCATAGGGAAGATAGCGCCATGTAAG
>CAMAXK010000028.1 GCA_945862365.1 Chlamydia trachomatis
TTTGTAATGCGTCTTGCAATTGCGGTTAACGCTCGACAAATTAGCACCGCCCAAACAGCAAATGCATAGGGAAGATAGCGCCATGTAAGGCTATATTGTCTTACAACAAATATAATTTTTTAACTAAGTCTTAAGTTCAGCCCCAGAGAAATTACCAAAGAAACAAGAGTATGCCACTTTGGATTGCCTTTTTCTGAAAGTGTTTTATAAAGACTTTCTCTCCCAATACCAGCTTTTTTGGCAAGATTTCCAATACCACCTTGAGCTTCAGCAACGTTACGAAGGGCTACAAGAAAAAGATGCTGTGATTCTTCATCACCTTTTAAACTGTCCTCTAAGGCAGCGTTGAGATAGGCAACGGCTTCATCGTGATCTTTTAATTTTTCTAAAAGCCATTCTTGATAGTTTTTATTTTTTGCCATGTTTCTTTCCTCTAGATTGATACTCTTTTATATATTCCTTAGCTCTACTTATATCCTTAGATTGTGAACTTTTATTGCCACCACAAAGTAAGAGCATGATCTTATTACCTGTTTTTGAATAATAAATTCTTATTCCTGGTCCATAATGTATTCTTAATTCAGCAATTTCATCACCAAGAGCCTTACAATCGCCAAAATTACCTAACTTTAACCTGTCAAGTCTTGTAAGAATTTTTGCCCTAGTGTTTAATTCTTTAAGACTTTCAAACCAATCATCAAATGGACAACGCCCAGAAGGGTCTTGGTAAAACTCAATCTCGATTTCCATAACTTGATTTTATCCTACAGGATACATTTCAAACAAGAAATTTATTAATTTTTATCCTTTAATCCAAAACCTTATTATACCTCATATGTTGTCGATGAAATAGCTTGCACTCTTTGTAATGCGTCTTGCAATTGCGGTTAACGCTCGACAAATTAGCACCGCCCAAACAGCAAATGCATAGGGAAGATAGCGCCATGTAAGACCATAATGTCTTACAACAAACTCACAAACACCTACAAATACAACCCCAATTAAAACCAACTCGTTTGCCTTAAGCATGTGTGATTTAGGATCTTCCTTTAACTTCTTCTTATTCTTTTTACTCTTCTCTACTTTCTTCATAAAAATTATTAATTATATCTTTATCTTTCCTATATATTATTATCAGTTAATTATCAACTATTGATAATCTATTCCTAAAATATTACAACCACTTGCAAGCAAAAACTTGCTAAAGAACACAGAGGCCACAAAGAAAGGCAAAAGGTTATCAAAAACTGAATAAAAAATAAACTTGATCTTTAATATCTTGCAGAGTGTATAATGTTATACATGAATTTTATACCCACTGATAATCAAAGCGTGCTAGAGAAGGCAAGAATCACAGAAAAGGACACTGACATTACAAGGATCATTATCGGCGCAGCAATTAGTGTACATAGATTTCTTGGACCTGGACTGTTGGAATCTACTTATGAAGCTTGCTTGATCTATGAGCTTGGTTTACAAAAGTTAAAAGTGGAAAGTCAAAAGCCGATTTGTGTGTTTTATAAAGATGTAAAGATAGATTGTGGTTATCGAGCTGATTTAATAATTGAAAATCAGGTAATTATTGAAATTAAGTCTGTGTCTGCAATAGTTGCAATTCACGAAGCACAGATACTCTCATATTTAAGGTTATCGAATTGCAAATATGGATTACTAATTAATTTTAATGTAAAAATGTTATGTGATGGGATACGTCGATTTAAATTTTGATGCATTTCTTTGTGATCTTTGTGTTCTTTAGCAAGCTCTGCTTGCCGGTGGTAATGAAAAATAGATAAAAAGGGCTTAAGATACATCCAACATTATTTTTAAGCTGAAATGGCGCTTTTAATATCTCTTGCAAAAATTAAAATTTTTGTTTAGGGTGTGTGATACTGCACTATTACCAAAAAGCCTTTAAAATAATGGGTAGATTAAAACTATTTATCTTTAGCCTCTGTTTAAGCATCACCTTATTTGCAAAAGCAATAACTGAGCCAGAAGAGGGTTATACGATTAATTTTGAGAATGTTGCGCTAAAAGAAGTGCTCCAATTTCTTTCTAAAATTGGAGGTTTAAACCTCATTTACAATGAAAGTGATGTAGCCTTTAACATAAGTTTTATCTCTGATAAACCCACCTCATTAATCGATGTAAAAAGCGCCCTGGTACAAATTCTTCGTATTAATGGCCTTCAATTGATTGAAGATGGAAGCAACTTAATCATTCATAAAAACCCTACGATTAAGCAAATTCCTACTGTGGTATCCAAAGAAAATCCTATAAAAGGGCAAACTCCAGCAATCATTACGCGCGTATTTAAAATACACCGTGGAAATCCAACAAGCATAGCAGCGATCATCACCCCCCTTCTATCTGCCACTTCATTAGTGGAGGTTTCTCTAGAAACAAGACAGCTTATTGTCACAGATGTTGCCTCAAGTATTACAACCGTACAGCAACTGCTAAAAAGTTTAGATGTCCCTGAAACCCCCTATGATGTTGAAACCTACGAGGCAGAAAACATGAGTGTATTAGAGCTTCAGCTCTTTGCACAAAAAATCATGGCACCGCTTACTGAAAATACCACCTTAGAAATCATCGCTCAGCCAGATACAAATACCATATACATTGTTTCTACCCCATTTTTAATTGATAGAACGATTGCACTTTTGGAAGAAATTGATAAAGATGTAAGCTTAAAACCGATCGGTAATGGTAAGATTGCATCGGCCAACATCTTGATCTATACCTTAAAGCATAAAGGAAAAGAGGTAATTCTTAAAACTCTAGATAGAATTATAAAAGAATCTGATAAGCAAGGCTTTTCTGCTGAGTCTTTAACAAAAATTCTAAAAAGCGTTCAGTATATACGCTCGACTCACTCATTAGTCTTTATTGGCCTTCCTGAAAATCTTTCTCTATTAATGGGGCTTTTAGAAAATATTGATACCAAAAATGCCTTTTTAGGATCAGATAACGCCTCATTCTTCCTCTATGAGCCACAAGGGATGAATATAGATGAGTTTTTAAAGGTGATTGATGAAATCGCTGAAAATCTTGAATCCAGCGGTTATCCAAATAGCTCGCTCCTTCATGTTCTTACTCACGGCAAACCTATCTATGATCTAAACTCCATTCTTTTTATCTCTCCTACAGATACTAGGGCAGAACTAGACACCCTTTTATCCTCCATTTTATCTTCATACAGCGTCGATTTATCTAAATCTGGGATTAATAATTTTTATCTATACAACATAAAACTTGGCAAAGAAGAGCAAATTAATGCAGCGTTAGAAAAGCTGATCAAGTATCTAAAAAATAATGACTATCCAAATGAAAATCTGATCAAAACAATCTCTTCTAAACAGTGGATTAAAGCGACCAATTCCCTATTTTTTGTAGGAAACGCCAAATCATTAAAAGAACTTTCAGAAATTTTACCCACCCTTGATGTAAGCCCCTCTGAATCTCAAGAACTTTTAACACAATCGCCCCCATCGACAGAATTTTTAGTTTTTACTCCAAAGAATTCTAATGCCGAGCACCTAAAAATGCTTGTATGTGAAACATCTGCTGAGCTTAAAAATTCTGAACTCTCAGACCCTGCTTTTATGTGCTGTCTAAATAGTGTACGTGTCTTAAAGTCTTCTGATCAATTGATATTTACAGGAACACCAGCTGCATTAAATCGATTGGTCATATTACTTGATAAATTAGACATGCAAAGTCATGGTACTCTTGATGAGACAACTATCTTTTTATACCATCCTGCCAACCTTTCCTATGAAGAATTAAAAGAGGTATTGCTCGATGTTGTAGCCGATTCTAAAGGTATTTCGAAATCAAGCTCTTCTCCACTTGCTAAAACGATCGATACAATGAAATACAATCAAAAAACTGGAATCATTCAATTTGTAGGAACACCGACAACCCTTAAAAAGTTACAAGAAATTTTAGCTCAAGTAGATGGATCCTCTAGTGTTACCTCAGGTCTTGGTTCTAATGTTTTAGTTTATAAAGTAAAAAACGCCCCCCCTAATGAATTACTTGATCAACTAAAGGCAATGGCCACAGAATCAAAGCGTCAAAATCATAAAACAGAGGCTTTATACGTAGCCATCAACTCAGGCAAATATGTAAAAAGTTCTAATTCCATCGTATTTGTAGGAAAAAAGGAGGCGTTAACTCAAATTGAGAAAATCCTTGCCGATTTGGATAAAGGTAGCCCAAAACTTCAACCTGGAGATCCAGGGTATGTGGCCCCTGCAGATCGAACTGTTGAAGGGTATCAAATCTATATCCCTCAATATGTAAGCGGTCCAGAGCTTATTCAAATGGTCACAAGTTTTGAAGCTCATCTTGCCAATAGTGGAATGTTAAACGAAGCACTTTCTGAAACCATCGACCATCTAAGCTATGTACAAAAAACCAATACAATCATTGTCTCTGGTGGAAAAGATGCCGTAACAGAGGTAATTGGGCTATTTAAACAGTTTGATAATTTAGAAACATTAGAATCAACAGGTGGCATACCGAATGAAAATCTTGATACTATTAATGAACAAGGGTTTCTTCTCTATAAAATTCAAAATGTGGAAGGACCTGAAATTGTTTCTGCTTTAGCAAAAATTAGTACAAGCTTAAAACTTCAGGAAAAAACCAGCAAAAAAAATGATGAGTTAATCCAAGCAATTGGCTCGATTCAATGGATTGAAACAACCAACTCCCTGATTGCCACAGGACCTTCCAACGTTTTATCCAAACTTGATCAACTTCTTAAAAGTGTAGATAGACCGATAGCGCAAGTATTTATTGAAATTCTTGTCATTGATGCAGAGCTTACAGATGATGCAACCTTTGGCTTAAGTTGGCAAAACAAAGGAACACTGCAAAATAAGTTTGGTTATAGTTTAGGAAATCTTCAACCTGAATCTGGCACACCAGCTTATCCCTTGGCCTATAATCTAAGTAAAATCGATGGAAAAACAACCCCTACAGGAGCTGCTATTCCCCCACTTGGTGGAGGTTATTTAGGAATTATTGGAGATATTATTTTCCATAAAGGACAGTCCTACTCTTCCCTTGGTTCATTACTGAGTGCTTTAAAAATTGAAGGTGATACAACCATTGTTTTATCACAAAAAATTGTGACCCAAGATAATCAAAATGCTAAAATCTTTTCTGGTCAAAACATCCCTTTTACCGGCTCTTTAGTCACTACCTCTGGACTATCTCAAACCACTAACGCAAACCTTGAATATCGAAATGTGGGGGTAACTTTAAGCATCACCCCAAACATAAGTGCCGATGGTTTAGTAACCTTATCCATAGATCAAGAAATTTCTTCAGAGGAAAACGATGGTACAGATGAAAGCACAAATCTACAATCTTCAACCATTAACGGGATACGGACCTCAAAAACAAATATGACCACCCGTATTAGAGTACCTGATAGACATTTTCTTCTTTTAAGTGGCACCATGAGTAATACAACAAATAGAAAGGTTGCAGGAGTTCCTTGCCTTGGAGGTTTACCACTGATTGGGGCTGCATTTTCTAAAACTGAAAAAACCACCACAAATCACAACGTGATTATGTTTGTAAAACCTCACATTATTCACAATACAAAAGAGTTTCAAGAAATTACAGCCAATCAAGAGAAAATATTTTCCTCCTCCAATCAAATAAATACAGGTGATTTTGAAGATGGTCTTGAGCTGGTTAAATCTCCTTCTGATCGCGATGATTACGATTACGACTTTGATTATGATGACTAAAACCCTAGTGCTATTTAAAACCTGAACTACTGAATAGAAGAATGAAAAATATTAAACACAAAGGCACAAAGACGCAAAGGCACAAAGAATACAAAGACACTAAAAATATAAATGCTTAATTTAATGAGCAAATGATCTTTTCTAAAGAAATCTAATGCATTTCTTTGTGCCTTGGTGCTCTTTGTGTCTTTGTGTTGAATCTGATCTAGATGATTACGATTACAACTTTGATTATGATGACTAAAAATACCTCTACTCTATATAATCATCTCTATGATTCTATTATTCTTTGTTTGCAGTGCACTTTTTGCAGCTGAAAATATCTCCCCAAAGCTTTCCTATGTGGTCCATGATGACTATCTTCAAACACTTCATTCCATTTTCCCTCCCCTTGAAAATGAGGAAAAAACCACTGATTGGGGGAAAGAATATTTAATAGCTATGTCCTTTGCAGGAGAGCTTGATTTATACGGGGCAATTACCGCATTTAAACGTGCTGCTATTTTAATTCCAGATGAGCACATGCAAAGAAGGCGCGAGATCGACTATCAAATCATCAATACCTATTACTTAGCTGGGATGTATAAATCAGTAATCGAAACGTTTGATAAATCCCTTTTAGCAAATACCGAACCTACCTTTGCAGCTTTTCATGACCTTGTCGTGATGCTTTACGATTCATTAACCCATGAGAAAAGCAAAGAACGAGCTGAACGTATGCTAAAAACGATGGATCGATATTTTCCTTACGAAAAAATGAAGATGGAGATAAGCGATGCCATTATCTCTGGAAATCTTGCGCTGATGAAACAGCAAACCACTGATAATTTTATAGAGACATCTATTGCAAGCTTAGAAAGCTCATTGGACTTGGAATTTTTTCGTGAATCAGATGGCTTGCTCAAAACAGATGCCTCTTCTCACCTTCTATCTACTAAAAACCTTGAATCGCTCTACCATCTAAAAGAGTGTAAGCAAGCCTCTAATGATATTTTAATGGATTATCACTCTGCAAGAAAAAAACCTTATGTTGCAGGGGGATTAAACGCCCTATTACCAGGCCTTGGCTATCTTTACCTAGGCCAGAGGCAATCGGCCTTTACCGCTTTAATGCTCAATTCCCTTACAACAGCTGCTGCCTACTATTTTTACCGAAATGATAATATTCCTGCCGCCTTACTTACGTTAAGCTTTGAATCAGGATGGTATTTTGGGGGCATTTATGGGGCTAAAGAAGAGGCTTTATTTTACAATACAAAAATGTTTGAAAAAGCCTCACATTATCGTATGCGTGATCATAAACTCTACCCAATTTTAATGCTTCGACATGGTTTTTAGACTCATCATCCTTTGCTCTTTTTTTTCATTATTTGCTGCACCTGGATACTTTGAACCTTGGGGAAAAGATGCTGCTTTGATAAAAAAAAGGACCCTGTCCACAGACCCCCCTAAACGGTTTGATCCCCTTACAAAAGCCTCAGAAGCGATCATCTTATTTCATCAAAATATCTTAAGTCCGGTTGATGGCCCAAGAAGTCATTTTCGCCCAACAAGCTCAAGATATATGCTTCACTCCATCAAACGTCATGGATTTTTAAAAGGTGCCATCAAAGGTTTTGATCGCCTAATTCGCGAAAATAACGATCCATGGGTTTATCGAACCATTACAATTAATAACACAATCTATAAGTGGGACCCCACCTACTAATCCTAAGGAGAAAAATCATGGAAGCATTACAAGTCATTACCCCATTTTGTTCATTCAAAACCCCTGCTGATTATGATACACAAGAGGAAAGAAAAAAATTTCGAGAGTACACAAGAAACACAACCTCTTTTATAGCCTTATTTACCTCTCTGAGAAAATCTTTTTTTCAGTCTTCTGCTACCTTTGAAAAAGAAGCAAAACTTCTTAATGAGGCCCAAGATAGCTTCTTTACCAATAAAGCCACGCAAAATGCAGTAAAACTATTTGATCAAATTAAACCAAAAACGTTAGTAGAGACCTACACTCTTTTAGCAAATCTTAGATTATCTCTCAAAACCACTGAAGCTATTTTTAAAAGTTCTATTAATCCAATCATCAAATCAAAAGTACCTCCTCAAGAAATCTCACGCTCTCAAGTGGTCCACTTTAATCAATCAGTAAAACTGGTGTTTTCAGCCATGCAAGGGGCATTTGTTTCTTATCGCAGCGTTGTCTTTTCAGTAAATACGCTTGCAATCATCCTTATCCCTTACATAAGTGAGCTTAAAACTCTTCTTAGTAAAGAAGCCTTTTTAAAAGCTAAAAAGATCCTAAAAGAAATTGATATAAATCCTGAAGTTTTGGACGCACTATCGTCGTTAAAAGACATTGTAGTAAAGATCGATTATAAGGAAGCATCCGATCAATTACAATCTGCTACCTAATTCAAATTAGAAGCTAAAGCTTTTTTCCCTTTCTTTGCTTTAAGATGAAACGTCAGTGGTATGCCAAGGAAGTCAAAAGCTTCCTTAAACTGACTATGTAAATATCTCTTATACGAATAAGGCATAAGATCTGGATAGTTCACAAACATAATAAATGTAGGCGGGGCTGTACTTACTTGAGTTAAATAGTAAATACGTAAACGTTTGGTTCCAATAATTGGTGGAGTATTTAGTTGCACAGCCCTTTCCATAAATGAATTCAGCTGTCCTGTAGTAATTCGTCTGTTGTAGTTTTCACTCACACGTTGAATCATCTCAAATAAGCCTTTTAGCTCTTTATCCATTAACGCAGATCCAACAAAACATGGTAGATGCTTGGCCTCTGGAATAATCTCCTTCACGCGGCTTAAAAGATGCTCTTTTTGCGTATGGTGAATTAAATCCCACTTATTGATATAGAAAATACACCCTTTCTTACTTTCCACAATGTCGCTAAAGATCTTTTTATCTTGCGCGGTAAACCCACTTGTTGCATCAAGTACTAGCAAACAAATGTCAGCACGTTGAATGGCATTTTCTGTTCTAATACGAGCATATTTTTCAACCGTGTCTGCCTCACTTTGTTTTTTCTTAATACCGGCTGTATCGATAAAACATACACCGTTAATCTGACTATCTAAAGCATCAACTGTTGTACCTGCAATAGGGCTAACCAAAGCTCTCTCTTCCCCTAAAAGCTTATTTAAAATCGTAGATTTACCCACATTTGGCCTTCCAACTATAGCCACTTTTGGAGGAATACTTAACTCTTCCTCGTCAGAATCTGGAGTAATGGTACATAAGTATTCTAACAGATCTGCTACACCATCGCCATGAACAGAAGATACAGGGAAAATTCTATCTAAACCCAAAGCGTAGTACTCAGAAAAATCACCTCTTTGCTTTTCAAGATCCATCTTATTAATCGCTAAAACCACTTTTTTATTGGTTTTTCTAAGCAGGGCTAATACATCTTCATCATGCATGGTAATGCCTGCAAGACCATCGACTACAAAAATAATAGCATTTGCCTCTTCTATTGCCATCTTGGCCTGAATACGAATAGCCTTGGAAAAAACACCCTCGTTGTCGGTTGTAATTCCACCAGTATCTATAAATACCGCTTTTTTCCCAAAAAATTCCACCTCTGTATACAGTCTATCCCTAGTTACCCCAGGAACATCCTCTACAACAGACTTTCTTCCGCCAGAAATCCTATTAAAAAGGTGAGATTTCCCCACATTAGGACGTCCAATAATCGCAATTTTAAATTTATTATTTTCCATTGGCATATATGATAGCCTATTTCCGATTAATCTGCATCCTTTATATGGAATCAAAAATTTTTTTAACTTTTATTTTATTCTATCCTTAATTAAACTTAATGAATCAAAAGTTTCTAACAAGGAAAAATCATGCTTTCATCTATACAACTACCACCTAATAACCATGGAATGGGGGCAATAGGACTACCACCTAAACCTGGTATCTCTATGCAGATTCAATCAGCAGGAAGAGAGTTGCTTTTTTCCGTACCTAATTTAATTCTATTTATAAATGATCCTTATTATAAAAATATTAAAAATGGACTGAAATTTTTATCTATTAATCTTGATGAAGTATCCTCTATTAACGAATTGTCCAATGCTTTTTTCCATAACCTTTCAAGAGACTGTGACATGTTAAAAGAAATAAATATTTTAAAGAATCCATCTTTGAAAAAAGATCTAACAATAGATGAGGCAAATATGGGATTTTTAGATATATTTTCTCGTATGACTGAAAATGTTAAAAATTATTTTATATCTTCTTCTGAATGCATGAATAAATGCTTAACCGCTTTATCTACAATTAAATTGCAAAGTGGTGATATAAAAGATGACTCTAATAGAGAACTTAGAAACGAGATGGAAACAATAGTCCCCTTGATACAATTAGTAAAAAAGGACTTTGATAAAATAGAGAACTTAATGAAGTCAAAAGCGCAGCTTTGTCTAACAACTCTTAATAAATACAAGTCTAATTTTAGTGAAGAAGATCAAAGTAAAATTCAAACGATTTTTCAATCCCAATTTTGCAAGCCAAACTTTAAGCAAGCCCTTGAGATTTTAAAAGTCGCCTCTTCACAAGATGAACTAGAAGCAACCACTTGTCAAAGTAACCCTTTTTCTTTAGATGATTATTTTGATTTAAACGATGACCTATCCATCAAAATCCCACAAGAGATAATAACTGACATTGAATTGCTTCTAAAAAATTCTGAAGATCTTAGAAAACGTAAAGCAGATCATTCATTAAGTGGTGGGATAAATAAACAACCTAACAAAAGCGATTTATAAACTCCTTTTAGATAAGATCGTTATAAATCAGAACCAATTTGTCGTAAAATCTGTTTGAGCTCTTCTTTACCTAACTTCTTGAAGTCCTCTTCACTATCATAGCCTACGATATTTTCAATAAGCTTGGATTTTCTTTCGATGATATTATGGATATGCTCTTCTAAAGAATGTTTTGTCACAAATTTAAAGACGCTCACCCCTCTGCTTTGCCCCATTCGGTGAACACGGTCAGTTGCTTGATTTTCTCTTGCAGGATTCCACCATCTATCATAGTGAATAACAACCGATGCTGATGTTAAATCAATACCTACACCGGCAGCATTTAACGATCCAACAAATACTTCATATTCAGGATCGGTTTGAAAGCGAGCAACCTGCTCTCTTCTATTCATAGTACTTCCACGAATTGCAGAATACTTAATCCCATTTTCTTCCAAGTAGGCTTCGATGATATCCATCATTCCTAAATATTGAGTAAAGACTACTACTTTTTGCTTACTTCTTCTTGATTCTTCTAAAAGCTCTACAAACAAATCCCATTTACCACTTTGGTATTCCCCATAATTTTTCAAATCATCATGATATAGTGCAGGATGGTTGCATATCTGCTTTAATTTGTTTAACAATGCAAACACATGCATATGAAAGTGTTTTTGATCTTCTTCCTTAAGAATCTCTTTAGATTGGGTAGCTACTTGATTATAAAGCTCTTGCTGCTTAGGCATTAATTCGGTAATTGAAATCTCCTCAATTTTTTCAGGAAGATCATCAAGCACCTCTGTTTTTTTTCTTCTAAGTACAAAGGGTTTAATCAATGCAGAAAGGGTTTGTCCTGCTTCAATATTTCTATCCTTTTCAATCGGCACCACAAATTTTTCCCTAAACTCTGACTCAACAGGAAGATATTTAGGAAGAACGATATCAAATAAGGACTTGAGCTCTCCTAAGCTATTTTCAATAGGGGTACCAGTTAGCGCAAGATTCATTTTGGTAGAAAGCTTTTTAAGGGTTTGATGAATTTGAGATTTTTGATTTTTTGCCACTTGAATCTCATCATAGATAGCAATTTCAAAATCCATTTTCTGAAAGAGCTCTTTATCACTACGAATAATTCCATAAGTGGTTAAAATAATATCATAACCCTTTTTCTTCAGCTCTTTATTATCCCTAAAGGGACCATGGTAAAATAGCACTTTCCCCTTTTCTAAAAAGTTAGCAAGCAAATCTTCCCAATGGTAGATTACAGAGGTTGGACAAACAACAAGACATTTTTCTCTATCGGCCTTTTTCTTTTTATTAAATAACGCGGCAAACAATGCCATCGACTGATGCGTTTTACCAAGTCCCATATCATCGCATAAAAAACCACCAGGTAAGCCAAAGGAATATAGAAACCAAAGCCATTTCACCCCAATTTCCTGATAAGGCCTTAACGTACTTTTCAAACCCTTAATAGAAGGCATCTCATGAATATTATCTAAATGTAAATTTTTCAACATTTTCAATAATTCAGCTTGCACAGGATCCTCTGATGTTGCAGGAAGATACACCTCTTCAGTAACCGTCAATTTTATCCAATCAAGTGTTGAAAACTCAATCATATGATCATCAAAGTTAATGCTTTCGCTAGGCAGTCGCATAAGCCAATGAAATCTTTCATCCTTTAATACAAGCATACCGGCCGGAGATAGTAAAAATGGCGTGAAATGAATATAGGCTTGATAAATTTCTGTAGCGTTTATTTCTCCTAAAGGAGAATTGTAAGTAAAGTGCATTCTCCAAACACCTTTTACCTTTTCTAAATATTTCAATCTAAGGGATAATTTTGTAGGGACCACCAGACGGGAATCTAAATGCAAAATATAAGGCTTTAGTTTAGCTAGCTCATGCTTTAAGAAAAATGGTACTTGTTCTTTTCCCACCAAAACTTCAGTCTGATATTTTTCCGGTAGACGTTTAGACAAAGGTATTTCGATAAACCCCCTATCCAACAGGTAAATATAGTCTCCATAAACCGTTGGTTGAAATTTCATCATTTCTTCAGAAAAATAGTATTTCGGCTCTACAAAAATCCCTGATTCTTCCGAGTAAGTGACCATCAGCCCCGTTTTATCTAGCCCTTCATCCTGGGTAAAAAAGCCCGTTACCGTCTCAAGCTCCTCTTTATTTACTGTGATAAAATGAGAAATCTCCTCTTTTTTGATTCGCATTCCAGGAAATACCTGTTTATCAAACCTTCCCTTTCCTTGGATGAAAAATCCTTGATTTTTTACGTATAAATATTTCCCGCAATCAATTACACCACTTTCTTCTTCATGAAGCTCATCTCCAAGAATAACAAGAGTATCATTTTCAAAGGCATACCTTACACTCGACTCAATATTTGTTAAATGGATATTAAATCCGCTAAATGTAGATAAAAACGTTTTATGTCGATCAATAAATTCAGTAAGCCCTTCTTTTTTAATCACCCTTTCAACACCGTTAAATAGCCTTCCTTTAAGATGATAAAAACCTTTGTAAGGAAGATAACACCAATTGCCAAAAAGCTGGGCTTTGTTCTGTGACAAATCCCCCTTTTCAAACACATAGGATAAAATATGTAGCTGGTTATCTTGATCAAAAAATAGATCAAACTGTATCTGCTCTTCTAATAAATGTATCTTTGTCCCTTCTATCCAGGTAGATAATTTTTTTTGATATTTTTGTAATGCTTCTTCAATATGCTCTTTGTCAATATGATCGGTAGAAAGAAGAGGATCGTTGTAACTTGGGAAAAAACCTTTACCAGGGATAAATTGCCAGTTTCCTAAAAGAATAGATTTTACCTGCTTGCCACCATCTACTACTTTTCCTATGATATTAAACTGTACCTTATCTTCTTCATAAAGCACCTTTTCTATCTCTCTACCCGATAGATCATGTACTGATAAATTTGTATCATAACCCTTTAACCCTGAACATAAACTTTCCCAAAGATGTTCTCCCACACTGATTTTGATAGAAAAATCATTCATCTGAACGAAAATAGCAGAAGGAACTTTATCTCCTTCATCCTGTAAAGTAATAAAAGCTTTTCCTTGTTCATCTTCTAAAAAGAGCAAATACTTTGCTAAATCAGCCCAAAAGGAGAGCTCAAATTTTAATTTTTTTGAAGGCTTGCCAACTCGCCAATTTTCCAATTCTTCAGGATCTAGGTTAGAAAACTTAATACTTGTCTCTTCTGTCTCCTCCATTCGCTCATCCACTGTGATCCGAAAATGCTCTTTTGCCCTATCTGTTTTACAATCAAGGACAAAATTCTCATCAACAATGTATCTATCCCCATCTTTTTTAAGTACAGAGGGGTCATAACCTAGACTACCAGATATACCTTCAAGCAAACTCTTCCATAGGCAAGATTCATAACGTACATGAATTGGATCAAAATGACCCCGATAAATAGCCTCAATAGAGGCGG
>CAMAXK010000029.1 GCA_945862365.1 Chlamydia trachomatis
AAGATGATGTTCTTATTAACGGTCAATACTTCTCTTTAGGTAATGAAACAGATTCTATAATCACAATGGGTACTGGTGAAAGAACTATCAGAAACACCTCAGGTGATATTATCTCTAAAGATGTTTACAAAGAATATGCTATTGCCTATACCGAATCCTATCATCCTAATAACACCCCACATGTAATTACCTCTTACCAAAATGGGAAAAAGCATGGGGAAATGAAAACTTTTGCCCTTTCTGGCGAGCCAATTGCTATAGAAAACTATAGTTACGGTGTAAAAGATGGGATCTGCTCTTATTATCAAAATGGGTATATGTACCAACAAACTACCTACAATAATGGCAAAAAGCATGGGGTTGAAAAATTTTATATTGATGGTGACACACTTGCTGAAGAGACAGAGTACAACAATGGATTCAAATATGGTCCATCGATTGTTTTTTGCGACGGCACTGCTAAAACAACCTGGTACTTTAACGACGAAAAGGTTTCAAAGTCCTCCTTTGATCAGTATGTTCAACGCGATATGATGATTACAGCTAACAACTAAAAGAGTTTAGCTCGAAAAATCTTAAACCTACCAAATTCTTAATTTGGTAGGTTTTTTTTGCTTAGATTGCATGGACACAAAGAATCTATTAAAATTTAACACAAAGCACAAAGATCACAATGGCAAAGAAAAATACATGAAAGCCATAAACCTTCTTTAAAAGTACAAGGATAGTAAGAAATTCCCGTTCTATTCTTTGTCCCTTAGTCTCTTTGTTCCTTTATATTTAATATTTTATATTTTTTAAACTAAAGCATCTTTCTCTATAGTCCAGCTTTCGTAATATCAGTTACTTAACACTAACTTATTCAACACAAGCTTTTTAGATAAAAAGTGCCAAAGATTGCCCCCTCTTAGGTAAAAAGTACCACATAAATCACCCCCTTCTTCCCCTTTTTCGTCTACAAACACCTCTTTTATCACAAAAAACCTATTTTTTTGAGATTGGACCCTTTCTTGCATGTATAGTAAGTGAAAGAAAATAATAATAAACAGATCTGTGGGGAAGGGAACTTTCCTGCAGATCATAATAATAGGTGGGATTATGGAAAATGAAAAATATGAAAAAAAAATCGCTCAGTTAGAATCGCTGAATGATCAACTTCAAGCTGAATTTACTAATCTTGATCTTATTCTTAGAGAATTGGGTTTTGAAAAAGGTATTCTTACATTAAAAGAAGCTGCAAAAGAGATGCTTAATAATAAAAACCCACTAGGAGAATCAGATGACTCTTCTCCTGATGAAATGGAATTTTAAATCTTACAAGAAATTTTTTGCTTTTGATCAAATGCTAATTTTCTAAACGGTGTAGGTCTTTGGTTTGATGAATCCATTTCACGAACTCTTCCATCGGTCATACAACTTTGGCAACAACATCCCTTATACTCTTTAGCACACTCTTTACAGGATAAAAATAGATCATTACAATCCATATTAGCGCAGTTGTAAAAAATATCTGATGGACCATTACAAAACTTACATTTTGAAATAATTTCAGTATTATCCTCACAAATTGGAACCACTAATCGGTCATCAAATACAAAGAGCTTTCCTCTCCAATGCTTCTTCCCTTGATTCAATCCGTAGGCAATCACTCCGCCTTTTAGTTGAAAAACATTTTTAAAACCACGCTCTTTCATTAAAGGGGAATAAAATTCGCACCGAATTCCTCCGGTACAATACATAAGCACTGTTTTATTATCCTTATCCTCTGTCGTATTGGCCAAATTATCTGCATAATCAATAAACTCTCTAAACGTTCGTTTATCAGGTTTTAAAGCACCTTCAAAATACCCTACGTCTGATTCATAGTTATTTCTTACATCAATAATGATTGTATTTTCATCCTTCTCATCGAGCTTTTTGTTCCAATCTTCTGGAGAAATATACTCACCACGATGTTCAAAATTTACCTCTTCATCCAAAGCAACGATTTGATCCCTTTCTTTAACAGTAAGTTTTGCAAAGCGATGGACACTATCTTCATGAAGCTTAATATCTGCTGAATAATACAAAGGATCTTCCTTCAGAAAGTCTAAGTATTTTTTTAAATCCTTTCTTGCAACAGAAAGTTGGGCATTAACCCCCTGCTTTCCAATATAAATTCTTCCCTTAGAATCAATACTTTGTAAAAAAGATTTATGTCTTTTGATCACCTCTTTCGGGTTTTCAATTCTTTCAATCACATAGTAGGCAATCATTATAATATCCATGCGAAAAAGGATACAATTTCATCCAAAAAAGATCAATATTAAAGTAATTTTTATAAGTATAAGAAATTCATTGGTAAAAAATAGAAATAAGGATTGTCGTAAAAACGTAAACAGTGTATGCTTTTTCCATTAACGTAAACCTTATATTTGGGAGAACTATGGTTCGGTACACAGGTCCAAAAAACAGAATCGCAAGAAAATTTGGAGCAAACATCTTCGGGAAGAAGAGAAACCCTTTAGCGCATAAAGTAAATCCACCAGGAGTTCATGGTGCTAAGAGAACAAAAAAATCTGATTATGGTATTCAGCTAGAAGAGAAGCAAAAACTTCGCGCATGTTATGGAATGCTTCCTCAAAAGACGATTGCTAGATATTATCGTGAGTCGATCAATCTTGAAGGAAATACGCAAGATCATTTCATGAGAAAGCTTGAAACAAGATTAGATATTCTTGTTTACAGATTAAAATTTGCTCTTACTCCTTTCCATGCTCAGCAATTAGTTTCTCACGGTCATATTTTAGTAGATGGGAAAAAAATTGACATCCGTTCTTATCAAGTACAAGAAGGAAGTGTAATTTCTATTGCCGAAAAAGGTAGACAGAATAATTTAATTAAAGAAGCTCTAGAAAGATCTTCTGTAAGTGTTCCTGAATACTTAAGTTTAGATGGACCTGGAATGAATGGAAAACTTCTTGTGTATCCACACATGGATCAAATTCCACTTCCAATCCCTGTAAACGTTGCAGTTGTATGTGAGTTCTTAGCTTACACAACATAATTTTGAATAATTAAAGATGACCATCAATTTGCTTTATGCAATGATGGTTATTTTTTTAGAGGGCTTATTCTGATGACTCTAACAAAGCAAGCAAATTGCTATCTTGGCGCACACACCTCTGCTGCAGGCGGAGCTTTCAATGCACTTATTGAAGGAAGTGAAATTGGCGCTACATCTATCCAACTATTTACTAGTAATCAAAAGCAGTGGAAGGGAAGAGTTATCACCCAAGAAGAAGTAGAAACTTGGGAAAAACTTAAAAAAGAAACCAAAATATCCCATATCATGAGCCATGCAAGCTATTTGATTAATATTGGCTCCATCAATCCAGATCTTAGAAATAAAAGTATCACTGCATTAGAGGAAGAGCTTAGAAGATGTCATTTACTTGGAATTGATTATATGAATTTCCATCCAGGGGCTGCTACCACTGGAACAAGGGAAGAATGTATTGAAACAATCATAAAAAGCCTTCTTTCTATGAAAAAGGTGATCAAAGAGGGTAAAACATTAGTGGTTTTAGAAGCCACCGCAGGTCAAGGAACCGCTGTTGGTTCAACCTTTGAAGAACTAGGTCAGATTGTTCACGGTGTAAAAGATACCATTCCTATTGGAATATGCATAGATACGTGCCATATTTTTGCAGCAGGCTATGATATTAGAACAAAAGAAGGCTGGGATGAAACTTTAAGGGCTTTTGATAAGCATATTGGTTTAAAATACCTCACCGCCTTGCATTTAAACGATTCAAAGCACCCACTAGGATCTAGAAAAGATCGCCATGAACTGTTAGGAAAGGGTGAAATTGGAATGGAGTGTTTTAAAGAGTGTATGCAAAATGAGCACTTATCTCCCCTACCCAAATATTTGGAAACGCCTGATCCTTTAGAATGGGCAAATGAAATTAAACATTTAAGGAAGTATTTGTAATGAAGACTATCACATCACATTCACGATTAAAGACAAAAACGATTAAAGCAATGGCCGAATTAATCGGTGAAAAAGTTACCGTTTCTGGCTGGGTAAGGACACATCGTGCTCAAAAGACATTTTCTTTCATAGAGTTAAATGATGGAAGTGAAGTAGACAACCTACAAATTATCCTTGATAATAAAACTCCAGGATATGAATCTTTGGTAGATTTAATTACCACAGGGGCTTCTATTTCTGTAAAAGGTTTGGTAACTAAAAGCCCTGGTAAGGATCAATCCGTAGAGCTGCATGCGGAATCTTTTAAAATAGTGGGAGAGGCACCTTCAGATTATATTTTACAAAAAAAACGACACTCCTTTGAATTTTTAAGAACAATTGCCCATCTAAGGCCTCGAACCAATACCTTTGGCGCTGTATCAAGAGTTAGAAGTCAAATGGCTTATGCAACACATAAGTTTTTCCAAGAAAGAGATTTTGCCTATGTTCAAACCCCTATCATCACCGCCTCTGATTGTGAAGGTGCCGGAGAGATGTTTTCAGTATCTACTTTAGAAAAAAGCAAGCCCCCATTAACAGAAAATGGCAAGGTGGATTATTCAAAAGATTTCTTTGGTCAAGAAGCATTTCTTACTGTATCAGGACAACTCAATGGTGAAGCCTATGCTACAGCATTAAGAGATATCTACACTTTCGGACCCACCTTTCGTGCAGAAAATTCAAATACGTCAAGACACCTTGCTGAATTTTGGATGATTGAGCCTGAAATTGCCTTTGCAGACCTTGAAGACAACATGAATCTTGCCGAAGATTACCTAAAATACCTTGTAAACCACGCCCTCACTTTTTGTAAATCTGATCTAGAATTTTTCAATAGTTTTATCGATAAAAATCTTTTGGAAAGACTAAACCATGTAATTGAAACCCCTTGCGTACGCCTTAGTTACACAGATGCTGTCGAGCTTCTCTTAAAAACTGATAAGAAATTTGAATTCCCAGTTAAGTGGGGTATAGATCTTCAATCTGAACATGAAAGATATCTATGCGAGGAACATTATAAAGGACCTGTGATCCTTTATAACTATCCAAAACAAATCAAACCTTTTTATATGCGTGCAAACGAGGATAACAAAACCGTTGCTGCAATGGATCTTCTTGTCCCAGGTGTTGGTGAATTAATTGGCGGCAGCCAACGTGAAGAGCGCTTAGAGGTATTACTTGCTAACATGAAAGCTCATAATCTAGATCCAGCGATTTATGATTGGTATGTTGATCTTCGCAGATTTGGATCGGTTCCTCATGCAGGATTTGGTCTTGGTTTTGAGCGTCTTGTTCAGTATGTTACAGGAATGGAAAATATCCGAGATATTTCAGCATTTCCTCGCTACCCTAAACACGTACAGTTTTAATACGAAAAAAGTAACAGGAATATAACCAACTTACCTTAGTAAGGTAAATAGATAAAAATAGAAAGAGAATCTCCCTTTTTTCATCATAAATGATTAATGCGCTCTTCTAAGCTATCAAATTTTATTTGGGAAATTCTTTCGACAATGTCCATTTTATTGGCTGCTAAAGAAGATTCGTTAAGCAAAAGAGATGTTATCCGTTCCGTAAGACTATCCCTTTTCCTTTTACATTCAATGGTTTTTTTCTCCATTTCATCACATGCAGATCGAAACATCAAGTAGTTTTCTGCATCATCTAGATGAAGTGATGGTGCAAGACTAGAATAAAAATCCTCATATTCGTTTAGTAATAATTGATCAAAGTACAATCGTTCTGCTAAATCACCAACTTTTACACTTAGCTCCTCTTGCTCTAAGCGAGAAGCTTTTATTTCTTGATTAATTTTCCCTAATCTATCTTGTAAAGCATTTAGCTCTTCTGATAATTCTTTTTTGATATACATATTAAAAACCACTATTATAAACCTGATTAAATATAACATAATTCTGATTTATATCGTATATTTATTAAGAACAAAAAAATTTTACATTAAAACAATAATTTCTTGGTTAATTTCATTCGATTTTTTCAATTAATTTTTTTTATTTATTATATAAAATTTTTAATTCTTTATTAATAGTATCAATTTGATCCAATATCTCATACATTTCTAAATTCATTGTTCGATGAGCATGCTTATACATTTTGCAGTTTTCAATGTCTTGTTGAAGATTCGATAATTCTAGTTCTTGATAAGATTTTTTAAATTCACACCTCATACCTGTGATGATATTATATCTAACCCACAAGGCATCTACCTTTCTATTTATCATAACTTGAAAATTTACAAGTTCATAATTAAGATGATCTAAACCCAGTCTTTGTTCAATCTGACTAACCTGTATATCTTTCATTTCCATACCTGTCAATTTACCTTATTGATTTTAGGTAAACTCACATTTAAAGCACAAAAGAATTTCAAAAAGTTTTAAATCACTCAAACTTTCATAATAAATCTTCTTGATAGACCTCTATTTAATGTTTTTCAAAAATATTATATGATAATTAATAATTCTATTAACTTTTATAAGGATAAAAAGGCTTTTTGTATAAAGTGATAGGAAAATCCACGTCTGAGAAAAAAGGCTATTGCCTTCTCCCTCCCTTTTATAGTTAACAAATTACGAGATTTTTCAATTGATCTAATTTTTTCAATTTCAGCCTCTTCTGAGCAAAGCTCATACAAAAGACTCTCAAAATCTCCCTTTTTCAAGCAAAGATCCGTCTGCATCTTCATTTGAATCCATCTTTTCCCCTTCCCCGCAGAAAGATACTCTTCGATCCGTCTTTTCACCTCCTTTTCCTCATCAAAATAGGGTGTTAAGTGCTCTTTAAACATTTCATCTAGAAGATGATAAGAAAAAAGCTTATTCTTCATCTTAGTAAGCCACTCATTTTTTAAATAATTTCTTCTAGAGAGCAAGTAAAGACTTACAGAAAGTATTTTCTTTTTTTCCAGGGTTTCAAACTCTTTTTTAAAGTTTTTCGATTTTGAAAGAGACCCCATTTTCTTTTCAAAGTAGCTAGTTTTTACACATCTCCATAATTCTCCATCGATATAAATATTTAATTTTGAGCCATTTGTATCGATTTTTTCATATTTTACTTCCATTTGAATCCTTTATGGGTATAATTAATGACAAAGGTATCATACATTATGTCAGAGATCAACAAACCTCCTTCTTCTAAAGCTCCAAATCCCTATGGGATGCCCGATGTGCCAGACCCACCAGGGGCCTCGTCAAAGCCATACTCATCAACTAGCGGTGATGGTCTTAAGTCTTTTGAAGATTGGCTAGGACCAAAAGGTTACAAACAATTTCTCACTACCCTTTCTCAATATATTAATAATGAGATGAAGAGGAATCAACAAGAAGCCGATCTTGCATCAAGAAAACTAGAGGCTGCTGAAAAAGGGGATGATTCTGATGATGTCACAATGTAAATTAATTACTATCGAAGAAGACGAAACAAACATTCGCCTAGATTCTCTTATTGCTAAGCGCTTTAGTGAGCATTCTAGAAACTATATTCAATATCTTTTTGAAGAAGGGTTGATTAGATCAAAAAATGTGGTCTTAAAGAAAAATGCTCACGCAAAAGTAGGCGATGTCATTGAAATTACTTTAAAGCATCTTCCAGAGGTAAAGCTTACCCCTGAGGATATAGCCTTAGACATCTTATATGAAGACGACGATCTAATCATTTGTAATAAACCTGCAGCAATGGTGACTCATCCTGCAGCAGGAAGTTTATACAATACCTTTGCCGGAGCCCTTTTATTTTACTTAAAAAGTTTACCTGCATCAGATGACCCGCTAAGACCTGGAATTATACATAGGCTCGATAAAGACACCTCCGGGGTCATTATTGCTGCCAAGACTCCTCGTGCATTACCTGCCATGCAACAGCTTTTTGCCAATCGCGAGGTAAAAAAAACCTATCTTGCTATATGTCATGGAACCTTAAACAGTTGCACCGTCAATGCCCCTATTGGCAGACACCCGAAAAATAGGCAAATGATGGCAATACTCGAAAATGGTAAAGAAGCCCTTACTGAATTTACCCTTCTTGAAAAGAAAAATGGATTTTCTCTTATTCAAGCTGAACCATTTACAGGAAGAACTCATCAAATTCGTGTTCATGCAAAGCATTTAAACCATACGATTGTGGGCGATACTATCTATGGGTCAAAAAAGCCGACGCTCGATAGACACCTGCTACATGCTCAAAAAATCTCTTTTCCTCATCCTTTCAAAAAAATAGTTATAGAAGTATCTGCACCCTCCCCTGCTCATTTTAAAGAATTTTGGGACAAGCTCTAATAGATTTGTTCTGTTTACAAAAAAGAAAAAGGTAGCTAAAATTCAATAACAGTTAACCAAGGATCGAACAATGAAAGAATTTGTAGCTTATATCGTAAAAAATCTCGTAGACAACCCAGACAAAGTAAATATTAAAGAAGTTGGTGGCACACAAACACTAATTATTGAACTAAGTGTAGAAAAAAGTGATATCGGAAAAATTATCGGAAAACGTGGAAAAACCATTAATGCGATCCGTACCCTACTTATGTCTGTAGCTAGCCGCAACGGCCTTCGTGTAAACTTAGAAATTTTAGAAGATGATGCAGACGAAGCTACAGCTCATCACGCTGAAAAAGCAGCAAAAGCTTCTGAGTAAATTTTAATTTAAAACCTCCTTAAATTCATTTATGGAGGTTTTTTTTTGCAAATACTTTTCTTGGTCAATTGAAAAAGCCTTCATAAACTGAGCTCTATATTTATAGATTTAAATCCCCCTTACCTAAAAAGAGTTAAATGTAAGGAGCAATATCTGCTTTTCTTGATTTAATAGACTTTAGATCGACATAAAGCTCTGCTATAGAAACTTTCCCTTTTATAGCTTTCACCTCTACCCTTAGAGAAACCTTTGACACTGCATCTTTTAGTTCAACTAATGTTCCGTGCAAGTTCAATACTATATTTTGAGGGAAAATCTTCGAAGATTTTAAAAGATTTAAAAGGAACCGTTTTGTTTTCTCAAATGCCTCTTTATCATTTTCAACAAGAGTTATCCAGATTTCATCTTTTACATCGCTTTTCTTTTCTACACTTCCACAAAACAAATCATCTGCAGAGTCAATCGTTGAGATCATCATTACAAATAGGGATAAATCAGCATTTTCTCTTGCCGCTTCCTCACAGCGAGTAAGCCAATGCTTCTGTATCTCAGATCGTTTCTTTTGAAAAGAGCCATGATTACTAGAAAAAAGTTTAAATTGCCCCACTTGTGCATATTTCCCTGTAACTTTTGTGTCTTGGAAAAATGTTTGCTCAAGCTCATGGGCCGCTTTTTTAATCACCTCTTCAATTCTTTTTTCCTTCTGCACATAGTTATCATTGTACAATGAATAAAGATCATGAGTAGCCATCAATTTTTTTGCTGCTTTTTTTGCAAAGTCAACACTATCTTCGTCAAGGTCATCAAAATTAACAATCTCCACCTCTTTACCTAACATCAAGGACTTCATGTTATTTAAAAGATCAAGCACTACATATACATCATAGGCAGTAACTTTTGTTAAAAGATCTGTATCATCTAAGATAGCAAACAGAAAATGATAGTAGTCTAAAAACTCTTTATCCTTAGAAATAAAATAGATCCCATTTCCTGATAATGCCGATTTTTTAGACATCAACCGTTTCATTAAGCGCATTTTATCTTTTGTATCGGCGCTACCAAGAGCTCTAATTTGCTCATTCACACTTGCAATGCTATAGCCAGCTGTAGCATATCGTTTATTAATCTCCATGTTCATACGGGCAATAATGGAGTTTGAACTTTGTGCATCCGATAAAATCATTCTAGCAGGTGCTGAAGTCTTTAATTCTGATTTATGATGGTCAATACAAGAGATTATGTCAATATAAGGGGCTTTATCCATCTCTTCATTATTTGAAAAATCTCGAATACTTACTGTTCCTAAAGAGGTCCCTTTAATATCTTTTGCATGGATCACTCCCATTGGGATCTCTAACTCATCTTCATCATGAAGGACTGTTAAATGAGAAAATCCATCCATTTTTTGAGCAATAGTTTCATAATTATCTCTGTGAGATAAGGTTACTGCGGAAATTCCCAATACCTTTCTTTTTACAGCAATAGCAACCTCTAAACTATCCAAATAGCTAATATAACCTTTCAATGTCTCATGTGTAGATTTTAAAATAGTTTCTATATTGCTTTTGTCATTCAACCCGTTTAACAACTCATTGAGTGGTTTTAGTTGATCGACCGATCCAAAAAAATTCAACACCTGAGTATTGAGTCCACCTAATACTTCTAACACCTTTTCAGAAAATAAATCCAAACGGTCTAAGGCAAGTTTATCGTGGGTATCCTCGATGATAAAATCAGATATTTTTTTATTTAAAATTGTGTCTATTAAACTACCAATTTTTGCCTTGTTGGTTAAAAAGTCAATAGCAGCCATATACAACGCTTGCTCTATGTTTCTAAGAATCAATGAGAAGTTATTAATTACCATTCTCACCTCATCATAATCAACATCCCTCCAATCAGCTAAGTACCTACCCTTTTCATCTGTAACAATGACAGAATTTTGTGATCTTCTATGATTAATCCCAATAGATTTGTCACTCTGCTTCTTTACCAAGATATTTTTTTGAGAAACTAAATCCATCGAAGTTAATGAAAGTGCTCTTGAGGTGTTCACTAAGGCATTAAATACCCCTTTCCCCAACGCTTTTCCAAATAAATTTTCAATTTCGATACTTCCAGAAGGAGGTCCTGAGGGCACGTTCCAATAATGCATGCCAGTACCTACTTTTGCAGCAAAAGCATCTAAAAAGCCATGAAACGAAGCAATCACTGAATCTACATCTGGGGAAAAATGGGCTACAGAAAAATGAGAGCCTTTAAACGTTCCACCAAGGCCAATAGGGAAAAAGGCTTGATATTCACTTCTTGGGATATACCTACCAATGACTTTTCCACGAATATACAACGATTCTTTCTCTGAAAGATTCGAATAATTATCTAAAAACATTTCAAAACTAGTAAACTTATAATTAGGCAGAACACTTGCACGAACTGTTTCGATGAAATCAACAATAGCCGGAAGGATAAATTCTCCCTCTTTCGACAGTTTAATTTCTTCAAGCAAAGCGCTACTGACAAACTTATGTTTTTCAAAAGAAGACATAGTCTTCAAGGATTTATGATTTAATTGATTATATAAATCTTTTTTGAATAACTTTGGCGTAAACACTACATCGCCCAACCAAGTACCATCAAAAGAAATATAGGTCTTTTCACCCTTATTCACAGCTGCTCCCTAAAATGGATCGGACCGAGCAGGATTCGAACCTGCGACCACCCGCTTAGAAGGCGGGTGCTCTATCCACTGAGCTATCGGTCCAAAATTTTTTAGCAATAATAACCAGATTTTAACAACAAATCAAGAACTATCTTATAAGAAACTCTAGCAGTGGAACTACTATACCCTAAATCAGCGATTATTGTATAGTGGTTTCATGGAAAATTTACATATTTGTATCATCGGAGGCACTGGAAAATTGGGAAAAATGATCGCAGATCGTTGCCCCAACCACTCAATTATCTCTTCAAAAACAAAAAGTAAAGAGCTTTCTGATCCATCTATTGATCTTTTCATAGACGTTTCCTCAGCAAATGTCATCACCCCCTTACTACCCTTGATCATAGAATCAAAAAAACCCTTAGTGGTTGGTTCAACAGGTCATAACGATCACACCCTAAAAGAACTTAAAGAGGCCTCTTTGGTAATTCCTCTTCTTATTGCATCAAATTTTTCTAAAGGCCTTTTTTTTCTTAAACAAGCACTTAAAGCCCTTCAGTTGACCCCAACTGTCATTATCGATACTCATCACATTCATAAAAAAGATACCCCCAGTGGAACAGCAAAAGAGTTAAGCCTACTTTATAAAGAGCCTCCGGCCATTATTTCTCATAGGCTAGATCAGACAATCGGAACACATTCAATACTGTTTACCTTTCCTTTTGAAGAAATAGAAATAAAGCATACAGCCCACTTTAGAGAATTATTTGCAGAAGGAGCGATAGAGGCACTCTCTTTTCTTTATCAAAAAGAGCCTGGCCTTTATACTATGGAAGATGTTTACACAAAAGGGTCGCTATGAATAAAACTATCGTCATTAATAATACCCCCTATGGACAGGGCAGATCGCTTGGTTTTATCCTTGGTCCATGTGTGATTGAATCCTATACGCAGCTTGAAGAAATCTGTGGCACGCTAAAAGAAAAGCTTTCCTTCCCTTTCATTTTTAAAGCAAGCTTTGATAAAGCTAATCGCTCCTCTATTGACTCTTTCAGAGGGTTTAGCATTGATGAGGGTTTACATTATTTATCAAGGATCAAAAAGGAATTTGATGTTGCAGTAACCACTGATCTCCATTTACCCGAGCAGGTGGAAATGACTGCTGAAGTTTGTGATATTTTGCAAATTCCAGCACTACTTTCAAGACAAACTGACTTAATTGTTAAGGCTGCTGAAACAATGAAACCTGTACATGTAAAAAAAGGGCAATTCATGGCTCCTTCTGATATGGAACATGTAGCACATAAAATCCTATCAACTGGTAATAAGGAAATTATTTTTACAGACCGAGGCACAAGTTTTGGCTACAACAATCTTGTAAATGATTTTAGATCCATTCCTATTATGAAAAAATTTTGTTCCGCTACCTGTTATGATGTCACTCATTCAGGGCAAATGCCTGGCCTTTCTAAAGAATCAGGCGGTGAAAGAGCCTTTATGGAACCTCTTGCAAAAGCTGCTGTTGCCGCTGGTTGCGACCTTATCTTTTTAGAAACGCATAAAAATCCACCTCTTGCAAAAAGTGATAAAAACACTCAATGGCCGTTGTCTCATGCTCCAGAATTACTCAATAAGCTCTACTTGCTAAGAGAATTTCTTTTAAAAGAAGAACCTACAAAAATATGCGTTTAACTATTTGGAATTTTTTGTGTTTTACAGCTCTTTTATCTTTCATTTACTTATTACTTCCTTTTATTAAAGAGCACAAACTTTCGACCAAAGAGGCAAAAGAACCTGCAGCTATAACACAAACAAACTCTAGAAGTAAACTTTGGAAAAGGGGTAAATACAGCTCATCTTTAACTGTCGATGAAAAGGGCTCAAAATTTAACGTTGTAGGAGAAAAAAAACGATCCTCAGAGGGTTGGGTCTCTATTAACTGGAGAAAAAATCATGATTCTAACCGTTAACCATCTAAAAGTATCTGTTAACAGACAGACAATTTTACATGATCTTTCCTTTGAGCTTGAAAAAGGGACCATCTCAGGGCTCTTAGGTGCCAACGGTGCTGGTAAAACAACTACTTTTCATGCACTTATTGGCCTGAATAGAGCCTCTTTTGGAGAAATCCTACTAGATGGTGAAAATATCACAAAGCTTCCTATGTACAAACGAGCGCG
>CAMAXK010000030.1 GCA_945862365.1 Chlamydia trachomatis
AGCAACAGAACTTTTTGGATCAACAATGATTGGTGAAAGGAAGGATAGAGCAGGAAACACTCATCAGATCGATCTGAAAGCTCCTTGGATTAAAATGACGATGAAAGATGCTATTAAAACTTATGGTAAATACAATGTTGATACAATGAGTGAAGAGGAGATGAGAAAAGTTCTTACCGATCAAGCTTCTTTACATCCTGATAAAATTAAAAAAGCAAATCGTGGTTTATTGATTTCCTATATGTTTGAAGAATTTGCTGAAAGCTCCTTAATTCAACCGCATTTTATTATTGATCATCCGATTGAAACGACCCCTCTTTGTAAGCTTCATAGAGATCCAGCGTCTGCAAAAGAGGGAATTGTAGAAAGATTTGAAGCTTTTATCCTTGGAATGGAAGCATGCAATGCCTATTCTGAGCTAAATGATCCAATCTTACAAAGAAAGCTACTTGAAGATCAGCAAAGGCAACTAGATGGTGGTAACGATGAGGCAAACCCATTAGATGAGGAGTTTATCGAATCCATTTGTCAGGGAATGCCGCCGTGTGCAGGAAATGGTATTGGGATCGATCGAATGATTATGTTACTTACTAATCAA
Organism: Chlamydia trachomatis; assembly: GCA_945862365.1. Classification (GTDB taxonomy): domain Bacteria; phylum Chlamydiota; class Chlamydiia; order Chlamydiales; family 2-12-FULL-49-11; genus JAJACQ01. The sequence goes on from CAMAXK010000030.1 coordinate 599, forward strand.
ACATCGATACGCGATGTTATTTTCTTTCCTATGATGAAATAAAATCTGTTTTATCTTCTCCTAAATGTTTTGTTGTTGTAACCTTCTGCGATTTAACAACATACAAAACCTTTAGGAGGAGAAAATTATGAATCTAACTATGATAATAGCAATGTCTGCGGTAATTGCTGCAGTAAATATAAAATGCGGTGATGAATCTAAGCTTGAGGTGAGTCCAACTCTTACTCCTGAAAAAACAGGCGAAGTAGCTGCAAACGTAATTCTTGCATCTAACAGAGATCAACGTATTAGCTATCGACCACAAAGCGAATCAAATCAAAAACTTATTACTGAGCGTGCACTTGCTCGTATTTTGTTCGAAGATTCTAAAGCGGAAGTGACTTCCTTAAAGCCACAAGCAAGAAGAGTAAAAAATGTAGCTGTAGCTCAACAAGTAGCTGCTTTAAGAAATGGTAGACAAAATAGTTGTGGGTCAAGAGAGCAAAGTGGTGGAAGATACTTTTCTGAAAGACTAGAGAATCCAACAAATAGAAGAAATTGGAAACAATCTTAAGAAAAAAATCTATATAAAATATTAAACACAAAGGCACAAAGGCGCAAAGGCACAAAGAATACAGCTGTGATTTCTTACTTACCTTACGCAAGGTGAGTTAAACTACAAAAGTAGTGAGAATTTTTAAAGAGTTTTGTGTGTCTTTGTGTCTTTGTGTCTTTGTGTTGAATTCCCACTAAAGGGGTTTGTTGCATAAGGTGAGGTTTAAGAAAATGTAGAGGTGGAGTTGATATCGATCAATACACGAACTTTTGATGGGACTTTTACCGTATGACTTTTTAGTAGATGGGCAAGTTTTGTGGTGTTTGTCGATTTGATGAGAATTTGGAAGCGGAATCGATTTTTTATTTTGGCATAACCACAAGGCACAGGCTTGTATAGGAATGTTTCTTTTGTGCTATTTTGGTGTAAAAAGGTATAAAAATTTGCTGCAGTTTTTTCTGCGGCAACTTTGTCTGTGGATGAAAGCACCACTTTTGAGATTTTTGTATAGGGGGGGTAGTTGCAAAGTTTTCGATCTTCCATTTCCGCTTTTATAAAACTTTTAAAGTCATCAGCAAGCACTGCCTTCATCACTGGGTGGTTTGGGTAATAGGTTTGAATAAGGGCAATACCCGGAAGTTCTCCTCTTCCAGATCTACCCACCACTTGAGTCATGATTTGAAAAAGGGATTCTGTAGAGCGGTAGTCGGGAATATGTAAAGAGGCATCGGCTCCAATAACTGCTGAAAGAGTGACAAGTGGAAAATCAAGCCCTTTGGCAATCATTTGTGTTCCGATAAGAAGATCTGCTTTTCCAGAACGAAATTCTTTTAAAATAACGTCATGTGAACCCTTGTGTTTTGTGGTATCTCGATCCATACGAAGGGTTCTTATTTCAGGGAAGATTGCATGTAGTGATCTTTCTACCTGCTCGGTTCCTGGACCTTTATATTTCAATGTTTCCATTTCCCCACAAGAAGGGCATTTTGTGATAGGGGCCTTCTTTTCATAGCCGCATAGATGGCAGGCAAGGATATTTTCTCCACGATGATAGGTGAGGGCGGCATCGCATGAGGGGCAGGAGATGGTTTTTTTACAACTTGCACACACTTGACAGGAAAAGTAACCCCTACGGTTTAAAAAAAGGATGATTTGTTCACCGATATCAATACGTTTTTTTATTTCAGAAAGAAGGGTTTCAGAGAGCATGGTAAATCCTTTTCCATTTTCACGCTCCTCATTCATATCAATGATCTTAATTTCAGGAGTATTTTTTGCTGCTGCTCGTTTGGTCATTTTTAGGTATTCGTATTTTTTTTGCATCACGTTATAGATGCTTTCAATACTTGGGGTGGCACTTCCTAATACAACCGTACTATTAGTAAAAGAGCCGCGTATCACAGCTACATCCCTTGCATTATAGCAGGGCATTTCATCGATTTGTTTATAGGAAAGCTCATGCTCCTCATCAACGATGATTAACCCTAGATTAGGAATTGGGGAAAAAATCGCAGACCTTGCTCCTACAACAATGGGGATTTTTCCTGCGCTAATATTTTTCCAAGTATCTGTTTTTTCTCCATCGCTTAATCTGTAATGAAGTACTGCGATACGATCTTCAAAGCGGTGCTTAAAGCGCTCAACGGTTTGAGTTGTTAACGCAATTTCTGGAATAAGCATGAGCACACGCTTATTTTGAGATAAGGCACGTTCAATCGCTTGAAGGTATACCTCTGTTTTTCCACTTCCTGTAATTCCATGAAGAAGAAATGTTTTAAAGGTGTTTTGATCAAGGGAGTGAGCAATTGCTTGGTAGGCCGATTCCTGCTGCTCATTGAGCACTTTTGGAGTGGTTTTGAAGAAGGGGATATCTTCTAAAATACTTCTATCAATATCTACTTGTTCTTTTTTAAGGATCTTTTCCTTTTCAAGGGTGGCAATAGCGCTGACCGAGACATCATTTTCAAGAAGTTTGGATAAAAATATTCCTTCTTTATGTTTTAAAAGGATATCAAGTATGGCTGCCCGCTTTGGATATTTTTCACGGATGGATGAGGTGTAGTCGATCAATTTTTGTCCTCGAAGAATAGAGGTAATTTTAAACTGACTTTTTTGCTTTAGATCCTTTCGAAGGCTTGCTGGCATGATTGTTTTAAGAACAAAGGGGAGGGGGGTTGCATAGTACTGAGACATCCATTCGGCAAGCTTTGTTAAATCGGTATTAATTACCTCTTCAGAGATCACCTCACTTACTTCTTTAACGCTATATTTTGGTGCTTTTTCAAGTAAGGATAGAATCGTTCCTTTTGCCGTCCGCTTTTGAAGAGGGACAGATACACGCACCCCTTCTTTTGCACGCTCTTTTAAGTGATCAGGAACCTCATAGGTGAGAGGTTTGCTTAATCCCTTATCTAGAAGTACAGTTACATATAGGGGCATGTAAGTTTCCTCAGGTTAGGTTTTAAGCTTTTCTTTTAAAAGATTCCAAAAAAGCTTCTTCTTTTCCACATCATTTATCATTCCTTTCAGGTCATCAAATTCGATGGAGGGGAGGTTAGAGGTGTTGTAAATAGTACTTTTTAAAATTAAGTGAGAGGGATTGTGTTCAGCTATTAAATCATCAAGAAGGGTTGTTAAAACAGCAAATGTTGTTTTCATGATCCGGGAGTTAACCGCATTGCTAATTTGCATCGCAAAATCCTCTGGATCCCCTTTTTCAATGACAAATAGGGCATGTTTATTAAACGGCTTCACAGCAAGTAAATTAAAGGCTTGTAGTTTTTTATATTTTTCTTCCCAATCAGAATAAAATTGATCTTTTTTCGGTAAAGGAGTTTCTATCTTTTTCACAATTTCTGGGGTAGGGGATACCTTTATTGCTTGAGGGGGATTTGAAGGTGCTTTAGAGGTTAAATCAACTTTAATGTTAGATCGCTCTTGTTTTGTAAAAAAGTATTCTATGCTTCTAAAGTCTATCATATCCTTCTATTCCTGAAATAGGGCCCTTGCGTATGACTTTGCATCAAAAAGAGAAAAATCGCAAAGGGTTTCTCCAAAACCTACATAGACAATAGGTAACCCTTGTTGCTTATAAATGCTTAAAGCAACCCCACCTTTTGCAGTAGAGTCGATCTTTGTGAGAATAAGCCCTGTAAGGGGGACAAATTTATTAAAATTTTCTACCTGAGCAAGGCAGGTTTGACCAAGTCCTGAATCTATAGTCAAATACACCTCATGGGGGGCATCAGGATCTATTTTTTTCACCACATGATCAATTTTCTTTAATTCTTCTAAAAGCTCTGTACGAGACTCTAAACGCCCTGCTGTATCACAAATGATTACATCGTAATGCCCATGCTTTCCTTTATTCATCGCATCAAAAATAACCGCCGCTGGATCTTGCCCATGTTTTGCTAACACAATATCAATGTTTAAAGCACGCCCATGAATTTCTAGCTGCTCTGTAGCTGCTGCACGAAAGGTATCTCCACAGGCAAATAGTACCTTTTTCCCAGCATCTTTATACAACTTCCCAAGCTTTGCAATAGAGGTAGTTTTACCACTTCCATTAACCCCTACGATGAGGATAACCTTAGGGTGAGAGGGTTTTGGTTCTTTGCCTAAATGTGGTATCTCTTTTTCTAAAATTTCAAGAGCGATCTCCTCTAATTTGCTAAGATAGGCCTCTTTTGTATGTTCTTTAAAATCCTTAATTTTTTTGATGAAATGCTCTACAACAGCGGACCCAAGATCTGCCTCATAAAGAATTTCTTCAAGCATCTCTTTACGATCCTCATCTAGTGGCTTAGAGAAGATGCTAGAAAGTCTTTTTGTAAAGAAAGAAGTTGTTTTAGAAAGGGCCTTTTTAAGAAAATTAAACATGAAAATAGAGTAGCAGAAAGGGTTTTTTAGCGCTCTGATTACTTTTTTAAAATAAAGGTCAATTTATCTATTTTAAGAATATTCAATCGATAAAATACTTGAATAGGATCCATAAAAGACATATGGATTATTGCATGTATTATGAATTGTTTATTAGAAACACCTTTCTTTTGCATCTCAATAAGTTATTGGTGCTTCCAACCCTTACTCTTGGAGACATAGATAGATGCCTGATCCTTTTTAAACCGGCTCGAAATGGACCCTTTTAGGTTGAGTGGATTTAGCCCCTTTTAAAATACCTTTTAACCCTTCATTTGGGGGTAAAAGCACCTCTTTAAGATTAACTGCAACAGTTGATCGATTAACACCACTATTTTCTGAGGCTTGAATCTCTGCTAATCTAAATTGAAAAGCTGCATGGCGAGATTTTTGAAATCTTTCATTGTGAGATCTAGTGTCACCGGAGAAATTTATCGACTCTTCAGCTTTGGAGTGATCTTGCAAAATCGCCCCTGGAGCGCCCATGTGTTTAAATGGCAAAACTTCCACTTTTTCATTAAAAGCAATTCTATGTGTTTTAGCTCTTGAAGTGTTATTATTCCCTTCCTTTTTATATCGAGATATTACGTTTGTAATTGTAAGGATTAATTTTTGTGCAACTTTATTAAATTCACCTTTATTACGTCCATGAATTTCTTTGGGTAATTTAGTATGAATCAATTCAATGTTTGAAAATATTTTCTTTTGAACTTTCTCAAGCTCAACTGCAGCCCCTTCCCCAGTAATTAATTTACTTTCATAGCTTCTTTTAATATTCATTAAAGATTCAGTAATTGGGTCAAATAAGACTTCAAGCTCTTGTTGGTGTTTTGCACCGTGATTAATAAGTTTTAAAAGAGCCTCAATTACCTCTTTATTCGCTTCCCTTATCGAATTAATATCAACGTTAATTCTATTTTTTAAATTTTTAATATTAGACTCTAAATTAGCAAGAATACAGGCTCTAACTATAGCTAAGATGCCTAAGGTGAAAATGGAAAGTATAATGTGACAAATAGATTTTTGGATTACCCTTATAGAATTTGCCTTACTCTCATAATAATCTATCTTAGATTGGACTTCTTGTATATTCATACTACTTTGCATAATCTATCCTTAAAATTAATTTTATTTTTAAATTTTCATATTAATTATACCTTTGTTCATATTTAAGAACAGTAAATTTTATTCAAAAGAAGTGTTGAAAATAGTGCTTCGAAAAATTTTAAGTTAGATAATTTAAATAATTGTTGTAACAATTTCTTTAAAATGATTAAATAAAAATTTAACATTTCAGAGGAGTTTTTATATGATAGCTGTATCAAATCATCCGGGTCAACTTTCACAAATACCAAGCAGATTAATAGGGCCTGCTCCCTTTGATATTTCAATAAGCTATTGCCAGCTTGAAAGAAGAGTCACAAGGGTCTCATCTATACCAATCCTTCCATATGTGAGCGCTCCAGGAACAGAAATCAGGCTATTTAATGCCTATGCACAAAGTTTAGGTGTTGCTATGCGATTTTCTTATAGCCGGATCATATTTGGGAGAAGAAGGGTGCATCCATTTTCCTCCGCAAATCCCACAGCAGAATTGATGGTAAGAGCGGGGGCAGCAGCATCTGAATCGTTAAGAACTAGAAGGGGAGTAGCTTCTAACCCACTATCGTGGAGACATAGATGAATTATGAGTGAAATCGCAAGCAGATCAAGAGAAATTCAGGGGCCAGTATTACACTTAGATAATGAGCTGCTAAGAAAAGAAGAGGAGCTGATTGAAGCTGCCATATTAGGATGTACCGGCTTTGGAAAAACACCTTCTGATTTTTTCAGATCACTTAAGATGTTAGAAAATCTTCCCAAAGGTTGTAAAGTAGCCTCATACTATATAGAAAAATTGAAAGAATGCGATTCTGAACGTATCAATTCGTATGAAGGAGGGATCTATTTTTTTAGGACCATTGAAAATCAGCTTTTACAAGAGGGTAGACCTTTTGCACTAAAATTACTTCAACAGTTTCAACAGATGCAGGAAAAATCTATAATTGCTTTTACCAAAGCCAAAGAGTATTTAGATCAAAAAGAAGAGGGATTTTCCATAAAAAAATTAGTTAGTTTGTATAAGCGTGCAGCTAGCTGTGGCTCTGATAGAGCTGTATTAAAATTAGTAGAACTGCATATAGAGCAGTTGTCTGCAGAATCACTTCAGTCTCCCGTGAGGTTATTAAACGAGCTAGTTGATCGGTATTACACTTTAGAGGCAAGAGCCGCCGGATGTCTATTTTTTAAAGCAAATAAATCTTCCATAGGAAAGGTCTATCGAAAAATGTACACTTATTTAACAAAGTATCAACCAACAGAAAGTTTTTTAGTGGAATTGCTTCATCGTATGAATACTGAAAACACCCATTACGAAGAAAATAAAGTGGAAAGGCGCGCGCTTTATGATGAAGGGTTTTCAGGGTATTTTAAAAGCTATAAACAAGAGCAAATGATATCTTATATTGAAAGGTTGGTTCATTTTGCAAAACTTTATGATGAAAGGTCGCTAGATATTTTATTGGAGATTAAAATTGAAGCCTTTGATTTACTCTTAGATCTTTTACCTTTTGAAGTGTGGGAAAAAATAGCCGGTGATTTAGATCCCTTAATTTTTAGAACAAAATTGACCTACTATCTACCATAAAAATTCTGGTAGTAAATTCACCAAAGGTTTATCGTCTTTGAAAAATTTATCAAAAGGATGCAAAATGGATGGAATTGGACAACCAGGAACAATAGCAGGTGGTGATATACCTTATTTACCCCCTCAGGGACCCTTACCGGAGTTGCAGCCTACAAAGCGAAAGGTTCATGATGTAGCAGTCGGGGTATTTAGTTCACCGCTTTCCTCAGCTAAAGTTGTAAGAGTAGTACCGCCTTTAAATGAATTATGTAAAAAGTTAGATTGGCAGCCTTTTATCTTTGAAGCTTCATTAAAAAAAGAGGTTGCAATAAAGGCAAAGAATGGACAAGTAAATGCATTGATATCTCTTGCTTATCATTATTTAATCAAAGCAAGAAGGTCGTTTAATTTTGAGAAAAATTATCAACTTGCGAAAAGTTTGTTTGAATCTGATGAGCTTAAAGATCATCCATATGCACTTTATGCACTAGGTGAGATGGCAGAAATGGGGGAAGGGGAAACAGTAGGTGTAAAAAATTATGAACGAGCGCTTCATTATTACAAAAAATCTGCTAAGAGTGGTCTTTATGATGCCAATCTTAAATGTTATTCAGCATACAAAAGTGGAGTGGTATTTCCATCTAATTATCAGAAGGCACTTTTTTATAGCAAAGCTGCTGCAAACTTCGGGCATACAGGAGCACTAAAAGGCTATGCATTATTTTTGATTAAAGGTATTAATGGTTTCCCAGAGCCAAATTATAAACTTGCTTATCCAATACTAAAAAGCCTTGCCGATGGAGGTGATGCTGAATCTGCAAAATATGTAGCCTTAATGAATTATAGTGGACAGGGGGTGGAAAAATCGCTTCACAATGCCGGAGTCTATTATAAAATAGCTATTGAGGATGGGCATTTTAGTTGCTTTTATAATTTTATAAAACTTGCTCAAGAAGGTGATATGGCAGCTATGTGTATTGTTGGAACCTTTTATGAAAACGGTATTGCTATTCTTCGAGAAAAAGATATGACAAAGGCTTTTAACGCTTATTCTACTGCCGCAAACTACGGAGCTATACCAGAGGCATTTGCCAAAGTAAAGGAGCTTGATTTGCTAATAAAGGAAGAATCAAAAAATATCGTCGACGCGTTGATAAATTTTCATGCACCAGGGAAACCATTTGTTGAATTTGCAGATACGGTGAAAATGTTAGAAGATCAATTATTGACCACTAACAGAGCTCAGTTTTACTTAAAACAAGTAAAAGAATGTGGACCTATTCATTTTAATACCTACGCAGGTCAGCTCTATTTTTTAAAATCTATTCAAAAGCAGCTTAAGTTAGAACATCGCTATCTTGCCGACCCTTTACTTACAAAATATAATGAGATGAGAGAAATCTCTGATACACCTTATAGACAAGCCGAAGATTATAAAAGAAGTTTAGATCCACCTGTTTCTTTTGTGAAATTAAAAAAAATGTATCAACATGCAATAAGCTGCGGTTCTGACAAGGCTATTATTAGATTAGTACATCTGTATATAGATAAATTATCAGATAAGTCATTTGAAATGCCTATAAAGAGGTTAATTGATTTAGTAAATAGATATTACCCGGAAGAGGCAAGGAATGCGGGGTGTTTATTTTTTGATACCAATACATCCCATATTGTAAAGGCCTACCAGAGAATGTATCACCACTTATTGACTAACCCGAAAACTAAGGGGATATCTAAAGACTTATTTAAACAGATGGCTAAGGAAAAAATAAATCAAGAAAATAGTGATATTAAGAGAAAGGCCATTTTGGCAGATTACTGCCAGCTAGGTACTTACGATAAGGATGGACAAGTCGAATATATTAGAAGAGTGTATGAATTTGCAACACTTTCTGATGAAGAATCAATAAAAACATTACTAAAAGTGTTTGAGAGATTTCCAGGTCTTAAATTTCATGAAAGAGTGCAGGATGTAATAAGAAATCTGAATTCTAAAGTTTTTGAAATTAATTTAACCTTTCAATTTCCCTAAACAATTCATAATCAACGATTCCATGAAAGCTTAGAATTACTCTTGCTTGATAATAGCTCTTTTGCACTACTAAAGGGGAAGGAGTGTTGAACTATGAATATACATGAGTATCAAGCAAAAGAGATTTTAAAGCGTTATGGACTGCCTATTCACAAGTTTGTGGTAGTTGAGGATAAAGGGGCTATTGACCATGCTATTAATGAGTTAGGTGTGGATAAAGCTGTGGTCAAAGTTCAGGTACATGCCGGCGGTCGAGGAAAAGCAGGTGGTGTAAAAGTTGCCATGAACCGAGCCGATATTAAAAAGCACACAGCTAACTTACTTGGTATGAAGCTTATCACAAAGCAGACTGGCCCAAATGGTATTACATGTCACAAGGTAATGATTGCAGATCTTGCCGACATTGAAAAAGAGTTTTATTTTGGTATCATTATAGATAGAGACCGTGCTGTTCCTTTGATCATGTCCTCACGTGAGGGGGGGATGGAGATTGAAGAGGTAGCGGAAAGGAGCCCTGAAAAGATTTTAAAGACCCCACTTACCCCTTCTGGGGAAATCACAGATAAGCAGATAGATGAGATCACCGACTTTATGGGATGGACGGGGAAGACAAAACATCAGGGTAAGGAGATGATTAAGTCGATGGTTCGCGCTTTTATGGAGATCGATGGCTCTATACTAGAGATTAACCCGTTGATTCAAGATCCTAGAGGAGATCTTTATATACTTGATGCAAAGATCAGCGTTGATGACAACGCCCTGTATCGTCAAAAAGATATTCAGAAGATGTATGACCCTACTCAGGGAAGTAAAGCAGAGGAAAGAGCTCATGAGCTTGATTTAGCCTATGTTGCAATGGATGGAAACATTGGCTGTATGGTTAATGGAGCCGGTCTTGCGATGGCCACGATGGATATAATTGCAGAAAAAGGCGGATCTCCCGCAAACTTTTTAGATGTGGGAGGTGGCGCTACCAAAGAGAAGGTAATTGAGAGTTTTAAGATTATCTTGAGCGATCCCAAAGTGAAGGGTATTTTGGTAAATATTTTTGGTGGAATCATGAAATGTGACATTATTGCAGAAGGGGTCGTTGCAGCCGTTAAGGAGATAAAGCTGAAAGTGCCACTTGTGGTGAGACTTGAGGGTACCAATGTAGAGCAAGGGAAAAAAATTATAAATGAATCTGGTTTAAAAGTGATTGCTGCTGAAGATTTAGGGGATGCAGCAAAGAAAATTGTTGCCGAGGTAAAGGGGAGATAGATGGCTCAAGGTCCTACAGATCCTCATATATGTCAAATGGTTAAATGGCCGCATGCAGTATTGTCAGCAGCGGCAGAATATAAAATCATTGGAGTTCTCCCAGCTCTTGTAAAACTTGTGGCATCAGTGGCACAATTTGCAATAGCTCTTGCTGTGACCATTTTTTTATTCTTTAATTCAGGGGCAGCACATTATATTAAACATGCTGCAGGGGAAATTGGTGTGTCATTAACGCTTTTGGTCACATCCGTACAGGATGTTACATGCGGTAGGACAGAACTACTTATGGCAGATAGAAAAGATACGTTTAAAGATAGAATTATCTCATACATGAATGGTTAATAATTAAAAAATCTACTTGAATGATATTCTCACTTCATCACTACTGAGGGTATTAAGAGGAGAGGTAGATGAGTATATTAGTCAATAAACACACAAAAGTCATTTGTCAGGGAATTACTGGGGCAGCAGGGAGCTTTCACACCGAACAATGTTTAGCCTATGGCACTAAGATGGTTGGAGGAGTTACTCCTGGTAAGGGTGGGATGGTATCTGAGCATGGTCTTCCTATTTTTAATACAGTTAAAGAAGCAAAGGCTGCAGTTGACCCAGATGCTACAATGATCTTTGTGCCACCAAAATTTGCAGCAGCTGCCATACTTGAAGCAGAAGAGGCGCACATCCCATTAATTATCTGCATCACGGAAGGGATTCCTATTTTAGATATGCTTAAAGTAAAAGAAAGATTCATAAAAAGTAAGAGCAGATTAATTGGGCCAAATTGTCCAGGAATTATCACCCCCGATCAGTGCAAGATTGGTATTATGCCAGGATATATTCATAAACCAGGGAAAGTTGGGATTGTATCTCGTTCAGGAACTCTTACCTATGAAGCGGTATGGCAAACCACAAAACTAGGACTTGGTCAAACAACTTGTGTAGGAATTGGCGGAGATCCAACAAATGGAACTAATTTTATTGATGTACTTAAACTGTTTGAAAAAGATCCTGAGACAGAAGGGATACTCATGATTGGGGAAATTGGTGGGGATGCTGAAGAGCAGGCGGCACAGTGGATCAAAGATCATTGCAGCAAGAAGGTTGCAGCCTTCATTGCAGGTAAAAGCGCCCCCCCAGGAAGAAGGATGGGGCATGCTGGGGCAATTATCTCTAATGGTAAGGGGGGAGCAGGGGATAAAATACACGCTCTTCAAAGAGCAAATGTAATTGTTGCTATGACCCCTGATAAAATGGGAGAGGCAATGAGAGAGGCTTTTGGTTAATGAAAAAAATCCCGTTAAAAATTGCACCTTCATTTTTTATCATGGCCGCATTGCTGGGGTTTTTAAACACCTTTTCCTTAATGGGGACAGTGATTTGGTCATTTGTGATTTTTATTTCGGTTCTTTTTCATGAATATGGTCATGCTCTTGCTGCGACATTTTTTGGGCAAAGGGCACAAATTCAATTATTTGCCTTTGGAGGATTAACCATCCCTCAAGGGAAGAAATTAAAAGGATATCAAGAATTTATCGTAATTGCAATGGGTCCGCTTTTTGGATTTTTGCTTTATTTTGCAACCTTATTTGTTCCAGTAGAGGCTTTAGCAAATAGTAGTGCCTTTGGTCCCTATTTAGCCTATTTAGTGATCGTAACAAGATTTATTAATCTATTTTGGACGATAGTGAATTTAATTCCCATTCTTCCTTTAGATGGAGGACATCTTTTACGCGTTATTTTAGAAGGGTTTATTGGTCATAAGTCATGGAAAGTTTCTTTTTACATTTCCCTGATTCTATCTGCCTTAGGATCTTTCTTTTTCTTTTTTGTAGGTCAATTTTTTATTGGAGCGATATTTCTTCTATTTACGTTCCAAAGTTTTGAGACCCTTAGGCAGTTTAAGAACTTTACCAGAGAAG
>CAMAXK010000031.1 GCA_945862365.1 Chlamydia trachomatis
TTAGAGAAATATTTATTGAATTTTTTAATTGACAGTTACGGTTGCGGGATAGCTTAAGTCACCATTGCTTGTTCTAGATCTAACAGAATATTCATAGGAAACACCCTCTTCTCGGTTATGGTCAACGTATGTGGTTGCATTTATTCCTGTAGTTGAGCCAATAAGCGTTCCATTGCGATAGATATTATATCCGATGGTAGCTGGGGTGATGCTTTGCGTCCAATTTAAGGTGTTATATAATTCATACCTTACTCCAAAATCATTTATTTTTTGTGACCCCGAAAGGGATGCTGGAGTTGCAAGTGGGGATATAAGAACATCGTAAAGACCAGCAGTTAATGCAAAAGAACTACTTACTGTATTAGTGGAGGCATTAATCACACTTGAATTATTGCTATTGGCGGTATACACGGTATTTCCATCAGGTGTTATTGCTGTACTAAAAGAATTTGTGCCAACACTAATTGTGGCGACAACTTCATTTAATGAAGTGCTAATTACATTAACAGAATTATCACTATTGCATACATAAAGAAATTCACCATCAGGAGTGGTAGACAAACCTTTTGGATTTTCTCCAGTTGTGATAAAATCTAATTGAGTGTGAGTTAATGCATCATACACATAGATCCGTTCAGTAGTATCACTTGCTATATAAACTTTTGTTCCATCAGTACTGAAAATCAAATCGACAATAGTACCTAATCCAGTAATGGTGGCAATAGTTGAGTTATCCTGAAGATTTACAACGAAAATTCGATACGAGTTAGTAACTATATAAGCAAGATCCCCAGCTGCGTTGATAGCAATAATTCGTGTACCACTTCCAATATCAATGTATGATTGATATGTATTAGTTGAGGTTGAATAAATATTCACATTAGTAACTGTGAAACTTGTGACATAAAGAGATTCCCCATCAGGGGAGACTGCTATTTGACGAGGGCTACCTATTGGAATTGTATGCACCACACTATTTACAGAGGTGTCAATAACAGAGATAGTGTCATTTAACTGAGAAACATATAAGTAGCGACCATCTGGTGTAATTGCAAGATCTCTTGCTTGTGTAAGTCCTTCAATAGTGTCAAGAATAGAGTTATCGGTTGTATCAACAACTGTAACGGTACCGTCTGTTACATCTGAAAAATAGGCGGTATAGGCAAAAAGATTGCCTTGGATACACGCACAAAGGTTGAGGTAAAGAGTGAATTTTAAAAATTGTCGCTGCAAAATAAATCCTTTATATAATTTTAAAAAAAAATATTACAAAAAAATAATCATGTCAACGATTTTCTATTTTAAGGTGGTGATTTGATCGTGTATTTTGACAGGCGACACTTAAGAATTGAAAACCTTTGGTTTTTCTAATTTCATTAGTTTCAATATTTCTTGAAAGGATGCCAAAATCTGTTTCGGGGTTATATCCATGTTGCCATTCCAAGTTGCCAAACAAAGTCCAGTAGAGGGCACCGATTAGGGGGATCCCTTGATCTTGGGCAGCGCGCATTGCTTTTGTGGCAATTTTATAGTATCTTGCTTTACGATCTTCATAAGGGCCAGCACATCCTACCTCAGTTACTAGGATGGGTTTTTTTATTGTCTTATACACATCTTTAAGAATCGGTAAAATTCCCTGAGGGTCAAACCTGTAGCGCATCCCTTCAATCATCCAACCATTTGGGTTATGCTCATTTTTAGTTGCAATCGAATCAACAATTTTTAATCCGTTTCTTCCAGCAAGTGGTCTGCAGTAATATTGAACACCCAAAAAGTCAATTTTATTTTGCATTTTTTCTAACTTTTCCATGAAAGATCGGTGAAAAATGTAGGTCAAAATAAAAGCTACAATACGAGCAATAAGATTCCATCTTGAGTTTGCTTTCATGATGATTGCTTGATGAGAAATGCCCACGGAAAGTTCACCAGGTGCTTTTACCCCTGTATAGGTTTTCTCAAGCCGATTAAGTGCATCATAAGTTTTTTCATGGACGCTAAGCTTTAGTGAGACAAGTCTATTTGCTGCGGAAAAATTCATGATTTGTTTTGGGGGAAGCTCGCCCATGATATATTTTTGTGCAGCGTCGACATTTGGCTCATTGAAGGTAAGAAAGGTGCTTGCATAGGGGCGAAGAGCTCTATATGCATTGCAACTGTAGTCGACAAATGCCTTTTCATCAGCTGGGTCTTCAAAAACATTCACCTTGCCGTTTCCCACCCAATGATCTAAAGTGATGACAAGCTTAAAACCTTCTGAATGAAAATGCTTTGCTGCTTCAATATATTTGCTGAATCCGTTTTTGTTCACATCTGCCCATTCAACAGAAAATCTAAACGTGTTTGCGTTCATTTTCTTTAAATAGGTAATCGTTGTATCTCTACCGCTTTTTGTAAGGATATCCACACCCTTACCAAGGCCTAGTTTTGGATCTTTTAAGACATCATGGACGCAGCTTCCCTTACAAAAATTTGGATCACTAGTAGCTTGGAATGTGGAAAGACCAGTTCCGAGCATTTTTGTTTTGGCCGGATCTAAATATTCTTTAGCATTTCCTAAGGGGACACTATCATCAAAAAATTTTTCCCCCTCCTTTGAACAAAGGTGGATAATTTCTCCGATGGACCAAAGAGGAATGGTCAAAACCAATAAAATTGCTGATAAAATGACCATTACTACGGAGTGTATTTTTTGAAGAATGCCTGATTCTTTGAGAGTAAACTTTCCTATTACCCCTTCTAAAGAAAAGTGTAGAGGAGCTTTAAAAGTTTCAACAGTAGCTAAAGTCATTAAAAAAGTTTAAAGAAAAGAAAAATTTTACGCAAGAAAAATATTTGAGCTGCAAATTTAGAGCGTTTGTTGTATACTTTTCACATGAGTGTATTAATTAGCATAAAATCTCTTGCAAAAAGTTTTGGAAGGGGCATATTATTTGATGATTTAACTTTTAATATTTCTGAAGGAGATAGGGTGGGGTTAACCGGCTTAAACGGCTGCGGTAAATCAACCTTATTAAAGATCTTATCTGGCTTAGAAAAGGCTGATTCAGGGGAAATTTCTTCTAGAAAGGGGTTAAGAGTTGGGTATGTTTCCCAGGATTGCTTTTTTCCAAACAAAAGTCCTAAAGAAATTTTAATGGAGGCGGCAAAAGCAGTTGCCCCAGATTATGACTGTGAACGTATTGCAGATATGCAGCTTCAAAAATTTTTATTCACAGGAAATGAAGTTTCTGCCGAGGCTCTTTCTGGTGGTTGGAAGAAACGATTAAGTATTGCAGTTGAGCTGATTAAAGAACCTGATCTGTTATTACTAGATGAGCCAACTAACCATTTAGATTTAGAAGGCATTATTTGGCTTGAGGCGTTTTTAAAGAAGGAAGCTGTTGCGTATTTATTAGTAAGCCATGATCGATATTTTTTACAACATGCTACAAATCGTATTATTGAAATTGATAAGATGTATCCAAGTGGGGTTTTTGCAACCGATGGCCCTTACGATGAGTTTTTGCGACTAAAAGCCCAGTTTATGGAAGGGCAAGTTGAGCAAGAAAAAAGGATTGCTAATAAACTTAGGAGAGAAACAGAGTGGCTAAGAGCTGGCGTAAAAGCTCGCACCACAAAAGCAGACTTTCGTATTGATGAGGCGCAAAGAATAAAAGAAGAGCACGCCGCCTTAAAGCAGAGAAATACAACCACTCGTACTAAGATTGATTTTGAATCAAGTGATAGGGAGACAAGAAAGCTTCTTGTGGCTAAAAATGTTTCAAAGGATATGGGGGGGAGAACTCTTTTTAAAAATTTAGATTTCACCTTATCCCCTGGATCATGTATCGGTCTTATGGGTCCAAATGGTTGTGGTAAGACAACGTTATTAAGCATGATTGAAGGTAGGCTTGAACCTGATCAGGGAACGATAAAACGTGCTGAAAATCTGAAAATTGTCTACTTTGATCAGCATAGAGTGCATCTTCCGTTACACCTTTCTTTAAAAGATGCTTTGGCTCCTAATGGAGATTATGTCACCTTTAGAGGTAGACAAATACACATAAATGCATGGGCAAAACGGTTTTTATTTGACCCAACCTTACTTCCTACCCCTATTGGAAAATTATCAGGTGGGGAAAGGGCAAGGATAAATATTGCCCATTTAATGCTTCAGCCGGCAGATATTTTACTACTTGATGAGCCTACCAACGATTTAGATATTCCGACACTTGAAACTCTTGAGGAAAGTTTGATGGATTTTCCTGGCGCATTAGTGTTAATTTCTCATGACCGATATATGCTTGATAGAATTTGTAATCAAATTTTAGTGCTTGGCGATCCAGAAAAAACGTTGATGTTTGCAGATTACGCTCAATATATGTCGAGTCTTAAAAAGGAAGATGTCCCGAAAAAAAGTGAAAAGGGGGGAGGGTCTTCAAAGAATTCTCAGCCAACTAATCCGAAAAAGGAACAGGAAAAAATTGAGAAGAAAATCTCTAAATTAGAAGAGATGGTGCAGACATTGCATAGAAAAATCGAGACTAAGGAAATTGCTGAAAATCCAAAACGACTTTCTGAACTTTGTAATGAGATTGGTTTGCTAGAAACCCAGATTACGGAACTTTATCTAAAATGGGAAGAGCTATAATCCTTTGTGGATTTAAATCATGCGGAAAAACCTATTTTGGTAAAAAACTTGCCCTGAAGTTAGGTTTTCATTTTATAGATACCGATGAATTATTAATAAAAAATGGAAATGTAAGAAATCTTGCTCTTTTTTTGGGTGAAACGAAATTCCGTGATCTTGAGAGTCATGTCATAGAATCGATTCATCTAAAAAGTCATGCTGTCATTGCTACTGGTGGGGGAGTGGTCTTAAGAAAATGCAATGTAGATTACCTTAAAAATTTAGGGCCCATTGTCTATCTTGAGTGTGATAAATCAGTGATAAAAGATCGGATGATTAAAAATGATACACCAGCTTTTTTAGATCCAACTGATGTAGAGGGAAGCTTTGAAAAGATGTACTGTGAGAGAAAATTGATCTATGAGAGCGCCTCAGACTATATTGTGCATCTAGCGTATCGCTCTGATGAGCTAGTTTTGGAGGATCTTAAAACTATTTTTGAAAATATTCTTCCTTTAAATATATAAATAAGTTAAAGTTTTTACTTTCATAGTATTAAAGGATAGTTTAAATGATAAATATTCACGTTGTAGATAGGGAGCTGTTGGTTCTCTCTCCATCCAAATCTAACAGTCTAATAATTAAACACATACCTATTGAAAATTGTTTTGAAATAATGAGAAAAATAAAGGAAATCATTGAAAAATTTTTATCTGAGGGTTATTTAGTCTTTGTTCTTACAGGTAACATTTCTATTGCTTTAGAGGTAAAGAAGGATCCGGTAATTTCAAGGACTATTTATGAAATTGCTCACAAGCTAATAGAACATACGTTGTACTCTTGTTTTAAACCATTTTCAAGAAGGAGGGTTTTTGATAACCCCACTAATGAAGCAACTTCACTAATTCCAAATTCTTCCCGCCTTGTTTCTATTGGGGAAAAAGATTTTAATTCAAATTTATCTCGTGCCAAGGTGAAGAAATTACTCAGAAAGGAGTATCTTTCTACCACCAATCCACCAACTGATATTAGAAATCGAACTATTTCTAAAGCATTGCAACCAGGGGGATGGGTGGATATGCTATATCAATTGCATGATGAATTTTTTTCCACACCTCAGTATAAGTCTGGAAAATTTTTTGTTTTAAGTGAAGTTGATACAATGTGTGATGATGGGGCTTTAAAAGAAAGGTATTCAAACATGGTTATGTTGTTAGCATATAAACCTTCACTTAGTTCAGATGTCGATGATTTTGTGGTAGTAGATCCTCTTGATAGAAAGTTAGAGGAAGTTAGTGGAATAAAAATAGATGTTCAAAATAGATAAAAGATCTGCTTTTTAAAATGTCTTAAATCAAGTTTTAAAAAACTCTTTCTTAAAATATGAAAATATGTTAAATTTTTTTCATAAATATTGTAAAGGTTTAAACATAAATGTTAATGATTCATTTTGAGGATAATAGATTTTATAAAGTGACAGGTCAATTCTCTGATGAAATTACAATTCAAGAAGTTGAAATCTTGGGTCCAGACTTAAGATTAAAAGCGATTAAGGATATTGCGAAGGAATTTATAGGTTCTGAACCTAAAACAGTTGTTCTTACAGGCACCATTTCTAATGCTACTTTTATAAATCAGGAGGTTATAAAACCTTGGACATTTACATCCTTTGCAGCTGATTTAATTAAAGAAACAATGACATCTTGTTTCAAGCATTTACCGAAAGAGCCGATATTAGAGTCTATTACTATTGATGGAACCTTATTAATTTCAAATTCCCCTGTATTTGTTTCCATAGGAACACAAACTTTTGAAGAAAATGTAAACCCTCAGGAAGTAAAACAAAGGCTTAAAAAAGAGTTGCTTACTACTATAAATATTGCCACAGATTTTAGAAAAAAAAGGTTAGTCGAAGCAATGAAAGAGGGTGGGGATGTAGATCTGTTATTCCATTTACATAATGAGTTTTTCAAAGAGCATAAAACTAGCAGGATTTTTGTAGATACTAGAGTTCATACAGAGGTAAGTGACCGCTTTTTGGTAAGGGGGTATTTGGAAATAGCAAAGATATTAAGATGTGAACCGCCAGAAAGACTTGTCAGTGAATATGTACTTTTACCCTCCCCAAGAGAGGAGTCTGAAGGTATGAGAAGGCGTTCACCGCTTGGTTCACTAAGTTAAAGGAGAAATAATATGTCGTTTGTTGCAATAGATTGTAGTCGAAAAATTTGTGAATTTACTTTTGTTGATAAGGGAAAGCCACCTGTTAAGGCAATAGGTGATTTTGATAAGGTAAATGCATTTGTTGGACATAGTTTACAAAGAGCTGAAAGAAGAGTTTTTGTTTTCCAGGGCCTTTCTGATGTTGCAGTAGTTAGAGATGATTCCCCGGGTGCAAGAAAGTCATATGAATGTAAACGTGCATTAGTAGGATATGTATTCAGCTTTTGCTGTCTAGCCTCTTTTTTTCCATGCTTTACTTGTTGTATGAAATTTGAGTCCCCTAACACACTTTATAGTGATATCACTGGAGAAACATTTCTTTTTAAAGATAGGGTTTTTCTAATAGATATCAGAAAATCTACCAAAACTGCAGGTGAAGTTAAAGCATTATTAGAGGAAGAAAGAGACAATGATCCAAATATTACCAAAGCTAGAAGAGCTGCTATTAAGGAAGCTTTAAAGGTAAATGGAGCGTTTAATAAATTTAAAGAGCTATTAGATGTTGCAAGACTCTATCCTGAGGCTCTAATTTTAATAGATTCTGAATTTGGTATTAATGGATTAGCTAAAAGGGTGAAAAACTATACTGCGACTCATTTTGAAGGGATTACTGATCCAATGAAAAGATAGCCGGGATTGCTAACATTTACAAGGACAACTTACTAAATGATCATTCACTAAACCGGCAGCTTGCATGTAAGCGTAGATGATTGTTGAGCCAACAAAAGACATTCCTCGCTTTTTTAAATTCTTTGAAATCAAGTCACTAATTTCTGTTTTGACGGGAATCTCTTTTAGGGTTGTTGGGTGATTAATAATAGGGGTGTGGTTTACAAAACTCCAGAGGTAATTGCTAAAACTTCCAAATTCTTTTTGGATGGCTAAATAGATTAACGCATTTTTCCTTACACTAAAAACTTTTAGTCTATTTCGAATAATTTTTTTATTTTGTAAAAAGGACTCAAGTTCTTCATCTGAAATTTTTGCGCATTTTTCGGGATCAAAATTTTTAAAAAGTTCTCTGTAACCTTCCCTTCTTTTTAAAACAGTTTCCCATGAAAGACCAGCTTGTGCTCCTTCAAGGCAAAGTAATTCAAATAAATCTCTGTCATCATAAAGGGGGACTGCCCACTCATGGTCGTGGTAATGGGCGTAAAAATCCTTACCTTCACCAAAACATCTTTTCTCACTATTTTCCATATTTCCATTCTAAGGAGTATAATCATTTGTGAAAAGGTTTATTTCCCCTATTTCCTATTGGAAGCAATAGATAAATATGCTAAGATTTATCTCAACCTAGTTAAGGATTTGTATGTTTAAAAAAGATAAAAGAGCGATGCCAGAGATCGAACGATCTATATTGAAATTTTGGACCGAAAGAGAGATATTCAAAAAATCTGTTGAAAATCGAAAAGGGTGTGAGCATTTTGTTTTTTATGATGGTCCTCCCTTTGCAACTGGGTTACCCCACTACGGTCATATGATTGCAGGCACCATTAAAGATGTGGTAGCTCGTTACAAGACTATGAAAGGGTATCATGTACCTAGACGCTTTGGCTGGGATTGTCATGGACTTCCTATTGAAAACGAGATTGAAAAAGAGAGAAAATTTAAAAGTGCTAAAGAGATTGAAGATTTTGGTATAGCAAATTTTAATGAAGAATGTAGGAAAATTGTTCTTAGATATTCTGGAGAATGGAAGGAAACGGTGGAGAGAATGGGCCGTTTTGTTGACTTTGAAAAAACTTATCGGACGATGGATTTACCTTTTATGGAATCGGTTTGGTGGGTGTTTGGTCAGCTTTGGAATAAAGATTTGGTTTATGAAGGTTTTAAGGTGATGGGGTATTCTCCTGCATTAGGCACACCGCTTTCGAACTTTGAGATGAATTTAAATTACCGTGAAGTGGATGATCCATCAGTTACTATAAAATTTAGACTTCAGGGGGGTAATACTCACTTGCTAGTTTGGACGACAACTCCATGGACACTTCCCTCAAACCTTGCCCTTGCTCTTGCTCAAAATGAAACCTATGTTAAAATTAAGGATAAACACTCAGAGGAAACGTATATTTTAGCAAAGGCGCGCCTTGGTGCTTATTATAAATCTGAAGATGAATATGAAATTAAAGAGGAGATGAGGGGTGGGGATTTAGTTGGTAAATCTTATGAGCCATTATTTCCATATTTTTCTCATCATAAAAATTCCTTTAGGATTTTGGCTGGGGATTTTGTTTCTCTTTCAGATGGAACAGGAATTGTACATATGGCTCCTGCCTTTGGTGAAGATGACTTTGCTTTATGTAAAAAGGAAAACATTGAAATTGTTTGCCCTATTGATGTGAATTGTAAATTTACAAATGAGGTTCCTGAGTATAAGGGTGTATTTGTAAAAGATGCTGATAAAGAGATCATCAAACATTTAAAAGGGGATGGAAAGGTCTTTTTACACACCACAATTAGACATAGGTATCCGTTTTGCTGGAGAACAGATAAGCCTCTTATTTATCGCGCTGTGACCACATGGTTTGTCGCTGTTGAAAAGATAAAAGATCGTATGATTGAAAATAACAAGCTTATTCATTGGGTGCCAGGTCATATTAAAAAAGGTCGCTTTGGAAAATGGCTAGAAAATGCGCAGGATTGGGCAATAAGTAGAAATAGATATTTTGGTACACCAATTCCTATTTGGAGAAGTAAAGATGGGGAGATAAGAATAATCTCTTCTATTAAAGAGCTCGAAGAAAAAACAGGGAAAGAGGGGATCGATGATATTCATAGACATTTTATTGATGAGTTAACCTTTGAAGAAGATGGAAAAGTATTTAAAAGAATCCCTGAGGTGTTTGACTGTTGGTTTGAGTCAGGATCGATGCCTTATGCACAAAATCATTACCCTTTTGAGAATAAGCATGAGACAGAAAGTAATTTTCCTGCTGATTTTATTGCCGAAGGGTTAGATCAGACAAGGGGATGGTTTTATACGTTAAATGTACTATCTACAGCGCTATTTGATAAGCCGGCATTTAGAAATGTGATTGTTAATGGGATTGTTCTTGCTGAAGATGGACATAAGATGTCTAAACGTTTAAAAAACTATCCTGAACCAGAGCAGGTGATGGAGAAGTTTGGAAGTGATGCAACAAGACTCTATTTACTTGATAGCCCATTGGTACGTGCTGAAGATTTCAACTTTTCTGAAAAAGGTGTCGATGGAGTTTTAAAGCGTTTGATCATCCCTTTATGGAATTGTTATGTATTTTTATCAACCTACGCAACCATTTATGAGTGGATTCCAACTTCTGAAAATTACGGCAGACCTCATGCAACGATTGATCGATGGATTTTATCAAAAGTGCAGGAGCTTTCTCAGAATGTACAAGAGGGAATGGATAATTATTTGATTGATAAAGCGATCGAACCTTTATCTAAATTTATTGATGAGTTGACAAATTGGTATATTAGAAGAACAAGAACAAGATTTTGGGCAGAGGAAAACACTCGTGATAGACGGGAGGCTTTTGAAACTCTTTATACAGCACTTCTTTCCTATATTAAGATTGCCGCACCATTTATACCATTTATCACCGAAGCTATTTATCAGCAGTTAAGACGTGATGGAATGGCAGAATCTGTGCATACAGCAGATTATCCTTTATACGATGAAGAGTTAAGGGATGTGCTCATTGAAAAAGAGATGAGCTACACTCAACTGGTGGTGAACTTAGGCCACTCATTAAGGAAAGAGCATAAATTAAAAGTTAGACAGCCGCTAGCAAAAGTATATGTTGTCTCAGAGAAAAAAGAGGTGATTGAATCCCTTCGTCTCCAACATCATCTTATTTGTGAAGAGTTAAATGTAAAAGATATTATCTTACATCAAGATGAGACAAAATTTGTTCATTATAAAATTAAGCCGAATTTCCGCTCTCTTGGCGCAAAGGTGGGTAAATATATGAACGTTTGCAAGTCAGCGATAGAAAATTTGGAAAAATCCGATTATGACAAGGTTATGAATGGCGAAAATGTCTTTATCCCAATGGGTGAGGAAAAATATAAGATCGAAAAAGAAGATGTAATCCTAGATAGAGTGGTGCACGAAGGGTTGATTGCCGCCTTTGATGGGGGAATTACAGTTGCTTTAGATACTCGCATAACCCCAGAGCTTGAACTTGAGGGTATTGCTAGAGAGCTGATCAATAAGGTAAATACGATGAGAAAAGCTCATGATTTTCAGGTGACAGATCGCATTGAGATTAAGATTTCAAGAACAGATAAACTAGAGAAAGCTTTAGCAAATCATGGCGCCTTTGTTTCCCATGAAGTTCTTGCTGTAAAGCTTGAGCTTAGTGATGCATCTGTTGGAGAAAAGATTGATCTAAATGGCGAAGAGGTCTTTATGACCATCGTAAAATCTACCTAAACTATACCTCTTTATAGATAGTAATGTACGTGTTCATCCACTCGTGAGTTTTAACCTCTTGGGAATCAGATGATTACGAACTTAAGCTTTGGGGTATTTTTGATTTTTCAACTTTTTAATTATATCCCACAATCGCCCCTATTTCATAACATGTTGATAAACAAGTGGATAAGAAAAATGAACATGTGCAAAAAATCAAACAAAGATTTTTGTTTGCTAAATATAATATAATAATCTTATAATTATATCATAAATAATTAAGAGAGATAAATAATATGAGTATTTCATCAATCCGCCACGGATTATATCAAATAAATTCAATGTGTTCAGCTTTGAGAAAGTACGAATCCCCGACATTAAATGAGGGTATGGGGTTAATTATGTCTGGTACACTTCTAGGTGTAAAGGCGTATAAAATATCTGAAAGCCAAAAAACACTAAAGCATATTCTTATTTCAATTTTCACATTCGGGATATTTGCTATAATAAAAGATTACCAGCTTAGATGTGTTAAACATTCTTGCATAGAAAAATTCAAATTAGGTTTTAAAAAAATAGACAGTGTTGTGCTGAAAGAGACACCGCTTGCAAGGAAGATAAGTAAATTAATAAATCCAATATTTGATATAATAAAAAATATTTAAATATTTGAGTTATTATATTTAATTTAAATGGTCACCACTTAATTAATAGTGGTGACCATTTTTGTTTACATTTACCGGACTAAGATCATGTTGATAAATGATTCTTTTCCATTTGTAAAGCGCTCAAGGGGTGAGTTTTTCACAAGTCGGTATTTTCTAGAAGCTCTTAT
>CAMAXK010000032.1 GCA_945862365.1 Chlamydia trachomatis
ACAAAATCGGTACCCTCGTACACTGATATTGCAACCCTTACTTTTCCTCTCGATGGACTTGTTGCTCCATTTCTTTTAGGAAGTCTTGTAGGCGTCTGTGGTCTTGGATTTTCTTAGAGAAGTGCAAAAAAATAAATTAAAAAATAACTAGGCAGCTCTTGAAACCTTGCGCTTGACACCAATAGTAATGTGAAAGTCATGATCCTGCTTGGAAAGGCCATATTTTGCCCTGATTTCATCAAGCTGAGGGGCATCAACAACAATAAAATAGACTTCCTCAATTCCTTTCCAACTTGGTGGATGAGCTACCTGACATGTTTTAGGGGTAAAAAAGATCACTTCCCCATCTTCCTCCATCTCTTCAATGCCATATTTTTTTGTCTCACTAGGATACATGACGGTAATATGAGCACCCACTAAACCGGCATTTCCAAAATAAGGGGGCTTTTCAAATCCATCTTCTTCAATATATGCGATCAATTCATGTACATATTCATCATCTAGGTCAACGTAGATAAATCCATTCGAATTTCTCAACGTTCCTTGATAAGGTAAATTTTGTTCGATATAACCTAAAATCTCTGGGCAAGATGAAGGGGGAATTTCTCCTGAAAAGGCAGTTACAAAAATCATAATTAGAAAAAAATTAATATATTTAAACAAGCTAATTCACCCACTTTTGGTTAACTAATAGAAGGTATTATATCAACACTTCTGAGGAGGGGTCAATTGGTTTCAATGGAACTAGGAATAAATTTCCACATCAGCATACTCTTTGTGTAACAAGCCCATTGTTTAGTAATTTAAAAAATTTATTAAATAGGTTAATTCTTATTATTAAATAAAAAAATATTTTTAAATTTAATATAATAACTTAAATATAGACATTTAATTAGTACTATTTAATGATTAAATAAGAAAATAACAGAGGATATAAATTATGTCAATTCCAGTAAGCCCTGAGGCTCCTTGCAAATTAACTGTACAAAGCTTTCTTCCAGGAGGAAAGTGGAGTAGTCGTGATGTAACATCTAAAAAAGGTGTGAAAATTAAATGGGATGAATCAGGAAGACCAATGTATATAAAAGATAGCTTATCTGGTGCCGTTTATTTAAATCAGCCTAATGACCTTTTAAGATTAAAACTGGGATTACTGACCGGACTTTTAGCTGGAGTTCTTGGTGGTAACGCCCTAAGCTTAACAGTTAATGCGGGCTATCGATCTTTGAAAGTAGCCTCTTTATCACATTTTTGGCTGCCTATGTCAAAAATTGATCCAAGTAAAGATGATGGATCTTATCACTTTTTAACTAGATTAATTGAATTTGCTAAAGATATTGCAAGAATCATAGCAACACCCTTTGCTTACCTAGCACTACTTTTTACAAGCTTGCTAGGTTCCATAATGCCTACAAAAAATGGTCCGAAAGATGCAATAAAGATCTTTTCATCTATTGAAATGGCTATGTATGGCGGTCCTTGTGGGGATGGTCCTTTTAAAAATGGTCATTTTTGTTGGGCACCGTGCTATCAACCAGAACCCACTTCCCATGGATTAGGTGGTGATATTAATAAGGAAAATGCATTTTAAAAATTTGATCCTATTTAATCAAAGTCACTGAAACACAAAATTTGATATCTCCACACCCCTGTCTTTTAGATTAAACTTCTTTAAAAATCGATTTTAACTTCCTTTTTGTGATTTTTATCTCTAGCTCCATTTTACATAACTTATTTATGTTCAGTGAAATACATCATTTCCTAGAAAATTAACATAACATTCTATATACTAGTAGATAGATGGAAAGGGTGTATTAAATAGGATAGATACCTTGATTCAAGAAATACTGGAAAATAAAAAACAAAGTAGAGAGTATGAGAAATATTAACTTAGCAGCGTGGTTTTTAAGGGTAGGCTTAGCATTTGTGTTTACATATGCTTCGATCGAAATATTTGTTAATCCGCAAATTTTTTTAAAATATACGCCAGGGTTCCTTTTTAATGTGTTTCCAGTAAATGCATTTTTATATAGTTTTGGGGTGGGAGAATTGCTATTGGCTCTTTGGTTGTTAACAAAATGGAAATCAACCTATTCATCCATCATTTCTGTTCTATTGATGATAGGAATTATCGCTTTTAATCCTGAACATTTTCAGGTGCTTTTTAGAAATGTTGCCATTGCCTTTGGTGCACTCGCGCTTTTAATGCTCGAGACACCGCGGAAAGAAGCCTCAAAGAGTAACATTAACGGAGCCAGCCTATGAATAGTCGTAAAGAAGAGATATTAGACATTGCGCAGCATTTGACACAAATCAAGGGTTTAAATGGTTTCAGCTATATAGATATTTCCAATGAAATCGGAATTAAAACATCGAGTATTCACTATTATTTTAAAACAAAAAATGATTTAGTGATTGCCCTCATCAAGCGCTACCATCTCAATTTTAAGCTGGCATTGAAGAAAATAGATACTTCAGCAGCTTCCCCTAGCCAGAAACTTAGATGTTTTTCTGAAATTTTTAAATCTCTTGCTGAGGTAAAGGGTAAATTTTGCCTCTGTGGTATGATGGCGGCTGAAATTCAATCCATATCTGCCGAAGCACAGCAAGAATTAGTATTCTATTTTAAAGATTGTACTGATTGGCTTTCCATAAACTTCACTATGCTAGGATCAAAAATGCCCCATGATGATGCTAAAGCATATATGGCACTTTTAGAAGGTGCGCTTTTAATGGCTCGAATGGAAAAAAGCCCTGCACTGATCACGCAACTCTCGCATGCTTTTATCTCAAAATTTGAAAGTTAATTTTTTTAAACCGACCTATAAAATGGTCTAAAAACAAGGAGTAAAACATGGTTAGTCAATCCAAAATTGCATTAATTATTGGAGGATCTTCAGGCATGGGCTTAGAGACTGCAAAAAAGTTAAGCAAACAAGGAATCCGCGTAATAATTGTTTCACGTCATGCAAAGGATGTTGAAATAGAGCAAAAGCTCAAAGAAAATCTTTCAGACAATTTTGAAACTATTGCTTTGGATTTGTATGATAAAAATGAAGTGGGTAAATTCATCTCTCAATTAAACCACGAAAAACGGCACATTAAGTACTTGGTCAATGCCTCTGGTTCCTTTAAACCAGTAAGTTTTTTAGATCACACCGCCAAAGATTATGATATGCAGATGGATATTAATAAATCCTTCTTTTTTATTACTCAGGCCGTGGCTCAGAATATGAAAATTCATAAAGGAGGCTCTATCGTAAACATCGGTTCCATGTGGGCCCATCAAGCGGTAAAAGCTACCCCCTCATCGGCTTACTCAATGCAAAAAGCGGGCCTTCACGCCCTTACTCAACATCTAGCAATGGAGCTATCTGAATTTGGTATTCGTGCCAATGCAGTAGCACCTGCTGTGGTCTTATCTACAATCTATAAGTCCTTCATCAAAGAAGATCAAATTAATACAGAGCTAAAAAAATTTGCCAGCTTCCATCCAATGGGTAGAATTGGTACTGCCGAAGATGTTGCTAACGCTATCGTCTTTCTTTTATCCGATGAGGCTAGTTGGATAACTGGTACGGTTCTGGATGTAGATGGAGGCGTGATGGCAGGTCGTAATTAGAATGAAAAAGGAAGTAGAAGACCATCTTGACCCTTCGCCTTTTTTTAAATTTTGCTGAATCAGTAGTTTGATGCCACAAAATTTTTGGGGGAAATTTATATTTTCTCTTGCACCTTTATTTTTCCTCTTTGCCAAGATAAATGCCTTGCAATCCATTCGATCTTTCAATATTCTGAGCCATAACTAAGAAGGGGTTTGAGGTGGATAAAGTCTTTTATATTTTTGCCGGCGCGTTAACTATCATTACATGCTCAGGGTTTGCCAAATCTACTCAGAATCCAAAGATAGATTATTGTGAAGTTAGCTGTCCTTCTATTAAGCCTGATCTTAAAAGCGATATAGGGATTTCACTTTCAGCCGATTTTCTCTATTGGCAAACAAGCCAAACTGGAAACTCCTATGGCCAGGTTGCTAATTTCCATACCTCAATTCCAAACCCAGCAGGAGAATTCTGCTATTCTTTTGGTGATTACAAAAACCCTGAATATCAACTCGACCCAGGGGTGCGGGTTTCTCTTGGATTTAGACCGCACTATGATCACTGGCACATCGACTTTGTCTGGACTTATATGAATTCAAAAGCTTACGGATATTCTGATCTTCCTGGCTTATTTGAAACATGGGTCATCATCCCGAATTCTCTTTTTTACGTTCCTCAAATTCTCAATAACAACAGCGTGAACGCAAACGCTACCTGGAGTCCTAACTATAATACGATCGATTTGGATATCAACAGAGAGATTCCCTTTGGCAAATATTTTGCACTTAAAGCCCACTTTGGTCTTAAAAGTCTATGGCTCGATGAAAAATATCATATTTTTGCTCTCGCTGCGTATACAGCCGAAGTTCCCCCACTTACTGTCGTCAATTCTGAATCCAATATGGTGCAAAAGATCTGGGGAATAGGTCCTATGATTGGTTTGGACTCATTTTGGAAAGTCTATAAAGGGTTCAATCTCTTTGGAAAAGCTGCATTTTCTCTTGTATATAGTGAGGTTAAATCTACTGTTTTGGGGCAATTTTTTAATGGAACTGAACCTGTTGTCCTTACAGATATGACCTCAAACTTCCAAACTGTTTTACCTGAGATGGATCTAATTCTAGGTGGAGAGTATGATCTCTATTTTTATGACAACAAATATCACCTATCTCTTCGTGCTGGATGGGAATTGATCACTCTATTCAATGCAAACTTTTTGGGAGCTTCCTACAGTTCACTTGGCGATTTCAACATGAGCGGATTAACCACCGGCTTCGACTTTGATTTTTAGAGTCTATAGTGAACCAACCAAACGATACAACTTTTAAACTTAATGTTGAATCGTTATCTTGAATTTTTTTATCTTAAGGGAATCAATTTCTTCCTGAAGTATATTTTTTTATCTTGATAAAAAATATATATTTACGCTACTTTTTTTCAAAAAAAAGAGGCAATATGCAATCAATAGAAACTCACCTAAATTCATTAGATTTCTCTACTGAGTTAAGTGCTGTAAAAAAAATAATGGAAACTGCTGAAGTTAAGACCACATTTTGGGGTAGCAGGGTTGTGGTGGTAAAAGGATTCAGTGGGTCTGTTTATTTAGATGATATAGCACATAAAATCATATGCGCAGGATATAAGCGATCTGATGCGGACAATTTATTACCTGCGGAACGAATCGAGGGAATAAACATTGTAAGAAAGTTGAGGGATTTCTATAGCATAAGCGATGTACAAATCAAAAATTCCAATATTTTCACCAAGTTTCTAAACTGGATTAGGGAATACTCTATTACTCCATACACTACCAGATTTTATCTTGAAGTATCGGCCGAACAGAGATTCCGAGCTTATAGTGAAGACAAATTTCTACACCAATTTGGTGGTGCTTTTGATAGATTTCATCATCATCCCGCATCTAATGGATCCTTTGGCCCCCCTCTTAGGATCGTAGCAAAAAAAAAGATGATTGACTCTCTTCTTCCGAATCATTAGAAAACTAAGGAGTCTAGATTTTAAAAACGCCATATCTACACCCTTGCTTAATCTTCTATGAAACTAGGTAATAAATATCTTACAAAGAATTATTAGAAAAATTCACCCCTAACGTAGAGCCATTTGTCGCTTTCTTTTTCAAAATAGCTTTTTTCAGTAAATGAAGCATCTTTTTTATTCTGGATGAGATGGGCGACAAAAGTAACCGTAGCTTTAGTTCCCATTTCTTTAAATTCAAGAATATCTAAGCCACCAAATTCTGTATGAGATGAAAATTCAGATATATTTTTTGCCCACCTTATCGCATCCTTGTCAAATTGAGAATTAGCTCGATGGGTGGTATCCATTATATATTGAGGAAGACATAAAGCATACGCTGAAAATCTTGATCGCATAAGCTGCAAGGCTGTATCAGGCTTTTTCCCGATATGAAAGGGCTTGCAGCAACCTTCATATTGTTTACCACTTTTACAAGGACAGTTCATTCCATTTTTCATGAGTATACTATACTCCTTTTCTTATAATAAGCATAGAGTTCACCGATGAGATAGCCAATCATAGAAAGGATGATACTTCCCACCTCTTTTGGAATTTTCATCGGATAGATGCGAAATAGGACAAAGCCTAAGGCTCCAAAGAAGGTAGAGATAAGCGCAGCCTCGAAATTTCCTTTCCTCTTGAATAAGGCAATAAAAATTGAGATAAAAAGACAGCTCACTGAGAGTTCATAGCTTTGGATAAGAAGATCGACAATATTATTAAAATAGAAAGCAAAAAATATCGCAGCAATGGAAATGACACATGTAATTGCTTGAACAATACGCATTGATTCCTTTTGCTGAAAAATTGTCAGCTTAAAGTCGCTAGTAATATTCGAGCTGATAGCATTTATCAAGGATGTCGCTGTGGAAATAATTGCTGCAATCACAGCACATCCCACCAAACTTGCGATCCATGGATTGGTGGTTTTGGCAACAGCTGTCAATAATACGCTACTTCCCTCAGGGATCTTTAGCTCCATAGTTTTTGCCAAGTAGCCAAAATAAACTGGGACTACGCAGACAATCAAAGTAATAATCCCTGCAAATAAAGAGGCTCTTGAGACAATTTTAGAAGACGCACCAGCAAAACACCGCTGCCCCATATCTTGCTCAATCACCATGAAAAGTAATGGCATTAAAAGCCAACCACAAAGTTTTGTGGATACTTTTTCAAAATTTACCAACTGAAAAGTTGGCAATGATAGTGTGGGTGGATTTAAGTAGAGTACAAATCCAAAACATAGGAGAAATACAACTGAGAAAAACATCGCCTGTACCATATCTGTTGAGATAACAGCTCTCAACCCCCCTTGTGCTGTATAAAGGATAACAATTGCCCAAAATGCTATAAAAAGTGGTGTATTACTCACCCCAAGACTTCCTAAAAACTTAGCCGAGCCGATAATTTGCGCCACAAGAATCATAAATAGGGAAATGATGGATAAAATCGATGCTACCT
The DNA here is from genome assembly GCA_945862365.1 of Chlamydia trachomatis. Classification (GTDB taxonomy): domain Bacteria; phylum Chlamydiota; class Chlamydiia; order Chlamydiales; family 2-12-FULL-49-11; genus JAJACQ01. Next base: position 7,101 of record CAMAXK010000032.1, read on the forward strand.
TTCTAAGTAGTTGAGAACCATAAACTACCTCAAAGATTTGAGCTACTGTCGAAACCTTAAATTCAGCTAATTTTTTTCCAACTCCCACTCCTAAAAGAATCAACCCAAGGGCTACCCCAAGAGGATATAAAAGCACTGGCCAGCCGTATAGAAACGCTTCGTCGGCAGCGCCAAGAACAACCCCTCCCCCAACTTGTGTGGCAAGAAAAGTCATCATCAATGGGAATAAACGTACGTTTTTCCCAGCTAAAAAATAATCTTCCTTTCCCTCAAGATTCATAGAACCTCGTCTTCCGATATACCAATAGAACAATTGAAGGGTAAAAAGCATAGTAATAAAAATATAAATATTCATTTTATTTTTCTCCGAATAAAAAATTAAAGGTTGAATTAATAGGCTGGATTTTCTTATTCCAGTCTATAGCAGCTATAAATTTGAATTTTAATTTATAGAGTGATTAGAGAGCAAAATGCTCATGATGATGGGGATGATGGAGAGAAAACGAAAGTATTGGCAGAATATTAACAGTAAGGCTTAATTGTAATTTTTTCATATCTTTCTCCAAAATGGAATATACTTATGTAATGATCTTACCTAAGTGAGATATATCCTAATTAATTTATTTGTTTTTAGCAAGAGCTTTTGGTGTTTGCTTATAAAGTTACTTACCAGAAACATTAGAAACAAATACAACAGAAACCTTATTCAATATACCCTTTTGATGTGCGATGGCTTTTTTTACAGCACAAAGACCTAATTCATTAACGTCTTTTATAGCTTTTTTGATGGATAATGGCCAGCCTGTGCCTTTAAGCACATCTTGATATCCATTACAATCAATATAGATGACCCTTACCATATTAAGTGAGGCAAGATTCTCTGGCTTTAAGAATGGAATTTTATGGAAGACGCAGCAACTCACTTTGGTATGAAGGACCACAACATTTTCTTCATTAATAAATCTTATCACATCAGAAAGACTATCATTAGTGAAGATAAGTTTCGGAAATATAGATAATTCTTCAACTTTGCTGGACATATTTTTCCTCGTGAATAGTTTATATTTTACTTTAATGAAAAAAAATGCAATCAAAAAATATTTAACGAATGAAAAACTGGGAAGCTTACCCCCCCAGTTTTATAAATATTATTACTAACCGGTAGCTTAATAGCCTAGTGAGATATAGTGTTTGTGCGGAACTTCACGTTGCTCAATGATCGCATTTCTAAGCGCAGAAACACCCACTTCATGAACGCCCTCTACTGCATTGATATAATACTCCCACTCACCCTCATCAAGTAACCCCTTATGACTATTACAATCAAGATAGATCACCCTTACATTACTAAGGGATGCTGGTTTATCAGATTCTACAGTAGGGACCATATGGAACACACGGCAAGCGTCTTTTGTATGTAGTACTAAAACGTTTTTCTCTTTTACAAATCTTATTACATCAGCAAGGTTATTGCTGGTAAATGTTAGTTCTGGAAATGTAGGTGCTGCCAAAATGCTTGTGGACATAATTTTTCTCCTTGTTGTTATTATTATGTTTGTGAAAAAACAGCTATAATTTTACTAAAAATAAATAAAAATGCAATCGAATTTAATTGTTATTTTAATTCAAGGTAAAAAACTCACTAGAGCCTCGTCTCTGGCTATGATCTCCCAAAAGCCCCCCCCCTTTTTTTCTTTATTACCGCTTCATTTTCTTTATCTAACCGCTTGAATATCAATACTTTTCAGGATATTTTACCTTCATTTTCATGATCCTACCATTATCTCTAGTATACTTAACCCGTTCATAATCAAAGAAACATCACTTTTCATGGTTAGCGCCGGGGGTCCTTGCCTACCTTTGTATTAACAAAAGGGGTCATTTCTAAAAAACGCTTACTACAAAATTAATAATTGATTTTTATTTTAATTTATCATATAATTAATGTTATTAAATAATAAAAGATAGAATGCTATGAATAATCTTCAAAAAGAGGCAATATTTGTGACGGCAACAACAGGTATCTGTTTAGCACTACTAGAAACCATAATGACCTTTTATGAACCAACTATAAAAAATTTACCCGTTAATCAATCTGTTAATCAACTTGCTTTTCCCTTCTTATCAAACACCTGCTTAAATCCTGAATATTCTCCAGCTAATAATCTATCTGGAAGAGCAGGTTTTATACAGATACACAGTTCGGAACTCAATGATATGAGACAAAAGCTCATTAAAGTAAGAATAATGTTTGGGGCAATGATGATAATAGTTACACTAACACTCGTACTACCTAAAATATTAGAGCAAATATACCCAAGGGGAGTGAGAATTAATAGAGTATTAGAAAATGGAGTAAGACCTACAGAAGCCTCTGACACTACCGTTGATAAAACTTGTGTCATTTGTAGGGCCAATTTCGAACACCCTAGTAGGGTTTTTAGTCATACTACAACTAACGGTATACGACATACTTTTCATCTTCCATGTATAGAACAATGGGTTGATACACAAATTGAAGCATACTCTACCCCAACCTGTCCTGAGTGTGTTGGAGAATTATAGTTTCTGCACACCCCTCACTTTTTTTGTTTGACTAAACAATACCTAAGTTTACTAATCCAATGTCGGTTCCACAGTAAAAACCTTAAGTCTATGATGATATTCCTTTGGAGTACGAGGCAAGCCAAGACTCTTCTTTCATCGTTGTTTTAGGGCCGTGGCCTGGATAGATAACCGTATCAGGTGGAAGGAGGGATAGCTTAGCTAGGCTTGATCTCATACGATCGGGCTGACCGGTTGCAAGAGAGATAGACCCCATCCCACGTTTAAATATCGTATCCCCTGAAATAAGTAGCTTTTCCTGCGGGCAATAAAAACAACAGCTTCCTGGACTATGTCCTGGGGTGTGAATCACTGTAAATACATCATCAAGAGCGGATAAAGGGAGGTTATCTGATAGGATGAAATCAGGTTTGGTTCCTGTAAATGGGTCAAACATCATCGGCACTCCATCACTTCCAGGATTTTCCAAATTACCCCGATCTTCCTCATGAATATATACAGGTATATTGAACTTTTCTTTTACGATAGAGACATTTCCTATATGATCCCAGTGGGAGTGGGTTAGCCAAATCACAGTCGGAGTAAGCCCCTTCTTTTCCACTTCCTTAACCAAAGTTTTAAAACTATCAAAACCTGGATCGATAATCACTGCTTCTTTTGTTTTCTGAGAGTAAAGAATGTAGGTATTTGTATCTAACGGCCCTGTAGCAAAACAAAATATATTCATAGTAAGAATTTAAGCAAACACACTATTTTAACTCAAGGTGATTAAAAAAAACTCACCTTCTCATGAACAATTGCCTGAATTTTATTCCCCTCCGATTTCAACAATTCAATCAAAAAGTTCTTTCCACGTCCAAAAGGCTCTCGATCTGGGAACACAACCTCTCCTTTCTTACCTGAAATTTCGAAAAATATCTTCATTGTTTTAAGAGCGGCTTCCGATAACGATAAGACTCTAGAGGGCTTTTCGGTTTTGAAAAATATCTGATAGGCACCATTTGGACATTGTTTTGGATTTATGATTCCTGATAAATGTGTCTTGGCCGGAGCATTTCCAAACTCAAACTCTATTGGACCATCCATTTTAAAATTAATATATAATTCGATTGTATATGCAGAAGTCACCTATCCCCCATAGTTTAAAATAATTAGGTGAAAAATTTTAAGCTAAGGTTAAATTTAACACAAGGTGAAAAGATTAAAGATGTGTAAAAATCGTTGCATACTATTACCAATCCTTTTATATGGAAGTTTAGCAATAATGTAGCTGCGTTTTTTTATGCCAAATAGATATTTTTCACTACCTCTTGCCGTTATGACCTTATCATGTTCATTTTTAAATGCCGATGATTGTCAGGTTAATGTTCCGTATGTATTAAGGGCAACCTCTGAAAACCAGATAGACCGTGAAAAGCACCCTCTTATTTGCTTTGATGCAAAGGCTTCAAAATCGCCAAGTAAAAACCTGCGTTTGACGCAAAAAGATCACATTCCTATTGAGCTTCTTGGAGAAGAGTCTGTTTGCTA
>CAMAXK010000033.1 GCA_945862365.1 Chlamydia trachomatis
TATCTCTTATTTGCATGTTACCACTTTTTATTAAGAGATTGGTTAAGGAATAACCCCCTATGGACAGGGGCTGTTCAGAAATAATTTTTTGTTGTACACTAAAATTATGTTATTACCTTTAGAAAAAATTGGAAAAATTTTCCGGTCTCCCACTTTTAGTTCCTTGTCGGTAGATTCATTTGTCATAGATTCAAGAAAAGCGGCTCCTGGATCAATTTTTTTTGCACTACCAGGTGCTCAGGTGGATGGGCATGATTTTATAGAAGATGCGGCAACAAGGGGCGCATATGCGGCAGTTGTTAGTAAAAGCTACAAGGGGTTTGGTTATGGCCTTGTGTTGTTTTTTGTCGACGATGTCACCGAGGCTTTGCAAATGCTTGCAAGGGTGATTAAAGAGGAAAAGCAGATGAGGGTGATTGGTGTCACAGGATCAGTAGGTAAGACCACCACAAAAGAGATGATTTATCAACTTCTTTCAAAAAAGTACAAGGTACATGCAAATAAGGGAAGTCAAAATACTCAGCTAACCCTTCCTATTACGATTCTTGAGGCAAATGGTGATGAGGATTTTCTCCTTTTAGAGATGGGGATGACTGAAAAAGGGCAGATCAAAAAGCTTGTATCGATTGCATCACCGGAAATTGTGGTATTAACTGAAATTACTTATGTTCATAGTGAGAATTTTAGTTCATTAGACGCAATTGCTGAGGCAAAAGCAGAAATCTTCACTTCAGAGACTAAATTTGCTGTCATTCATAAATCTTCGGCCTCCTTTGAATCGGTTTACAGAAATTGTTTAGCTCATCAGGCTTTATATCCTACGTCCATTCCCGTGATCTCTCCTTACAGAGAGACTCATTTTACAGAGAATTTTTCTGCAGCGTATGAGGTAGCAAGGTATGTAGGGATGGATGATAACCAGATTCGTCTTGTAGCACTTTCGATGGTTCACACCAAGGTTAAGCACAGATTTGAGAAGATTGAGAGGGAGGGCATTTTATTTATTGATGACAGCTATAATGCAAGTGCTTTATCCGTTATTGCAGCCTTAAAAAATATTCCAGAGCCGAAGGAGGGGGGGCGCAAGATTTTTGTATTCGGTGATATGAAAGAGCTTGGGAAGATGAGCGTGCCTTCTCACTTAATTGTGGCAAATGAAGCGGTCAAAAGTGTCGATATTGCTTTATGCATTGGAAAAGATGCTAAAATTGTTGCAGAGAAAATGGGGGATAATGGCCATTTCCATTATGAATATCGAGCTTTAAAGGATCAACTCTTTAAGATTGCAAGAAAAGGGGATGTGGTCTTGATCAAAGGCTCTAATTCTCATAAGCTTTGGCATTTACTTGATAAGGAAAAAGCATTTTCTGAATAAGGCTTGATTTTTAATCCTATTATTTTATTGTCAACTTTAAAAGGTCAGGTGGACAATGAAATGCCTCAAAAATACAAAATGGATGTTTGTTTTAATACTTTTATTATGCGCAAGTTGCGGGAGTAAAAAAGTTGAAACTTATGTTGACCCTTCTATAAAAGCTGCCTATTTTGAATGGGTTAAAAATGCTGAAGAAGCTCATGGTAAAGTGGAAAAGATTATTTCCCTTTATACCGATGATGCAATTTTATTACCAACCCTTTGCCCTAAGATCTATACAAGCAATAACATGCGCGTTCATTACTTTCAAAAGTTTTTATCCCTTAATGGCTTACAGATTCAAACAAGAGAATTGATCACAAGGGAATATGGCGATATTGCGATGAATACAGGTCTTTATGATGTTTCCTATATCAAAAATGGTGAGCGCGTAGTTCTTAGGTCCCGTTTTGATTTTTGGTACAAGAAAATAGATGGAAAGTGGATGATCATTTATCATCAATCTTCTGCTTTACCTAAAGATGGTAGATTAGATGGTTGTTTATCACTTGATGTTTAACCTAGATTTTCTTATGATAAAAGCATGATTTTATCTGTTTTGCAGCTACTACAAATATCTTTTCCGCATCTGTTTTTCTATACGACATTTAGGATGCTCATGGCTGCAATTACAAGCTTTGTAATCACTGTTGCGTTTGGTAAGGTCTTTATTGCAAAACTTGTTTCCATGAAGGTAGGTCACAGAGTTCGGGTCTCAGATTGCAAGGTGCTTGCCAATTCTTATGATAAAGGGGAGCACATTCCCTCAATGGGTGGGCTTTTGTTCATTACTACCATGGTCTTATCAAATTTCCTATGGATGGATGTGACTAATCCTTATATTTTTCTGTTCACTTTTGTCTTACTATCGATGGGACTGATTGGATTTGCCGACGACTATTTGAAGATGAAGACACAAAAGGGGCTATCTGCAAAGGTGAAGTTTCTTTCCCAAGTTGTGGTAGTTTTTTCTGTTGCAGCCTATTTAAATAGTGACTGGATTTGCACTTCATTTAATCAAGCGATGGGTTTTTCGACCCCTTTAATCAAAGGAAATGGGATGGAAGGGCCGATAAGCTCTTTCATGAAGTTTATCTATATTCCTTTTTGCAAACATCCCTTTATGATTACCTCTTCTTTTGGGCTTATTTTTTTTAGTATGTTTGTGCTTATTGGCACGGCAAATGCGGTGAATTTAACAGATGGATTAGATGGCCTTGCTACAGGTTGTATGCTTTTAGTAGCGGCGGTTTTTGCAATCATTGCTTTTGTTTCAAATCATGCAAATGTTGCCTCTTATTTAAACATTTTATACATTGAGGGAGCAGGGGAGATTGCGATTTTTCTTTCTTCGATGATTGGGGCACTTCTTGGATTTTTATGGTTTAATGGATATCCAGCGCAGGTGTTTATGGGAGATACTGGATCCTTAGCATTAGGTGGGGTAATTGCTCTTACATCCATTGTATTACGAAGAGAGTTTTTACTTTCTTTAGTGGGTGGAATTTTTGTAATAGAGACAGCTTCTGTGATTTTACAGGTTTTATCGTACAGGTTTTTTGGAAAAAGGATATTTAACTGCTCGCCCATTCATCATCATTTTCAAATCAAAGGGTGGCATGAGAGCAAAATTGTGATTAGATTTTGGATGATAGGTCTTATTCTTGCCCTTACCGGGCTTTTATCAATAAAAATACAGTGATTTTATGAAAAAAGGGTTAGTGATTGGAAAAGGGGTAAGCGGAATTGCGGCACTTAATCTTTTAAAAAAGCATGGATTTGATGTTGAAATTGTCACCACTGATGAACCTTTTAAGGAAAAAGATTATGCTTTTGTAGTGCTATCCCCAGGGGTGGATCGAAGGCATCCTTATTTAGAGAGCTTACCAAAGGGTGTAGAGATTATTTCTGAAGTTGAACTTGCCTTCAGGTATTGTAACTGTAAAATTATTGCCGTAACCGGAACTAATGGAAAGAGTTCCTTGTGCACCTATTTAGGGGTGCTTTTAAATGCAAAAGTTTGTGGTAATATTGGTGATCCAGCAAGTAGTGTACTTCCTGATATTGCCGAAGATGAGTGGGCCGTGCTAGAGCTTAGCTCATTTCAGCTAGAGCTTATGTTTTCCAAAAAAATTGATGTAGCCGTTTTGCTTAACATCACACCAAATCATTTAGATAGGCATAAAGATTTTCAAGAGTATAAAGAGGCAAAATTTCGGATTAAGGATTTGCTAAAAGAAGGTGGTGTGTTTCTTCAGGGAGATGATACCTCTGTTACTTCTGGAAGGCATTTTTTGGGAAGTGCGATGGATGTGATTCATTATGTGGAAAAACACATTGGTGGATCGATTGAAATTGCTGACAACCTCTTTAAACCTTTACCTCATCGGATGGAATTTGTAAGGGAATTAAATGGTGTTAAAATTATCAATGATAGTAAATCAACCACCCCAGCATCCACTGTTTATGCAGTAAACAAGACAAAAGGGACCATTGTTTTAATTGTCGGTGGAAGAGATAAACAAACGCCATTTGATCTTTGGAATGAGGCGCTAGTTTCAAAAGTAAAATGCATTATTTGTTTTGGTGAAAGTGCGGAAAAAATTAAAAAAACCTTGCAGAGCAATTTTGTTGTCTATACAGTAAACAAAATGGAGGAGGCAATTTTGAAAGGATTGTCAGTTGCTTCAAAGGGTGATACATTATTACTTTCTCCAGGTTGTGCAAGCTTTGACGCGTTTAAAAGTTTTGGTGATAGAGGGGATGTTTTTAAAAGGGAAGTGATGAAATGAACAGAAAAGAGATTATTGTTTTTTCAGTATTTGTGAATATGGGCTTATTAGTAACTCTTTTTATTTTTGCTCTTAGACCCACCCTTAAAGGGGAGATGAATCTTGAATCCAGAGAGGTGGTGCTTGTCAATGAATCAAAAGTTAATCATGAAATTAAACCTTCAGAACTTGATCAGGTGGATCAAATACTAAAAGAATATATCGCCAAAGTGGATATGCCTATTAAAGAGCAAAAAATCGAATATGCTCCTATGAAGGAAGAAACTGTAAAAGAAGTTGCTGAGATCGAAAGTGAGAAAGATCATTCAGAGATGATAGAGGTTATAGTAAGACAAGGGGATGTGCTTGAAAAGATTGCAAGACGTCACCACACAACCGTTGAAGAGGTAATGGCTATTAACAATATGAAAGATTCAAGACTTCGTATTGGTCAAATTTTGTATTTGCAAGAAAATACAAGGAAGAAAAATCCGGTAGTAAATGCAAATCAAACTCCTATCAAGCAATCTACAGAGGCCTACTACATAGTAAAAAATGGGGATAGCCCTTGGACAATTGCTATAAAAAATCACATTAAAGTGGCAGATTTATTGCGCCTAAATTCATTAACAGAGGCAAAGGCCAAAAAGATCAAGGCTGGAGATAAACTTAGGATTAGATAGCCTATGAAAATAGTCTCCTTTACCATTTTTGGGATCATCGGGCTTATTTGTCTTGGGTTGTTGATGGTATTTAATACCACTTCGGCTGAAATTATTGATCAAGGGGTGATCACTTACATTCCTTTATTAAAGCAAACCTCCTATATTTGTGTTGGGTCGGTTGCAGGATTTTTGATTTATCAATTCGGCTATGACAAGCTTTTAACATATGGTAGGGAAATTTATCTTTTTTCCATTATCATGCTCATTTGTGTCTTTGTACCTAAAATAGGGCTATGTTTAAATGGATCGTCCCGTTGGGTGAGTGTTTTAGGCATTTCTATTCAACCATCAGAATTTATGAAGGTGGTTTTTCCTATTTTTTATGTCTACTTGATCAAAAGAGTGGGGACAAACATCTCCTTTAAAATCTTTTGCTTTTGGCAAGTGCTATTAGTCATTCCCATTTTGTTAATCATTATAGAACCTGACAATGGAACGGCTTTTATTTTAATTACCACATTGATTTTGCTTTATTTTATCACAAGAATACGCCTTAGCTATTGGCTCATACCTACAGGGATATTTTCAATGGGATTACTATCGGCAGCGTTAAGCATGCCTCATGTGACAGCGCGAATATCTTCTTATTTAAACCCTGAAAGTGACATTCTTGGAAAAGGGCATCAAGCGTATCAAGCTAAAATTGCTGCAGGTTGCGGCTCTTATTTTGGAAGGGGATTAGGGGAGAGTATGCAAAAATATCACTACCTTCCTGAGGCAAGGTGCGATTATATTGCCGCCATTTATGCAGAGGAATTTGGATTTTTTGGAATTGTTCTGCTTGTTTCTTTATACACCTTGATTGCCGCTATGGGACTGTCAATTGCTTTTAAGACAAGAGATAAGCATGGTCATTATTTAGCTGTAACTTACACATTCATGATTTCATTTGGTGCTTTTTTAAATTTAGGGATTGTTTCGGGGATGTTACCGAGTAAGGGGACGAATTTGCCGTTTTTTAGTTCGGGGGGTTCATCTTTTTTATCGAATTTATTTATGATAGCTATTATTCTTAGCATATACAAAAAGTCAAATGCAGTAGAAAATACTAGATTACGAGGAATACTATGACAGAATCCAATCATGGCGAAGAATCAATAGCGTTTGCTGTTGGTGGCACAGGCGGTCATGTTTTACCAGCTCTTCACATTGCAAGACATCTTCCGGGAGAGGGAAAACGAATACTGATTGGTGTGGGTATTTGTGAAAATCCTTTTGTCTCACAAAAGGAATTCAAGAGATTTAATGTGGTTGGAAAGAATTTTTCCTCAGGAATACTAACAGGCGCTTTTCAAATCATTAAAGGAGCAAAAGAGGCGGTGAAGATTTTACGAAAAGAGGGTTGTACGCATGTAATTGGCATGGGTGGTTACCATTCTTTACCCGTTCTTTTAGCCGCTTTTTATTTAAAAATCCCCATCACTTTATATGAGCCAAATATCATTCCAGGAAAGGTAAATAAGTTTTTTTCCCTATTTTCAAAAAGAACATTGGTTTTATTCGATGAGGTAAAAAAGCATCTTTATGGATCTGTAAGATTGCTGGATCTTGCTACAAGTGGACCTTTATTAAAAGATCTACCTTCAAAGGGGCTTTTGCGAAAGGAATTTGGATTAGATGAAAATGTCACCACGATACTTATTTTTGGTGGATCTCGCGGCGCTAAGCCCATCAATGATCTTATTCATGATACCTTAGCCTATATGAAAGAAGGGATTCAAGTGATCCATCTTACAGGCTCGGCGCACGAGATCAAAGAAGTGTATCAAAAGCATGGGATAAAAGCCTTTGTAGCTACCTTTTTTAAAGATATGGATAGGGCGTGGGCCGCCTGTGATTTTGCCATTTGTCGATCAGGTGCAGGTACTATTAAGGAAGCTTTAGTTTCTAAAACACCGACGGTATTAATCCCTTATCCACATGCAGTTAATGATCATCAAAACCACAATGCGCAATTTATGGAGCAAACTGTGGGTGGAGGAAAACGTGTTCTTCAGCAGGAGATAGACACAAAAAAATTAATAGAATTAATGGATGAATTTTGTTGCCCTGAAAATCGTGAAAAAATGAAAGAAAATATTCATGTTTATCTTACTTCTCGAAAAGGGGAGGCAATAGATGCACTGTTGCTTTGAACCTATTGTAGAGACGGATTTAGAAAATGGGGTGCATCTTTCTGGTATTGGTGGTGTAGGGATGTCAGCTCTTGCAGAGCTCTTACTTGATTTAAACATCTCAGTAACTGGAAGCGATACCACGTTATCAAAAAACGTACTCAGATTACGGGCAAGGGGTGTAACCATATTCCTTGATCAAAAGAAAGAACATATTGGAAATCGGTTAGTTTGTAGAACAAGGGCGGTAAAAGATGATAATGAAGAGATTCTTTTTGCTAAAAAATCGGTTTTTAGGAGAGATTTACTTGCCTTTTTAGCTAAAGGTAAAAAGCAAATTGTGATCACTGGTTCCCATGGAAAAACCACCACCTCAGCACTTTTATCCCATTGTATGATTGTTTGTGGTTTTGATCCTTCTTTTGCTGTGGGGGGATTATCAACTAGTTTAGATCGATATGGAAGAGTTGGTAAGGGCGAATTTTTTGTGATAGAAGGGGATGAAAGTGATGGATCACATCTAATCACACAGCCGTTTGCAGCGATTTTAACAAGTGTAGATGTGGATCACTTAGCCTTTTGGAAAAACGGGGATAATTTATTAGCCTCCTATAGAGAGTTTATTTCTAAGATTAAGTCTAAAGAAAGCTTTCTCTATTTTGGAGATGATGAGGTTTTAGCCTCTATGCATCCATCTGGAAAAAGTTATGGATTTAAAAAGGGATCAGATTTTAGGGTAGAGATTACCTCTTTAGAGTTAAATAGGACCACTTTTTCAATCAATGACACACCTTTTTCACTACCAATGTTTGGTTCTTATAACTGCTTAAATGCAGCAGCTGTTTATGGTTTGTTAGATTCATTAGGTGTTTCTCATCAAAAAATTAGAGAATCATTTTCTTCTTTTAGCGGGGTGATGCGTCGCATGGAACATGTGGGCTATGATATTTACTCCGATTACGCGCACCATCCATCCGAAGTAAGGGCTGTATTAAGAGATTTAGAGGGGGTTCATGGGGATGTACAGATTATCTTTGAACCTCATAGACTTTCAAGATTTAAAGATGAGCTAGAAGGCTTTTGTAAGGTATTTAAAGAGATTGTGATTACAGATATTTTTGAGGCAAGTGAAGGACTTTGTATCGATCCAAAACCTTTGCTGAAGATGTTTTGTAAGCAAACAAATTCTATTTACGTTCCTTTAGAGGAGATTGAAACCTATTTAAGTGAGCATAAGAGGAAAACATTAGTAATTGGTGCCGGTCCTATTGATCAGGTGTTAAGAAACTATGTCAATAAGCGTACAGACCAAGATAGTTAATTATGGAAAAAAAGTCTCGATTAAAAAGATCTATTTATTTCTTTCCTATTATCGCCCTTTTTATTATACCAGCCTTATATTTTTCTCGAGCAGGCCTTTCAGTAAAAAAATCTATTACGAAAATCTCTCAACTTTCTTTGCAAAAAGAGGCTTTATCCAATTTGTATTTAGCAGAGCTATTAGATCTTTCATACGATAAAAAGGTAAGTAGGGAGGATTTTGATTTAGAAGATGGGGTGAAAAAGTTACTAAAATCCCCCTGTATAGATGAGGCAAAAGTGACATTCATCGATGATACACATATTCAAGTAAGCTATAATCATGTAAATTTAGCCGCTTTAATTGCTGACTTTAAAAATAGAGGGATAGATGAGAGGGGAAGAATTTTTCCCATCAAACCATTTTTTAGTCCCAAGGGTATTGTAAGTGTATTTCTTGGCATACAAGAGATAAAAGAGGGGAGCTTTGTAGATGATTATGAAGAGGTGAGCCGATGGGAGTTTGCAAAGAGGTTTTTGAAGGATCTTTCAAAAGTAAATATTGAGGGAAGAGTTTTTCTTTTAGATGTATCAAAGGTGGAGGAGAAGAGTTTAGGTAAAAATGAAATCATCTTAAAGGTTGACTATTTCGAAAGAACTGATATTCTTCGATTGTCAAAAAGAAACTATTTGAATGAGATGCAAAATTATATTATACTTACCGAAAAATTGAAACATGAGAAAGGTCAAATCATGATAGATTTTCGATTAGACTCCCTTGCATTTATTGAAAAATATTGAAAGGTGACTTTGGTTTGAAAGAGTTTAATAAATCGTTACTGAATAACAAAAAGGGGAAGGTATGTTAGTTACAAAAGAGGAAAAAAATAGAGCGCTCATTTTACGTCTTGAGGGTAGGTTAGATGCCACCACCTCTATCCAATTAGAAAATGTTTTGAATCAAGCTATTGAAGGAAATCAAGTAAATATTCTAATTGATTTTGGGGGTATTGAATATCTAAGCAGCGCAGGGATGAGAGTACTTCTATCCATGACAAAAAGATTGAAGGGAATGAAAGGATGCTTTAAAATCTTTGCAATTCATGATGATGTAATGGAAATTATCCGACTTGCTGGATTTGAAACCATTTTACAAATTTATGATGATGAGAGTAGAGCTCTATCATAGGATGGTTTTTTGTCAAAAAATTTATACGAGACGCCTCAGCCCCAGCTGCAAAGAAGGGAGTCCCTTCATGGAAAAAAGAAGAAGATTATTGTAATTGCAGGGCCGACAGCAACAGGTAAGACAGAGGCATCTTTAGTGATAGGGGGCGCTATCGGTGGGGAGATCATTTGCGCAGATTCTATTCAATTATACAAGGGGACCGATATTGGTAGTGCTAAAGCAACCCTTCAAGAAAGATCAAGAATCCCTCACTATTTGCTCGATGTATGTGATATTAAAGACTATTTTTCTGTAGTAAATTTTCATGATGAAGTAGAAAGCTCTTGTGAGGAAATTTTCAACCACAATCGCACCCCAATTATCGTAGGGGGGGCTGGGTTTTATATCCATACTGTCTTATTTGGCCCACCAAAGGGTCCTGCCTCAGATCCTGTATTAAGAAAAAGCTTAGAAGCAGATGTAGATAGATATGGGCTAGATATGCTTTACGGCAAGCTTAAGAGTTTAGATCCTGATTATGCTGAAACAATCACCCCTTCAGATCGGCATAAAATAATCAGAGCGTTAGAGATTATGGCTCTAACAGGAAATAGGGTTACCGACATTCCAAGACCTTCTAGAGAGGATAGCCCTAAAGACATAGATTTTAGATGTTGGTTTTTATACTATCCTAAAGAAATACTTTACAAACGTATTGAAGATCGATGCGATCAAATGATTGAAAATGGCTTACTCGATGAGGTAGTTACCTTGAAAGAGAAGGGGCTATTGCTAAATCCCTCGGCTGCAAACGCAATAGGCTATAGACAAGCTCTAGCTTTCCTTGATTCAAGACAAACAGACGCAGACTGGGATATTTTTGTAGAATCCTTCAAAAAGGCATCTAGAAACTACGCCAAGCGTCAATTTACATGGTTTAGAAAAGAATCTTTATTTAGATGGATTGATTTATCCAAATTTTCGATGGACAAGGCTTGTGAAATAATAATTTCAGATT
>CAMAXK010000034.1 GCA_945862365.1 Chlamydia trachomatis
AAAAATGTCTATTTGTATAATCTTCCCTCAGATTTACGGATTAAAAACAGTATCATCTCATTTGTTCAGGATTTACCAGGTATTGGTAAGGTGGTTGAAAAAAAGCTTGATAAAGCTACTGCCGAACGAGTAAAAGAACGAAGGGTTAATCTTAGTTTAACAGGTGTTTGGTTTCCTGAAAGTACCGTTTTATTTGAACCGCTCATTGCAAGCCCAAGAGATCCGGTATATTCTATTGCTTATCGTTTTGGAGATTATGTACTTGCTAAGGATCAAATCGCTATATCTTTAGGTGATATTTTTCCTATCTACAGATTCTTTAATGTATTTGGTGGGGACGTTCAAATAGATATTGGTGCCTGTATGTGGGCAAATTTTGATATGAATCCCACAAATCAACCAAATGGTGAGTGGGCAGAGCTTGTAACTACAGATTACATCCTTTCTATTCCTATCAGCTACTCAAGAGATAATTACTCCTTCCGTCTTCGGATTTATCATATCTCCTCTCATCTTGGAGATGAATATATGGTTAATCAGCCAGATGTAATTCGAACAAACCCAAGTTTTGAAGCCATTGACTTCTTTGGCTCTTTACAATTTAATCAGGCTTTACGTTTGTATTTTGGACCTGGGGTGATTGTTAATTATGACAACTCCTTTCCAATGGGCCATTTTTATTTTGAATATGGTTTAGAATTCAGACCTCTTGTTCATAAATATAAACACCCTCGTCTATATGGATACCCTTTCTTTGCCCTTGATTGTCAAAACTGGCAAGTACATGACTATAGACCCTCTCTTACGACCCAGCTTGGGTACGAATGGGCTAAGTATGAAAGGGCCGGAAGAAACTTTAGGGTCTTTTTTGAGTACCATAACGGCTATAGTGAAGGACAATTTTTTGACCAAATTACTGAGTATTGGGCAATTAGAGGCGCTTGGGGCTTCTAGGTTGCTTATTTTCAGTATGTTACTACCTTCTTGTCTTTAATCTAACATTAAGATAATATCAATATCATTGAAATAGTAAGGTTGTATGTTCACTACAAATCCACTTTTCCCAAAAATGGTCTACGCACCTGATCCTAAATACACTCGAAAGGGTGATATTGAACCTTGGGATCCAAAAACCACTACACTTATAGACGCCCGTCCATGGCATGTAGTATTAGTAGATAAAGTGAAGGCAGCTTGGGTGTTTATTAAATGTGCCATCTTAATGATGATTGAAAATATTAAAATTTCCTTAAAAATCAAACCTGATACTTCACTTGATTTAACAAATGTTAAGGTGCTAAATAGTCTTGATACCAAACAATCCAATAAAGATCTATACGTCTTCATTCCAGGACTTGGGGCATCTGCTGTAATGTGGGTAGAGTATGTAAAAGAAATTGAAACTGCATACAAAACAATGGGTAAGGAAGCTGATATTAGAGTGGTTAAAAATCGAAAAGATGGTAATCAATCCTTTGAAGAAACTATTACTCCCATTAAAAAGATGCTCGAAACATATTGCAAGAGGAATCCAACTAATCGCATCGTCCTTGTAGGTACATCTTTAGGTGCCCTTTCCTCTTCTTATCTAGAAGAGCATTTAAGAAATGTTTCTCCTACTAATGCTGTGTTTGTCGGATCTATCACAGGTGCTTATGGCTCAAAAATGGTAAGTAAATTAGCCAAATTTCCCCTAGCAAAGCTATTTTTAAACCCTGATTTACTGGAGCGTTTTTCACATAAAAATGAGCATACAAAAGCGCTCGTACTTAATCAGCGTAAAGAGTTACCAAAAAATTGTGAACGAGCCTTTGTATACTATGCAGGTATGGATGAAACAACTGTTACACCCCCTTCAAATGAGCACCCAAGAATGGATAATTCATCAAAAATTGAGCATTATAATGTTTACGGCGCCTGTCATGTAAGTACTACAAAAATAGTTACTAAGCATTTATGTGAAAGAGCGATTGCTTTTCACAAATCTGAAAAAAATTAGGCCGTAACAAGGGTTACGTAAGGTAATAAAGAGTCTATATGATCATTTACATAATCCATTAATAGTAAATAATCCTTCGGGATAAATTTTGGTTTCCCAATCCCATAGAAAGAACCTACTGCATTTCCGACCAAATAGTTTGTTTTACCAGATAAGATCAGCTTCAAGTTAAATTCAAAATCCTCAAGACTATGATTATAGCTCGGATTAAATTTGCCCAAGTTTAAAAATAGATCTCTGTTTATCAAAAAGCACTCAATCGAATTACCCATCACTCCATCTACTATTTCGTTTTTGTAAGCAAAAGATTTTCCAAACCCTTTTAGATCTAGACCAAGTTCGGCTCCATCATCTGTTTCAAAAGAAAACAGATGTAATCCAAACTGTCTTACAGTTCGATTTTTTTGGTGTGTTCTTATCCCTACACTACCACATGTTTGAGGGTTTTTAAGATAGGTATTTACCATTAATGAAATCGCATCATTTTCAAAAACAACATGTTGAGATAAAAACAACACCAGATCACTTTTAATTTCTTCTGTTGTGTTATTTAAAATTTTTGCAATTTGATGCTGCGAGCTTTCAAATAGGGTAAGATTCTTATACCCGGCTGAAAATGCCAAAATCTCTGCCTTATCTTCAATTGAGGCGTCATAAAGAGCGATGGTCACCTGAAAATTTGTATACTTTGTTTTAATATAAATTGACTCTATACAAGCAAATAACTCATCGACATGCTCTTTTACAGGGATAATCACATTTACAAGTGGGCTACTTTCCGTTTGTATTAAAAAGTGATCAACAAATACCTGTGGAGCGATGCGATAAGGTAGATCTTCATACTTATCTAAAAACTTTTTGTGATTTTTTTCAAAGTCTTCATCTTGTTCATCAAACGATTCTTTTACAATATCCACTCCAAAAATAACCCCAACCTTAACCCCTTTTTTGTAGTTATCTATACAAAAGTCATAATCAAAAAAACTATCTGCTAAAAACCTTTCATCAAATGTGGTGGCAAGTCGATCCTTATGAACGGCCATAAGACTTCCTTCTAAGGAAATTACATCTAATATCTTACCATTAAAGGCTTCACCAAAACGGTTCATGCAATCATCGCTATATTTTTCGTACCAAATCGTTCCGCATAAAGGTTCCTCTTTCTCCCATAGCATTCCAGATTTAGGAACAATAAGGGTGCCAAGTGTACCAATGATCCCATGGGAATTGATCGAAAATGAATCAATAATCACCCTAGCCCAATTCTCCGAATGAATTGTTACCCCCTTTTTTAGAAAGACTACAACATCATGAGCTGATTCCCTTAGCGCTCTATTAAACCCCTTGGATAGATCTTTACTTGAAACACAAATACACTTAACCTCTTCTACCCCAGAGATTTCTCGCATTTTATTTTCAAATACCGGAATCAGATGATCCGATTCATAAACAAGGGTTATCAAATTACACCTCTTTTTTTAATAAAAAGAGCATAATTATTAATTAAATGCCATTTTTAATTATAGATGTTATTAGGTCGTTAGAATAAAGAAACTTCTGCATGTTGTCATATATTTTGAAATACCGACCATCTGGTCCTATAAGAAAAACCAAAGGTTTTGTTTCTAAAAGACCACCTGCTCCATAGGCAGAAATAATATCCCCCTGCTCATCTGAAAGTAGGTCAAAAGATATCTGAATTTTATCATAAAATTTACGATGATTTTCCACCGAATTACGGGAGATACCGTAGACAACAAATTTATCATTCATCGATGTTTCAATCAACTTTTGCATTTGACGTAGTTTCTTTTGAGCGCTCACTGTGAAATTTCTTGGGTAGAAAAATAAAAGTACAAAGGATCCTTTATGAGCTGCAAGTGTATGGGTAAACCCCTCTTGATCTTTTAAACTAAATGCGGGGGCATCATCGCCCACTTGTGGATGATTTGCAAAAATCTGTATGGAAAAAAGCAAAATAATAAAATATCGCATAGCCCTGTAATTACCACAAAAGCTATAATAACACTATGTTTTTAAAAGTAAAAGTAAAAGCTAATGCTAGAATTAATTCCATTGAGAAATTAGAGGGAGAGTTTTTAGTGGTAAAGGTAAAATCCCCTAGAGAAAAGGGTCTTGCCAATAAACATTTAATTCAAACCCTTTCTGATGAATTAGGTGTTCCCAAAAGTGCAATCGCCATCAAATCGGGGGAAACTTCTACAAAAAAGATGATCGAAATTGACGATCTTTATGCAAGCTTTGTATTTGAAAAACTTTCCTTTTTCACAAAACTTTGATGTTCCTTAAATATGCGTATAGGGTAGGTTTTAAGAGCATCCTTTCCCCGGTATTTACAAGGTAAAGATCGCATGTTTTTTATAACTCTAGATTTAATAGAAGATATAGACTCCTCCCCTCCATCTATCACATGATGTAAAAGTGGCTGCTTTTCTAACGATGAATGAAATTTGCCAAAAATGGTTTTTTTGTTTAAGGAAAGAATGTTTTTAGTGATTATATCTCCAATAAACAACCCTTTATGAGAAAATCGATAGATCTGAAATTCAGAGTCAAGCACCTCTTGATTATGATAATAATGATAGCAAACCTTTGGGGGGGATAATCTAATTTTAGAAGGGTCTAATAAAACCCCCTTTAAGCTTGTTATAGGATAGGGGAATTCCTCTATAAAGTCTCTTGTAATAGCCCCTTTTAAAAAGATTTCATCACAGTCATTGAAAGAAGACATCTTCATGGCTAAATTCTTATCACAGGCATCGATAAATCTAACATCCCTCTGTTGTTCTACATAAAATAAAGGAATATTGAAAGTAACAGCAGCGTATAAATCTAGCGTGGCGACAGCTCCACCAAGAAAGGTGCTTCTTGTGTCTAGTTCGGATTCAACCTCAAAGGAGGTAGAGCAATTTTCAGAGACAACATAGACAGGAGCGATGAATGATGCAACCTGCTCTGTCTGTGTGGCAATTACTATCTGTCTGGGTAAATAATACTCTATTATCCTTTTATAAAACGTAAGTGCAATTTTATTTCCCGAAACTTTAAAAACCGGTTGTCCTGGAAAAAAAACCACCCCTTCTAAGGGTGCCTCCAATTTTAAATCAAAGGTAAGGGTTGAAATGAATCTGATAAATCTATCTGAAAAAAGTAGCTTTCCGTCTGATTTCTGTAAAGAATGTAAATAAGCGATTTCTTCATCACGAAAAACCCTCTTATTAAGGTACTTCTTAATAGAAGGTAGCCCGATAAACAGCATAGATGAAATAGGTTCTGATACTGAGAATGAAACGGCAAATTTTTCCTCTTCCTCTGCCCGGCCGTTTGACCAAAAAGTATATATTTCCAAAAGTGTTGTAATTTCGTACATCATCGCGCTTCTATTTAAGATATCATTTTTCTTTTTTTAGGAAATTGTTAATAATCAGATCTATCGAGCACTTCTTCCCGCTCTTTTTTTAGATTATCAATATCGCCTTGAATTTGATCAGCGATTCTATCATATTCGTCTGCAGATTTCCAGCTTTTTTGTGCAGAGCCAAGTCCATTTTCGGATGAACTAAATTGCAGACGATCTCCCCTACTTCTCAATCTAGAAGCTTTTGCTAAATAATAGGCTTTAAGATCTTCTAAAGATTGTATTTGCGAATCAATCATCGCAAGATCCGTCTCTTTGTTAGATGCATTTTTTGATAGGGTAAATTTTTTCGTAAGACTATGTAAAGAATCATGACCTAGAAAAAGCAAAGCTACAATAAATAAAATCCTAAAATTCACTTTAAGGCTTCCTGTCTTTGCTCATGTTCAAGCTTCATCAACGCAGTTTGATGCTCTTTAATCTTTCTCTCGTATCGCTCTTGTTTGTTATTAGCTCTTCTAACTTCACTCATGTCACGTGTTGTTAACGCTTTCAAAGAGACCTCTTTTTCCTTATCAAGAGCTGTTTGATATTTCTTGATTTCAGATTTATGGTAAGCAATTTGCTCATTAATCGACCCATTTGGATCAGGGTGAGCAGTAAGCTCAGTTTTTTTTAACATCCCACAACTTGTACAAATTACACCAGTCATTAAAAACACAATAAAAAGAGCCCTTTTATTCATAACACACCTCATAAGTTCATCCATACAAAAAAAAATTATATAAGCAAGATAAAATTGTAACTTTAGCAATATCCTTTTATATGATAGAATTGACTCATCTATGAAAACAGTACTTATCACTTTTATTTTCCTATTCTTAGCTCCCCTTCATGCTTTCCCCTTTAAAAATATTTTTTCTCAAGCAAATCCAGGTGATTACAGTATCTACCAAAATGGAAGTTCGGTAACTATTTTAAATATTCATTCTAAAGAACTTCCTTTCATAACGTTTGAAGAAATTACTATGCCAAAAAGTATTTACGAAAATGTAAAAGGAAAAGATTTAAATACATGGGTAAATAATAGAGCCCCAGGAAGCACCTGCTGGACCTTAATGGAAATTAATCTTGACACTCTTCAGGTCACAGGTTCTTATTGTCTTTCACGTAAGTCGCATCTGTATATCAATAAAGAGGATACGTTAATCGCCTCTTTGTTAAATCTAGACCTTATTCCTGTTAAGGAAGAGGATAGGTCAAAAATTGGACCAAGAAGGGGTGAAAAAGTAGATAGTCGCCCGCTATGGAAACCATCTATGTTTGTTGCCGGAAAAAAGAAAGAACCTAAAAAAATGGATGTGTATCAAAGCAATTGGGAAAATGATGGCTCTGCTCTTTCTGGAAAACAAATTCAACTCTACTTGTTAAATGACTTTCCCTTCCCCTATTGGATCCAACTAGCAGGATCCATTGGGTCAAAAAAAATGATTTCCATCGATTCTGGAACAAATCTTACCTCCCCAGCTGAAAAGATCCCTCGAGTTCCCCCGAAATTTATTACTGGATTGGAGGCTTTTGTAGATAATCCAGAAACCTTATCTTTTATTGTACAAGGAGATAGGACAATGAAGGGATTTAGCGCTTATTTTCTTGAGGTTGATAAAGGGAGTAATAAACTCATTCCTATTGAAGCAAAATGCACCTGCACTGAGCAGAGTCTTTTTAAATTTGAACTTGAAAAAGTTACATTAAATGATTTACTCACTTCAGGAAAAAAATACCGTTTAACTCTTTCCTATGAAGAAGGTGATCAAATAAACTCTATTGTTTCTAAAGATATAATACACTGGAAATAAAACCTAAAAAAAGGCTATACTATATTCTATGAAGAATTATTCACTCAAAAAATCCTTATCTATTTTCTTTTACGCTTGCAACACGTTTAAAAAAAGAAAAGAGACACTTAGCTCTGAAATCTCCTCACAAATTGAATTCAGACTCACTAAATTAAAAGAATTTATTGCCTCTAAGGATAAAAGCTCTGCCACAGCTGAGGCAAAGATAGTGGAAAATCTTTTAAAAACCCACTTTCCTTTGTCTAATGTGACTAAATTTGTCCAAAGTGCCTCCATGCTCTTGATTGCATTATTTTTTGCAATTATCATCAGACAAACTTGTTTTGAGCCGATGGAAATCCCTACTGGATCTATGAGACCTACTTTTAGAGAAGGTGATAGACTTATTGTTTCCTATTCTCAGTTTGGAATAAATGTTCCACTGATGCCAAAGCATTTCACCTTTTCCCCTGATGAAGTAAAAAGGATGGGAACGATTGTATTTACAAGTGAAGGGATGGATATACCTGGGTCGAAAATTAACTATTTCTATGTCTTTCCAGGGTACAAGCGTATGGTGAAAAGAACCATAGGATTACCTGAAGATACTCTTTATTTCTACGGTGGTAAGGTTTATGGGATTGATAAAGAGGGAAATGATATTAGCGCTGATCTACAAAAAAGTATTCTTTCTCATATAGAACATATTCCTTTTATCAGTCTTACAGGAAGAGCGGATATAAACGAAGATATGGTAGGAATGTCCTCTCAAAAAGAGGTTGTGATCAAGCAAAACCATTTACCTATTGTAAAACTTACAGCAAAGGGTAAAACAGAAGTTTCAGCTAATTTGTTACAAGATAATATTTCCGATGTTCATGAGTTATGGGGAATGGGAAATTATGCAATGGCAAGAATCGTTCCTTCTGAAAGCCTCTATTTTTCTGATAGCACCATCTCTCTGCTGCTAAAAAATCCTGAGGCAAAATACTTTTTAGAAATATCTCACCATGCATCTGTAAATAAGGCAAAAAACACCTTTGACTATCGGGGGATAAAAAGGCCTTCTCTTGAAAATAGTGTATCATACATACCACTAAATACAAAGGCTCTTGAGCGCATTTGGGAAAATCTATACACTTCAAGATTTACTAGTAATAAAGGCTACCTTCAACAGTTTGGTAAAAGCTATAGCTCATCGATGCAATTAAAAGATCGCCCTAAAATTAAAGGTCATCTTCAAGATGGTACTTATGAATTTATTGATGGTATTGCTTATAAAGTAAAATGGCAAAACAATCCGTTCTCCATGATTCCCTCTCTTTCTATCCCAGAGCAAGTTTCAAAAGATCACCCGTTTGGGAGTTTTTCTGAAGCAAATTGTGTAGCTTTATACAACATGGGTATTGAGCAAAGTAGATTTATTAGCAGTGGCCGTCATCCTGAAATTGCTCCGTCAAGATATGCCTATTTTAGAGATGGGGATCTTTATTTGATGGGGAAAAAGATTTTTAATAGCGACAGTGATGAGTTAAAAAACTTTACCTTAACAGAACGGGAAAAATCCATTACAACAAAAGATTATATTCCATTTGTGGATGAAGGAGCTCCGATTTTAGCCGATGGGACCATTGATAAGCAAAAACTTCAAACTTATGGTTTACATATTCCAAAGAAAAGCTATTACTGCCTAGGTGATAATCATGCCCAAAGTGGCGATAGTAGAGAGTTTGGCTTTGTTCCAGAGGATAACATTAAAGGTGTAGCTTCAACCCTTCTATGGGCCCCAGGCGGTCGAGCTGGCGCTCCCCTTCAAGAACCCTACCCATTTTTCAATATCCATAAGATCTTTGTGTGGTCGGTATTATTTATAGGAATTGCCCTTTACTATATAAGAGCTTCTAGAAAATACCGACTTGTGAAAAACTCACCCCTTGAGCGCTTTACAAATGGAAAAGAATCATTTATCAACATGATCTTAGTCCGGTAAATGTAAACAAAAATGGTCACCACTATTAATTAAGTGGT
>CAMAXK010000035.1 GCA_945862365.1 Chlamydia trachomatis
TTGTGAAATAAAATAAAATATGATTCAATATTTTTTATACAAATCTTCTATACTTGACTTCTGAATCAAAAAAAAGAAAATCTTCAAAACTTCAATCACCAATAAGTTTACCTAAAAAATTTTGCTTTTAAGGTGGCAAGGTTTGAAGCAAGCGTTTTATCTAAAGACTCAATTTGGTTTGCGATTGGATTAGAATCGACAGACTTATGAATAGAGCCGTAGATTTTGATTTTTGGCTCAGTGCCCGACGGTCGAAATATATACCTAGAGCCATCTTCAAGATGCAGGGTGAGCACTTTAGAGGTAGGTAGAGAAAGAATCGATGTTTTATCTGTGAGAAAGTTATGTGATTGTTTTGTTTCGTAATTATCCATTTGGACCACTTTTTTGTTCAAGAGGGTGGTAGGTGGATTTTTCATTAGGGGCGCAATTGCTGCATCAAGCAAGCTTTTATCTTTAAATTCAATCGATAACTCACCTTCTCTGTATAGGCCGTAGGTTTTATAAATGAAGTAGAGGTAATCTAAAAGACTTTTTCCCTGACCTTTTAAGTGAAGGGCAATTTCTGCTATTTGACAAGAGGCAAGGACTGCATCTTTATCGCGAACTGATGTTGAGGATAAAAAACCCAAAGACTCTTCAAAACCGAAAAGAAATTTTGGGCCTCCTGTTTCCCATTTTTGAATTTTTTCAGAAATATATTTAAATCCAGTAAGCACCTGGAAGCATTTACCCTTTAAAGCCTCTGTGATCACTTTACATAAAGGGGTCGAGACGATCGTGGTAATAGCCCCCCAAGACTCAGGAAGCTCTTTATTGGTGGCAAGAAAGTGTAAAAAGATCACACCTAATTCATTTCCCGTAAATGTATGGATTGAGCCATGAGCTCTTTCACTAACGGAGAGTCTATCACTATCTGGATCAGAGATAAGAAGAAGATCTCCCTTTTCAGCTTCCAATGTTTTAATGCCTTCGGCTCTTGCTGATGCTGTTTCTGGATTAGGCGTTTTTGTGGTTGGAAAATTACCATCGGGTTTTTCCTGACTTTTTACAAGGTGGATATTTTCAAAACCCCACATCTTTAAAGCATCTGGAATCATGGTGATACCGGCGCCATGAAGAGGGGAGTAACAAATTTTTAGATTTTTACCACGAAGTTCATTATCGTGTTTGAATAAACTTTCATCGTATAAAGCTTCAAAATAAGCTTTTTCAACCGATTCATCAATAATCGTAATTAAAGGAGAGTGTTCATCAGCAAATGGAATGGACGAAATATCCGCAATAGAATGAATTTCATTGATGATAGCAACATCATGGGGGGCAACCACTTGACCACCATCACTCCAATACACTTTGTAACCATTATATTCTTTTGGGTTGTGCGATGCGGTAATATTTACTCCGCCGGTAGCGCCAAGATGACGGATAGCAAAGGAGCAAAACGGGGTAGGCCTTAGATCTTTGGTAATGTGTACAGGAATGTGATTTCCTGCAAAAACACGTGCGGCTATTATGGCAAACTCTCGGGAATGATTTCTGCAGTCATGACAAATGACCACACCTTTTTTCCACAACTGCTTGGGACTTTTAAGTATATGAAGAGCCAAACCATGAGTGGCAAGAGCAATAGTGGTTTTGTTAATTTGCCCTGGTAAAGGCCCCATGATTTCTCGCATTCCACCAGTACCAAAAGCAATGGTGTCTTTAAAAGAGTCGTTTAGATCTTTAGAATCAGAATTAAGGGACATTTTTACCTCTTTCTTTAGTAAGTTTTCCCTGAGCTTGCCTGAGAAATGCCAATCTTACAAGAAAAAAAATCTAACTACTTTTGATCCATTCTTTCAAGAATTTCAGCAGCTAAAATAGGCTCTCCATCAGGATGATTAATTCCTTCACAATAAAGCTGTTCAGAGTCCCAGGAGTCTTTAGATTTAATAACTTCGCTCCAAAATGGATAAGTTCTACATTGCTTAGGCCTTGCATTATAAAGAGAGCATTTATTCCCCTTAAGAAATACACAATCATAAGTTTTTGCATCTTCTAAAAGGCTATATCGATTCCCCACTTGTCTACAATATTTTGCAAGAAACTCTTCTTTAGAGAGATCAAAATGTTTTGATAGCCGCTCTATATCATGAGGGGTAAGCCATACAAAACCGGGCGATCCTGTACAACAAGCCCCACAGCCTGTGCATTTAAAAGTAAGGGCTTTTCCCTCTATCCAAAGTGGAAGTTTGCTATTCATAATATTTTACCACTCTATGAGAAAACTGATCTTTTGTAAGATCGATCAAATGATAGTGAAATTTTTCAGTCACGGTTGATTCTGAGCTATTAAATACATGAAACCGATCAGTTTCCTGATGGTAGCTGGTATTATGCGTATGACCATGTAAGTAAAGAACTTGCTTTTTTGAGTCTCTTAATAGATGATGAAGATGCTTATCCCGAATAAGATGGTGCGTTTTGCTTTTATCTTCTAATGGGAAATGATTAGCTACAATGACGTTTGAGGATTTGTCCAAAAGATGATGCAGCGTCTTTTCATGATCGAGTGTAAAATGACCATTGGCCCGCCCGATCTTATTATGCATGGTGGTATCGAGTAAAATGATATTCCAAGAATCGGTAAGAGTTTCAAAATGAAGGTGGCCATGAGAAAAAATGGGTAGATTGTCCAAACAGTGATAAAATGTTCGATGTCTTACAGATTTTTTAGTGTACATATCATGATTACCAGGCAGTCCAAAAACCTTTATCCCAGAATCTAACACTTTTTGAATAAACTCTTTAGCTAAAGCAAATTCTTTACCATTTGCTGTCGATGTAAAATCCCCAGTAATGACTAAAACATCTATTTTTTCTTTTAAAAGTGAGGAAATAAAAGCATCAAGATTTTCTGTGATAAAAAAATTTCTACGACTGTAATAGACATTAAGATTCCCTAACCACTCATTAGTAAATAGATGTGACACCTTGAAAGAGGGGACAAAGAAGTGAATATCGGATATATGAGCTATTTTCATAGGCTAAAGTATATCCGATAGGGAATAAAAAGAGTATAAAAGAGTGTTAAGCAGCTTTTTTCCAAGAGTTGTGAAAGTATTTTTTAGCAAGATCTGCACTTTTTACAAGGTCCCCTTTGTGAAAGATTTTGTTCATTTTGTCCTGATTGTGGTGACCAGTAATTGTTTGAGGCTTTTCTGGATCCACAGATCCTGGTGATGTTCTTTTGTGATGGTGGGGTTTAATCTTTAAATGGATATGTTCCACTTCATTCTTAAACAGTGTTAACATCTCTTTTGCATTATTTTTATTGAAAGGTTTAAGGGAAAAGACCGATTTTATTGTTTTTAAAGAGGGCGAATTCATCTCATTTGAATTAAGATGCGTAAACTTACGTAACGCCTTTAACTGTAACTTTTTATTACGATGCGGTTTGTTTCCCATGATAGACCTTCCTTTTTATAAGCTTAACTATAAACAGCTCATGAAAGGTTGCAAGGGAAAAGAATTAAATTTCTATGTTATTGATTTTAGCAAGGTTAGAAAATCCCTTCATCACCTTATCGACTGAAATTAGGCGCTCTTTTGCCCTGGGGATCCATTTTGGAGGGGTGATAAAAGAGCTTCTAAGCCAGCCTGGGGTGTGAATTGAGGCAGGTCTTTTCTCTTTTGTTACCACTAATGTTGGAATTTGAAGATTGGAAGCTAAGTGACAAAAGTCTGAATCGGGACCAATAAAAAAGCCCGACTCATATAAAAGGGTGGCACCTTCAGAAGAACACTCATTATCAAGATAAAAGGGCTCAAAGCCGAGATTTTCGAGTAATGCTTTAATTTTTTCATATTTCTTTTGAATATTTTGAGAAGGGAAAATGGCAACTCTTTTCTTATACTTTCTGTGAACCAAGTACTTAGGTGGTAAAAGCCCATTATTCTTAGAGTGCTGACGAACACAAAGTAAAGAGGCAATGGCTAGGGAAATATTTTCTACCATCGGAAGTGATTGATTAAAAACACGATCAAGGGGAGTTAAGGGGGGGTGAGTCATTTTTCTATACTGCGGATAAAAAACAGAAAGAAGAGTCTTGGTATTGTTTCTAAAATGGGCAATTAACTCTTTGCATAAAGGGGAGTTGTCATACTGAAGAATGATCAAATCATAGCCTGAAAACTCTTCAAAACAATCCTTTTCTTCAGGGGGTAAAGTGATGTGATGAGAAGGGAACCACTCATGAAGTTTGCCTATGCTTTTGTGATAGGTGGTAACTTCTGCGCCCTCATAAAGAAGTCGATGAGATGCAACCATCATCATCAGCCCATGATGCAATGATGGACCGGGGACTATTGCTACCTTCTTTTTTTCTCGAGTGTTTTGAATTGCCATAACTTCTATTCTATACGAACTTTATTTTCTTGAAAAGAACCAACTTTTGAATGTGTTTGAGTATAAAAACTTGTCATAAAAAATGAATCCTCTTATCATGCTTTTTTTTAAAAGGATACAGATGAAAAGGATTACCTTACTTTTTTTATTCACTTGTAGTTTTTGCTTCGGAATTAAAAAAGAGGCGATGAATTTTGCCCCAAATATAGAGTCTCCTTCGGAAGAAAAAAAAATCGTAGTCGTTGTTCCTTCCTATAACAACGAAAACTACTACAAAGGAAATCTAGATAGCATTTTTTCTCAAAAGTACACAAATTTTAGAGTGATCTATACAAACGATGCCTCCACCGATGATACAGGAAAATTAGTACAAGAATATGTTAGGAATTTAAATTCGCCAATTGATTTTACTTACATTGAAAATGAGAAGAATTGCGGGGCATTATTAAGTACTTATAGCATGATTCATCTTTGTGAAAATGATGAAATTATCTGTATTGTTGATGGGGATGATAAATTATTGCATGATGGGGTGCTTTCAAGATTAAACAGAGCCTATGCCGATGACCATGTTTGGGTGACTTATGGTTCTTATTTTTGTCATAATTCCCCTGAAATAAATAAACCTATGTCAATTTGGGTTGCTAAAGAAGGAAAACATAGAATTTATAGTTTTAGATGGAGCCACCTAAGAACATTTTATGCTGGTTTGTTTAAAAAAGTGCCATTAAGCAGATGGCAGGAAAACGGTGAGTTTTATAAAATTGCAGGTGATGTACCAATGATGCTATATCTTTTGGATATGGCAAGAGATCACGTATATTATATACCAGATTTACTCTATGAATATAATGCTGTGAACCCACTAAATGATGGTAAAAAACCAAAAAATAGGATTAATGAAATTAGAAGAAAGGTTTGGGCATTACCTCCCTTAGCACCGCTAAACTCAAAAGATGATTTTATAGGCTGATCTACAAATGAAGAAAAGATTTCTAACAGCTATTTTTGCAGCAATTACCGGATTTTCACAACCTTTAAATTATGCCCCTGAAATAAAAGGTGAAGTTGAAGAAAAGCCCTTTGTTATAGTTATTGCATCCTACAATAATGAAAATTTCTATATAGACAATTTAAATAGCGTCTTTACCCAAAGCTACACCAATTTTCGAGTCCTGTATACAAATGATGCATCTACCGATAAAACCGGCGAATTAGTACAAGAGTATGTAAAAAACAACGCTACGCATCTAAATTTTTCCTACCTCGAAAATGATAAAAATAAAGGTGCATTGCATAATATCTACCATATGATCATGTCATGTAAAAATGATGAAATTATCGTCATCTTAGATGGCGATGATAAATTTGCTGATCCTAACGTTCTGAAAAGATTAAATAGAGCCTATGCAGATGATCATGTTTGGGTCACATATGGACAAGATGCAGTGCGTAAAGGTTTTGGAGGGCACTCTAAGCCAATGGTAGTAGAAGTTTTAAAAAATGGAACACATCGAAATTCTGGATTTTGCTGGAGTCACTTAAGAACTTTTTATGCTGGACTTTTTAAACTTGTACCATCAAGCTACTGGAAAAACGAAGGACTCTTTTATCCTACCTCATCTGATGTTGCAATGATGCTCTTTCTAATAGACCTTGCACGTGAACATGTTTATTTTATCCCCGATATTCTTTGTTACTATAACAATGAAAATCCGCTTAATGACTACAAACTAAGTGTTGAAGGACAAGGATGGTACCGAAAGCATATCTGGAAGTTGCCTCCCTTAAGGAAAATCGAAACTAAAAAGGAGTTTTTGGAATGAGAAATGTTATTTTATACCTAATAAGTATGTCCTGTTGTTTTGGGGGTGTATATAATTTTGCGCCGAAAATTGAACATCCGGAAAAGGAGAAGCGTTTTGTTATCATTATCCCTTCCTATAACAATGAGAATTATTATACTGGGAATTTGGATAGTGTATACTCCCAGAATTATTCTAATTTTAGAGTTATATATACGAATGATGCCTCTAAAGATAAAACAGGGATTTTAGTTAATGAATATATTAAGAAAAAAGAGCGGTTGATAGACTTTACCTATATCGAAAACAACGAAAATATGGGCGCATTATATAATATTTGTAATATGGTGAGTTTATGCGAAAATGATGAAATTGTTGTTATGCTTGATGGAGATGATATGCTGGCAAATTCGTTCGTTCTTAAAAGATTAAATCAGGCATATGCCGATGATCATGTTTGGGTGACGTACGGTTCTTATGAGTGCCGTATTCCAGAATGGAATGGACATTGTAAACCTATGAAAACAGCTTCGTTAAAAATAGGTGGACATAGAAAATATGATTTTATTTGGAGTCATTTAAGAACATGTTATGCAGGATTATATAAGTTGATTCCTCCTGGTAGATGGTTAGAAGATGGGAAATATTATAGAGTAACATGCGATGTTGCAATTATGCTTAATTTAATTGATATGGCTAGAGATCATGTTTATTTTATACCTGATATTCTTCATAGATATAATTGCGATAACCCAATAAATGATTTTAGAATTTCAGAGAAGCAGCAATGGCAAACTAGAGACAGAATATGGGCGTTACCACCACTAAATAGAATATATTCGAATAAAGATTTTTTGTAGGTTTAAATTTTTAGGTAGCTTTTAGTTTTATCTAGATGCATTTTTAATTAGAGGTTATGCACCGATTATTGATATTTTTTCTATTTGATTAAGTCAATTTTAACAACCTATGTATCGGAATCGAGATCAAGTTACTGGGATTCAACATCATAATATATCTTGAATTTTGACTATTATTTTCTTTCTTTAGATATTTGAGTTGCTATTTCAAAGCTGACAAATATATTATAAATCAGAACATCAGATACTTTTCATTGCATTAAAAATCCTAAAGATCGGTGTTGATTGAAATTCTCGGATTCAGATGTAACAAGTATATATAAAACTATCTTTTACCAAAGAGAAATCTGATATATCAAAGATTAATTAAATCTTGAATTCAAAATTAAAAAACTAGATTTTTAAGATATTTTTTATTTACCATAAAGAAATAAGTCTATTTCTAAGATACGCTAATATGTTTGAATTATTTATTGACATTATATATGCATTTTTATAAACTTGCTTTTTTTAGACATGGTGAACATATGAAAAAAATATTTTTTTTAACTATTCTATTTACAAGCGTGTACCCTGAGATTTATTATTCTCAATATAGCCAAGATAGATTTCTCAATGAAGCAGTTTTTAAAGGGAAAAAAAATGGTGTTTTTATGGAAATTGGAGCATTTGATGGGAGGCATTTTAGCAACACTTTATTTTTCGAGAAATATTTAGGTTGGACAGGTGTTTGTATTGAACCTGTCCCTGCTGTGTTTAAAAAGTTACAATTGAATAGGTCATGTTATTGCTTAGAATCAGCAATTTCTGATTATAATGGTATTGCAGAGTTTTGTTGGACAAAAAAGGTTGGGGTTCTATCAGGTATATGTGAGAATTATCATCCAAAACATCACGCATTTATAGACTATGAGCTTTCCATTCGAAATGGTGGTGAAAAAATTTTCTTTAATGTTAATGTGACTACTTTTAATGACACAATGGAGTTATATGGTCTTACAAAACTTGATTTTGTTACCATTGATACAGAAGGCGGTGAAGAAAAAATAGTTAAGTCTATTGACTTTACCAAATATCAAATTGATGTAGTTTTTGTAGAGAATAACTATGGATTTAACATTAAAGATTATTTAACAACTAAAGGCTATACTTTTGTCCGAAAGCTTGGGGTTGATGAAGTGTATATTCGAAATGAGTTATATCTAGAGATTGAAGACAATATAAAAAAGTTCTCTAGAAAGCACCCCCGCATTAAATAGATTGGTTTGGATAATTTTAAAGGTACAACTTTAGTGTTTTCCAATTCAGATATCTAAGGCATATATCCAAAAAAATATAGGTCTAAAAAAAATAAAATAACAAAAGGAATGTATGATATACTATTCATTAATAACTCTAACAATATTAATAATTACTAATTTGTTTTCAAATGTTATTATTATACCTGAGTTAGACAGCAGAGATAAAGAAGATTTTATGATCTTTAAAGGGGCCTTCAATAACGAGGAGCAATTTTGTAAATCAGTAGTTAAATTGATGGAAAAATTTAATCTTACAATGGCGGTTGAAACAGGTTCAAATGTTGGTTTAACTACTAAATTTTTTGAAAGTATTTTTAATAGGGTAGATGCATTTGAAATTAATAAGGTTTGGTTAGATTATTCTATCTCTAACTC
The DNA here is from genome assembly GCA_945862365.1 of Chlamydia trachomatis. GTDB lineage: Bacteria > Chlamydiota > Chlamydiia > Chlamydiales > 2-12-FULL-49-11 > JAJACQ01. Next base: position 8,735 of record CAMAXK010000035.1, read on the forward strand.
AAGACCTAAATGCATGTCTAATTATCATTTAGGTAATTCAGGGGATATCTTAATTGATGTACTTAATAATGTAAGGGATGAAAGAATTTTTTTCTATCTAGATGCACATTGGGGTAGTTATTGGCCATTAAGAGATGAGATTAAGCAAATCACTTATCATTTTAAGGATAATTGCATATTAATGATTGATGATGTTAAAGT
>CAMAXK010000036.1 GCA_945862365.1 Chlamydia trachomatis
CAAATTCTCTGTAAACTTCATCATATCATTGTAATCCCAATAGGAGGCGTAAAACTCTACTGAAGTAAACTCAGGGTTATGTGTTGCATCAATCCCCTCATTTCTAAAAATCTTTCCAATTTGATACACCTTTGGAATACCACCAACTACAAGCTTTTTAAGAGGAAGTTCAGTAGCAATACGTAAAAATAAATCCTTTTTAAGAGCATTTAAATGTGTAGTAAATGGTTTTGCTTGCGCCCCGCCATAAAGAGATTCCATTACAGGTGTTTCGACCTCGATAAATCCGGCCGCCTCAAATGCATGTCTTAACATTGATACAATCTTACTACGCATTTTAAACGTCTCAATCACCTCTTTATTGGAAATCATATCGAGCCAGCGTTTACGGTAGCGCAATTCTTTATTCACAAGTCCACTATGTTTTTCAGATAAAGGAAGAAGTGCTTTTGTCAATAAAGTCACCTCACTTGCAAAGACGGTAAGCTCCCCTTTATTAGTGCGGAACAAATTCCCTTCCACCCCAATGATATCACCAAGATCTAACTTCTTTTCCAAAAAGTTGTGAGCAGTTACTTCCCCCTCTTTAAGAGAGTGTACTTTTGTGACATCTTTGTTAAACAACACTTGAATTCGATGTCCATCTTCTTGAATGGCGGCAAAAATATTTTTTCCCATACATCTATGCAAAACCAAACGACCAGAAACTTTTACATGATCAGTTTTTCTATCCTTTCCATCATCAAAAGAACCTACTGGATCGCTATCTGGATATTTTTCTGTAATTTCTGTGATAGAATGTGTATTTTCATATCTATGAGGATAGGGATTTATTCCTAGGCTTTTGATCTCCTCAAGCTTCTTCACTCTATTTTTATACTCATCAAAACCGTGGTAATCAACATCATTATTTGCCGTTTGCATAACTCTCCTTTTTTCTCACTACACATTTATCTTTCATATCTTCAACGATAAAGCCCGCCTTTTCAATCAACTCCCTCATAGCATCAGCCTTTTCATAATTTTTTTCTTGCCTTGCTTTAAATCTTTTTTCTGCAGCCTCCTTTAATTCCTCAGGAATCTTCTCTTTTTGTGCAGAAAATATAAAAGCAAAAATAGTATCCCAGGTTTTTAACAGCATCATTACCGAAGATCCATCCACCTCTTTTTCATCCATCTTTGCATTCACATAACGGATCATATCAAATAATACTGCAAACGCCTGTGGGGTATTTAAATCATCAGATATAGCCTCTTTAAATCCCTTTTCAAAAACGCTCACATCCACTTTTTCAACACCTTTTGATGCAGCTAACCTTTCGACAAAAACATCTAAGCGGTATAAACTTTTTTGAATAGCAACAAGACCATCCATTGTAAAATTCATCTGCGCTCTATAATGACCCGATAAAAATAAAGCTCTTACTTCCCTGCCGCTATACCCTTTGTTTAATAAATCTCGAAGAGTGTAAAAATTACCTAAACTTTTAGACATCTTTTTTCCTTCCACAAGCAAATGCTCTGAATGCATCCAATGTTTCGAAAATGTCTTTCCTGTTAAGGCCTCAGATTGGGCAATCTCATTTTCATGATGAGGAAAAATATTATCCACTCCGCCGGTATGTAAGTCAAAAGTCTCACCAAGATAGTGCATACTCATGCAAGAGCACTCAAGGTGCCATCCAGGCCGTCCTTTTCCAAAGGGACTTTCCCAATATATATCTCTATCACGTTCTGGCTCAAAGCTTTTCCATAAAACAAAATCTGTTGCATTTTCTTTATCGTACTCATCATGATTAACTCTGCAAGATTTTCCAACCTCAAGTTCATCCATATTTAGGTGAGATAGCTCTCCATAATGCTTAAAATCCTTGATACGGAAAAAGACATCTCCACTATCTGTTGTGTAGGCAAATCCTTTCTCTATCAATTGAGAGATCATAGAAATCATCCCATCCACAAATTCTGTTGCCTTAGGATATTTTTCCGCAGGCTCTACATGTAAAGTATGTAAATCCTCAAAAAAAGCAATTTCAAACGGTTTTGTAAACTCTTCAAGAGAAATCTTATGATCAATTGCGCCTTTAATCGTCTTATCATCGATATCCGTAATATTCATTACATGAAAAATCTTCATCCCTAAAAACTTTATCGACCGTCTTAATAAATCCTCAAACACAAAAGTTCTAAGATTGCCAATATGGGCAAAATTGTAAATAGTTGGTCCGCAGGTGTACATACGCACAGTATTATCCCTTTCAGGAGTAAAATGTATCTTTTTACGAAGTTTGGTATCAAAAATCTGCATCATTCCCCGCTACTTTGCGATCCCATCGCCTAATTTTTCAAACAACTCTCGATAGGAAACTTTTCCAGATTTTAGTAAAGGCATATCCTTAAGTTTAATGATCTCATTAATCTTATACAATCTTGCAAACCCCTCTTCCTTTAAAGCAGAATTTACTTGATCTAAGGTAACATTTAAAGTGGTAAATAACACTATTCGAGTACTTGAGCCTTCCTTTTCTTTTGGAAGAACGGCAAATAACTGACTTGTCACCTCACCCTCTTCCACCCATTTTTTTTCCGCAGCACACTTTGCTAAATTCATCTCAATTGCAGTAGAGCTAATCATTTCTCCACCACGTTTGAAGCTTAGCTTCAATCTACCCTCAAGAAACAAGTTTCCATTTTCATCAAAATAGCCAAGATCACCTGTACGGTAATATTTTTTCCCCTCAATTGTGACAAACACATCTCTGTTATCATGTTTGTAATACCCAGAAAATATCGAATCACCGCGAGCAAGAATTTCACCAATTTGATGAGGACCTGTCATTTTCTCCCCTGAATCAACATTCATAATGATGATTTCAGCAGAAGATACCGCTTTTCCAACACCAATCATAGATTCCTCAAAGACCGACCCACAGCAAAGAATTGGAGAGGTCTCAGTAAGACCATACCCTTCCACAAACTTTACATGGCCAAGCTTTGCTATATACTCTAGTAAACTTGCCTGCGCCTTTTCTGCACCAGAGATCACAAGCCGTAAAGTTTTTAACTGGCCAATGCTTGCTACTTTAAATAAATGAGCTAAAAATGTTGGAGCCATCATTAAGATTGTACACTTCCATTTTAAGATCTGCTTAGAAAGCGCTCCCCCATCTAAAGGATCTGGAGAAAAGCAAACCCTTACACCCATAAAAATTGGTAGTAAGCTTAAGCTCCAGCCAAAGACGTGGAATGGGGGAAGACATTTTAACATCACATCTTCGCTGCTTAGATTGATATTATTTAAAGCAGCTCTTTGATTTGAAAGGATGTTTCTATGAGTTAATGGTACAGCTTTTGGAAGGGCCGTTGAACCACTTGTAAACAGCATCACTGCAATATCATCAGTGGATGCATTTGGGCAGCAGCGTTTCATAATTGCTTTAGCAGAACGCTTAGCTCCAATAACCCCTTTAATTTTATCAAAAAGAGTAATACCCTTTTTCAAATCTTCTATGGCGATAATCTTATCCATCGCCTCCCCTAAATCCACCTTATCCAATCTACTTAAGAATTTATTGGATGAAATAATATTTCGTAAATCAACAAGCTTTATCGCGTGGGTCATAAAATAGGTCCCCACTGTCCAATTCAATGGTACAGGAGTTTTGCCTGCTAAATAAATAGCCATTTGAATAATATAAGTTCCTGTTGTTGCAGGAAGCAGTACCCCAATATAATCGCCATCAAGCTTTTTAATTTTTTCAGAAAGAATTAACGCAGCTCTTTTCAAAGTGTGATAATCCATCACCCCTGAAGGCTCATCCACACAAGCAGGCGCTGTCCCCATCCGATCACAAGAATTTAAAAATACCTCAATAATGGTATCTCCCTTTGCAAATCTTGGAGCCTTTCTTCCATGTCTTTCAATCGGCCAACCTTTGGTCGAATTCTCCCTCTCTTCCTTCTTCTTCTTTTTATTAAAATGCATCGCTGCCAATAAAAGATCTTTTACCGTCTTTAAATCGCCTGGTTGAATATCTTGATCTAAATCAAAATGGGAATCGATAAAGGTGTAAACTGTTGCAATATCCATGGAATCTAACCCAAGATCATAGACAAGATCATCTCCATCATTAATATCTTTAACCGATTTGCCTGAAAGCTCTGATAGTTCAAATAAGATATCGCGCCTTACTTGGCCAGGGATATACAAATCTTCGAAGATGCATTTTTCTTTTTTCAACACTTTAGCAACAGGTGTTTTCTTCGACCAGAAATACTCTTTGGTTAAAATGATTGGTTCTTCCCCTACCCTCTCTTCTAGACTAAGATTCCCACCATATAAATTCTTTTCTGTTGGATATTGGTTGTAAAACTGCTCTAAAGATTTATTAAACTCAATCTTTGTCCCATGTTTAGGGAAAGTATCGGAAACTTTTTCAAATTCAACAAGCACCCTACGTCTTGGGGCAAAGAAAAATCCATTTAATAAACCTTTGAGTAACGCTCTGGCTGCTGATTTAACCGGTTTTGGTGTAATACCATCTGACTGAGCAGTAGATAGTGAGCTTCCCCATAATCCTGAAATACGAACAAGAATAATTTCTGTATCTGGTGCATCTTGCATTAATCTATAGGCTAAAGATCTTCCACCTATTCTCTCTTTACCCTCACGTTTTAGCCCGCCGCCTGGAAATAATAGAATCTTTTCGCCTTTTTTTAATTCCTCAACAACCTCATTATAAAGTTTTTCAGTTTCTTTGAATTTGAAATCTGTCACAGCATTATCAAATGACATCACTGGTTTTGCTCTTGTACACCACATAAATGGCTTAAGTAATCCAAAATTAAAAAAATCTTCAGCTACTAATGGGATCATATCTAATTTACCGGCAAACTTCTTCACGATAAATGGATCAAGTCCAAAGGTGGGGTGATTAGGAAGTATTAAAGCTCCCTTCTCTAACATTTTTTTATCTTTTAAATGCTCTTTACCTTTAACGATAAACTTGTAGCGTAATCTTAGTAATAGATATATTTTAAAAACGATCAATTTGCTTAAAAATCTTCTTATCATCGGAGTAAACCTCTTTCGTAATCAAGCTTTCTATTCTACAAGATTTTCTAACTTTTGCCCACCTCTTTTTATAAAACATGAGGGAAAGTAATGCCCAAGGGAAAGTTTTAGTTTAAAACAACGATACCTAAATTTAAACTTGTCGCATAGGCTACCCATAAAAAGTATGGCAGTAGTAAATAGGCAGCTGATTTATTAATTTTTGAAAAAGTCCAAATCATAGCAGCTATCAAACTGAGTAAAATAACAATATCAATAAGCGCAAGCATGGGATTCATTTTATAGAAAAATAGAAATGACCAAAGTCCATTTGCGATTAATTGAGCTCCAAATAACAGATAACAGTTTCTTTTTTGCTTACTTTTTTTAGCAGTCAAATAAATGAGCCAAATCGATATAGACATCAACATATACAATACCGTCCACACAGGGCCAAAAACCCAATTTGGCGGATTCCATGAAGGTTTAACTAACCCTTCATACCAAAAATCTAATGATGGAAAAGTTAAAAAGGTTCCTAAAAACTGCACTGCAATAACGCAGAAATAAATTATTATCAACACACTTAAATTTCTTAATTTCATATAGAATTTCCTAATTAGATTTTATCTTGACTCAATAGACCAATCTACTATAAAGATAATTTTATTACACCTTTATTTTTCTGGAGGAAAATATGTCAAGAATTGAACCAAGTTCATTTAAAGTAGCTACAAATTTCTTAAAGAGTAAAAACCCAGAAGTACTATCTTCATCATTTCCACTTTCTACAGAAAAAACTCACTTTTTTGCAGAAATGGTCTTTGGATATGCACTACCCATTCAAGGAAAATCTCTCCAAGGTAGAGTCCACACTTCTTGAAACAGCCAATCTAGAAAAAAGCAAGGTTTTACCTACATCCCCTAATATAAATGGAAGAACGCCAAATTCGATTGCATTAACACCCCCTATAAATCCAGAAAGATAAGCTGCGCCCCATAAAAAGATCACAGCATTGCCAAGACCCATCACAAGCACCGTTTGTATAAAAGAGCTCGGTCTAAATCTTGTCATGAGTATTGCAGCGGCAAAATAACCCCATAAATACCCTGCTGTAGGTCCTATTAATGCAGAAAGTCCAACAAATCCTGAAGCAAAAACAGGCCATCCCATAGCACCCATCGATAAAAATGTTAACACAGATAGCGGTCCACGTTTTGGTCCTAATGCTAACGCAACAAAGAGCGCGGCATGACTTTGTAAAGTAATTGGAACAACTGTAAATGGAAAATGGTACGAAATTGGTGCAGCTGACACAATCACTAACGCTCCACATAAACCGATTACAAACTCATGTAAATACTCAAAAAACCTACTTTTTTCTCTTAATGGTTTAATAGCAATATTCATACCCCTCTCCATGTTCAAGGTTTAAAGTATATTAGTGCTTTAAACGCTTTTATGTCTAGAAAGGACTAAAACAGAGTTATGGCCACCAAAACCAAAAGAGTTGGATATTGCATGATCCACAGTTAATTCAGCAGGACCTTTATCAAGGATGTCAAAGTCGCCAATTTCCTCCTCTTTTTCTGTCACGTTAATCGTTGGATGAAGCTTATTTGTTTCAATTGCCATCAAAATTGCCGCAAGCTCAAGTCCTCCAGAGGCACCAAGTGCGTGACCAATCATTGACTTTGTACTGTTAATTTTTGGTAGTACTTTATTTGCCCCAAAAACTGATTTAATAGCCCGCATCTCACATAAATCGCCAATTGGTGTAGAGGTTGCATGTGCATTAATGTAATTTACCTGATCTGGAGTGATATTTGCATCCTTTAGCGCAAGATTGATACATCTTGCTACCTCTGAGCCATCAGACCTAGGATTGGTCATATGATGCGCATCAGAGTTATAAGCTCCACCTGAAAATTCAGCATATATTTTAGCCCCTCTTTTAAGGGCATGCTCCTCACTTTCTAGTACAAAAACTCCAGCACCATCGCCCATGACAAACCCATCTCTTTTTCTATCAAATGGTTTGGAAGCAGCAGAAGGATTTATGCAATCTTTTGATAGTGCATGCAGAGCAGAAAAACCACCGAAGGCAGCCTCATTCATCGGCGCTTCTGCCCCACCTGAAATCATAATATCGCAATCGCCATACTCAATATGTCGTTTAGCGTTTAATAAGCTGTAATTTGCAGATGCACAAGCTGTAGAAATTGAATAGTTAGGACCTGTGAAACCATATTCAATACTTACAAGAGCCCCGCCCATATTGGTGATAAGATAGGGAATAAAAAACGGAGATACTCGAGAAAAATTTTTATCAAAAGCTGTGCGAAAATTTTTACAAGCTCCCGTCATTCCACCAATGCCTGTACCAATAATTACCCCTACCCTAGATTTATCAATAGCATTTAAATCAAGACCTGAATCCTTAATCGCAAGGGCAGATGCACCAAAAGAAAAGGCAAGAACAGGATCTGTCCTTCTTGCCTGCTTTTTATCTAAAAAATCACAAGGATCAAATCCCTGAACTATTGCACCAATATTTACTTCAACGCCAGTGTCTGCAATATCTACAACGGTAACACCACTTTTGCCAGCAAGTAAAGATTCGTAGTAAGTTTGATTATTGCTTCCAAAACAGGAAACTAACCCTATACCTGTGATCACACATTTTTTCTTCTTTATCATTGTGAAACAGTGTACTTTTTAAAAAAATTGAAATCAATAGAATTAAAGAGAGCTTAGACTAAAGAGAGTTTCTTACCATCACTCCAAAGACACTCTAAATCGTAGCGCTCACGCAGTCCTGGCATAAAAATATGAACCAGTATGTCACTGTAATCAATGAGCACCCATTCACCACCTACAAGCCCCTCTACCCTACTTGGTCTTTCAGAAAATTCCTCTTTCATAGCTCTAACAAGCGTTGTTCCCATAGCAGAGACATGTCGATTTACAAACCCATCCACAATGACTAAGTAGTCAGTGACATTAGAAAATTCCCTTACATCAAGAATAAGTGGGTTTTCCCCCTTCTTTTCAGATAGGTGGTTAATAATA
>CAMAXK010000037.1 GCA_945862365.1 Chlamydia trachomatis
TCCTAACATCTCAGGCCCAACTATCTCTGTAAACTTAGGAATCTCATCACGCTTTAAAAGCTCCCCTAAAGATCTGCCAACAGTGGTTAAAGCAAAAGAGACTGGTAACATGCCAAAAAAAGTAGTGAGAAATAACTTTTTATAAGAAATCTTAAGTGATGATAACGCCGCTGATACAAGCGCTAATGGGAAAAAAGGAACGAATCTTAAGAAGAATAAATACATGGTCTCATTCTTTGCAAAACCGCGCTCAATCTTTTGTAAAATTGGACTCTCACCCTTTAAAAAAAATTTTTTGAAACCAACTCTACACGCAAAAACAATGACTAAAGCGCCGACTGCCGATCCTGTCATAATGATGAGCATCCCAATTGGCTGAGGAAACATATACCCAATGATAAGATCAAATAGCATTAACCCTGGGATAAAAGACAAAATAGCCGCAAAATAAAAGCAAACCGCCATGATCATGGAGCGGATAAGGTTTTGCCCAACAAATGCCTTTATGTCACCATGAATCTCTTGCCAAACAGACCACTTAAAATACTCAAAACAGCCCGTATAATACAAACCTGTCAATAGAAGAGTAAAAAAAGCCGCTATAAGCGAAGGTTTAATCATTTTTTTGAATTCAAACATAGTATTATTATATGCAATTGGCAATACCTTGAAAAGCGTTATCTTTTTAACGCATTCTTTTCGATTGAATATTTCACTTATACATGTAATAATTAAAGAATGCTGGTATCACCAATGTTTAATATATTAAAAAATAATTTAATATTCAAAATAAGTATTTTAGTGATGTTAGGTATCGTTAATTTGGAGGCATCTATACACTTTCCAAAGTCTTTTTCTCAAAAAAACCACGATCTTCAAACATTAAAGAAATTTTTAGCCAGAGATAAGGAAGTGTTGTGCTATCGCCAATATGAGAGTATTCACTTAGAAAAAGTCATTATATGCATCCATGGATCTGGATCTCATGGCGAGTATTTACATGATTTGTCAATGTATCTCTCTAAAGAGGTGGGCGAGGTAATTGTTCCAAATTTAAGAGGTCATTTTGGTTCTGGTACAACACCGGGTGACTGCGCTTATATAGGTCAACTTGAAGATGATATTATGGATTTAATTGAAGAGCTTAGCCTCCAAGATAAGAAAATATATTTACTAGGACATTCTAGCGGTGGCGGTCTAGCAATTCGGTTGGCAGGAAGTAAATACGGTGATTTTTTTTCTGGATACATTCTTTTAGCGCCAGCTATTTTATCAGCCCCCACAATGAAAAAAAGTGGAGACTGGGCAAAGGTTTCTATGTTAAAAATTTTGTCTATTTCAGTATTAAATGCCATTGGCATTGAAAATTTTAACCATTCAAATGTTATCTCCTTTCGTTTACCTCCTGAATTGCAAAACGGAAAAGAAACCCTATCTTATACCTTTAATTTAAACACCTCATACCACCCAAAAATACCTTATCAAAATGATATTAAATCGTTGGGTGATAAATACGTGTGTTTTGTTGGGGCACAAGATGAACTTATGGAGCCTCAAGCCTATAGAAAAATCATGAATGAAATTCATATCAAAATTATCGATGATGAAACCCATCTGGGAATCACTTTAAATCAAGATGTCATGAAATCTATAGGAAAATCGATCCATCAATTTTAAGCACCTCTTGAATCAAAAGAGATTATTTACATTTTTACCCTTAAATCCTTTTATCCATGTTAATAAAAATAGAAAAGCACTCTATGATTATAAGGATTTTATAAAGATTTTAATACTTTTCTCTGTGATCTTTGTGATCTCTAGTAAGCTTTGCTTGCGGGTGGTTATATATACTTTAAATTCATCTTAGACAAGGTGAGTTGTTAAAGTAAATATTTTAAATTAAGATAGATCTAAAGTAGTTGATAATATTTAAGAGAAGGAGTATCCTCTATAGATTCTTATCAAGGTGGCATGGCCAAGTGGTAAGGCAGGGGCCTGCAAAGCCCTTATCCCCAGTTCGAATCTGGGTGCCACCTAAATCTTTCATACTCGGAAAAACTATGCTAAGCATCATCCCCACACCGATTGGAAATCTAAAAGACATCACGCTGCGATGCCTTGAATCGCTAAAAGCCTGCGACTACATTCTTTGTGAAGACACCCGAAAAACAGGCTTCCTACTCCATCATTTTGAAATATCTAAAAAGCTGATCCCCTTTCACAAACACAACGAAAAGAGCCTAGAAGAATCTATTTTAGCAGATATTGAAAATGGCAAAAACATATGCCTAGTCTCTGATGCAGGAACCCCCTCTATCAACGACCCAGGAGCCTTTCTAATCAGAGCCTGCCATGATAAAGGCTATCTCGTCCACTCACTACCTGGACCCTCTGCCATCCCTACCGCACTTGCCCTCTCCGGCCTAACCTATAATAAGTTCCAATTCCTCGGCTTTTTCCCAAAAAAGCAAAGCGAGCAGCTCGCCCTAATCAAAGAAATCCTAATCTACGAAGGTCTTTCCCTATTTTTCGAATCACCAAAACGAATCATGAAAACCATCTCCTTATTTCCCGAAGAAACAACCATCCATATCGCAAAAGAGCTCTCCAAAATTCACGAAGCCTTCATCTCTACCACCAAAGAAACCGCCGCCCTCTTTGAAGACAAATTAACCCGTGGCGAGCTTTGCGTCATCGTTGAAGGCAAAAAAGCCGAATTAATAAAGCTCGACCTAGAAGACGCCGCCCTCATGGCCCTTTTAACAAAACACGTCTCAACAAGAGACGCCGTAAAAATCGCCTCCTCCCTCACCGGCAAGAAAAAGCAAGCTTTTTATCATTAATTTTTTCAACAGAACCCAAGTTCATCGACCCGTTCCATTGAAAACCTAGATTAAGCTTGGGTAATTTTTGAAAAAGCACATCTTTATAAATTTTATAAGCTACTCTATCATTTACCTTTAATACTTTAAATTTATAAAATTCTATGAATATTTATGTATTCTATTTCAATGAACTAGAAAACTTACCACATTTTTTAAATATGTTTAAAAATCAACAATTTACTTTTCATAAAATTTAAATTTCGTTATAGTATCTCTCAAAAAAAAGGATGAATTTAATGGCTAAATTTTTTGTATTGATTTTAATTGGATCAATGTCATTATTTGGATTTGATGTTGTTATACCTGTTCATAGAAAAGATAAAGAAAATTTGGAAATAATTATTAATATTCTTCATGATCGCGTTCCCAATCTAGGTAAAATTTATTATATATCTAAAGAAAAATTAACTGAACAAGCTATATGGATTAGCGAAGCAGATTTTCCATTTTCAATAGATGATATTGGGAAAGAAATTGGCAATAACGGTGGAATAGGAAAATTTTGGAGAAATGGCTGGTATTTACAACAACTCTATAAATTTTATGCTTTTCAGGTGATTGAGGAACTATCCCATAATTTTTTGATACTAGATTGTGATTCTGTACCTAATCATTCTATAAAATTTATTAGTGATGATGGAAGGGTTTATTTGGATTATCTTAATAAACCTCAAGCTCTTAAGCAAATGGTCGATCATTTACAAAATCTACTTCCAAATTTAGAAGAATTAAATCTAAAGAGAGATCCCGTTGTTCATCACATGGTCTTCTCAAAAGATATTCTTATAGATCTATTTGAAGCTGTAGAAACAAAGCATAGCAAACCTTTTTGGAAGGCATTTTTACACCTTGTTAAATACAGTGATTATCCTGAATCACCTACTTTTTGTTCCGGAGCATCTGAGTATATGATATACTTTCACTATTGTATGAATTTTCACCCTGATAAAATAGTCATACGTGAAGTAAAATTATACGATATTGCAAACTCTCTTTTAGATAAATTTCCCAACTCTATTGATTTTATAGCAAGTCATAGTTACAATACTCAGAGCTGGTTATTTGATGTAATTATGTTTGTACCAGAAAATAAAATTGAACAATTAGATGCAACTATTGAATATTTAAGAAAAACCATTTATAATATACAAAATATATACCTAATCTCTAAGGAGAGATACACAAATAATGCCGAATGGATCGACCTAAAAAAATATCCCTTTAGTATAGATAGCGTTAGAGAGGAATCAACTAAAAACACTGAAGTTATGGACCTCAATTGTTTACAACAACATTATAAAACCTTGCTTAAATTATACGCACCATCCGTTATAGATGAACTTTCAAGATATTTTCTTTTTTGGGATATAGGCACTATTCAAGTTGATCATATTAGCTGGCTAATTAATGAACGAAAGATGTATCAAGATGTAGTTAATAAATCAAGAAATTCAATGATTAATTCAACTCTACTCAAGTTACTACCAAACCTAGTAGATTTAGATAAAATATTTGAACCTGTAACTGGTTATATGTTAATTTCACAGGGTATATTAAAAGATCTATTTTTAAAAGTAGAAAAGAATCATAATAAACCATTCTGGATCACTTATTGCAATATAATACCTCGGGATTATTTTAACAGGTCTTTTAATCAAATGTCTGAATATATGATCTATTACCAGTTTTGTCAGAATTTCTACAAAGATTATATCATTAAAAGAAATCCTAGATGATAATATTTTATTTTTAATTTGAATAAAATCAATTTTCCCTTTCCTTATAGCGATACAAATACTTCACATATAAACTAGGATAGTTATTATTGACAAGTTGATCAAATGTAATCAATTCAGATTTATCTAGTTTTCTTGAATGAAAATGAAAATCAGTTCCCCTGCTTTTTGATCCAAATCGATGGTTGTCATAAAAACTCAAAGATTTTTTTTTGTGATTATCTATCTTACTCATAAATTTAGTTAAATATTGATCTGAAACATCTAAAAATAATAGCAATCTTCTAAAAACTCTTTCTGGTTCAGAAATAAGATCTTCGTAGTATATCAGAATTTTATTTCCAGTATATTCGTCATAGAATTTTAAATTTTCAAAATACCAACTAATAACCGTATCATAAGGAGATAATTGCTCAAAAAATCTATCACCATATCTTTTCCCAATAGCACTTTTAATATAAGTAAAATCATACATTCGTAAAAGAGATTCTTTATAATTCCTAATAATACAAATCAATTTGTTTTGTTCATAACCTTCTGGAATCCAAATTGGAAGGTGTGCATGAACATAAAAATATTTATTATAGTTAATAGGTTTGCCAAATATATCTAATTTTGAATCGGCTAAAGGAGAAAACTCATTAACCTCTACACCGTGTATAGGAGATGCTTTAGTCAGATTTCGAAGTGAGTATAGTAGCCAGTGAGTGCCACAACGTTGTGGTGTAAGAACAATTACATTTTCACTATATTCTGAGTTACAATATGTGTATATCGGTAAAAATAAGTGAATAAGCATCAAAAATAAGACTTTTAGAGCAGAAAATGAATGCTGAGGTAAATTATAAATTAAAAAAATATTCACTAAATCCTCAGCTTCTTTTATTTTTGCCAATTTATTAATCATACTTATTTGAAACTATTGATTTGAAATGTTTTTCAATTCATTGAGTAGATTTGGTTGGAAAAAATTAAAATAAACTATAAATAATAAAATGTAAATATTTATTTTAAAATATACTAGGTTAAGTGGAAGAAATAACCTCATTATTTACCCAAGAAAAGTCCTTGACTCCAGTTCCTATTAATCGATTAAACACAGGTTCCCAAGACTTCAGAGTCGATATTACATGATTTCTATGCCATTTTTTAATAGCTTTTTTCTTATTTGTATAATCCGTATTTTTAACTAGATCCCTTAAATCTGAAAATGAATTAAAAAAGACAAAAAGTGGGGCTAAATCATCACGATACCAGGAAGAATATTTAAATATTTCTTCTATAGGCAAGTCGTTCGTGCAATTAGTTGGGAGAGTCCAATCTATAAAGTAAATTTTTCTATTTATATAAAGTTCTCTATAAAATTCTTTTGTTGGGAGAAAGTGTACAATAGAATTTGAAAGATTATCCCACATGGCACTGTTTTCCATAACGCAAGGGATGTGAACAATCCCTAAAAAATCTTTTAAATCAACACTTCCGCCATATTCACCACTATATGCTTTTACCCCATGCAATTTTAAGACTAGTCCAAGATTTATTTTTCTTTCATTAAAATAATCTCTAAAAAAAATTACCCCTTTCTTATTTACATTTATTGGAATACTATTCCAACCCTTTGGATTTTCTACACCTGTAGGATAAATTATTTTTTTTATAGAAGTAATATTTCTATTTTTTTGAGCATGAAATTTTTCATATTCAGTACATCCTACAATTTCAACATTCTCTAAAAATTGAGCATTTTCAAATAAATCAAGATATTCTCTATCTGGGAATTCATTAAATCCTGATTGTTTAACATTAATATCAAAACGATTGCAAACCCAGATTAACAAAGGTTTTTTCCAGTTGTTTTGCAAAAATATTCTAGATAAGGGCGCTATGTCAGAGGTAATAATTAAGTCATATTTCTCAAATGTAGCCTTATGCGCTTCAAATATTCTTTCAGCTTTGTCATGATCCATAATCACATTTGAACTATTACTTTTACCTGGATCTAAGAAGCGATTTTGCATACATGATATATTCCATGTATCAACTTCTAAATCAAATTTCCTACATACATAAGAAATATCAGCTGCGCATGCACTATGAAATGTAAGATGGAGAACCTTTTTATTACTAAACAGCAATGATGAATACAGTACTATAAGTAAAATTTTATACATGCTATCATTATATACTTACTTTTATATTTTCACAACTAAAAGTGTATTATTTTAACCTAATCTTCCGTCAGTGATTGCATGAAGAATTGTTTATGTAGCCTCTCCCGCTGTTAATATTTACAATCTATACTCAGTATTAAGAGATGTAAAGGTTCTTTTTTTTACGCCTTTTCAAAAGTGAAGTGCACAAAATGAATTAAGGCCCTTTCAAGCTTGAAGTGCACAGAAATAAGCATAAAAAATTTTAGAAATTCATATTGTGCATTTCAAGCTTGAAAGGGCCAAATATATATCGTGAATTTAAACCTCATATTTGTATAAAAGCGATAACAAGTCTAAGACAGAGGAATTATATAAAAAATAAATATCTAAATATTTAAAAATCATCTCCCGTTAATTCTTTTCCCAACGAATATGAATCTGGAATAATTAGTAATTTTCCTCTAAATTTTTTCTGTGTAATTAAGAAGTATACTTTATATCCTGTAAAAAGTTCATCGATTAGATCTTTGACATACTCATAAGAACATTCCATTCCGTTATAATTATCATAATTAATTTCATTATACCCAGGTACTTTAACATC
>CAMAXK010000038.1 GCA_945862365.1 Chlamydia trachomatis
GAAAGAAATTTCCTAATCCTTCGGCAACATCTGGTGGTTCATACTCTTCTCTTTTATTAGCAGCAGTCGCACAGTCAAGACGATATATATGATGATAGTCTTCATCAAATTCAGTTAATAATCTATCCATAATCCTCCTATTTAGTTAAGTTATAATTAAATTATATTAAACATAAAATTTAATGTATATAATATTTCTATATTTAATTATTTAATATTAAAATATTGCATTAATTTAGGGATTATTATATTATTTAATAATAAGTGATTAATAAAGAGGATTTTATGAACGGAGTTAACGGGGGTGTTTATAACCCACTATATATCAATGAGATAGCTAAAGTCGTGGCAAAAGGTAGCTTCCCTTCTCGTCCTTATGGGGTTGCGCTTCATAAATTAGTAGAAGCCCTTGTAAGGCCCAGGGAAGAAAGAGTTGTTGAGCAAGGGCCTGTTGCCAGCTTTGTGTTGCAATCTGGTCATGTCATACACCCTGCTCTTGCCTATGACAAGACAACTAGGGTAGAACATTTCTATAATCAAATAGAACATTTTACATTAGGGTTAAAAGGCACCCCCTTCGAAGACTTTATTTTGCTGGCAAACGGTACCCCTCTTAAGGAGCATGATGTGAGAATAAAATCTCTTGTGACTTATGATAAAGAAAAAAAGGAACTACCTTTAGTAATAACGCTTATTAGGCGACCTTTTAAAGATGAACCTACTCAGACTTCTACACTGCAAAGAATTTCGGGTAAAAATCTTACCAAAGATCAGCTAGAAAGGGTGGTTGAAATTACTCAGAGTTTTCAGAATAAAAATTCTAGACTGGGGATTCTTCCCTCTGTTATGAGCAGATATGCTGAATATGGAGATTTAAGCAAAGTGCGGGAAATTTCTTTACTGTTGAAAAATGATTTTTACCAAGAAAAGGCTTTTTACGCTTATTTTTATAAAATTACCACAGTAGAGCACTGCTTATTGGCCTGCAAAATTATTGATTTTATATCAAATGTAGATCTAAAAGATATGCTCTTTATCACTCTTTTAAATAAATACATCCCTCTAGAAACCGATCGTGAAGCACTAGAAAAATTTGTTCACGAACGAATAAAAGGCGAATTTCGAATAAATCTAGGCCTTAGAATAATTAGCCGAGATTATCGTAACTTATCGAATTCTTAGAATTATAGCAGCTACCGGACCCCAATCAGTGACCTGCGGATTATGATGGGGGGGGCTCCGTACCAATTCTTCTAGTTTTTTATGAAATTATGAAAGCATCTGTAATTCATATGGTTATAGAATTTTATAAAAAAATCGAAGAAAATGATTATTTCAATGAGCAAATGGTATTTCGAAAGAAGTCTATTAATTCACAAAGATCTAAAAAATCCTTCTTTCCAATCAAGAGAACCTGCAGTATCTTTAACAATTAATAATTGATCTTTTGAAACTTTTGAAGGTGATACTTTTATGATCATAGATAGTGCTTCTTCTGCTTTTATTTGAGTAGAAAAAATCCCTAAAATTTTTGAATCATCATGCCCATCATCAAATTCTTGAAGATGGTAGAGGATGTATAAGTATTTTAAAGACGACAAAACCACCATTTCATAATCAAATAATGTACTTATAGAAATGTTATAAATACTATCAATTATATACTCATCAATAGAAAACCCCTCTATTTCATCGGAAAAACCCTTTAATAATTTATATTTTTCTAAAGTATTTAAAGACTCCTCTTTAGAAAAAAAAAGCCCTATCAACTTTTTATCTACATGTCCATACTTGCATTCTGATAACTCTTTCTTCCATCTGTGTATGTGATATAGGGTGTATACTCTATTCAAAAGACCTATCCCCCCATTTTTTTATTTTATTAAATTCACTATCAGGCCCTTTTCTATAATTGTCATAGCCATATTTATCATCTAACAATCTCTTAGCAAAATCATTTCCATTCTCATTTGTAAAAGGTCGCTCCCCCTCAGCCCAACTAGGTATATCTTTTGCACCCTCCTTACCGCTAATCCCTGATTTAGGACGTTTATAATCAGTATTGTTATTATTTTGAATGTGTTGATAACCTTCATATAAAACATAGCCAGAGATAAAACCTACAATTGCATATGGTCCCCAAAGAGGAAATGTAATAGCCCCGCCTGTAAAGCTAACAATGGGTAACACTATTGCATATCTACCGTCGGGATCAAAAAATCTAAGGGGGTTATTCAAACAATATTGATGAATATCCTCTGTTTGAAACTCTGGATCTGGAGTAAGCCATTTCCCCAATACAGGGCTATAAAAACGATTTCCAAAATAAACAAGATCCGTTAACGAGTCATAACTTTTATAAGAAAAAATCGAAGAAACAGGAGCATTTTTTTCTAACCCTCTGCCAAATGGATCAGAATTTTTTAAAGTGACCTCTTCCTTAGTATAGATATCAATTAGTTTTATTATATTTCCCTGTACATCATGTATCGGACAATAAATACTATTTTTGGTTTCAATTGCAATAGGTTTTAAAATATCTTGATGAATAGATAAACCAGGAACACGAAGCTCTTTTATATTTCCGCTTTCATCGAAAATTGCTAGCTCATTTAATCCAAGAAACATATAAAATTCACTTACCCCATTTACTTTCTTGGAGATTCTCATTCCCCTAGAATCGTATTTGTAAGTAACTTCTAGATCAGAGGATAAAACCTTTGATAATCGATCTTCTTCATCATAGCTGTAACAAAAATTCCCACATTTTATTAACTTTCCCTCTGAACTATACTCATAATGTGGCTTTTGTTGATCATTTAAAATCAATTTATTCTCATCATCATATGTATACTCTAAAATTTCATGATTTTTAATATGCTTTACAAGGTTATTCTCACCATCGAAATCACATTTTTCATAAGTATAAGGACTTTTTATGACACAACCATCTTCATAAACTATTTGTCCTAAACCCCCTATTAAATTCTCTGAAGTAAGAAAACCCTCTTCATCATAGTGATATGTATGGCAGTAGAGTAATTCTCCTGATTCTGCTAGTCGATCCACCTGTAAAAGGTGTTTATCATCATAAATGTATCGAATACTTCCTACTTTTCCCAAAAATAATTGTTTCTCATAGCCAAAAATTAGTAGTGGAAAATAGAATAAAAATATAAATCGAAACATCTTAGAGCTCTTTTTTAAAAAGATATAAAAATATTCTAATAAAAATATTTTGTCTATAAGGAAAAAAGAGACAAAGACTTTCAATCTGCGAGAATTATAGCGGCTACCGGACTTGAACCAGTGACCTGCGGATTATGATGGAGGAGGTTTTCCCTTCTACCCAGTACCATTCAACCTTATTAAGAAGTATAGTAAAGGATTCTCGTAAAAAGCACAACTTGATCTTGCTGAATAAATCTCGTTGTTTTGCAAGTTCATTGCACTATTTCTGCACCACTTAGCGATTGGTACAATCATCATCATTTGCATGGTAGTATTAAATTCGTTACCCCAGCACAAAGACATCCTAAGCTAGATTTAGTGATATTACAAAAAAGAAGAGAAATTTACTCAAAAGATAAAAAACAAATAGCAACAGATGGGGGAGAAACATTAGAAATTGGGAAATAACAAAAGAGGTGTATTTAAATCCAGAAAAGAGTAAAAATATTAATCAAAGATCAGGGAACGCGGCTTAGATCTTAACAAAATTATGCGACAACTATCCTAAGAAACACCCGTTTAGACCTTTATCAGCGATAAACAAACC
The DNA here is from genome assembly GCA_945862365.1 of Chlamydia trachomatis. GTDB lineage: Bacteria > Chlamydiota > Chlamydiia > Chlamydiales > 2-12-FULL-49-11 > JAJACQ01. The sequence continues at coordinate 3,779 of CAMAXK010000038.1, forward strand.
CCTATTTTTGTAAGTAATTAAGAACCAATCTTGTCTTAGATTTTTTTATAAGCAAACACTCCATTTTTTCTGTTAATTTATATTGACAATAGCCTTCAATATTGTTATTGCTATTTTGAATACGTCCAGGCTGTTTAAGAAGATATTTTTTGTAGGGTCCTAGCGAGCTAATTTGTTGATTATTTAGTAAAACTTTGCCATTCTTCGAGTTTTCTTTTATGTATTGAAGTGTTCCTTTCATGTTATTGTGATTATGCCATAAATCCTTTAAGTAAGGGAAAAGAGTAGTGAAACAGCCTCCTAATCCGAGGATAATCTTTACAAAAAGAGGGCTTTGTCCTTCTAATAAACCAATTATTTCTATTACTGCATCAAATATAAAGAAGAATATAACAAAACAACTAACAAGATTATTAAGCATTTTTTATCCTACATTTAAAGGAAAAATTATACCTTAATCAAGGTGTAAAATCAAGAAAATTTCATGGATGTAGGCGTTTTTTAGAAACGTCACCCATACGTTCTAGAGGGTGTCAAAGATTATTTTGTGAGAAGAACAGGTTTAGTGCCCTCTGAAAGAGCTTATCCAGCTTTTAGAGCTGAATATGTATCATTTTTTATGTATATTTAGCACTTTTTATGTATATTTAGCACTTTTTATGTATATTTATCACATTTGATATAATTACATATTTATTGTATCTTTTGAAGCAATATTTACGATTTTATTTGTAAAATATCACATACCTCATTATAGTTATGCGTTTTATAAAATCACAAGGAAGTTCTTTTGAAAAATAACGATAAAATAATAAGTAAAAATGGTTTCGATATATCATGGAAGCCAACTGAATCTAAAACAACGAAAGATGATGATGGGTTTTGTTCGGCTAGAGAGTGGCAAAAGGATGCTTTTGCTTTATTAAAAGATTCCGATCGTATGATTTTAAATGCTCCTATGGGTAGTGGGAAATCATGGATGATCTGCTTTCTTTCTGCATATAAAATGCACCAAATCCCTTCTTTAAGATGTATAATTGCTGTTCCACAAACAATTATAGCTTCAGGATTTATGGATGCAAAACTCAAACTGCCTAATGGTGAAAAATTAATTTGGTCACCCTTTAATAATCTTTGCGATGAAAATACCAAAAGTGAAACTACTAAATACGTGATTCAATGGTTAGAAACTGCTCAAGCAGATTTTAATAATCGTATCCTTATATGCACTCATGCAACTTTAGTAGCTGTTTATAAACAACTCCAAAAAAAAGAAAAAATATCATTATTTCAAGATATCTTACTTTGGATAGATGAAGCGCACCATGCAAAAACCTCTTTTCTAAAAGGTGATAACAGTATAGGGTTTCTAATTAATGACTTAATAAAAAAAGAAGACCTAAGAGTGCAACTTGGCCTTACTACTGCAACTTTTTTTCGTGGCGATAGACATTGCCTTATTTCACAAGATATAGAAGCATTATTTATAAGATACAATTTACCCTTTGATCAATATCTTCAATCAATGAAATATTTAAAATCATTTAAATTTGATTTCATAATTTGTGGAAAGGATTATACGAAAGCTTTAAAAATGACTCTAGATCAACGTAAAGCCAAGGATATTATCTATATCCCTAAACCTAAATCTCGTCATTCTAAAGGTTGTAAATATTCTGAAGTCAATGAAATTGTTGATATTTATCAAGCAAAAGATAAGAGCAAGGTATCAGAAGATATAGAAACTGGCCTTACTCTTTTAAACTCTAACAATAATGATATTAGAATTTTAGACCTGGTTAATGAAGACAGGAGAGGTGCAAAAAAGGCATTTCTTTCTAACAAAAAACTTCAAAAAGACAAAGATCACTTAGATGTTATCATAGCCCTTGATATGTTCAAAGAAGGAGCAAATTGGATCTTTGCAGATCGATGTATTATCATCGGGCCAAGGGGATCACTTGTCGATGTTATTCAAATGATTGGTCGCTTATTTAGGGATGCTCCTAATAAAGAGCATGTTGAAGTAGTCCAATTATTACCATTTTCTGTAAGTCAAAACTCTGAAGATCTTATGAAGAATTTAAACAACTATTTAAAAGCGATATGTTTTTCATTGCTTTTAGAAGATATATTAAAACCAATTAAAATATTAACACCTAGGGAAGAGGTTGATAAGAAACAAAAAATCTCAAACGAACCCCTAAAAGAATTGAGGCTACATGAAATTATATCTGATGAAAATGAAAGAAAAGATGTGCTCAATAAAGCAACAACACATTTAATTAATCTCTCCTCAGATTATGAAGATAAAAAAATGACTATAATGGAAACTTACAATGAATTTCAAAAAAGCCTACCTCTTGCTTTAGAGTGTGACAAAGAAAAGACAACTTATGAAGTTAAGTTAATTGGAGATCATGTCTGGAGTTTATTCCTACGAGATACCTTAAAGATGAAAGGTATGGACGTTGAAAATATTGATT
>CAMAXK010000039.1 GCA_945862365.1 Chlamydia trachomatis
TTTTTTATTATAATTGACTTATAATTCGTTATTTCTGATAATTATGAACAATTATTACTTTTTAGTGTCTTTTTTCGGAAAGGCACTTCGGGGGGTATGTTTTAGCCCTTTATGTACCCCCCATTTTTTACGAACTATAATATTCTCTATATTCTGGATTCCAGATAGTTAAATTAATTTTTTTAATCATTTCTTCTTCACTCATTTGTGGAATAATTTTTCTAGAAACTGCAAATTTTGCAATTTCTAAAGCAATAGATTTAGAAGCTTCTTTAAGATTTTCAAATTTAGGAAAAAGAAGAGGTGGAGAAATCTTAGACAAAGTTTCCCCTGCGATGTAGAAAAATTCTTCGGGGATGGTTTTAATCGAAAAAGCTGTAGTAAAAAGTCCAATACCTGGAAAAATATAGACGTTATTACATTGACCGATGTGGTATGTTTTTCCACAATAATTCACATCTTTAAATGCCGTACCTGTGGCAACTATTGCCTTTCCCTTCGTTGCATTAATAATCATTTCAGGTGTCCCTTCAGCTTTAGTATCTGGATTTGAAAGAGGAAAAACAATAGGACAATCAGTGTTTTTAAGCATTAGTTTCATCGTCTCTTCAGTAAATGCATTAGGCCTTGCTGAGGCACCAATGAGTATTGTAATCCCGTAATGTTTTATCACATCATCAAGTAAAATCACCTCACCTAAACCAGAGGGCTTATCTTTTGCAAAAAACTTATGTTCCTCTCTAATTTTATCCTGATTTTTATAAGTAAGCCCATTTTTATCAATGATATGGATCATATTTCGTGCAATTTTTTCCGATACTTTATTATGAATAAGATAGTGATAAATCATATGAGCTACCCCAAGACCTGCAGCCCCGCCCCCAAAGATGGCAATCTTTTCATTCTTAAGCTCTGACTCTTTCATCTTTAAAGCTGTTAATAATCCAGCAAGAACTACCCCTGCTGTTCCTTGAATATCATCATTAAAGGAAAGAATGTTATCTCTATAACGATCTAGAACCTTTTGCGCGTGAACACCTAAAAGATCCTCCCACTGAAGCATCGCCATGGGGAAGACCTTTTTTACCGCCTCAACAAAAGCATCCATAAACTCAAAGTATTCATCCCCTGTCATTCTATTTTCTCTTCTACCCAGATATAAAGGATCTTTTAAAAGAGCCTCATTATCGGTGCCAACATCTAAGAAAATAGGCAAAACCTTTGCAGGGTGGACACCCCCAAAAAGGGTGTAGAGGGAGGTTTTGCCAATTGGAATGGTCATACCTCCAACACCTACGTCGCCTAATCCTAAAATTCTTCCCCCATCGGTGGCAACTATCACCCGAATATCCTCTTCCTTAAAGTTTTTTAAAATATTTTCAATCTCATCTTTCTTATCATAAGGGATATACAAACCTCGGCTGTAATGATACTGAAGGCTAAAGTTAAGCGCCGCCTCCCCTACTACTGGGGTATAGATAAATGGTAAAGTTTCATATACATGATCATTGCAAAATCGGAAAAATAAGGTCTCATTTCTATTTTGTAAATCTGTTAGAAAGTTATATTTAGAGATGTCATCCTTGCACTGTTGAAAATTTGCCCACCTTCTTTGCAATTGTTGATCGATGGTAGAAATACTTGGAGGTAAAAGTCCTTCAAGCTCAAAGTCTTGTCTCTCATTTTGAGTAAATGCCGACCCTTTATTTAAAATGGAATTGCCAAGTAACGATTTTCCTTTTTTTGAGACTTTAATTCTATGTGGCTTAGACTGTTCCATTTATCCCCTTCTTTATAAGTCCTACTATCCATATAGTAAAGTTTTGATCAATAAAAATGTGTAACTAAATAGGAATTTATCTTATTCTACTCCCCTAAAAATTATGGCTATTTCAAATATTTCACATCCTCAATCCCAAAATCCTCCAAATGATGGAGGGGGTGCTGCAGCTTCCCACATTAGGCAAAAATGGGGAAATGCAAGAGTTACAGATAAAAATATACTCTATTTAGGCGCATCAATTTCTGTATTAGGAGAACTTCAAGGTAAGGTTACTAAACTTGGCGGGGTTGTAAAATTATTACCTACTACTGCTGACTTTTACAAACCATTCCCTCAGGATATAATGGATGCAACAGGAAGTGGCTTGAAAGTCACAAGAAAACCTGTCCATTCCCTAGATCAAATACATGATAGTTGTAGAATTTTTTTAACCGCAAAGAGTAATGGAAATAACGCTTTAGATAAATTTAAACATTTAAAAGTAGCTGATAACCTACCAATAGGGGCTTCCCAATCTGAGGTTTATGATGGTTTTTTAGAAAAATGTCAAATCGGAAAATATTTAAAACCAATAGTTTCATCTGAGCAATTTGACGATCTAACCTATACCCCCATCTCTGGTGGAAATATGTTAAAGCTTATTAATGAGGATGGAAATAAAGTTCTTATAGTGGGTGAATATAGCTTTGAAAATGAATTTATTATTCAAACATTAAGTTTAGATCGTGAATTAATTCATCAAAATTTAATTGATGAGGAAGCTTATAATCAACTTAAGCAAGATGTCGTTAATTATTTAAAGTACACATATAAACTGAAAAAAAATGAAAAAATAGTACTACTTCCACAAAACTCTTATCACCTTGACCTAGACCTGTGCTCTCCAAGACCAGGCTATGTTGTAGTTGGCTCTTATCACTCTGTCCTTGATGCAGATTTAGAAGAACTAGAGCGTTATCAATTGCTTGCGGTAGAAAAAACAAAATTAATTAAAAAAACAATAAGAATGCCGGCGATCCCCTTGAATCTTGCCGATACCAAAAAAATATTAGCAATAAAGCAAGAAATATTAGATCAAATGGCCCTAAAAATAGAGCAAAGTGGCTTAAAGGTAATAAGAGCGCTTGGCAACTTACCAATTTCTGGTATCACAGAGTATCTTTCATCAGGTATAAAGAAAAGTTATTGTAAGTCAGATTATTACGAAACATTTAATTTTTTAAATGGAGTATCCATGAAAGCTAAAGATGGAAGCTATCATTACTTTTGTTTTGGATCGTATCAAGAATTAAAAAGCGAGCAACTCTCATTTAAAGCGGCTTTAGCAGAAATTGGTGTTAAGTGTCATTTTATAGGAAAAAACAACCCATATCAAAACCATGTATATCTACAAGTAGACGGAGCAGGACCACATTGTATGACTACGGTTGTCTCTAAGGAAGAATCTTTTCAATAACCAAATTTATGGTGCAGAAGTGATAGGTTTAAAGGATTTGTTGCCTCTATATAGACAATGAGCGACTGCTCTAAATAGACAGGGATAGTTTCTTTATTGAATGAAAAGTATAATTCTAAAGATCTTTCTCCGTTTTTGTAGATACTCATTTTAGGGCTGTAAGAGAGGTAATCTAACACGAAATAGAGGTTTGGGTTATTTGGATGAATGGCAATAGCTTTAAGGGATTCCCCTCTTTTGATTTTATAGGCTTCCTCTTCTGAAACGCTCACCTTAATCATGGATGGATGCTCTTTTACTAAAGTGACACCACAGATACCCTTACTACTTAAAAACTCCCCTTCTGCTACAGAAATTTTTGCCACACGACCTGTCAGCGGTGACTTAGCAAGAGAACTTTCAAGCTTTAGTGTACTTAATTTTAAAGCTGCCTTTTTTTCCTCTATTTCGTTTAAATAGATATCTTCCTCTTCAGAGCTCATATCAGCCTTTAAATCATCATATTCAGCTTGCGCCTTTTCTAGTGATTTTTCTGTGATTTGTAAAAATAGATTCTTCTCATCTGTTTCAATAGAGCTCACTGCTGTCTTTTCTAGTAAAGCTTGGAAAATTTGAGCCTCTTTTTCTTGACCTGATTTTTTTAGGGCAATTTCCTCTATCTCTTTTTGTTTACTTAAAAGAGCATAAGCTGATGGACCTTTGCGGCGAAATTCAAGCTGGGCAACCGCTTTATCCAATCGCGCCTCACATTCCTTAATTTCAACATAGATTGCGTTATCTTTGATTTTAAATAAGGGCGCATTTTCTGTAACCATTTCCCCCAATCCAACAAAAACCTTTTCCACCACACCCTCAACCTGGTTTGTGATCTTTATATAACCTGTGGCAGGAACAACAACCCCCTCAGATTGTACATAGGACTTATAGGGAATAGTAAAAGTTTTAGGGTAAACTTCCTGCTGCTCAATTGGCCCATTATCACAAAAAAGATCTTCCATAATCTCAGTTTGTGATTTTTTAATGGTCATAATGTATGTCATAAAACAAACAAGCATCACCCACGAGCAAATGGAAACTGTTAACAACCCTTTTTTCAACATATTTCACCCCAAAAAATAGACATTCTATTTTTTTAACAGTAAAGGCTAGTGCTGTTTTTATCAAATAATTTATTTAGTAAGAGCTGGTTTTTTACTTTCGATTGTTGAAAAGTATTCTTTCATCGAAAGTACTGAATAAATCCAAATAGCAAAAACAACTATCACTGAAATAGATAAAAGCTGAATAATGTTTTCCCCATAAAAATAGGTTAGACTTAAAATGAGCAAGGATACAATTGTCTTTGAACTTCTGTAGGCAAACACATCAATAATTGCTTTTGCCTGAAATTTCTCCTCTACAGAAAGAGGGATGTAAAGCATTTCCTTAGCAATGCCAAAGATCGAATAATCTAATGATTTAATAGCTCCAAAACCTGCACAAATGACATTAAATCGTGGGTAAATAAAAAACATGAAAGCATTACTCATCAAAAGTAGTGGGATCATCAGATGAGTGGCTCTAATACCTATCACCTTTAATAGGAAGATACTACCAAAAAATTGTAAAAACACATTAATGGTGTTTACAAAACCAAACAACCTACCCATAAACTCTGTTCGTAAATCAAGTACAGGGAATGTCTCTTTTAAATAAATACTAAATTGATAATCTAAAATGGTAGAGGAAACTTGCATTCCAAGTACAATTAGAAGGATAAACCTAAGAAGTTTAGAGTTTTTTATAAGCGTTAAACCATGGCTCATATTCCCTGTTTTCATACTCATAGAAATATCTTGAGAATCTGTAATATCTTTTCTACTCTTTATTGCTGTTGAATAAGCAAAAAAGGTTATAAAATAAAAAGGTAAAGCTGCAAGTAAAAGCTTTTCTGTTCCAAAGGTGGTGGCAAAAAAACTTGGCACCATGCTCCCTAATACCGAGCCTAAGCCCCCAAGTCCATAGAAAAACCCATAAATATACTTAGCTTTTGCTAATTGTACCGTAGAATTGATCACAGACCAAAGTTTGTGAAACATGAAAATAATAAATATATCCTTCCATAAATAAAGGATAAATGGGAGTGTTTTGTCCCCTTTCAAATTAAAAGCACAATAAAAGATAAAGATGATTGCCGAACCAAGAACCAGTCCCATCATTTTCTTAGGGCCTAATCTTGGAATATATCTGTTATACAAGAGCACGACTGCAAAATTTAATGGTAACGAAACAAGCCATGCATAGGGTAAGATTTTAGGGCCATAGACCCCTAAAAATACAGAAGCACTTACAGATCTGGTAATTGCAGCCTCTGCGGTAATTGCAAAGCTACAAAGCATCATACAAATAATAAAAATTTTTTCAGCTCGACTGTAGCTTTTATACTCAGAAATTATTTTATTAAAAAAACGAATTTGCATGCATTTCCAAAATGTTCTTAGATATACCATAACACTTACTCCATTTAATGAGAAAGTGTAAGTTTTCCCTCATTTTTAATTTT
>CAMAXK010000040.1 GCA_945862365.1 Chlamydia trachomatis
TATAAAACATTATACTTAGAGGGATGATACTAATTCCCATAAAAAATGCTGCACTGTACTCCTTTTTTCCCCATTCAAACCCAAAACGTACTACAAGGGTTTTTTTCTCATTTGCCCCATCCTCTTCCATATCCCGAAGGTTATTCATCGATAAGAGCATTAAAGAAAAACAGCCTGGTAAAATGCCATAAAATGCAGCTTTTGGTTCATAGGTGTGAGTTTGTAAAAAATAGGTCATGATTGTAGCAAGTGGTCCAAATACAATAAATACGGTGAGATTAGAAAGACCAGTATTGGCAAGGGAGTATTTTCCACATGAGTAAAAGATCCCTAAACAGAAAGCAAGAGCCATTAGATAAAGAATAATGCTTCCGCCTACAGAAATTAAATGGGTGGATAAAAGGGCTGCAAGGGCAAAAGAGACGAGTGTAAGGATCATTAAAGCATTTTTAGACAATAAACCTAAACTGCCGATACGTGCAGGGCCAAGTCTTTTATCGGTATCTCTTCCAGCCTTGCTATCGAAAAAGTCATTTGCGTAGTTAGTACCTATTTGGATAAAGGCAGCGGTAAAAAGAGTGCACAAATAGGTAATGATGTCATAAAAACCATCCATACGGGCAATAAGCATCCCTAAAATCACTGGAAAAAAAGAGGCCACCAACGTTTTTGGTCTTGCCCCATAAATAATTAATGGAAGTAGCTTTTTTTGTTTAAGAGCTTCTGCATGCATAATTACCCACGCTTTGGAAATTTATGAAAATCAGGTTTTCTTTTTTCCACAAATGCATTTCTTCCTTCTTGGGCTTCCTGGGACATATAATATAGAAGGGTGGCGTTACCGGAAAGCTCTTGAATTCCAGATTGCCCATCTAGTTCGGCATTAAATGCAGATTTTAAACAACGAAGGGCAAGTGGGGAATGTTGTAAGATCTCCTTACACCATTTGATCGTCTCTGTTTCAAGATTTTCAAAAGGGACGACAGCATTGATTAGACCCATTTCAAGAGCTTCCTGTGCTGAATATTGCCTACAAAGATACCAAATTTCTCTGGCTTTTTTCTGACCCACCATCCTTGCTAGATAACTTGCGCCAAAGCCCCCATCAAACGATCCCACTTTTGGACCAGTTTGACCAAAGATCGCATTATCAGAAGCAATGGTTAAATCACACATCACATGAAGAACATGACCTCCGCCAATTGCAAATCCATTAACCATTGCAATCACAGGCTTAGGACAAGATCGAATATCTTTTTGAAAGTCTAAGACATTTAACATTTGTGTTCCTTCTGCATTCATATATCCAGAGTCTCCACGAATTTTTTGATCTCCACCAGAGCAAAAGGCTTTATCTCCGGCACCAGTTAAAATAATCACCCCAATGCGCTCATCTGCCCTAGCGTCGGCAAGGGCAAAGATCATCTCATCCACAGTTGCTGGGCGAAAGGCATTTCGAACATGGGGTCTGTTGATAGTAATTTTTGCTATTCCAGAAGATTTGTGATATTCGATATCTTCAAAGTTGGCGATTCTTTCCCAATCGATAGGTAAATTCAACAGGCTCATGGAATTCTCCTTTATAAAAAAAGAAATAATCATAGAAGCATCTAAGATAAGGTTCAATAAGTTTTTTACTAGAATCTGGGTTTAGGGTTTAGATCAAAGAGAAATTAACAGGGATGAAAGGATATAAGGATAAATGCAAGTGACTAAACTTACGAAAATTTCTTAAATAAACCTTAATAAATAGACATAAATAAAGGCCTAGTTTAAGCTTCAAGGTTAATTTTGGACATGGGTTAAGAAAAGGGTAATAAAAAGTTTAAATTCGGGTGGAAAAAGATGAAAAAATTGATGTTATGTATTTTATGTATTGGCGCAGTATTTGCTGGGAAGTATCCTGATGCAATTGCTGAGGGGAAATGGACAGAAGAAGAAATTGTACCCGAGCCCCATAGAGGCGAAAACGACGGCTGGTACTTGAGTGCTCGTATGGAGCAGCTTATTAGAAAGGCGCAATTTTTACATTTTAGGTATGAGGTTGATGAATCTTATAAGTACTATCAAGAAGCAGCATATCTTGGACTAAAACTTGGGCAATATCTTGATGAAGAGGAGACATTTTGTTACCCTCATTGCCCGTATTTAATTGCAGGCCTTTGTTTTAACAAGAGCTGTCCAGGTGGAGATAGAGAACGCGCGAAAGAATGTTATAAAAAATGTTATAAACCTATACTTTCTTTAGTTATGAACATTGATAGTCCAATAGAGCATCCGATGCAACAATTTTTTTATCTCAATCTGTTAGAAAAAGGAGCTTTTGCTGCTTATTTATATGGCGATCAGGAAGCGTTTGCACAGCTATTATATAAACAGATGGTTATTCTTGAATCAGAGAGTTTTACTTCTCTCATTTATTACATGGAAGAACTTCAATATGTAGCTAATGCAGAATTTCCAAAAGATCACTGGGTTATTTCAAAAATGAAAGCACAAATGGAGCAAAAAATAATAAAAGAAATTGAAGATGACAGTCGAATAGCGTTAAGAAGGCTCTATAATGCTAGGGATGTTTTATCATTATTTTATCGTCGACTTCCTAGACATGAAATATATGCAATGGATTACTTTGAAAATAAATCCCCTTACCGTTATGAGTGTTAATATATATCTTAAATTCCTCTTACGTAAGATGAGTAAAGCAAATTGGAGAACAAATGAACGAAATAGAAGAAAAATCTGGCTTAGCAGCAACTCCTGGATATCGCTATGCAAGCCTGGTAGGGAATCAACTTTTTATATCAGGTCAGGTGCCTCATAACAAGGCAGGTCAAATTGAAGATCTATATAGCCCGCTTAAACAGGCGCAAAAATGTCTTTCAAATCTTGATTTGTTGTTAAATTGTTATCAGTTTAATAAATCTGATATTCAACAAATGACTATCTATGTTGTTGGTAACATAGACTCTTTAAGTGAGGCTTGGCAAGCGGTTAAGCAGTATTTTAATGGAATTGTGCCTCCGGCAACTCTTTTAGGTGTAGCCCTTCTTGGACATGAAAATCAGTTAGTCGAAATAGACGCAACTATTATAAAAAAATAAGCCGTCATTTTTTCAATTCAGATTTCTAAAGTGGATTACTTAAGCTTAAGCGATTTTCGGTCTTTCCAGTATTCTTCACCATAGGAGTAGAGCAGCTGGGTCCCTTTTTTTATCCCTTTATGTCCTGAGGTGAAAACAATGTAAGGTGAGTCTTTGCTGTAGTACTCCCAGACAAGTACGTTGTTTGTGGGGGAATTAAGGTCGCTATGGTTCATAAACCTAGCCCAATTTCCCTTTTTCATCGCATCGATAGAGTATTTTTCAAAGTGGTTAAAGGAAAAGGTTGAGTCGTGATCGGGTTTGAGGTTTTTAGTAAGGATCACTTTTCCCACATAGTGGCATAGGGTTGAATAAGGGGGGATGTCGGCGTTTGCAAACACCCCATAGCCCACTTTTTTACTGATATAACGGAGAAAAACCCTCCTGCTATAGAAATGGTCTGACCCACGTTTATCAAGATTTCTGAAATAGGCTTCAAATTGCTTTTTTCTAGTTTTAGTGAGTGTATCACTGAGTTTTTTATACTTTTCTTTGTAAGATCGTTTAAAATCAGTACGATAGAGACTGTTTATCTCATACTCTTCCATATATTTTACTGGTGGGTTCACCCCAAAGCGATCTTCAAAGCCATTCATACCACTATTTACCGCATAGTTTAGGTTATTCTTCAAATAGAATTTACTTAATTAACCCTTTATGGTTAACTTTAAAGATTTTAAGGAGAAAGTATGTTAGAAAGTGTTAGAAATGGACTTGCTGGGCAGTGGTTTGAAAATCGTTATAATAGGGGTAAATGGTCAGTTTTAGCAACTTCAGCCGTTTCGGGGTTGGTTTGGGCTTTAATAACACATAAAAGATCACCTGTAAAAAATGATCCAATTGTATTACCTCCGCTTGCATTGATTAAAAAGTTACAAAAATTTGCAGAAAGAAACCAAAATGAATTTAATAAGTTGCCCGCTAACACTTTGCGTATATTTATTAGTGAATTACAGCAGTTATTTGACTTACTTGTAAAATGCAAGAAAAATGGGGTGGATATAGTTGAGCAAAATTCATTAAAACAGAGCAAACTTTGCTTATTAAACTTTATCGATGTGGGCTATATTATAGGTATTGCAATTCTAAATGAATGTAACATTAGAGAATACTTTCCTGAGGATGAAATGAATGCTTTAAAAAATTTCTTTCGAAATAATGTTCAACAGGTAGTGGATTACATGAAGCAAGGCGATGAGGCACTGTTATCATCGATGAGCTGCAAAGTGATCACAATGATTGCCGCAGAGGATAAAGAAGCTGAAATTGCCGCTTCCATGGCCTCTAGTATAGAAGGTAATCTCTCAGATTCTGAAGATAGGAACTTACGGGCAAAGATACTTCTATTTACGATTATTGGAATGGTTTGCCCCACCTACTTAGAAGGTGAAACAAGAAAAAAATTTGCTCTTTATAGTAGTAAGATAGATTTAATGTGAGATGAGCACTCATTTGAGTTTTCAATATGAATGGCATGAGAGGTAGCATCGATAAAATGTAGATGAGGATATTTATTCAGGGGTGATGCTTTTTGGTCGTTTTTCTTATAAATAAACCCAACCCTTGTAGAGGTTGATTGAATCTTTTCCAGAAGAGGGGGCATGTTTAAAATGGAATATTCGTCCATGACTTTTAAAAGATCGGCTTTATTTTGCTTATACCTGTGTTTTGGGATGGTAAAGCCTGCAAAAATGGGATTTTTATACCAGTAGTTAATGAAGTCTTTGATGGTGCTTTTAGAAAGAGTTTCTTTCCACATAGTTTCTTCTTTGATCCGCTTTTCTCGATCATTCACCTCAAGGGTTGGGCAAAGGCAGGTGAGGGATAAGAAGGGGGCGTTATTATAGAAAAGGGCTTCTAAGGCAACTCTTGCTCCCATAGAATAGGCAACTACATGAAATGGGGGAAGATTGCAGAGATTATTGATAAATTCCTCTTTTGGGATAAATGGGGTGCCATTATGACCGGGAAGATTTAATGCCGTTACATCAAAATCCTTTTCATAGGCAGTAAAGTCACAGGGGTGGCCTAAGAATCCATGAAGGCAAAGGATTTTGTCTTTTGAGTCTTTTTGGTGGGGATAAAAAAGTATGAATGGCGCTCCTTTTTAATATTCTTTTCGATGCTTTTTTCAATATAGGCTTTTAGCTTTTTATGGATGAGAACATTTTCTTCTCTACTTGTGGTCACTTCAATAATTCCGCCGCTTTTTTCTTCAAGAAGATGTTCTATCATTTTCTGATAGTCTGAAGAGTTGCCCGCTTTCCAAAAAGCAATATTAAAGGCAGCGGCAATATTTCCAATATTTAGTTCTGAAGAGGGTGAAATTTTATTCTCAAGCAGTTTTTT